>NZ_JBIAVX010000074.1:0-1003 GCF_042894725.1 Streptomyces sp. NPDC001480 | reverse complement strand
GACGACGGTCCAGGTGTCGCCGCCGGCCAGCAGGGCGGCCAGGTCGCCCTTGCCCCGCTGCTCGACCGCGTGGTCCAGCTGGTCGGCCATCTGGTCGTCGTAGACCGGGCGGTCGACGGATCTGAAGACCCCGATCGGGGTGTGGTGCAGGGTGTCGGGGTCGGCGAGGCGGGAGAGGGCGAACGCGGTGGTCGGGGACTCCGCCCGGGCGTCGTGGACCAGCACGTCGGCCTCGTTGTCGGGGGTGACGGTGACGACCTTCAGGTCACCGGTCCGCCGGTCGCGGACCACGCCGCGGCCGCCGTCCGCGCCGAAGCGGATCGGCTGCCCGTGCTCGAGGCGGATGAGTGCTTCTTCGGCTTGTTGCTTGTCCTTGAGGGCGTCGAAGGCGCCGTCGTTGAAGATGTTGCAGTTCTGGTAGATCTCGATCAGCGCGGTGCCGGGGTGGCCGGCCGCGGCGCGCAGCACCTCGGTGAGGTGTTTGCGGTCGGAGTCGATGGTGCGGGCCACGAAGGAGGCTTCGGCGCCGAGGGCGAGGGAGACCGGGTTGAAGGGGGCGTCGAGGGAGCCCATCGGCGTGGATTTGGTGATCTTGCCGACTTCGGAGGTCGGGGAGTACTGGCCCTTGGTGAGGCCGTAGATGCGGTTGTTGAACAGCAGGATCTTGAGGTTGACGTTGCGGCGCAGGGCGTGGATGAGGTGGTTGCCGCCGATGGACAGCGCGTCGCCGTCACCCGTCACCACCCATACGGACAGGTCGCGGCGGCTGGTGGCCAGGCCGGTGGCGATGGCGGGGGCGCGGCCGTGGATGGAGTGCATCCCGTAGGTGTTCATGTAGTACGGGAAGCGGGAGGAGCAGCCGATGCCGGAGACGAAGACGATGTTCTCCTTCGCCAGGCCCAGCTCGGGCATGAAGCCCTGCACGGCCGCCAGGATCGCGTAGTCCCCGCACCCCGGGCACCAGCGCACCTCCTGGTCCGACTTGAAGTCCCTCATCGACTGC
>NZ_JBIAVX010000073.1:0-1060 GCF_042894725.1 Streptomyces sp. NPDC001480 | reverse complement strand
GACCCTGTTGCCCAATTGACCTCACGCTGCGAGGCCGAGGGCTGCCAGTCGAGAGATGCGGGTGCGTGCGAGGGCGGTTTCGTTCCACCAGGCGTCAAGGCGGATCAAGTTGATGGCGGTTGCTGTGAGAATGTGCGCGAGCCGCGTCTTGGCCAGGCCGACGTAGCGCGTCCGGCGGACGCCGGCGGTCGCAACGGCCTGGTGGATGGTGCCTTCCGCGCCGGCGCGGGCCGCGTAGCGGGCCTTCCACTCGTCGGTGGACTGCTCCGCTCGGACGCGTTCCAACACCGCGTCCTGTTCCTGGGGCCGGACAGTCAGCTGCCGCCCGTACTGGGTGGATCTGGTGCACTGATCGCGCACCGGGCAGGGCGCGCAGGTGGCGGTCGCGAAGCGGATGCGGATCGCATCCCGGCCGTTGTTGTCCACACCCTCCGTCCAGTACCTGCTGGTGGCGCCGGTCGGGCAAAGTGCGTGCTTAGTTTGCCAGTTGATGGTGAAGGCGGACTTGCCGAAGCCTCCGCCCGATGCCGACTGCCGGGTGTTGTTGGACCGGACCGGGCCGACGACGCTTACGCCGCGAGTGGTCGGCGCGGTGAGCAGCAGCTCGGCCGAGGTGTAGCCGGCGTCCAGGAGATGCTCCCCTGGTAAGAGACCCTTGCTGGTGAGTCGGTCGTGGACCTCCTCGACGACCATCGCGTCGTTGACCGTGGCGTCGGTCGTGACAACGTGGGTGACCAAGTGCGGGCGCTTCAACTCCCCAGGGTCGTCACAGCTCTCACTGAGATGAATCTTGTAGCCGACCCAGGCGGATCCGCGCTTCTTGGCGTACCGGGCCTCAGGATCGTAGGGAGAGGCGACCATCGCTCTGCTCGGCGGGAGATCGTCCTTCCCCCGCCAGGTCACCTCCTCTTCGCCGTCGGTGACGGTGCGCGTGAACTGCTGCACCCACACCGTGCGCAGGACGGTGACGGCAGGCACCTGCTGCAGCCATCCTGGCGCTGTCGGCACGAAGACGGATTCGAGCAGGCGGTATCCGTCAGTGGCGATCTGCCGGGCGAGA
>NZ_JBIAVX010000072.1:0-1161 GCF_042894725.1 Streptomyces sp. NPDC001480 | reverse complement strand
TACTGATCTTTTCGTAAGTTCGGTGGGTGTGGTGGGCTTGTCGATGGGAGGCTGTCGGCGTGGCTTACCAACCTTCTCCTTCGGTTGCCGGCTCCTCCCTTCCTCCTTTGTCTCGACCTCAGTTGGCGGAGGCGCGTCGTGTTCGGGCAGTCGAGTTGTTCGAGGACGGCGTCTCGAATGCGGAGATCGCGGGGGCGGTGGGGGTGTGCGCCGAGAGTGTGCGGCGTTGGCGGCGGGTGTGGGAGCAAGGCGGTACTTCGGCCCTGCGGCGACGGGCAGCCACCGGACGCCCGCCCAAGCTGGACGACACCCAGGTCGAGATGGTCCGGACCGCGTTGGAGCAAGGTGCCCAGGCCCATGGTTTCGAGGCCGACCTGTGGACCCTGGAACGAGTCGGCGCGGTCGTCACCCGGACAACAGGAGTGGTGTTGTCGAGGGCGTCGGTATGGCGGCTGCTGACCGGCCGGCTCGGATGGAGCCTGCAACGGCCCGAGCGGCGGGCGGTCGAGCGGGACGAATCGGAGATCGCCCGCTGGATCGCGCACGAGTGGCCGCGCATCAAAAAGGGGCCGTGAACACACGTGCCTGGATCGTCTTCCTCGACGAATCAGGCGTCTCCCTGCTCCCTCAGATCCGCCGCACCTACTCGCCCCGAGGGCGGACTCCGCTCCTGCGGCACCGCCTGAACTGGAAGCGTGCGTCGATGGCCGGGGCCTTGGGCTACCACTCCACCGACCCCGATCGCGGGGCCCGCCTGTGCTTCCACCTCAAGCCCGGCAGCTACGACACCGCCGGACTCATCGAGGTCCTGGAGCAGATGAAGGTGTTCTACCGCGGCGAGCGAGTGGTCCTGGTCTGGGACGGCCTGTCGGCCCACTGGAGCCGGGCGATGCGGGCCTGGGTCGCCGAACAGGAGTGGCTCACCCTGGAACGATTACCCGCCTACGCTCCCGAGCTGAACCCGGTGGAACTGCTGTGGTCCTCACTCAAGAAGCGTGAACTCGCCAACCTCGCCGGCGACCACCTCGCCGATGTCGCCGACGCCACCGAGCAAGGCATCCACCGCATCAACGCCAACCCCCGACTTCCATGGTCATTCCTCGCCCATATCGGCCTGACCATCCACCCACCACACCAACCGAACTTACGAAAAGATCAGTA
>NZ_JBIAVX010000071.1:0-1212 GCF_042894725.1 Streptomyces sp. NPDC001480 | reverse complement strand
TGTGATAGTCGAGATGCGGCCCGGGTTGGGCTGCTGCCAGGCTCGGCGCTGGCGTTCCGGCATGACCCACAAGGTAATTGGCGGCTCGTCAGAGCTTGCCGTGCCCCCGAGATGTCTGCCGGACGTCGGCGTCGGCCTGGCCCACCCCGTTGGCTTGATCAGCAGCTTGTCCGCCATCTCGACGTGACTCATCACAGTTCTGCCACGCGGTGACTCCACCCAGGCCGACGCCGACCACGGTCGTCCAACCTCAAGGAGAACAACCGCGTGACCATGCTCGCAGAACAGGTCGACGGCGTCATCGGCGTCGATACCCACCGCGACACCCTCGCCGCCGCAGCCGTCAGCCCCATCGGAGCCGTCCTCGCCTCTACCGACGCGCCGGCCAATGCCCGTGGCTACCGCCGCCTCCTCGACTTCGCTCGCAAGCACATCCCCGGCCGCCGCTGCTGGGCCCTGGAGGGCATCGGCAGCTACGGCGCTGGTCTGGCCACCTTCCTCGACCAGGCTGGCGAACGCGTCGTGGAGGTCTGCCGGCCCAAGAGGCCAGCCGTCCGCGGCGGACGCAAGACCGACATGATTGACGCCGTCCGGGCGGCCAAGGAAGCCCTCGCCAGCGAGCACTTGATCCAGCCCCGCCTCCGTGGCGAACGGGAGGCCCTGCGTGTCCTGCTCGCCACCCGCCACGGCGCGGTCCTGGCCTCAACCGCCGCGATCAACCAGCTCAAGGCACTGATCGTGTCCGCACCCGACGACCTCCGCAGCGAGCTGCGCAAGCTCAAGCGGCCAGCGCAGATCACACGTTGTGCCCAACTACGGGACCGACCGGCTCACGGCATCGAGCACCGAATGACAGCGCGGGCCCTACGGTCGACGGCCCAGCGCATCCAGGTCTTGCAGGCCGAGGCCAAGGAACTGGAGAACGAGATCTACAGCCTGGTCCGCCAGTTGGCACCTGAGCTCCTCGGTCTCCTTGGTGTCGGCCCGATCACCGCCGCTCAGGTGCTGGTCAGCTGGTCGCATCCGGGCCGTTTCAGGTCCGAGGCGGCGTTCGCATCGTTCGCGGGTGTCTCGCCGATCCCGGCCTCCTCGGGGTTGACCAACCGGCACCGGATCAACCGCAGTGGCGACCGGCAGCTCAACCGGGCCTTACACACGATCACGCTGATCCGGATGCGGCTGGACGCGGCCACGAAGACGTACGTCGCCCGC
>NZ_JBIAVX010000070.1:0-1254 GCF_042894725.1 Streptomyces sp. NPDC001480 | reverse complement strand
GCAATGCCGTTGCTTTTGGGGTTGTCGGTCGGTTGAGCGGGTGTGCTGATATCCCGTCTGGAACGGCTGGGGCTGGGAGTCCTGACCCGGTCATGCCCACCAGAGTTGGTGGACCGCGTGGTCGACGAGGCTGGCCGCTCGGAGAAGCGCCGGCGTCTGTTGTCCGCTCGGTTCACGGTGTACTTCGTGCTGGCGATGTGCTTGTTCCCGCAGGCCGACTACCTGGAGGTCCTGCGTCTGGTGAAGGCCGGCGATCCGGGCCTGCGGCCCTGGACCGGGGTGAACAAGTCCTCGCTGACCAGGGCCCGGCAGCGGCTGGGATGGACCGTAATGCGGGAATTGTTCCGGGCTGTGGCCCGGCCACTGGGCGGAGAGGACGATCTCTTTCGCGGGCTGCGCGTGCTGGCTCTGGACGGGACACTGCTGGCTGTGCCGGACTCGGCTGCGAACGACGACGCCTTCGGCAAGTCGGGATCACAGCGCAGTCCGATGGGGTATCCGCAGGCCCGTGTGGTCGCGGTGGCCGAGTGTTCCTCCCACGCCGTGCTCGACGCCGTGGTCGGCGGGTTCAAGGAGTCCGAGCGGATCGTCTCCGACGCCCTGAAGGCCCACGTCGGGAGCGGAACGCTGTTGCTGGCCGACCGCGGGCTCTGGGGCCTGGCCCGCTGGCACCGCCTTCGCGACCAGGGCACTCACCTGCTATGGCGGATCGAGCGGCGCAAGGCCCGCCGAGTCCAGGACGTGCTGCCCGACGGCAGTTACCTGGCCCGGATCGAGGCGAACAAGCACAGCAAAGCGGTCGGAACGCTGAAGGCCCCACCGGCTCTGGTCCGGGTGATCGAGTACCGCGTCGACGGCCAGGCTGACATCGTCCGGCTCATCACCAGCCTGACCGATCCCGAGAAGTACCCGGCTGCCGAGCTTGCCGCGCTCTACGCCCGGCGCTGGGAGATCGAGCTGGTCTTCGACGAGATCAAGACCCACCAGCGCGGCCGACCGGTCCTCAGATCACAGACCCCGGACGGGGTGCGGCAGGAGATCTATGCGCACCTGATCGTGCACCATGCCACCCGCGACCTGCTGGACGAAGCCGCCCGCCTGCACCGCAGTACAGCAGAGCGGACTTCGTTCACCCGGGCTCTGCACGTCGTCCGCCGCACGGTGATCTCGCCGAGCGGCTTTTCCCCCCTCCGCCCGCAGACGCGACCGGCACCTCGGACTCGCCGAGATCGGCCGCAGCCTGTTACCCCGCCG
>NZ_JBIAVX010000069.1:0-1277 GCF_042894725.1 Streptomyces sp. NPDC001480 | reverse complement strand
GGCACTCGTCGCCGCCGGAGGAGAAGTCGCCGAAGTAGTCGACGACGTCCTCGGGCCACTGGTTCGCCTCCGCCAGCAGCACGGTGTCCGGGTACATCGCGTCGATCTCGCGGCGGACCCGCTGGAGGAACTCGTGCGTGGCGGGCAGGTTCTCGCAGTTCGTCCCCTCGCTCGCGTACAGGTAGGGCACGGCGTCCAGCCGGAACCCGTCGATGCCCAGGTCCAGCCAGAAGCGGAGGGCGGCGAGGATCTCCTCCTGCACGGCCGGGTTCTCGTAGTTGAGGTCCGGCTGGTGCGAGAAGAAACGGTGGAAGTAGTACTGGCCGCGGACCGGGTCATGGGTCCAGTTGGAGGTCTCGGTGTCGACGAAGATGATCCGCGCGTCGCCGTACTGCTTGTCGTCGTCGGCCCACATGTAGTAGTCCCCGTACGGCCCGTCGGGGTTCTTGCGGGACTCCTGGAACCACGGGTGCTGGTCGCTGGTGTGGTTCATGACGAAGTCGATGATCACGCGCATGCCGCGCTGGTGGGAGGCGTCGACGAACTCCACGAAGTCGGCGAGGTCACCGAACTCGGGCAGCACGGCGGTGTAGTCGGCGACGTCGTATCCGCCGTCTCTGAGCGGTGACTTGAAGAACGGCGGCAGCCACAGGCAGTCCACGCCCAGCCACTGGAGGTAGTCGAGCTTGGCGGTCAGGCCCTTGAGGTCGCCGACGCCGTCGCCGTCGCTGTCCTGGAAGGAGCGGACGAGCACCTCGTAGAAGACGGCGCGTTTGAACCACTCCGGGTCCCGGTCCTTGGCGGGAGTGTCCTCGAAGGTGTCCGGGACGGGGCTGTTGACTGTCATGACGCGCTGGGCCCTCCGATCTGGGGCGAGGCGGACGATCGCCGGACATGGAGTACATGCGCCGGCGCCCGGCCGGGTTCGAGACGCACGTAGTTGGTCCTGCCCCAGTGGTAGGTCTCACCCGTCAGTTCGTCGTGCACGGACACGGTCGCGTGCTGGTCCAGGCCGAGCTGCGCCATGTCCAACGAGACCGTCGCCTCCTGGGTGCGGTGCGGGTCGAGGTTGGCGACCACCACGACCGTGTCCGAGCCCGAGCGTTTGCTGTACGCGATGACGGCGTCGTTGTCGGTCGGGTGGAAGCGCAGGTTCCTGAGGCGCCGCAGCGCCGGATGCCGGCGCCGGATGGTGTTGAGGCGGGTGATGAGGGGGGCGATGGTGGTGCCCTCGCGTGCGGCGGTGGCCCAGTCGCGGGGTTTGAGCTGGTACTTCT
>NZ_JBIAVX010000068.1:0-1349 GCF_042894725.1 Streptomyces sp. NPDC001480 | reverse complement strand
GTGGGCCTTCCCCCGTGATGGTGGGCACGCGGTTATTGATCACGCGGCGAGCGTGAGTTTAGCGGTGTGGTGTCGGCGTTCGTATTCGTTGGGGCTGAGGTGGCCGTTGGCGGAGTGCCGTCGGCGGGTGTTGTAGCGGGTCAGCCAGGCGAATACGGTCCGTCTGCAGGTGTCGGCGTCGCCGTAGTCGCGGGCGCCTTGGAGGGTCTCGCGTTTCAGCGACGCGTGGAAGCTTTCGCAGGCTGCGTTGTCGGCGCTGGTGCCGACCGCGCCCATCGAACGGGTGACCCCGAGCTGGTCGCAGAGGCCGGCGAAGGCCCGCGACCCGTACTGGGCTCCATGATCGGAGTGGAACACCGCCCCGTCCAGGCCGCCGCGGGTCGAGGCCGCCATCCGCAGTGCGTCGGTGACCAGGCCGGTGCGCATGTGGTCGGCGATGGACCAGCCGACGACTTTGCGGCTGAAGCAGTCCAGCACCGTCGCGAGATAGAGGAACTCGCCGTTCGCGAGGGGCAGGTAAGTGATGTCGCCCATGTACTTGCGGCCCGGTTCGGCGGCGGTGAAGTCCCGCTGGAAGAGGTCCGGGACCTGGGAGGCGGCCGGGTCCGGGACGGTGGTGCGAACCCGTCTGCGCAGGCGGATGCCGGTGATGGAGAACGTCCGCATGATCCGGGCGACCCGCTTCTCGTTGACCCGACGCCCTTTCTCACGGAGTTCGGCGGTCACGCGCGGGGAGCCGTAGGCGCCGCCGGACTCGCCGTGGACCGTGCGGATCTCCTCGGCCAGGACCTGGTCCCTGCGCTGCCGGGCGGCCCGTGCCTCGGCGCCGGCGAGCCACTTGTAGTAGCTGGACCGGTTCACGTCCAGGACGTGGCAGAGCCGCTTCACCTCGTAGGTGTCCCGGTGGTCGTCGACGAACTGGAAGCGGCTCCTCACCAGTTCGTCTCTCCGGCGAAATACTTGGCCGCCTTGCGGAGTATGTCGCGTTCGGTCGCCAGTTTGCGTTCACTCGCCTCGAGCTCCGCCACCCTCGCCTCCAGCTGCCGGATCCGCTCGTCCGAAGCCTCGGACGGCGCCGGTGTCCCCGGTGGGACGGCCGGCATCGCAGCCGTGGCGGTGACACCGCGGCATTCACGGTCCCGCAGCACCCACTCGCGCAGGGTGGCGCGGTTGATGCCCAGGTCGGCGGCGATGCTCTTGTATGTCGCCCCGGGTGTGGACTCGTACAGGGCCACGGCATCGGCCTTGAACTCGTCCGAGTAGTCCTTCATCGCCATCGGCGGTTGTCTCGCTTCCTCCGGATCAAGCAGATCCAGTATCAGCGTGTCCACCACTCAGGGGGAGGCTCC
>NZ_JBIAVX010000067.1:0-1434 GCF_042894725.1 Streptomyces sp. NPDC001480 | reverse complement strand
ATGGGGTTCCCGGTCTCCGGGTCCGGTATGACTTGCTCCCCCTGTCGGTCATGGTCGAAAAGGTGGTGTCGCCGGTCTCGGAGGCATTGGCAGACCGCTGATCAGGGGCATGACCGCTCGTACCCGTCCTGGGTGGAGCAGGCCTTCGTAACGTGGATGCCGGCACGCTGATGCCGCATGTGGGACCGGGAAGCGTCTGCTGGGGAGGGGTGTGTGAACGACACGGACGAGATCGATGTGTACCTCGGTCTGGACGTCGGCAAGGGCGAACATCACGGCACCGCACTGACTCCATCGGGAAAGAAGGTGTTCGACAAGCAGCTGCCCAACAACGAGCCACGGCTGCGTGAGCTGTTCGAGAAACTGCAGGCCAAGCATGGAACGGTACTGGTCGTGGTGGACCAGCCAGCCTCGATCGGCGCCCTGCCGCTGAGCGTCGCGCGTGACGTCGGTTGCCGGGTCGCCTATCTTCCAGGTCTCACGATGCGGCGGATCGCCGACCTCTACCCCGGGGAGTCGAAGACCGATGCCCGCGATGCGGCGATCATCGCCGATGCTGCCCGGACCATGCCGCACACCCTGCGGGACCTGGCGGCAGACGACGAGACCGTCGCCGAGCTGACCATGCTCGTGGGCTTCGACGACGACCTGGCCGGCGAGGTGACCCGCATCAAGAACCGTCTGCGCGGGCTCCTGACCCAGATCCATCCCTCTCTCGAGCGGGTCCTGGGACCGCGCCTGGACCATCAGGCTGTCCTGTTCCTCCTCGAACGCCACGGCTCACCAGCACAGTTACGGAAGGCTGGCCGGCGACGGCTGACCTCGCTGCTGCGGCCCAGAGCACCGCGCATGGCCGAACGGCTCGTCGCAGACATCTTCGATGCACTCGATGAGCAGACCGTCGTCGTTCCGGGCACCGACGCTGCTGCACTGATCGTCCCCAGCCTCGCCGCCTCGCTCGCCTCCGTGCTCGACCAACGCAGACTCCTCGCGGCCAGGATCGAGGAACTGCTGGAGGCGCACCCTCTTTCCCCGGTCCTGACCTCCATGCCCGGCATCGGGGTCAGGACCGCAGCCCGCATCCTCATCGACGTCGGAGACGGCAGCGGCTTCGTCACCGCAGGCCACCTGGCCGCCTACGCCGGCTTAGCACCCGCCACCCGCAGATCCGGCTCCTCCATCCGCGGCGAACACCCCTCCCAGCGAGGCAACAAGCAGCTCAAGAGAGCCTTTTACCTCGCCGCGTTCGCCTCCCTGTCACAGCCTGACTCACGCGCCTACTACGACAAGAAACGACGCGAGGGAAAGCACCACGTCGCAGCCCTCGTCTGCCTCGCCCGACGCCGCATCGACGTCCTCTTCGCCATGCTCCGAGACGGAACCTTCTACCAGCCGCCCACCCCGGCCACCGCTTGACGAAAACCATAGGGGCAC
>NZ_JBIAVX010000066.1:0-1469 GCF_042894725.1 Streptomyces sp. NPDC001480 | reverse complement strand
CAATACCGGTGACTTTGGCTCTGACCGGTCGTTGAACGGGGTGTGCCAAGGCCCGGACAAGTGAAGTCGCGAGCAGACGAGCGGCTGTCGGATCGGATTGCGCTCGGGGTGCTGACGCAGGCGTTCCCGCCGGAGTTGGTGGACGACGTGATCGCGGAGTGTGGCCGGGCCGAACGTCGGCAGCGGCTGCTACCGGCCCGGGTGGTCGTTTATTTCGTGCTGGCCATGTGCCTGTTTGCGGGGCAGGGATACGAGGAGGTCGCGCGGCTGCTCACGCACGGGCTGGAGCGGATGGGCCGGTGGAAGGGAACGTGGCGGGTGCCGACCACCGCGGCCATCGGCCGGGCCCGGCTGCGGCTGGGTCCGGAAGTGCTGCGGGCGCTGTTCGCCCGGGTCTGCCATCCGGTGGCCACCGAGGAGACCACGGGAGCGTGGTACCGGGGATGGCGGTTGGTGGCGGTGGACGGCACCACCTTCGATGTGCCGGACACCGAGGCCAACGCCGCCTTCTTCGGCCGCCCGGGCGTGAGCCGTGGACAGGACAAGAGCGCCTACCCGCAGGCACGCATGGCCGCGCTGGTCGAATGCGGCACCCACGCCGTCTTCGCTGCCGAGACAGGCCCGTTGGCCCTCCACGAAACCGAACTGGCCCAGCGTCTGTTCACCGCGCTGACGCCGGGCATGCTGCTCCTGGCCGACCGAGGCTTTCGCGGCTTCGACCTGTGGCGGGCCGCCGCAGCGACCGGTGCTGATCTGCTGTGGCGGGTCAAAAATGACGCCGTGCTTCCGGTGCGGGCCCTGCTGGAAGACGGCTCTTACCTCTCCGAGATCGTCGCCGCCCGGGACAAAAACCGTTGCGCGGACCCTGCCCGGGTTCGCGTCATCGAGTACACCCTCACCCCCGGCGGCACCGTCTACCGGCTGATCACCACCATCCTGGACCCAAAGGCCGCGTCCGCCGCCTCCCTGGCCGCGCTGTATGCCCAGAGGTGGGAGATCGAGAACACCCTGGACGAGATCAAGACCCACCAGGGCGGGCCCCGTCTCATCCTGCGCTCCCAGCACCCGGCCGGCGTCGAACAGGAGCTCTTCGGTTTCCTCCTGGTGCACCACGCCTTGCGGGACCTGATGCACTACGCCGCACAGGAGGCGGACTGCGACCCCGACCGGATCTCCTTCACCCGCACCCTCCGCGTCGTCCGCCGCCACGTCACCGACCAGGCGGCGTTTTCCCCCCTCCCGGCTGACCCGGGCCCTGGCCGCAGCTCTGCGTGAGATTCGCGAACGCCCCCTGCCGCCCCGCCGGTTACGCGCCAACCCCCGTGTCATCAAGCGCAAGATGTCCAACTGGAAACTCAAGCGCGCCGAGCACCGCACCCCACCCCGGCCCGACGCACCCAGCGCGACGCTGGTTGGACCGACGAAGCCCAGACCGACCCGCCGGAAAACCACCTAAATCACCGGTATTG
>NZ_JBIAVX010000064.1:0-1622 GCF_042894725.1 Streptomyces sp. NPDC001480 | reverse complement strand
AGCGACTTTGGCCGGGAGTTTCAATGACCCTGTCAAGGCTGTGGCCGCCTCCACCGGTGAGGTGGGGGCGTTCGGGAGATCGTCTGTGCCTCGGCCGACGAACGCCAGCCACGACGGCGGGCGCGCCGACCGATCGGGTGCGCGTGTGTCTCGCTGCAGTCCCGCCGGCCTCAGCCACGCTGCCGGTTTTGTGGCCTCGGGTTGAGTCAAGCCGTCTGTGTGATGGGTGGGGTGGCGGTGAAGGCCCGGTCATCGCGTAGGAGGGCCCACAACACACTGGTGCGGCGTCGTGCGAGGGCGATGACGGCCTGGACGTGTTTGCAGCCCTCGCCGCGTTTCTTGAGGTAGTACTCCCGGTTGGGTCCGTCGCGGATGATGCTGGTCTGTGCGGAGAGGTAGAAGACCCTGCGCAGGCGGCGGCTGTAGCGCTTGGGTCGGTGCAGGTTGCCGGTGCGGCGGCCGGAATCGCGGGGGACAGGGACCAGCCCTGCGGCCGAGGCAAGATGGCCGGCGTCGGCGTAGGCGGTCATGTCGCCCGCGGCGACGACGAACTCGGCTCCGAGGATGGGACCCATGCCGGGCAGCGACTCGATGATCTCTGCCTGTGGGTGGGTGCGGAAGACATCGCGGATCTGGCGGTCGATGCGCCCCAGCCGGTCGTCCAGGGCTATGACCTGCGTAGCCAGGTCGGCGACGATCTGTGCGGCGGTGTCCTCACCGGGCAGTGCGGTGTGCTGGGCCTGGGCCGCTGCCACGGCCGCGGCGGCCACGTTGTCCGCGTCGCGGACACCTCGATTGACCAGCCAAGAAGCCAGGCGGTTCAAGCCGCGTCGGCGCAGGGCGGCCGGGGTCTGGTAGCCGGTCAGCAGCACCAGTGCGCCCTTGCGGGCCGAGTAGTCGAAGGCGCGCTCCAGGGCGGGGAACATGCCGGTGAGCACGTCGCGGAGCCGGTTGACCGTCCGCACCCGGTCGGTGACCAGGTCGGTGCGGTGAGCAGTCAGGAGCGCGAGGTCGGCGGCCAGCTGGGCGGGCACGTCGAGGGTGGTGAAGTCCCGGCGGTGGCGGGCGGTTTCGGCGATGACGTAGGCGTCGCGGGCATCGGTCTTGGCCTCGCCCCGGTAGGCGCCGGCCATGCGGTTGACCGTCCGCCCGGGCACGTAGACGGCCCGCTGACCGTGGGCTGCCAGCAGCGCCAGTAAAAGTGCGGAGGACCTGCTGGAGATGTCCACCGCCCAGTGCACCTCATTGGCCAGGTCCAAGATCTCGCCGAGTGCGGTCAGGATCGCCGACTCGTCATTTTCGATCTTCTTCGACCACAGAGTCGCGCCGGTCTCGTCGACTGCTGCGGCCCAGTGATGGCCCTTACCTGCATCGATACCGACCCATATCCGGGCCCGCTGTTTGCTCACGTGTCCCTCCCGCAGCCGAGATTTCTGCCGTCGGGCCCGTAGGACACCCCGTCGTCAGCTCCGTAAACAGCGACGCGTTCCGCGCATTTCAATCAGCGACCAGGGCGCCCCGAAGGACCGGACGGCCACTCCCGCCGAGCCACGGTCGGCAAGCTGCTTTGAAGCCACATCCGGCCCTCCCGGGCCACCGAACAACTTACGGAGCTGCTTTGG
>NZ_JBIAVX010000063.1:0-1747 GCF_042894725.1 Streptomyces sp. NPDC001480 | reverse complement strand
TCATCCGGTTCGCGGGCGACTCCGGGGACGGTATGCAGCTCACGGGTGACCGGTTCACGTCGGAGACGGCGTCCTTCGGCAACGACCTGTCGACGCTGCCGAACTTCCCCGCCGAGATCCGTGCCCCCGCAGGGACCCTGCCGGGCGTGTCGTCCTTCCAGCTGCACTTCGCCGACCACGACATCCTCACGCCCGGGGACGCGCCCAACGTGCTCGTCGCGATGAACCCGGCCGCCCTGAAGGCGAACATCGCCGACCTGCCGCGCGGCGCGGAGATCATCGTCAACACCGACGAGTTCGCCAAGCGGGCCATGCGGAAGGTCGGCTTCGAGGCCAACCCCCTGGAGGACGGCTCGCTCGACGGCTACCACGTGCACCCGGTCCCGCTCACCACCCTCACCATCGAGGCATTGAAGGGATTCGGCCTGTCCCGCAGGGAGGCCGAGCGCAGCAAGAACATGTTCGCGCTGGGTCTGCTGTCGTGGATGTACCACCGTCCGACGGAGGGCACGGAGAAGTTCCTGAAGTCGAAGTTCGCCAAGAAGCCGGAGATCGCGGCGGCGAACATCGCCGCGTTCCGGGCGGGCTGGAACTTCGGGGAGACGACGGAGGACTTCGCGGTCTCCTACGAGGTGGCGCCGGCGGCGAAGGCGTTCCCGGTGGGCACCTACCGCAACATCTCAGGGAACCTGGCGCTGGCGTACGGGCTGGTCACCGCGAGCAGGCAGGCGGATCTGCCGCTGTTCCTCGGCTCGTACCCGATCACCCCGGCCTCCGACATCCTCCACGAACTGTCGAAGCACAAGAACTTCGGTGTGCGGACCTTCCAGGCCGAGGACGAGATCGCCGGGATCGGGGCGGCGTTGGGTGCGGCGTTCGGCGGTTCGCTGGCGGTGACGACGACGTCCGGTCCGGGTGTGGCGCTGAAGTCGGAGACGGTGGGTCTCGCGGTGTCGCTGGAGCTGCCGCTGCTGGTGGTGGACATCCAGCGCGGCGGCCCCTCTACCGGGCTGCCGACCAAGACCGAGCAGGCGGATCTGCTCCAGGCGATGTACGGCCGCAACGGCGAGGCCCCGGTCCCGGTGATCGCGCCGAAGACGCCGGCGGACTGCTTCGACGCGGCGCTGGAGGCGGCCCGGATCGCGCTGACGTACCGCACGCCGGTGATGTTGCTGTCCGACGGCTACCTGGCCAACGGCTCCGAGCCGTGGCGGATCCCCGAGCTGGACGAACTCCCGGATCTGCGTGTGCGGTTCGCGTCCGGCCCGAACCACACCCTGGACGACGGCAGTGAGGTGTTCTGGCCGTACAAGCGGGATGCGAAGACCCTGGCCCGGCCGTGGGCGGTGCCGGGCACCCCGGGTCTGGAGCACCGGATCGGCGGGATCGAGAAGCAGGACGGCACGGGCAACATCTCCTACGACCCGGCCAACCACGACTTCATGGTCCGCACCCGCCAGGCGAAGATCGACGGCATCGAGGTGCCCGACATCGCCGTCGACGACCCGCACGGCGCGTCCACGCTCGTGCTGGGCTGGGGATCGACGTACGGGCCGATCACCGCGGCCGTGCGCCGGCTGCGCGCGGCCGGGGAGTCCATCGCGCAGGCCCACCTGCGCCACCTCAACCCCTTCCCCCGCAACCTGGCGGCGGTGCTCCACAGATACGACAAGGTGGTGATCCCCGAGATGAACCTCGGGCAGCTCGCCACGCTCATCCGGGCGAAGTACCTGGTCGACGCCCACTC
>NZ_JBIAVX010000062.1:0-1855 GCF_042894725.1 Streptomyces sp. NPDC001480 | reverse complement strand
CTCAGAACTAACACAGTGGACGCGAGCAACTGAGGACAAGCCCTCGGCCTATTAGTACCGGTCACCTCCACCAGTTACCTGGCTTCCAGATCCGGCCTATCAACCCAGTCGTCTACTGGGAGCCTTACCCCATCAAGTGGGTGGGAGTCCTCATCTCGAAGCAGGCTTCCCGCTTAGATGCTTTCAGCGGTTATCCCTCCCGAACGTAGCCAACCAGCCATGCCCTTGGCAGAACAACTGGCACACCAGAGGTTCGTCCGTCCCGGTCCTCTCGTACTAGGGACAGCCCTTCTCAAGACTCCTACGCGCACAGCGGATAGGGACCGAACTGTCTCACGACGTTCTAAACCCAGCTCGCGTACCGCTTTAATGGGCGAACAGCCCAACCCTTGGGACCGACTCCAGCCCCAGGATGCGACGAGCCGACATCGAGGTGCCAAACCATCCCGTCGATATGGACTCTTGGGGAAGATCAGCCTGTTATCCCCGGGGTACCTTTTATCCGTTGAGCGACGGCGCTTCCACAAGCCACCGCCGGATCACTAGTCCCGACTTTCGTCCCTGCTCGACCCGTCGGTCTCACAGTCAAGCTCCCTTGTGCACTTACACTCAACACCTGATTGCCAACCAGGCTGAGGGAACCTTTGGGCGCCTCCGTTACCCTTTAGGAGGCAACCGCCCCAGTTAAACTACCCATCAGACACTGTCCCTGATCCGGATCACGGACCCAGGTTAGACATCCAGCACGACCAGACTGGTATTTCAACGACGACTCACCGCGAACTGGCGTCCGCGTTTCAAAGTCTCCCAGCTATCCTACACAAGCCGAACCGAACACCAATATCAAACTGTAGTAAAGGTCCCGGGGTCTTTCCGTCCTGCTGCGCGAAACGAGCATCTTTACTCGTAGTGCAATTTCACCGGGCCTATGGTTGAGACAGTCGAGAAGTCGTTACGCCATTCGTGCAGGTCGGAACTTACCCGACAAGGAATTTCGCTACCTTAGGATGGTTATAGTTACCACCGCCGTTTACTGGCGCTTAAGTTCTCAGCTTCGCCCACCCGAAAGTGAGCTAACCGGTCCCCTTAACGTTCCAGCACCGGGCAGGCGTCAGTCCGTATACATCGCCTTACGGCTTCGCACGGACCTGTGTTTTTAGTAAACAGTCGCTTCTCGCTGGTCTCTGCGGCCACCCCCAGCTCAGAGCGCGAAGCTCATCACCGGATGTGGCCCCCCTTCTCCCGAAGTTACGGGGGCATTTTGCCGAGTTCCTTAACCATAGTTCACCCGAACGCCTCGGTATTCTCTACCTGACCACCTGAGTCGGTTTAGGGTACGGGCCGCCATGAAACTCGCTAGAGGCTTTTCTCGACAGCATAGGATCATCCACTTCACCACAATCGGCTCGGCATCAGGTCTCAGACTATTGCCAGGCGGATTTACCTACCTGACGTCCTACACCCTTACCCCGGGACAACCACCGCCCGGGATGGACTACCTTCCTGCGTCACCCCATCACTCACCTACTAACCGCTTGGTCCGGCGGCTCCACCACTTTCCTTTCCCCGAAGGGTCCGGAACGGCTTCACGGCCTTAGCATCACGATGCTCGATGTTTGACGCTTCACAGCGGGTACCGGAATATCAACCGGTTATCCATCGACTACGCCTGTCGGCCTCGCCTTAGGTCCCGACTTACCCTGGGCAGATCAGCTTGACCCAGGAACCCTTAGTCAATCGGCGCAAACGTTTCTCACGTTTGTATCGCTACTCATGCCTGCATTCTCACTCGTCAACCGTCCACGACTACCTTCCAGTGCCGCTTCACCCGGCAGACGACGCTCCCCTACCCATC
>NZ_JBIAVX010000061.1:0-2367 GCF_042894725.1 Streptomyces sp. NPDC001480 | reverse complement strand
TCCGAGTAGTCCTTCATCGCCATCGGCGGTTGTCTCGCTTCCTCCGGATCAAGCAGATCCAGTATCAGCGTGTCCACCACTCAGGGGGAGGCTCCCTGGGCACAAGGGATCACTCTCGCGGAGTGGCTGATCGGCACGTCAGCAGGAACAGTGACGGTGGACACGCTGCTCGACAGCCAACCCGCCGTCGAGCACGTTCAGTAGCCGGTCTACTGATCACCGGTCCCGCTGACCAGTGGGACTGACGAAGCCCACGGCTCTGAACTGCTCAGATGCCGTGGGCTTCTGTCGTTGTTGGTCGACGTTGTGCGGCCTCGCACGGCCCAGAGACGGCCCAGCCCGCGCGTGAGTCGCGCTACCAGCCCCCGCCGAACAGAGGTTGCAGGGTAGCCGCTACACCTGACGTGACGGCGAGTATGCCGCCCAGACTGGCCAGGGTGGTGGTCGCGTTCTGGAACAGCTCCTGACGGAGTCGTGCCCATCGGGCACTCCAGAAGATCATCTTCAGCTTCTGCCACTTGTGCTGGCGGAGGTGACAGCCCATGAGTGCGCCGTGACTGTTGTTTCGGCACGAGCCACCACGTCCCTCGGCTCCGCACCAGACGGGCACGTTGAAGAAGAAGTAGAAGGCGCTGACCCCAGACAGGACGAGGAGCACGACCGGCCCGAAGTCGAAGGTCAGCCAGCCTGCGATGAGCACGGCAAAGACAACCCAGCCCCAGTACTTCCCGAATCCCTTCATGCGCGCCGATGATCCAGTCGTACTTGGGCCGCGGGGAGCGGCGCGGCGGGGGCGCACGGAAGCATCTCCAGTGATGCGGGTCCGGACTGGCAGAGCTGCGACGGTTGCCGCACAGCTCCCGAGAACTACGTCTGCGGCCGGCAGGGCGGGGCCGCAGGCCACGCGTACGCATCCATCGACAGATCATTACGCAGCCCTTGCCCGCCTACTTCGACTCGCATTCGGCACGGTGTCTAGGGTGACCTACACCTCATGTTTCACTCAACTGCCATGACAGGAGGGAGAGTTGCTCCCTAGGGTCAAATCCTGGCGGTCGACGAGGTCGCTTTCATCCAGAGAAACACGGGGTAAACACGTGCTGATGCGCAGCGCAGGGATCGTTCTGCTGGTGGTGTCCGCCGCTGCGCTGTCCGGGTGCAGCGGCGGGAAGAGTACGCCGCCTTCGCCGAGTGCCTCGAAGGCGGCGCTGATGTCCGATCCGGACAATCCTGACAAGGGTGCTAAGAAACCGGGCCGGCTGGGTCCGGGGACGGTGAAGCTGCCCGTGGCTGCGGACCGGATTGCCGCATTGTCCGTGCGGTATGACTGTCTCGGTCCCTCGGGTGGTCTGAAGGTCAGTAATGGGACAGCGCTGCGCGCCGGGATCGAAGTGTGTGACGATAGCGCCACCTACGGTGCCTCGATGAAAGCGAAAGACCTGGATGGCCGGAAGTTCGGCGGTACGGTCAAGATCGAGGTCGACAAGCGGACGCGGTGGCGCGTTTCCGTCAGCATCACCGACAAGGACGGCGTCAAACAGACAGTCCATAGCTGAGCTTGACTCTGTCGGCGATCTTGGAATTGCCCGGTGCGTCGGCGTGATTGGTGGGCATGCTCGGGGTGTTCCGAGAGTTCGTCCCCTCTTCGGCGCCTGATTGGATGGCCTCGGTCACCGCTTGACCAGCGGCAATGACGTATTCGGGCGCACAGAGCTGTACGCCCATGAAGGCAGATGACATCTCGGCGCCGGACGCCATCAGATCGCGCACCGCCTCCCGTACGCTCCGTCCCGAACCAATTGCTTGGGGGGACTATGCGCGCGAGACTCACCGTTGTGGCCCTGATAGCCGCCGCACTTGTCACTGCCTGCGCCGGCCATGGAGACGACGGCTCCACCGATGCCCGAAGTGCCTGTGAAAGCTCCGGTGCTGCTCACGGTGTCACTCCAGACAGCAGTACGCCGACGACCAATCCAGACTGGACCAAGGTGGCGGACGATCTCAACGCGGACGCAGACAAAGCCGCATCGGCGGCTCGCAAAGACGCCCGCTGGAATCGGCTCGCGGACGCTATGAACAGGCTTCAACGCGTTGCCGCCGACCGCCACGCAACAAAGCCAGGGGAGCAATCAGCCGCTCTCAGACGAAGACGCGCGGTCATTGGGCGACACCCTCGACGCTGTCGAGTCAGAGTGCCGCAGGGCACGGGCAAACTAACTGGATGCCAGTGGGTTGCTCGTCGACGGCCCCGGGAGTCCATCCGGGGCCGTCGCTAGTGCCGCATCAAGCAACGTTTGCCCTGTCCACGATCTCGCGTAGGCGTTCGTCGGCAGCGTGCTTGTTCCGCCAGATGATGTAGCGGCGGAT
>NZ_JBIAVX010000060.1:0-3941 GCF_042894725.1 Streptomyces sp. NPDC001480 | reverse complement strand
GGATCCAGCGGAAGGTACGCGCCACCCGCACCCAGCACACCCAGCACACCCGCGACGAACGACACCCCGGGATCGGCCAGCATCGCCACCACGGAACCGGTGCCCACCCCGGCCGCCGTGAGCCTGGCGGAGAGGCCGCCGGCCGCGTCGACCAGCTCCTGGTAGGTGAGGGAGCGGGAGCCGTCGGTGACGGCTACGGCGTCGGGGGTGCGGGCGGCGACGGCCCTGACGCGTTCGACGACACCGAGGCTCTCCTCGGGCAGGGCAGGGTCCCAGGAACCGAGCAGCCCACCGAGTTCGCCGGGCTCGCCGGGGCGCCCGGGCAGGGCCGGGGCGGTCACGTCGACGTGGGCGAGAGGCAGGTCGGGGTGCTCGGCGACGGTCCGCAGCAGGTGCTGGAACATCACCGCGATCCGCTCCACGTCGGCCCGCTCGAACAGGTCGGGCGCGTAGTCCAGGCGCAGGGTGAGGGTCTCGCCGGGGAAGACCGCCATGCTCAGCGGGTGGTGACGGGCGTCGCGGGCCTCGGTGCGCACCACGCGCGGGCCGTCGGAGCCGGCGCCGGGGCCGTCGGCGTCGAGGGGGAAGTTCTCGAAGAGGACGACGGTGTCGAAGATCTCGCCGGTGAGGCCGGCGGCCTGGTGGATGCCGGCCAGGCCGAGGTGCTCGTGCGGCAGCAGCGCCGTCTGCTGGTCCTGGAGCGTGCGCAGCAGTTCGGACAGGGCGGCGCCGGGGTGCAGCCGGACACGCACCGGGACGGTGGTGAGGAACATGCCGATCATCGACTCGACGTCCGGGACCTCGGCGGGCCGGCCGGAGGTGACCGCGCCGAAGACGACGTCCTGGCGTCCGGTGAGCCGGCCCAGCAGCAGCGCCCAGCAGCCCTGCACGACGGTGTTGAGGGTCAGGCCCCGCTTGCGTGCCCACGTGGTGAGCCCGGCGGTGAGGTGGCGGGGGACCTCGGCGCGCACGGAGTCCGGCAGCACCGCCACGCGGTCGGGGTCGGCGGGGACGAGCAGCGTGGGCTCCTCGACGTCCGCGAGCGCCGCGTGCCAGGCCGCGCGGGCCGCCTCCCGGTCCTGCGCGGCCAGCCAGGCCAGGTAGGAGCGGTACGGGGCGGGGGCGGGCAGCGGAGTGCGCTCCCGCTCGGGCCGGCACAGCGCGAACAGCTCCCGTACGAGCAGCGGCATGGACCAGCCGTCGACGAGGATGTGGTGGCTGGTCCACACGAAGCGGTGCCGCCCCTCGCCGTGGGTGACGAGGGTGAAGCGCAGCAGGGGCGGTGCGGCGAGGTCGAAGCGGCGGGTGCGGTCGGCCTCGGTGATCCGCTCCAGTTCGGCGGCGCGCTCCGGTTCCGGCAGGTCGCGCAGGTCCGCCTCCCGCCAGGGCAGTTCGGCGTGCCCGGCGACCACCTGAACGGGCTCGCCGGCCGCCCGGGCCCGGAACGAGGCGCGCAGGTTGGGGTGCCGGTCGAGGAGCCGCTGCCCGGCGGCACGCAGGACGGCCGGGTCGAGGTCGCCCTCGATCTCGGCGACGATCTGGAGGGTGTAGACGTCGACGGCGTCGGACGCCCGGTCGAAGTCGGCGTGGAAGAGCATGCCCTGCTGGAGCGGGGTGAGCGGCAGGACGTCGTCCAACACCGTTCCGGCGGCGATGAGTTCGGCCTCGTAGGACTCGATCTCCTGCTGGCCCAGGCGGACCAGCGGCAGGTCGGACGGGGTGCGGCCGCCGGCGTCGGGGGTGGCCGCGTGCCGGGCGAGGAGGCCGAGGGCGCGGAACCAGGTCTCGGCGATGTCCCGGGCGTCCTCCTCGGCGACCGCCTTGCCGGACCACGTCCAGTTGGCGACGAGGTGCGGTCCGTCGTGGCGGTCCTCGGTGGCCGGGGTGACGTCCAGGAGGTGCGGCAGCGGCATGGCGGGGTGGGCGCCGGTGCCGACGACGCCGTCGCCGCCGGCCGGCTCCCACAGCCCGTCGCCGCGGGCGTCGAAGCGGCCCATGTAGTTGAAGCCGAGCTGCGGCGCCGGCCGGCCGGCCAGGACGCGGGCGGCGTGCGGGTTCAGGTGGCGCAGCAGGCCGTAGCCCACGCCCTTGTCGGGCAGCGCGCGCAGCTGCTCCTTGATCCGCTTCAGTACGGCGGCCAGGGCGGGCCCGCCCGACCACACGGCGTCCCAGTCGACGGCGCCGATGTCGAGGCGGACCGGGAAGGCGCTGGTGAACCAGCCGACGGTGCGCGAGAGGTCCAGATCCTCGCGAAGCTGCTCGCGGCCGTGGCCCTCCAGCTCGACCAGGGTCTGCGCGTACTGGGTGTGTCCGTGGCGGTGGCGCCAGTCGGCGACGGCCAGCGCGAGCGCGGTCAGCAGGACGTCGTTGACCTCGGCGTGGAAGGCGGCCGGGACGTCGGTGAGCAGGGGAGCGGTGGTCTCGGGGCCGAGTTCGAGGCGGAGTGTGCGGCGGGCGCCGTACACGTCCTGGGCGGGGTCGAGGCGGCGGGTGCCGACCAGCGGGTCGGGGCCGTCCAGGATCCGTTGCCACACCGCGAGTTCGGCGCCGCGCACCTGAGTGCGGGCCTCCTGGGCCAGCAGCTCGGACCAGGCCCGGTAGGAGGTGCCGACCGGGTCGAGGACCGGCCGGCGCCCGGCGGCGAGCGCCTCGCAGGCGGTGGCCAGGTCGGGCAGCAGGATGCGCCAGGAGACGCCGTCGACGACGAGGTGGTGGCCGCACAGCACCAGCAGGTCGGGACCCTGGCCACCGGTGCGGACCAGTACGGCCTGGAGCATGACGGCGGCGGCCGGGTCGAGCCGGGCCCGGGCGGCGGCCGCCTGCCGTTCCGCGAAGGCGAGGGCCTGCTCCTGGGCTTCGGGCGCCTCCACGACCGTCACCAGCTGGATGCCGGCCGGCGCACCGCGCTCCAGGACCTCCGTCCGCCACAGGTTCGGGGACGGCTCGGTCGCCCGGGTGCGCAGGGCGTCGTGGTGGTCGACCACGGTGCGCAGGGCCGCGTCGAGCAGACCGGGGTCGAGCCCGGCGGGTACGCGGACCACGACGTGCTGGCTGTACTTGACCACGGGCCCGGTCAGCGTACGGGTGTCGGCGTGCAACTGGGCCATGATCGGCGTGAGTTCGTACGGGCCGACCCCGTCCTCCCCGCCGGATCCGGACACGGTCCGCGGATCGAGGTCGACGGCGGCCCGGGCGAGGGCGGCGGCGGTGCGGTGGGTGAAGACGTCCCTGGTGGTCAGGGCGAGGCCGGCGGCGCGGGCGCGGCTGACGAGCTGGATGGAGCGGATGCTGTCGCCGCCGAGCGCGAAGAAGTCCTCGTCGACACCGACCCCCGCGGCGCCGAGCACGTCCGCGAGGATCGTGCACAGGATCCGCTCCCGCTCGCTGCGCGGTCCGCTCGCCGTCTCCTGGGCGGCCACCGCGGGCCGGGGCAGTGCCTTGCGGTCGAGCTTGCCGTTCGCGGTGAGCGGCAGCTCCGCGAGGACCAGCCAGGCCGACGGGATCATGTAGGCGGGCAGCAGTTGGGCGAGCTCGGCCCGCACCTGGTCCGGGTCCACACCGGGCCCGGTGAGATAGCCGACCAGTCGCGGGTTGCCGGAGGCGTCGGGCAGCACGGCGACGGCAGCGTCCGTCACGGTCTCCAGCGACCGGACGACCGCCTCGATCTCCCCGGTCTCGACGCGTCTACCGCGGATCTTGACCTGGTGGTCGCGCCGCTCGATGAACTCCAGCTGTCCGTCGGCCCGCTGCACCACCCGGTCACCCGTGCGGTACATCCGCGATCCGGCGGGACCGAAGGGGTCGGCGACGAAGGTGGTGCCGGTGCGGACGGGGTCGTGCAGGTATCCCCGGCCGACGCCGGCGCCGCCGACGTACAGCTCACCCGGAACACCCACCGGAACCGGCTGGAGCTCATCACCGAGCACATACAGCCGCGTGTT
>NZ_JBIAVX010000059.1:0-6687 GCF_042894725.1 Streptomyces sp. NPDC001480 | reverse complement strand
ACCCGCTGGAACAGCTCCCACAACTCGTCCGGCACCAGCCGCTCAACGATCCTCGACACGACCAGCAGCTTACCCAGCCAAATGAGATGATCTCTTAGAGGGCATCTGATCAACCTTCACTCTGTTGTGAGTGGGATCCGAGAGTCCTCGCGATGGCCGCCGCGATCTGGCGAAACCACAAGGCTGGCGCCCCGGTCATGCGGTCGCTGGTCGGTGCTTGTGGGAGAAGTCCGTCCGGCTGTCGCCGACCCGGTCGCACTCGGCGAGGGTTCCGTCGAGCAGCACCTGCTCGGGATCACTCTCCCGCAGGACTCGCAGCAGGCCGGGCGCCCGGTGGGACAGGTGATCGACGAGGGCCGTCATGTAGGCGTGGGCGGTGCCGACGGATATGCCGAAGCCGGCCGCGATCTGCGCGAGTGGGTCGTGCCGGCGAAGGTAGATCAAGCCGACGAGAGCACGCTGGTGAGGCGGGAGCTTGCAGCGGCGGTCACCCTCGCGGGTGACGATGAGCATGGCTACCCACTCGACCAGGGCGTGAAGCAGGTCGAGTGCGGCAGGGTAGGGAACCAACGAGGCTCCTGCGCTGATGAGTTGAGACGTCGAACACCTCTCTCAACGGCACAGGAGCCTCGTGCGTTGCGGACGTCGGCCTCGTCACCCGATCAGGGGCCACCCTGAAAAAGCTCACTGAACACATCCAACTTATTGGTGCCGCACCCGAGAGGTGCAGGACGCAGCTGGTAGATCGCCAGCACTTGGTCGGTGTGCGTCGGCGTCATGCCGCTGACGGAATGCCGAGTTCGGCGAGCAGGCCGCGTACGCGCTGCTCGATCTGATCCCGGATGGGCCGCACGGCGTCCACGCCCTGGCCCGCCGGGTCGTCCAGTTGCCAGTCCAGGTACCGCTTGCCGGGGAAGACCGGGCAGGTGTCTCCGCAGCCCATGGTGATCACCACGTCCGAGGCCTGCACGGCCTCGGTGGTGAGGATCTTCGGCTGCTGGGCGGAGATGTCGATGCCGACCTCTTTCATGGCTTCGACCACGGCCGGGTTGACGGTGTTCGCGGGGGCGGAGCCGGCCGAGCGGACCTCGACCTGCCCATCGGCGAGGTAGGTGAGGAAGGCGGCGCCCATCTGGGAGCGGCCGGCGTTGTGGACGCAGACGAACAGCACCGACACATGCGGGGCGGGAGCACTCATGGCAGGCAGTCTTTCTCGGGAGCGGGGCAGATCAGGAGGAGGCGAGTTCGGTTTCGCCGTGCGGGACGACGGCCTCGTCTGAAGCGGGAGCGGGACGGCCGTAGACCGCCGCGACGGCGCCAAGTCCGAGCGCGGCTCCGAGCAGCTGGGCCGCGATGAAGGGGATGACGGAGGCGGGGGCGATGCCGGCGAAGGTGTCGGTGAAGGTGCGGCCGATGGTCACTGCCGGGTTCGCGAACGAGGTGGAGGAGGTGAACCAGTAGGGGCCCCGATGTAGGAGGCCACCGCGAGCGGGGCGAGTGAGGCGCGGCCGATCCTGCCCAGGCCGAAGATCAGAAGGATCAGCCCGGCCGTGGCGAGGACCTCGCCCAGCCACAGGTGGCCGGCGGACCGGTCGTGGGTGGAGAACTGCACCAGCGGCTTCGCGAACATCGCGTCGGCCAGGACCGCTCCGCCGATCGCCCCCGCGATCTGGGCGGGCACGTAGGCGGCGACGTCCCGCAGGGTGAGCCCGTCGGCGGTGTGGCGGCCGGTGAACCAGGCCGCGAGGGTCACGACGGGGTTGAAGTGCGCGCCGCCGCGCCTCGCCGCCGTCAGCTCGGCGGCGGAGCCGGGACGGTAGAGCAGGGGGCTGGAGGCTGGCCCGCGGCCGGTGACGCCGACTGGGGCCTGTACCTCCCCGTGCACCGCGATCCCGTGACGGGTGTCGTCCTGGCGGAGATCCGAGCCACCGCACCGCGTCGCCGGTAGCCGCCGACAGCGAGACCCCGGGCCTCGACGGGCCCGGGGTCTCGCTGTCGGCGCGGGTGACTGGCGCCGCGCTGGTCGGCGTGCGGGGCCGCGATGGGCGGGGCTCGTGGTGTGCGGGCCCTGCTCCGCGCGGCCTCAGTGCCGGCAGCGGCCTCAGTGATGGTCAGGGCGGGGTCGGCGGAGGTCTCTGGGTACTGCCCGGCGTCCTGGACCAGCTCGCCGCTTTCCTGACCCCACCGCAGACCGCAGGAGCCACCGCGTGAGCGCATCCCTCGGCCGCCGCATGGCCGCCGAAGCCCTGGGAACCGGGCTCCTGGTCACGGTCGTCGTCGGCTCCGGCATCCAGGCCACCGAACTCACGCCGGACGTGGGCGTGCAACTGCTCGCCAACTCCCCCGCCACCTCCCGTCCTCAGCGGGCCAGGTCCGCGCGTCCTGACCCAGATCGGTGCAACTCGGGGTTCGTGAAGCTTGCGGTCGTCAGGGGGTCGCGAGGGCTTTCAGGATGGTTCGGCTCGTTCATCAGCGTGGCCGCTGGATTGGCGGAGCTCCCCGATCCATCTCAAGGCGGACAGGGAGGGCATGAAGAAGTATTCGCCGCCGCGCAGCACGTTGAATGTCTGGATGCCGTGGATGCGGCGCCGGACCGGATGTTGCGGGATGGTGAACGTCGCCCCGTCCTCCTGCAGCCCGACGTTCGGATCGCGTTCGTCGCCCAGGTCCATGAAGTTGCCGTTGTTGATCCACTCTTGCTGCAGGAACTCCATCGTGGCCATTGCCTTGGCGCTGAGGAAGATGAAGTAGGTGCCGCGTGCTACCTCGTCGTCCTGCTCCGAGGTCGCGTCAGGGTCGTAGGGTGCCCCGTAGGTCGTGCTGCGCCGGATGATCCGGTGAATGTTCACGTCGGCGAGTAGGGCCATCTTGGTGTCGCGCGGGTTCATGCGCCGCATGTGTGAGCCGAGCGGCACCTGCCGGCCGTGCGGATCCGCGGCGTAGGTGAAGTCGTTGTTCCGGCGCGCGTCCGCGCCGAGCGCTGGGTCGTCCTGCGTCGGGGCGAGCGTCAAGGGCGCGCCGCTGCGCCAGCGGCCCACCAGCTTCGCGGCGAGCAGTTCCCGCTCGTGCTCAGTCTGCGCGTGCTCGCGCAGGAACCGGTTGAACGTCCCGACGCGGGCCTGGTAGTTGCGCAGCCCGACGAAGGTGCCGTTGCGGCCCAGCACGTCCGGCCGGGGCATCGGCAGCGGCACGCCGGCCTCGCCGGGGTAGCCGAGGATGAATTCGCCGGCCTTGATCGGTGGTCCCTGGCCGGGCAACGAGTCGACGCCGCTGCCCTCGATGGCCGGCTGGCCGATCGAATCTTTGTAGCCCAGCGGGTTGAGGTCGCCTGGCTGGGCGCCGAAGTCCTGCATCAGCATTACGGTGACGCCGGAGAACCCCTGATACTGCTGGCCCGCGGTCTCCATCGCGCGGCGCCACTTGTCTTCCGTGTCGCTGAAGATGCTGACCGCGATGTGGATCTCCCCGGTGCCGAAGGGCCTTTCCCAGTTCGTCGGGTCGTTTGGTCCGTAGTCCCGGAGCTTGTCGGCGCGTGCGGCCATCCCCACGCGGAATGCTTCGGGGAAGGACCGGAAAGAATCCTCCGGCAGGCCTAGAGCCACCAGCCCGGTGGAGCTGATGGCGATTGAGGTCCAGACGTCGCCGGCCTGCCACCAGTCGGCGGCAGAGTCGACATAGCGTGTCAGCCGCTGCACGAATTCGCGGCCGGCCTGGGCATCCTCCACGTGGAGCATGACGTGCGTGCCGTAGTAGGGCTCGGGCCGGTAGCGCAGCACCGTCGCCTGGATGTCGTCGAGCTCCACGGTTACGGGGGCACGCGGAAGGTCGCCTCCGAGGCGATCGACGAGCGGCATGGCGTTCTCCCCACAAGAAACCGAGACGAGCCGGCTCACGGGGACACTCTCGCCGGGTGGCGCGACCGCACCCCGCAGACCGTCCGGGTGGCTGGACTAGTCGCTGATCTTGTCCAGGAATTCTTCCAGCGCGTGGCCGACGCGGTTCAGCCGCCTGGTCTCCGCCACCGTCAGATCTGGATTCGCGACGTACCAGCCATCGGCCGGGATCTGGTACTTCGCGATCCAGTCCTTCACCGACGGGCTGCGCGTTCCCGGCCATTCCACGCAATTGCACATAAACAGATCCAGTTCGTCCGGGATCTTCGTTGCGAAGTCGTCGATGTAGGGGTCCCACTCATCGTCGTAGGCGGTACAGAAGAGCAGCTTCCTGTCGTTGTCAAGGAATACGAAGCGCATATCGTGGACGGTGCCAACCCTGTCTGTGTCATCGAAGTTTCCGTCCCGCAGCTGCAGGAAGGCGCGCAGTCGCTCTGCTCCACCTTCCACGAACGGAGCGATCAGGGTGAGCTCCGAGACCCTGCCCTGCCGACTGCCGACCCGGCCAGCGGATTCCATCCGCGTTCGCGGCTTCCCCACAATCGACGTCGCGCCTTTTTGGAGTACGTTCTCCAACGCCTGCTTTCCCACCTCCGGCGCGTCGGCGTAGAGCTCTCGCAGCTTCTGGATGTTCTGCTCCACGGCCTGATCGGGTTCCGGTGCGGTCGCTGTCCCTTCTTGCATTGTCATAGCTGTCCTGTCCTTTCGATCCGGTTCGATTCCTGCGCCCGGATAATGGCCACACGACCCACGGATGCGCCGCGGACCGGGTGGTTACCGCCCGAGCCGGGCCCGTGGGCCTCTGATCACGGCAACACCGAATCGGCACTGGTCGGCTCGGTTTGCGGCTGGTGGTTGAGCGTCCGGCGGACCTTGGCCGACGCCGTGTAGATCCGTCGCACCTGCATGATTTCGCCCAGCGGGCGGTGAGCGGAGGTGACACGCCACTGATTGAACGCGAGCGCGTCACCCTTCTCGAAGTTCTCGGGTCCCGAGATGTCCTGGCGCGGTAGATGCACGCGTCCCACGGTGACAAAAGGAGACAACTTTTCGGGCCATTCCACGGTCAGGACGTTCACTGGCATCGCCGTGAGGTCCGTGCACAGCTGGACCTGAAGATCGAAATTGAATGGTCTCGCCTGTAGCTCGTCCGCCAGCGTCGGATAAAACACGTCCGGGCCAATCGTGAGGTCGAGATCACGATGGATCACGTGCGTGGCGCTCTCTGCGGCCGGCGCGACACGTATCTTGGCGATGTAGTCCCCATGACGTACCGCGCCCATGCTCCAGAACGTGGTGAGCAGCGGATTGCGCACATGCGTCTGCGTTACCAGCCTCACGATCGCGAATAGCTCGTCCCATGCCCACTCTTGCTGCTGCAGCTGGCCCTTGCCCGTGAGCACATCCGCCAGCAGCTCGTGGAGACCCGCCTTGCCGCGCGTCAGGTAGTCCTGCGCGTTGTTCGCGATGTCCTCGATGAACAGGTAGTGTTTCGCCGTATTGCTGATGAAGATGGGATTATTTTTGAGCACGAGGTCGAAGGTGGTCGAGTCCGGCTCGTCTTCGACGAGTTTTGGTCCGTCGATATCGAATATTTTGATCGCGAAGCCAAGGCCGGGTCCGAGTTGTGCGTCCGTGCCCAGGTGGGTGGACGTGCTGGAGAAGCGAATCAGTGCGCCGTGGCGGCCCGGCTTGGCATAGATGCCCTGCGCATACGCCGCCGGCACATCAGCCAAGATCTCGACTTCTGCCTTGACCAGGCCGAATGACTTCGCGTGCGCGCCGCGGACGGCCCGCCCGGTGCCCTCGGTACTCGGCGATTCACGGCCCTTTTTCTCCCAGAAATCGATGATCTGTGCCAGCAGCTCGTCGAGATGGGGATCGATGGTCTCGATCTCAGGGGTGTAACGAACGAACTCGGATGACATCTGTCCGCTCCTCCAAGTCGGTCTCGCTTGTCCCGTTCGTTCAATGCTTCTGGCTCTGCTGAACTCCACCCGAGTAATATTTGGCGGCCAAGTACAGCCTTGAGTACTGCTGGACTTGATGGTCCCGAGTGTGCCCGGCGCTGTCGGCGACTGGCGGAGGTTGCCGCTGTCGATCCACTCTTGTCCGAGAACTATCCATCGCCTCGGCACTAACTCTGATCATTCATGCGCCCAGCAGACGGGAGGTGACCTCGTGCAGGTGATCTCTCGTCGTAAGCCCGTCGTCGCTTGCCGGTGTGAGTCCGGTCCGGGTACCTGCCAGGAGGCCCAATGTCCGAGCACGCTGGGGCCCGGTCTTGAAACGGGTCAACTACAGACTGGGGCAGTCGCCGAAGGCGCATCACCCGACCTGAGTTGCATCATTAGGGTGTAATCATCGCATGCGTTGGGCAGGAGCGCGAGCCGTTCGAGGGCGGCGGTGATCTCGCCGGAACGGCCCGCATCTGCACAGACGGCCCCCGTAGAGCCCGGCGGACCGGGCCGTCTGTGGGCCGTCCGAGGGCGGCCAGCGACGACCGACAACGGCCAATGACGACCACAACCCCGCAGCTCTCCGGCGGAGTGTGGGGCGACGCTGCACCCCACCGGAGGGGCGGTTCAATACCGGCGCTACTGATCACGGCTCTCGCTGACCAGCGAGGCTGACGAAGCCCACGGCTCTGAGCTGCTTAAGAGATCATCTCATTTGGCTGGGTAAGCTGCTGGTCGTGCCGAGGATCGTTGAGCGGCTGGTGCCGGACGAGTTGTGGGAGCTGTTCCAGCGGGTGGTGCCGGAGGCGCCGTCGCGACCTCAGGGTGGTGGCCGG
>NZ_JBIAVX010000058.1:0-8526 GCF_042894725.1 Streptomyces sp. NPDC001480 | reverse complement strand
CCGCGACACTACCCATCATCGAACAGCACGTGCTGGCAGCCATGGCAGCGAACGGCACACGGGCAGCACCGCGCCCAGAGCCCGGTGATCACGTCGGCGGATCTGCGGCAGGGGCGGCGGTCGCCTCGGCTGACCGCCGCCCCTGCCCGCATGGCGCCCTCAGTCCGTCGACGACCTGGTCGTCGGCCGACCGAGGAGCCGGGCATTCTCCTTGGACTGGATGTGGGAACGCGAGGTCTACGGACACCAGATGGACACCGCTTGACCTGTTTCTGGGCAGGAGGAAGCGCCGAGCATTCGTCTCGTGCCAAACGAAAACATCGAAACCGCAGTCGTCCTCGGCGCCGGCTTCGCCGGTCTCCTCACCGCCGCAGTGCTCACCAAGTTCTATCGGCAGGTCACGCTCGTCGACCGCGACCCCGCCTCCGGCCAGTACCGCCGGGGCGTCCCTCAGGGCCGGCATGCCCACAACCTCCTTCCGGCCGGCGCGCGAGTCGTCGACGAGGTCTTTCCCGGTCTGGTGGACGAGATGAGCGCCGACGGCGCGGTTGTGGCGGATGTGCTGTCGGACTACCGCTTCTACCTCGGCGGGAAGGAATTGCCGCGGGTGCCGGTCGGTGCGCACTCCCTCCACGCGACAGTGCCGTTCTACGAGCGCCACTTGCGCCGCCGGCTGGTCGAACAGGACGGCCTGCGGATGGTGCTCGGCGCTGACGTGGTCGGGCTGATCGGCGAAGACCGGCGGATCACCGGTGCACGCATCCTGCGGCAGGAGCCCAGCAGCAGCGAAGAGACGTTGAACGCCGACCTGGTGGTCGACGCGATGGGCCGGGGCAGCCGTACGCCGGTCTGGCTCGAGCAACTCGGATACGAACGTCCCGCCGAGCAACGCGTCAACGTCGACGTCGCCTACGCCAGCCGGCTTGTCCGGCTCCCGCCCCAGAACGACCGGGCACTGCTCATCGGCGGCGACGTGAAGACCAACGGCCGCGGGCTGCTGTTGCTGGCGGTCGAGGACGGCCGGCACGTACTGACCGTCACCGGCACGGGCCCTGCCTCGCGTCCACCGACCGACGAGGCCGGATTCGCGGAGTTCGTCGCCGCGGCGGCCCCGGACGACGTGCTCCCGGCGCTGAGGACCGCCGAGGCGCTCAGCGACATCGTCGCGTACCGCTTCCCCGCGACCCGCTGGCGCCGGTACGACCAACTCACCGATCTCCCGAACGGGCTGATCGTGGTCGGGGACGCACTGTGCTCGTTGAGCCCGGTCAACGCGCAGGGCCTGACAGTGGCGGCGCTGGAGGCCCGCGCGCTGCGTGACACGCTCTCAGCCGGCCGGCGCGACGTCACCGCCAACTTCCTGACCCGGGCGACGGGCATGCTGACCGCGCCCTGGGGGATGGCCAGCGAGCCGGGACAACCTGCGAACCTGACTCAGAAGATGCAGGGCGCCATGATGAGCCGGCTGATGGCCGCCGCGGCTACCGACCTTACGGTCGCGGCCCAGCTCATCCGGGTCCTGGCGCTACTCGATCCGCCTTCGAAGCTGTTGCGGCCGGCTGTGCTCGGGCGAGCGTTGCTTCGGGCAGCATGAGTGCGGGGAAGATCGACGGGGAGCACTCGCCGCAGGCCCGTACGAGCGCCGACACGCTGCCGGCATCCCCGAGCCGTCGCCGAACTCAGGGGGCATGACGCCTGCCGTCCTCGGGAGCATGCCTGCGGGTGATCACGCTCGGCGCCGATCCGGCAGAGGTCCGCAACGCGAACCCCGGCCGTCACCGCGCCATCTTCCGGACGCCGTCGGCCTGGTCCGCACCCGTATCCACTCCGTCAACTCGTCAATCGAGGCACATCGTGGAGAGGGACGGCATCGAACCTCGGCCCTCAGCCGACGCCCGCGTCCTAGCTGATGTGCCAGCGGGGTGAGCGTCAGGCCGCCAACAGCGAGAACACCACGGCTCAAAAGGATCACTGGAAGGCGATCAGCTTCTATGAACGGTGCCGAGACTCTCCTGCGCACCCTGCTCAACAACGGTGTGGACGTCTGCTTTGCCAATCCGGGTACGTCGGAGATGCAGTTCGTCGCGGCGCTCGACCGCCACCCGGCCATGCGCGGTGTGCTGTGCCTCTTCGAAGGAGTAGCGACCGGGGCCGCCGACGGCTACGCCCGCATGACCGGCCAGCCGACCGCGACCTTGCTCCACCTCGGCCCGGGCCTTGCCAACGGCCTGGCGAACCTCCACAACGCCCGCCGAGCGCACGCCCCGATCGTCAACGTCATAGGCGACCACGCCCGCTCGCACAAGGAGCTCGACTCGCCCCTTGAATCCGACATCGATGCCGCAGCCGCGACCGTCTCCAACTGGGTGCGCCGACCACCGACGGCGGCGCACATCGGTCCCGACACCGCGGCAGCCGTGGCGGCGGCGATGAGCGCCGGGGTGCCCGGCGCCCCGGACCGGTCACAAACCGGCACCTCCGGCGCGATCTCAACACTGATCATCGCCGCGGATCTTTCCTGGGAAGAGAGCGCCCCGCCCGCGCCACACCTCCCGGCACCGCCACCGCGTCGCGTCACCCGCCCAGACGTGGAAACCACAGCTGCATTGGTCGCCGGTGCCGAGCCCGTCGCGCTGCTGATCGACGGCGCCGGACTGGGTGAGCGAGGCCTGCAAGCTGCCGCCCGGATACAGAAAGCCACCGGAACCGCCGTGTTCTGCCCAACCTGGCCCGCCCGGCTGCGGCGCGGTGCAGGCGTACCGGCGATCCAGCCCCTGGGCTACCGGGCAGAAACCGTCAACCAGCAACTGGCAGGCATCAAGCACCTGATCCTGGTCGGAACACGCGAACCAGTGGCATCGTTCGCCTATCCGGGCCGTCCGGGCCTGCTCACTCCACCGGGAACGCGCGTGCACCCCTTCGTCCCTGACAAGGGTTTCGATGTCATCGACGCGCTGAGCGAACTGGCAGACATCCTCGCGCCGGACGCCCTCGCAGTGCTGCCAGCGCAAGACGCCCCGCCTCCAATCGCGGACGAGCCGTTGCGCACAGAGAACTGGGCAAAGGTCATCGGCGCCCTGCTCCCACCGGAAACGATCATCGTCGACGAGTCCATAACCGAGGGAATGAACACCCTCTTCCCGGCGACCGCCAACTCTGCACCACACGACGTGCTCGGGCTGACCGGCCTCGCCATAGGGCAAGGCATCCCCGTTGCCGCCGGCGCAGCCATTGCATGTCCCGAACGGCCCGTCGTCTGCCCGCAAGCCGACGGCAGCGCGCTCTACACCATCTCCGGACTATGGACCCAGGCCCGCGAGAAGCTTGACGTGACCACCGTCATACTCAGCAACCGCTCCTACGCAATCCTGCGCGCCGAACTGGACCGTGTCGGCGGCGGCCAAGCCGGACCGGCTGCCAACGCCCTCTTCGATCTCAGCCGACCCGACATCGACTTCACCGCCGTGGCCACCGGCATGGGCGTGCCCGCGACCCGGGCTGCAAGCACAACCGAACTGGCCGAACAGTTCTCCACCGCGCTGGCCACACCCGGACCGCACCTCATCGAGGCAATCCTCCAGCCGACCTGAACATCGTCGCAATTGGCGACAGCCAAAGACCTCGGCTTTCCGGCCGAAAGGAAACCACCATGACCACTCCCGTCACGATCATCGGCGCCGGGCTCGGCGGCCTGACCCTCGCCCGCGTCCTGCACCTGCACGGCATCCCCGCGACCATCTACGAAGCCGAGACATCGGCGGACGCCCGCACGCAGGGCGGCCAGCTCGACATCCACGAGTACAACGGGCAGCTCGCCCTCGAAGCGGCCGGCCTCACCGACGAGTTCCGCGCGATCATCCACGAAGGCGGCCAGGCCGTGCGCGTGCTCGACCAGCACGGCGCGGTACTCCTCGACCAGCCCGACGACGGCACAGGCGGGCGCCCCGAGGTGCTCCGCGGAGACCTGCGCCGTATCCTGCTCAACTCGCTGCCCGACGAGATGATTCAGTGGGGACACAAGGTCACCGGTGTCCGCCCCCTCGGAGACGGAAGGCACGAGCTGACGTTCGCCGACGGGCCGGCCGTGACGACCGGCCTCCTCGTCGGCGCGGACGGCGCCTGGTCGAGGGTCCGGCCGCTGCTGTCCGACGCTGAGCCCGAATACGTCGGCACGTCGTTCATCGAGACCTACCTGTACGACGCCGACCAGCGCCACCCCGCAGCGGCCAAGGCCGCCGGCGACGGTTCCCTGTTCGCCGTCACAGCCGGCAAGGGGATCCTCGGCCACCGGGAGGCCAACGCCGTTGTTCACACCTACGTCGCGCTCAACAAGCCGCAGGACTGGATCGCCGCCATCCTCGCCAGTCCCGAAACGGCGGCGGCCCAGGTCGCCGCCGAATTCACCGGATGGGCGCCTGAACTGACCGCACTCATCACTGACGGGGAAACCGCCCTCGCCCCGCGCCCGATCAGCGCCCTGCCGATCGGCCACCGCTGGGACCGCGTTCCCGGAGTGACGCTGCTGGGCGACGCCGCCCACCTCATGTCACCGTTCGCCGGGGAGGGCGCCAACCTCGCCATGCTCGACGGCGCCGAACTCGGCAAAGCCATCGCCGCACACCCCGACGACACCGAAGCCGCCCTCGCGGAGTACGAGCAGGCCCTCTTCCCCCGCAGTGCCCAGTTCGCCGCCGAATCCGAGAAGAACCACCGGCTGATCTTCGGCGACAACGCCCCCACCAGCCTGCTCGACCTGCTCACCGGCCAGGAGCCGACCGAGTGAGCGGGGCCCACCTATGGTGATCTGGTGCGGGCCGCACAGCGGCGGGCCGTGCCGCACCGAGGTGGTCCGCCTGGACGTGTGGGGGAAGCGGTTGGGCGGCCGACTACGACGGTGCTCCGCCCAGGGTCAGCGCGGTTCGCGCCAGCCCGCGCAGCCAGGTGTGGGCGTGGTCGGTGTCGTAGCGCTGATGCCACGACAGGTATATCGGTGCCGACGGCAGTTCGAGCGGGAGGGGGAGCACGACCAGGCCGAGGTCGGCGACCGCTGACCGCGTGGTGGCTTCGGGGACGCTGATCAGGAGATCGGAGCCGCGCGCGAACTCCAGCGCGGCCGCTTCCGTGGGCGCGGTCGCCACCACGCGGCGGGTGAGGCCGAGCCGTGCGAGGGCGTCGTCGAGGGCATTGCTGAGGTTTCCACGTCGCGAGACGGTGACGTGCTCAGCAGCGGCGTACCGCTTTGCGGTGACGGTCCTGACGCGGGTGAGGGGGTGCCCCTGCCTCACGACGATGACGAGACGGGACTCGCCCACGTTCTCGGCACGGATGTCCGGTGCGCTCGGGCGGTTGGCGTTCGCCTCCAGGTCGACCTCGCCGCGCCGCAACTCGGGTGTGTCGATGCTGGATTCCGCGACGAAGCGCAATCGCACGCCCGGAGCCTGTCCGCGCACGGCCGCGAGCAGCGCGGGGCCGCTCAAGGCGACCAGGGAATCGTGCCAGCGGAGTGTGAAGGTGCGCTCCAGCGTTGCCAGATCGAGTTCACGGCTCGGTGCCAGCACCCCCTGGACCTGCTGCAGCAGCTCGTGCACCTGTTCCCGGACGGCGATCGCATACGGCGTCGGGGTCATCGTGCGGCCGGTGCGCACCAGGATCTGATCCCCGGTCGTGCGCCGGATCCGGCCCAGGCTCCGGCTCATCGCAGGGGCGGTGACGTGCAGGCGCGCGGCCGCCCCGGCCACACTTCCCTCCTCCAGCAGCGCGTCGAGCGCGGCCAGAAGGTTCAAATCCAATTGCATGTGAGTAATCCTAGCCGTGCTTTACATGCATTTGAAGTTAATCAAGGGGCTGTATACCTTCGAGACCAGAGCGCTGAGCAGAGCCCACAGCTCGGCCCGAACGGCCTCATCACCTCCTACTGACAAGGGAGTTCACCATGTCCGACATGCTTCAGACCATAGACGCCGCAGCCTCCGACGCCGACCTGCTCGACCAGACCGCGATCGCCGTGCGTGCGGCTGGTTCGGCGCTGCGCGAGCGCTTCGGCGAGGTGGTGCGCTACCAGAGCCGCGAAGAGCTGATGGGCGCGCTCGCCGTCAACGACGAGATGGCCCTTGACATCCTGCGCCCCCGCCTCTCGGGCCTGCGCCCGGACGCCGGCTGGGTGGAGGACGAGCTGGACGGAGGGGCGCTGCCGCCCGGCGAATGGTGGGTCGTGGATCCGGCCGAAGGCAACGTCAACCACCTGCACGCCCTGCCGGAGTGGGCGGTGACCGCCACCCTCGTGCGTGAGAACCAGCCGGTGCTCACCGCGGTCCACCTGCCGTTGACCGGCGAGACCTACACCGCGCTCACCGGCGCAGGCGCTCACCTCGACGGCCGGCCGCTGCACGTCTCCCAGACCGCGGACCTCGGCCTGAGCATCGTGGCCACCAGCCAGGCCCGGCCGGACGAGGACGAGACGGTCGTGCGGCGCGTCGGCTCCTCGATCACCGCGATGCTCTTCGACGCGCTCGTCGTCCGCACCGCCGTGCCCGCGACCCTGCACCTGCTGAACGTGGCCGCCGGCCGGATCGACGCCTTCTGGCAGTTCGCCGGCGCCCGCGCGGACCTGCTGCCCGGGGCGCTGCTCGTCACCGAGGCCGGCGGACAGATCTCCGACACCCAGGGCCGCCCCTGGACCCCGCAGAGCGAAAGCCTCCTGGCCGCCGCGCCGGGCGTCCACGACGAGGCCGTCGCCACGCTCTCACGCTGACCGCGCACCACAACCCGCACCCACGAAAAGGACCACATCACCATGACCACGATCGCAGTACTCGGAAACGGCCGCGTCGGCGGCAACCTGGCCACAGCCCTCACCCGGGCAGGGCACGAGGTGACCGTGGCGGACCGCACGCCGGGCGCCGCCGCCGACGCCGCCCGCACAGCCCAGGTCGTCATCAACGCCACCCCCGGCGCCGGTTCGCTGGACCGGCTCGCCGCTCTGCGGGAGGAACTGCGCGGCAAGATCCTCGTCGACGTCTCCAACGCCACCGTCGACGGACCGGACGGACTGCCTGCCGACCTGATCTACCCCGGCTCAAGCCTCGCCGAGCAACTCCAGGACGCCCTCCCCGAAACCCGCGTCGTCAAGACCCTCAACACCATGCTGTTCCCGGTGATGACCGCGCCGGCCGCGCTCACCCAGACACCGACCGTGTTCCTCTCCGGCGACGACCCACAGGCCAAGCAGACCGTCGGTGAACTGCTCACCGACCTCGGCTGGCACAAGGAATGGATCACCGACCTCGGCGGAATCCAGACCGCCCGCGCCACCGAGGCCGCGATCCTCTTCGTCCCGCACGTGATTCGGTCCAGCGGATTCACACCCTTCGCGATCTCGATCACCCGCTGATCCGCACACAGTGCACCGCTCCCTGCGGGCCCACATCCAGAACGGATACGACAGCGCAGCCAGGGCCGGCGATCCAGCGCCGGACGGCATCACGCTGCCGCTGCTCCACTCCTGCGACTTGTAGAGATCGGAAAGGCGATTCCAATCCGTGTCGCTTCGCCAGCTCCAGGAAGGTCCTCATCATGTCCCTCGACCCCCAGATCGATGCCCTGCTCGAGAAGTTGGCCGAAGGAGGCGAACCGGCACCGGAGAGTCGAACGGTCGCGGAGAACCGCGACCTCGTGAGCAGCTTCTCCACCCTCGCGGGCGACGTCGAGCCCGTCGGCAGCGTGCACGACGCAGTGGCCGCCGCCGAAGGACTCGAGGTCCCCGTCCGTATCTACGCCCCCGCCACCGTCCCGCGCTCCGGGCCGCTGCCCGTGACGGTCTTCCTCCACGGGGGCGGATGGGTGCTCGGAGACCTGGACAGCCAGGACCACATCGCCCGCATCATGGCCAACCGCTCCGGCACGATCGTGGTCTCCGTCGACTACCGGCTCGCGCCCGAACACCGCTTCCCGGCGGGGATCGAAGACGCCTACGCCGCCCTGACATGGGTCGCGGCCAACGCCGGAAGTTTCGGCGGCGACGGGCAAAGCATCGCGGTGTTCGGCGAGAGCGCCGGCGGCAACCTCGCCGCGGCCCTCGTGCAGGAAGCGCAGCGGCGCGGGGGACCTCGGATCGCACTGCAGGTGCTGGCGTACCCGGCAGTCGACCGGTTCGACGACAGCCCCTCCATGTACCAGAACATGGCCGGACCGTTGCTGAGCCGCAGCTGGCTCGAATGGTTCTGGGGCCTTTACCTCAACACGCCCGACGAAGGCGCAGACCTGCGCGTCTCACCGGCGCGCTGCGACGAGCTGGCCGGGCTTCCTCCCGCCGTCATCGTCACCGCCGAACACGATCCGCTGCGGGACCAGGGTGACCGGTACGCGCAGAAGCTCGCCGACGCCGACGTGCCGGTCACGCACCTCCCGATCAAGGGTGCCACCCACGCCTTCTTCTCGTTCACCGGGTCCGTGCAGCTCTCACGGGACGTCCTGAATCAGCTCGGAGATGCTGTGGCCACGGCGTTCAACGACTGACCCGCCCGCCGT
>NZ_JBIAVX010000057.1:0-9647 GCF_042894725.1 Streptomyces sp. NPDC001480 | reverse complement strand
TTCGAGCCGGCCGTGCGGTTGTTGGTCGAGCAGGGTTACCGGACCTTCGTCGAGTCCAGCCCGCACGCCGTCGTCGCCGCCGCCGTCCAGGACACGCTGATGGACGCGGGGGCGAACGAGTCGGTGGTCGTCGGTTCGCTGCGCCGCGAGGAGGGCGGGCTCGCCCGGTTCCTGCGGTCGGCCGCCGAGGCCTTCACCGGCGGCGCGCCCGTCGACTGGCAGACCGTGCTGCCCGCGACGGGACAGCGCGTCGACCTGCCCACCTACGCCTTCCAGCGCGAGCGCTACTGGATGGAGGCCCCGGCAGCGGCCACCGTGGACGCGGCCGGGCTCGGCCTCGCGCCGGCCGGGCATCCGCTGCTGGGCGCGCTGGTGCGCACCGCCGAGGGCGACCGGCTGCTGCTCACCGGCCGTATCTCACGCCGCAGCCACCCCTGGGTCATGGACCACGCGGTGCTCGGGACCGTTCTGGTGCCCGGCACCGCGCTCCTCGAACTCGCCTTCCACGCCGCTCGGTCCCTCGGTCACGACGCCGTCGAGGACCTCACCCTGGAGTCCCCGCTGCTCGTGCCCGAGCACACGGCGGTGCAGCTCCAGCTCACGGTGGGTGAGACCGAGGGCGAGCGGATCCCGTTCGGCGTGTACAGCCGTACCGAGGACGGCGACGACGAGCAGGGCTGGACCCGGCACGCCACCGGCTTCCTCGCCGCGCGCGGCGCCGACGCGGACGCCGGCGTCCTCGCCGAGGCCTGGCCGCCCGCCGACGCCACACCGCTGCCGGTGGACGACCTCTACCAGCGGCTCGCCGACACCGGCTACGAGTACGGCCCCGTCTTCCAGGGGGTGCGGCTCGCCTGGCGGCGCGGCGACGAACTGTTCGCCGAGGTGGCCCTCGACGACGACCAGCACGCCGACGCCGAGGCCTTCGGCCTGCACCCGGCCCTGCTGGACGCGGCCCTGCACCCCGCGGTCCTGCCCGCCCCCGGCGAACCGGGCGCCGTACGGCTGCCGTTCTCCTGGAGCGGGGTGACCCTGCACGCCGTGGGCGCGACCGCGCTGCGGGTACGGCTGGCTCCGGCGGGACCGGACAGCTACGCGCTCACCGCCGCCGACCACACCGGACAGCCGGTGCTCAGCGCCGACGCGTTGGCGCTGCGTCCGCTCGCGTCCGGCAGCCTGGACACCGCCGTGGCCCGGCCCGAATCCTTCCACCGCGTGGAGTGGCAGTCCGCCGACCTGCCCGCCGTCACGGAGACCGCGGCCCTGCTCGGACCGGACACCGCGGGCGTGGACCTGGGCGCGGGCCGCCACCCGGACCTCGCCTCCCTCGCCGCGGCCGTCGCCGCGGGGGCCCCGGCCCCCGGCACCGTGTTCACCTTCCTCACCGCACCGGACGACGAGGAGCGGTCGCTCGCCGACACCGTGCGGGCGGTCACCCACCGCGCGGTGGACCTCGTGAAGTCCTGGCTCGCGGAGGACGGGCTGGCGCAGTCACGGCTCGCCGTCGTGACCCGGCACGCCGTTCCGGACGGCACGGAGCACGGCCCCGACCTGGCGCACTCCCCGCTCTGGGGGCTGATCCGGTCGGCCCAGTCGGAGAACCCCGGCCGGTTCGCGCTCGTCGACCTCGACGACACCGAGGAGTCCCTGCGCGCCCTGCCCGCCGCCCTCGCCACCGGAGAGCCCCAACTGCGGCTGCGAAGCGGTGAGATGACGGTGCCCAGGCTGCGTCGTGCGGCCGTCCCCGACGGGCGGGACGACGTGCGCCGGATCGACCCGGAGGGCACGGTCCTCATCACCGGCGCGACCGGCACCCTCGGCGGGCTGATCGCCGAGCGGCTGGTCACCGGACACGGCGTACGGCACCTGCTGCTGACCAGCCGGCGCGGGCCGGCTGCCCCCGGGGCGGCCGAACTGGCCGGCCGGCTGAACGAGCTGGGCGCCGCCGTCACCACCGTCGCCTGTGACGCGGCCGACCGCGAGGCACTCGCCGCCGTCCTCGACGCGATCCCCGCCGAGCACCCGCTGACGGCGGTCGTCCACGCCGCGGGTCTCCTCGACGACGGGCTGGTCACCGCGCTCACCGCCGAGCAGATCGACGCGGTGCTGCGCCCCAAGGTGGACGCGGCGGTCAACCTGCACGAGCTGACCCGGGACACCGGCCTCGCCGCGTTCGTGCTGTTCTCGTCCGTCGCCGGCGTCCTCGGCAACGGCGGCCAGGCCAACTACGCGGCCGCCAACACCTTCCTGGACGGGCTCGCCCAGCATCGGCGGGCCGCGGGACTGCCCGCCGTGTCCGCCGCCTGGGGCCTGTGGGCCGAGGACAGCGGCATGACCGGCCACCTCACCGAGGCCGACGTACGGCGCATGTCGCGCGGCGGCGTGGCGCCGATGCCGACCGAGGAGGGGCTGCGGCTGTTCGACCTCGTCCTCGCCACGGACGAGCCGCTGCCGGTCACCGCGCGCATCGACATCGCCGGCGTACGGGAGCAGGCCGCCTCCGGTGACGTACCGCCGATGCTGCGCTCCCTGGTCCGGCCGGCCGCCCGGCGCGCCGCCAGGGCACAGACGGCCGACGCGGCCGGCGGCAGCGCCCTGGAGCAGCGGCTCGCCCGCGCCGCCGGCCCGGCGGAGCAGGAAGAGATCCTGCTGGAGCTGGTCGAGGAGACCACGCGCACGGTCCTGGGCTTCGGCCCCGACCGCACCCTGGAGGCCGTCCGCTCCTTCAAGGACCTGGGATTCGACTCCCTCACCGGTGTCGAACTGCGCAACCGGCTCACTGCGGCGACGGGGCTGCGCCTGCCGGCCACCCTCGTCTTCGACTACCCGACCCCCGCGGTGCTCGCGGCCTGGATGCGCGAGAAGCTCACGGGCGCCACCACACCGGCGGCGGCCCCGTCCGCACCGGCCCCGCGGCCGAGGGCCGACGGCGCCGACGAGGCGGTCGCGATCGTCGCGATGGCCTGCCGCTATCCCGGCGGGGTCGGCTCCCCCGAGGACCTGTGGCGGCTGGTCGCGTCCGGCACCGACGCCATCGGCGACCTGCCCACCGACCGCGGCTGGGACATCGACAGCCTGTACCACCCCGACCCGGAGCACCCGGGCACGTTCTACGCCCGCTCGGGCGCGTTCCTCGACGACGCCGACGGCTTTGACGCGGAGTTCTTCGGAATCTCTCCGCGCGAGGCACTGGCCGCCGACCCGCAGCAGCGGCTGCTGCTGGAGACCGCGTGGGAGGCGTTCGAGCGGGCGGGCCTCGACCCGCGTGCCCCGTACGCCACCCGTACCGGTGTGTTCGTCGGCGCGATGGCCCCCGACTACGCCTCCCAGCTGACCGAGGTGCCGCCGGACGTCGAGGGGTACCTGCTGACCGGCACCACCGGCAGCGTGGCCTCCGGACGGCTCTCCTACTCCTTCGGCTTCGAGGGGCCGGCCGTCACCCTGGACACCGCGTGCTCCTCGTCCCTGGTGGCCCTGCACATGGCCGCGCAGTCGCTGCGGCAGGGCGAGTGCACGCTCGCCCTGGCGGGCGGCGTCACCGTGATGGCCACGCCCAAGACGTTCGTGGAGTTCAGCCGGCAGCGCGGCCTCGCGCCGGACGGGCGCTGCAAGTCGTTCTCCGACGACGCCGACGGCACCGGCTGGGCCGAGGGCGTGGGCGTGCTCGTACTGGAGCGGCTGTCCGACGCCCGCGCCAACGGCCACCGGGTGCTCGCCGTGGTCCGCGGCTCCGCCGTCAACCAGGACGGCGCGAGCAACGGCCTGACCGCACCCAACGGCCCCTCGCAGCAGCGTGTCATCCAGCAGGCCCTCGCCTCCGCGGGCATCGGGCCGCACGAGGTCGACGCGGTCGAGGCGCACGGTACGGGCACCACACTCGGCGACCCGATCGAGGCACAGGCGCTCATCGCGGCCTACGGTGAGGGCCGGGACCCGGCCTCGCCGCTGTGGCTGGGCTCGCTGAAGTCCAACATCGGGCACAGCCAGGCCGCCGCAGGCGTCGGCGGGGTCATCAAGACGGTCATGGCGATCCGGCACGGGCTGCTCCCGCAGACCCTGCACGTCGACAGCCCCTCCAGCCACGTCGACTGGTCGTCGGGCACCGTCGCCCTGCTCACCGAGCGGCGCCCGTGGCCGGAGACCGGCCGTCCCCGGCGGGCGGGCGTCTCCTCGTTCGGGATCAGCGGCACCAACGCGCACGTGATCCTGGAGCAGGCGCCCGACCCCGAGCCGGCGGACGGGCCCCGAGACACCCCGGTCACCGCCCAGGGCGCCACCGACGTCCCGTGGCTGCTGTCCGCCAGGACCCCTCAGGCGCTGCGCGAACAGGCGGCACGACTGCGGGACTTCGTCGCCGGGCACACCGAGGACCGCCCGGCCGACATCGCGCTGTCCCTGGCAGCCACCCGCGTCGCGTTCGAGCACCGTGCGACGGTCGTCGGCGGGGACCGCGACGAACTCCTGCGCGGCCTGGACGCGCTGGCGGCGGGCGAACCGGCCGCCGGCACGGACCAGGACGTCGCCCGCACCGGCCGTACCGCGTTCCTCTTCACCGGTCAGGGCGCCCAGCGGGCCGGCATGGGCGCGCAGCTGTACGCCGCCTTCCCCGCCTTCGCCCAGGCGTTCGACGAGGTGTGCGAGCGGCTCGACCGGCACCTGCCGAGCCCCCTCACGGCCGCCGTGTTCGCCGAGCCCGGATCCGAGGAGGCGGCGCTGCTGGACCGCACCGGCTACACCCAGCCGGCACTGTTCGCTTACGAGGTCGCCCTGTTCCGCCTGCTGGAGTCGTGGCACATCCGCCCCGACCACGTCGCCGGGCACTCCGTCGGCGAGCTGACCGCCGCCCACGTGGCCGGCGTGCTCTCCCTCGACGACGCCGCGGCCCTGGTCGCCGCCCGGGCCCGGCTCATGGACGAGCTGCCGCCCGGCGGGGCCATGGCGGCACTGGAGGCGACCGAGGAGGAAGTGCGCGCCCTGATATCGGGATTCGGCGCCGACGCGGACCGGGTGGACGTCGCCGCCGTCAACGGGCCGCGCTCCACCGTCCTGGCCGGCGACGCCGACCTCGTCGAGCGCGCCGTGGAGGAGATGCGCGACCGGGGCAGGCGCACCAAGCGGCTGCGGGTCAGCCACGCCTTCCACTCGCCGCACGTCGAGCCGATGCTCGCCGAGTTCCGTGCGGTCGCCGAGAGCCTGTCCTACCAGGCGCCGCGTATCCCGCTGGTGTCGAACGTGACCGGGCGCCCGGCGGAGGCCGAGGAGATCACGAGCCCCGAGTACTGGGTGCGGCACGTCCGCGGAGCCGTCCGGTTCCACGACGGCGTACGGGCCTTGGCGGCCAAGGGCGTCACCGCGTTCCTGGAACTGGGGCCGGACAGCGCGCTGACCGGGCTGGTCGAGGAGTGCCTGGCCGACACGGACGGCACAGCTCACGCCGTCGGCCTCCAGCGTGGCGAGCACCCGCAGGTCCGGGCGCTGCTGACCGCGCTGGGCCGGGCCCATGCGCGCGGCGCGGACATCGGCACGGACTGGGTGCGCGGCTTCACCGGCCCCGACGCCCGCGTCACCGACCTGCCCACCTACGCGTTCCAGCACCGCCGGTACTGGATCGACTCGGCCTCCCGGCAAGCGGGCCGCGTGGAGTCGGCCGGCCTGGTGGCCGGCGGTCATCCGCTGCTCGGCGCCGCCGTGCCGCTGGCCGGATCCGCTTCCCTGGTGTTCACCGGACGGCTCTCGCTGCGCTCCCACCCGTGGATCGGCGAGCACACCGTCCTCGGTGTGCCCGTCGTCCCGGGTGTCGCCCTGGTCGAACTCGTCCTGGCGGCCGCCGCCGGCACGGGTGCGGACCGGCTGGCGGAGTTCGTCCTGGAGGCGCCGTTGGCGGTGCCCGAGGACGGAGCCGTCGTCCTGCAGGCGATGGTCGGCGAACCCGACGGATCCGGGAACCGGCCGGTGGAGATCCACAGCCGGCCGGACACCACGCGGGACGGCGACGCCGGCTGGACCAGGCACGCCACCGGCACCCTCACGGCGGACGGCACCGAGCCGTCCCCGTCGCACACCGGGCGGGTACCGGACGGTGCCGAACCCGTCGACATCGACGGCCTCTACGACCGCTTCGCCGACAGCGGCTTCCAGTACGGGCCCGCGTTCCGCGGACTGCGGGCAGTGTGGCGACACGGAGACCAGCTGTACGCCGATGTCGTCCTCGACACCGAACAGCACGCGGAGGCCGAGGCGTTCGCCCTCTACCCGCCGCTGCTGGACGCCGTCCTGCACACCGTGAAGTCGGCCGGCGCCGAGGACGACCGCCGGGCTCCGTTCGCCTTCTCCGACGTCACCGTGCACGCCGAGCACGCCACCGAACTGCATGTTCGGGTCACCCCGAACCCCGAGGGCGCCGACGACTACCGGGTGGAGGCGGTCGACCCGGCCGGGCAGCCGGTGCTCACCATCGGCTCGCTGCGGCTGCTGCCGGTCTCCGCCGAGGCCCTCGAGGCGGTCCGCGCCGGGCGGACGGCACCGCTGTACCGACTGGAGTGGCCCGCCGTGCCGGACCGCCCGGCCGCGACCGGCACGGCGGAGCTCGCGTGGGCCGCCCTGGGCGAGCCGTTCGGCGGCCTCCCCGTCCACGCGGACGGCGCCTGCCTGCGGGCCGCGCTCGACGCGGGCACCGAGGTACCCGACGTGGTCGTGGCACCTGTCGCGCCGGGCACCGCCTCCCAGGCGCTCACCCGGGCGCTGGAGACGGTGCAGGAGTGGCTGGCGGATGAACGGCTCACGAAGTCCCGCCTGGTCGTGGTGACCCGGGGCGCCGTGGCGGCCGATCCGGCCGACACCGCAGAGGACCCCGTACAGGCGGCCGTGTGGGGCCTGCTGCGCTCCGCGCAGACCGAGCACCCCGGCCGGTTCGTCCTCGTCGACCTGGACGGTGCCGAGGAAGCACCGCGCACCCTGGACGCCGCCCTGCGCACCGGGGAGCCCCAGATCGCCGTGCGGGGCGTCACCCTGCGCGTCCCCCGGCTGGTCAGGGCCCGCGCCACCCAGGCGCGGCAGCCCGCCGCCTTCACAGCCGAGGGCACCGTGCTCGTCACCGGCGCCACCGGCGCGCTGGGCGGCCTGGTCGCCCGGCACCTGGTCACCGAGCACGGCGTACGCCACCTGCTGCTGGTCAGCAGGCGCGGACCCGCCGCGGACGGCGCCGCCGAACTCCTCACCGAGTTGCACGGGCTGGGCGCCGAGGCCACCCTCGCCGCCTGCGACGCCGCCGACCGGGACGCGCTGGCCGGGCTGCTCGCCGGGGTCCCGGCCGATCGGCCGCTTACCGGGGTCGTGCACATCGCGGGCGTGCTCGACGACGGCGTGCTCGAGGCGATGACGCCGGAGCGGATCGGCACGGTGCTGCGGGCCAAGGCGGACGCCGCGGTCAACCTGCACGAGCTGACCCGCGGGCTGGACCTCACCGCGTTCGTGCTCTTCTCGTCGCTGGCCGGCGTCCTGGGCACGGCCGGCCAGGCCAACTACGCGGCCGCCAACGCCTTCCTCGACGCCCTGGCCGGACAGCGCCGGGCCGAGGGGCTGCCCGCCCTGTCCCTCGCCTGGGGCATGTGGGCGCGGGACGGCGGCATGACCGGCCACCTGGAACGGGCGGACGTGGAACGCCTGGCCCGCAGCGGTGTCCTGGCCATGGCCGACGAGGAGGCGCTGGGCCTGTTCGACGCGGCCTGCGCGGACGGGTCGGCGGCCGTGGTCACGGCCCGCCTGGACACCACGGCACTGCGCGCCCAGGGCGACCGGCTCCCCGCCGTACTGCGCGGCCTGGTGGGCGCACCGGCCCGCAGGGCGAGCGCGGCCCGCACCACCGGCACGCCCGACGGCGGGACGGACGCGGGCGGCTTCCTGGAGCGGCTGGCCGGACTGCCGCGGACGGAACGCGAGCTCGCCGTCCTCACCCTGGTGCGCTCCCGGGCCGCGGCCGTCCTCGGCTTCCCCGACGAGCGCGCCGTCGACGCCGAACGCGGATTCCTGGAAATCGGCCTCGACTCCCTGACCGCCGTGGAACTGCGCAACCAGCTCGGCGCCGCCACCGGCCTGAAGCTGGCCCCCACGCTGCTGTTCGACTACCCCACGCCCACCGAACTCGCCCAGTACGTGCTGTCCGCCCTGGAACAGCGGATCGACGCTGCCGGGGGCGCTCCTCAGCACCCGGGGTCCCTCACCGACGAGCTCGACCGCCTGGAGGAGCGCCTGGCGCACCTCGCGGACGAGACGGAGCGGAACGCCGCCGGCACCCGGCTGCGCGAGGTGCTGACGCGCCTCGGCCTGCGGTCGGAGGTATCCGGGGGGCCACTGTCCGACAAGATCGAATCGTCCTCCGACGACGAGATCTTCGACTTCATCGACAACGAACTCGAAGTTTCCTGAACGCTGGAGGACTGCCGACCCATGGAGAACGAGAACAAGCTCCGCGAGTACCTCAAGCGGGTCACAGCCGACCTGCAGCGCACCAGGCAGCGGCTGCACGAGACCGAGGAGCGCGACCACGAGCCGATCGCGATCGTGGGCATGGCCTGCCGCTACCCCGGCGGGGCCGACACCCCCGAGGAGCTGTGGCGGCTGGTCGCCGAAGGCGTCGACGCCATCTCCGAGTTCCCCGACAACCGCGGCTGGGACGTCGAGTCCCTGTACGACCCTGACCCGGAGGCCATCGGCAAGAGCTACGTCCGCACGGGCGGGTTCCTGCACGACGCCGACCGCTTCGACGCCGCCCTGTTCGGTCTGAACCCCCGTGAGGCGAGCGCCGCCGACCCGCAGCAGCGGCTGCTGCTGGAGACGTCGTGGGAGGCCCTGGAGCGGGCCGGCCTGGGCATCAAGGAGATGAAGGGCACCCGCACCGGCGTCTTCGTCGGCGTCATGTACAACGACTACGGCTCACGGCTGCACGTCATCCCCGGGGACGTCGAGGGCTATGTCGGCAGCGGCAGCGCGCCCAGCGTGGCGTCGGGCCGTATCGCCTACAGCTTCGGCCTGGAGGGCCCGGCGGTCACCGTCGACACCGCCTGCTCCTCGTCGCTGGTCACCACGCACCTGGCGGTGCAGGCGCTGCGCCGCGGGGAGTGCACGCTGGCGCTGGCCGGCGGCGTCACCGTCATGTCCAGCCCCGGCACCTTCGTGGAGTTCAGCCGGCAGCGCGGGCTGGCCCCCGACGGCCGCTGCAAGCCGTTCGCCGCCGCCGCCGACGGCACCGGCTGGGGCGAGGGCGTGGGCATGCTCGTACTGGAGCGGCTGTCCGACGCCCGGGCCAACGGCCACCGGGTGCTCGGTGTCATCCGCGGCTCCGCCGTCAACCAGGACGGCGCCAGCAGCCGGCTGACCGCCCCCAACGGCCGCGCCCAGCAGCGCGTCATCCAGCAGGCCCTCGCCGACGCCCGGATCACCCCCGCCGACATCGACGTGGTCGAGGCGCACGGCACCGGCACCTCCCTGGGCGACCCCATCGAGGCACGCGCCCTTCAGGCCGTGTACGGAACGGGCCGCGCCCCCGAACGTCCGCTGTGGCTGGGGTCGTTGAAGTCGAACGTCGGTCACACCCAGGCGGCGGCGGGGGTGGGTTCCATCATCAAGATGGTGATGGCGATGCGGCACGG
>NZ_JBIAVX010000056.1:0-10206 GCF_042894725.1 Streptomyces sp. NPDC001480 | reverse complement strand
TACAGGCACGCCCCGGTGACGTTCCCGGCCCGGGCGCGGTCTTCACCCGGACGGCAGGCACAGCTTCACCGGAAAAACGATCCGCGACTCCCAGCGCGACGACCGGATCCCGGTGGGCCTGTCCTTGCCGAAAACCTTATCCGCCCAGGTGGTGAGGCGGTGGGCGGCCTTCGCGGAGCTTCGACGATGGATGCTCACGCCGCGGTTGCGCGGAAGCCGATCAGCACTGCAACGTGATCGTCCGTGCTGCTGCGACTGGCCTACATCGGTGTGAGCAACGCGCTCGCGCTGCTGCGCCTACTGCCGATGAGCGATCGGGACAAGGACATCGAGATCCTGGTGCTACGGCATCAGATCACGATGCTGGAGCGGCAACTGGGCAAGCGCAGACCGCGGTTCGATGCGGCCGACCGGGCGTTCCTGGTGGCGCTGCTGCACCGGTTGCCGATGGATGCGCTGCGCCGGGTGCGGCTGCAGGTGCGCCCGGAGACGGTGCTGCGGTGGCACCGGGACCTGCTCGCACGTCGGCATGCCGCCCGGTCCCGGCCGAAGCGTCCGGGCCGGCCGCGGACCGTGCACTCCATACGCGCCCTCGTACTCCGCCCTCGCGCGCGAGAATCCCCATTGGGGCTACAGGCGCGTGCACGGCGAACTGCTCGTCCTGGGCATCAAGGTCGCCGCCTCCACGGTCTGGGAGATCTTGAGGGAGGCCGGAATCGACCCAGCGCCCGAACGCGGCGCCGGCACGTGGGCCGATTTCCTGCGCTCCCAGGCCGACGCGCTGCTGGCCTGCGACTTCTTCGAGGCGGTCACCCTGACCGGTGCGCGTCTGCAGGTGCTGGCGGTGATCGAGCACGCCAGCCGACGGATCCGCATCCTCGGCGCCGCCGCGCACCCGACCGCGGCCTGGGTGGCGCAGGCGGCGAAGAACCTCGTCATGGACCTGGAGGACGCGGGCTGCCGGGCCCGGTTCCTGATTCGGGACCGGGACGGGAAGTTCCCCGCCCTGTTCGATGACGTCCTCAAGGACGCGGGCATCCAGGTTGTGCCAAGCGGTGTCCGGATGCCGAGGATGAACGCCGTCATGGAGCGGTGGGTGCAGACCTGTCGGCGTGAGCTCCTGGACCGCACCTTGATATGGAACCAGCGCCATCTGCTCCATGCTCTGCGCGAGTTCGAACACTTCTACAACTCGCATCGGCCCCACCAGGGCATCGGCAACGACCGCCCGCTCCGCCCGTTGCCCGAGCCGATCAACGACCCGGCCCGGATCCTTCGCCTTGACGTACGAAGACGCGACCGACTCGGCGGCATACTCCACGAGTACCAGCATGCCGCTTGACCTGGCCGGATGAGGTTTCCGGCAAGGACAACGTCGGCTGTGACTGGTCGGCGAACGGCTAGCTGGGCTGGCATGACACAGGGAACGAATGATCGGTTCCCGGCACGCCACGTCGAGGGTGCGGGAACCGATCACTGTGTGGGCGTTACGCCGCGGTGATGCAGGTCTTGAGACCGTAAACCGGCCCCCAGTCACCGCTTGCGGTGTGGTAGAAGGCGTTGGGGGTCGTGTAGATCACCGTTCCGCGGGACCCGTACATGTACACGCGTCGGTGCTGCGTCTGGTTGTTGCTCCAGGAACCGCCGCTGAGCAGGTACGAGCTGGTGTTGTAGTAGCCGCAGTAGTAGAAGTCATACTCGTCGCCGGTGTACGCGGATCCCGTGTACCCGCAGAAGTTCCCATACGGGCAGGAATCCGAGGCTGCTGGCGCGTAGGTGGTACGCAGGTCCCTGGCGTACCTCTCGCCGGGGACGGCCACGGTGGCCTTTCCTCCGCGGAAGGCAACGGTGTTCGGGCCGGTCTGTCGACCATGTGTCCTTGCGACCACTTCATCGACTTTTTGCTGGAGGATCCTCGTCTGCTTGGCGGTCAGTCCCGCGCGCTGCGCCTGAGCCGCGTAGGAGTTGCCGGCCGTTTCGGCCGAGGCGGCTTGCGTGCTGAAGGCAACGGCCAGGATGGCCATCATCGCCATCAGCAGCAGTCTCGGCTTACCAGACATCAGGTTCACGGTTCACCTCTCCTGTTTCGTTTCGAGGGGCAGCTCCGCCCGCCCCCGTGAGGCAACGGCCGCTCCGGTCACCAACGCGGTCCGTTCTGCCCGGCACTCCGGCACGCGGCTCCCCCGGCGGCCCAGGCATACGGATGTCCGGTCCGCGCCTTCCGTGTTCGGACCTCACGGCCGAGACTCGGCATGCCCGCTACAAGTCACATGGTCGAGGACCTGACGGAAGCGCCGCAAAGCATTCGTTCCTGGCCGAACACCGCAGGTCTGATGCTGTCCGCAAACGGCTACACACGGAGGAACAGATGCTTCGCGTGCACTTCACGCCAGATGACCTCCTCCAGGTCACCTTGGCGCCGGCTCCGGCACCGCTGATGGAACTGGTCCTCGCCACCGCCATGCTGCAACAGCAGGACATCGACCCCGTCTTCCGGCGCTGGCAGCATCGCTCGCTTCGAACCCTCCCCCGCGCCGCGCATCCCCTGCTGGACCTCATACCTCCGACCGGGAAGGGCCCACTGTTCCTTGATCCCCTCAGCCGGGGACTGGATGACGGTCTCGACCAGGTCCGGGCAAGCCCAGCCGCCTTCGTACAGGCCGACCTGAAGCGCGTGTGCGCTGCCGACCGGATGCCGACTGCGTGGACGATCCGCCTTGCCCAACGGGACCGCGATGCCTGGCAGATCCTTCACAACGGGGTACGTGCCGGGCACGACGCCCTCTTGGTGCCCGCCTGGGAGCGGATCACATCCGGCTTCGATACCGAACGGGCGTGGCGCACCCAGAACCTCGCACGGCACGGGCTCCGTCAGATGCTGGCCGGCCTCACCCACGGAATCCGCTGGTCCGGGACCGTCCTGGAGATCTGCTCGCCCGAGCATCGCGAGATCCACCTGGCAGGGCGCGGCATCACCGTGCTTCCATCGGCCTGCTGGGCCGGCCGGCCGCTGATCGGTGTCTATCCGCACGGTCCCGCGGTGTTGGTCTACCCGGCCGTTACTCCGCTTCCGCTGCTGGAAGAGCCCTCGGCCACCGACCCGGTAGCCGCCCTCCTGGGACGTACCCGCGCCGCGATCCTGGCCCTGCTCACCCGGCAGCGCACCACCACCGACGTGGCGCGCGAACTCGACATCAGCAAGTCCTCAGCCTCCGAGCACACCAAGGCGCTCCGGCATGCCCGCCTGATCGTCAGCCAACGCGAAGGACAAGCGGTCTGGCACACCTGCACGCCCCTCGGTCTCGGACTCATTGGCAGCGCTGGCCCAATCAGCCCCGGCACATGCAATCCGGTGCCGCCGGCACAGGGTTAGCCCCAGCAGCGGCTTGATCTCTGCGCAGGTCAAAGCATTGTCCGCCGGGACGGGTGGCTTTCCCAGGGGAGTGTAAATCTAACGGCCCTGTCTCACATTAGGTGGTGACGGAGAGTCCTGATGCATCGTTGGTATCTGTGTGAAGGATGTCAACGAGCTTGTGCAGACGGTGTTTTCAGGGCTGTCCCCGCTGGTCATCGGTGATGTGGTCGACGAGGGCGAGCGGGTCGTGGTGCGGGCACGTACTCCGCAGAACACTGCGGTCTGTCCGGTGTGCGGGGCGCTATCAGGGCGGGTGCACGGCTATCACTGGCGCACGGTGGCCGACGTGCCGACCGATGACCGGCGGGTGGTGGTCCTTGTGCGGGTGCGGCGTCTGGTGTGTCCCACACGCGGTTGCTGCCATACCTTCCGCGAACAGGTGCCCGGTGTCCTGGAGCGATACCAGCGACGCACGGCCCGCCTGACCATGCAGGTCAAGGCCGTGGTCAAGGAGTTACTGACTTTGTTGGCGTGATGTCGTGACTGACAAGGGGTGGTTGTCGCGGTAAGCCGGTTGCATGAGGTATCCGCAAGGGGGCGGGCTGACCGCGGAGCGACGGACGTTTCGCCAGCACATCCGGATGCAGGCGGCCGAGTTATTCGCCCTGGGACACGACAATGCCGCGGTCGCCAAGCAGTTACGGGTCAGCGTGCGGTCGGTACAGCGGTGGCACCAGGCCTGGGAGCACGGCGGAACGTCGGCCCTGGAGTCGAAGGGGCCGGCGTCCCGGCCCAAGCTGAGCGAAGCACTGTTTGAGGTGCTCGAGCAGGAGCTGGCCAAGGGGCCGGTGGCACACGGCTGGCCGGACCAGACCTGGACGCTGACGCGGATCAAGACGCTGATCGGACGCCGGTTCCACAAGAGCATGACGCTCTCAGCCATCGCGCAGATGCTGCACCGGCACGGCTTCAGCCACCAGGTCCCCGCCCGCCGCGCGCTGGAACGCGACGAGGAAGCCGTCACCGGCTGGGTGAAGGAGACCTGGCCGCAGGTGGAAGGTCCGTGGCGGCGCTCGGGGCCTGGCTCTGCTTCGAAGACGAAGCCGGCTTCTCGATGACGCCGCCCACCACCCGCACCTGGGCCCGACGCGGACACACACCCGTCATCCGGGTCCGGGGACGCTCCCAGCGCCGCTTCTCCATCGCCGCACTGGCCTGCTACAAGCCCGGCGAACGCTCACGCCTGATCTACCGGCCCAAACGGCACGTCGACCACAAGCGGGGCGGCAGACGCAGTTTTACCTGGACCGATTACCGCGACCTGCTCGTCGCTGCCCACCAGCAGCTTGGCGCGCCGATCGTACTCGTCTGGGACAATCTGAACGTGCACAAGGACGCCCGGCTGCGGGCGTTCATCGACACCCACGACTGGATCACCTGCTACTTCCTGCCTGCCTACGCACCGGACCTCAACCCCGTCGAGGGCATCTGGTCACTGCTGCGACGCAGCAGCCAGGCCAACACCGCATTCACCAGCCCCGACCACCTGATGCGCGCCCTCCGACAGGGCCTCCGCGAAATCCAGTACCGCAGCAACCTCATCGACGGATGTCTCGCCGAAACCGGCCTCACCTCGACGACATCACGCCAGCAAGGTCAGTAGCGGGCCGAGCGGGAGCACGTCTGCTGGCGATACTCGCGGTGGGTCTGTCTCGCCACACAGCCCTGCGCACTCTGCTGCGCATCCCGTTGCCCACCGGGCGGGTGCCCCGTGTGATCGGCGTCGACGACTTCGCTCTGCGCCGGCGCCACCGCTACGCCACCGTGATCATCGACGCCGAGACCCATGAACGGATCGACGTCCTGCCCGACCGCACCGCCGACACGCTGGAAGGCTGGCTGCGCGAGCATCCGGGCGTCGAGGTCGTGTGCCGTGACGGCTCGGCCACCTATGCCGAGGCCATCCGCCGTGCCCTGCCTGACGCGGTGCAAGTCGGTGATCGCTGGCATTTATGGAAGAACCTGTGCGAAGCCGCCCTGAGCGAGGTGAAGGCACACAGCGCTTGCTGGGCCACCGTACTGGACGCGCCGATCTACGACGGCCCCGCGCCCAGACCACCCTCGAACGCTGGCACCAGGTCCACGGCCTGCTCGACCAGGGCGCGGGCCTGCTCGAATGCGCCCGCCGCCTACAGCTGGCCCTGAACACTGTCAAACGCTACGCCCGGGCAGACCGCCCCGAGCGCATGCTCCGCGTCCCCAAGTACCGTGCCAGCCTGGTCGATCCCTACCGCGAGCACCTGCGTAAACGTCGAGCTGAAGACCCCGGCGTCCCGGTGCAGCACCTCTTCGAAGAAATCAAGGCCCTCGGCTTCACGGGCTGCCTGAACCTCCTGCACAAGTACATCAACCAAGGCCGCGCGGACGCCGACCGCAGCCATATCTCGCCACGCCGACTCGCCCGGATGCTGCTGACCAGGCCCGACAACCTCACAGTCGAGCAGCACGAGCTCCTGGCCAGACTCACCGCCGCCTGCCCCGAGATGACCCAACTGGCCGCGGGCATCCGGTACTTCGCCCCGCTCCTTACGCCACACACCGGCAACCCCGATGCGCTCACGCGATGGATCGCTCAGGTCCGAACAGCTGATCTGTCCCACCTCCACGCCTTCACCCGGGGCCTGGACCGGGACATCGACGCCGTGATCGCCGCCCTCACGCTTCCCTACAGCAACGGCCCGACCGAGGGCGTCAACACCAAGACCAAACGGATCGCGCGCCAGATGCACGGACGAGCAGGCTTCACCCTGCTCCGGAACCGCATCCTCCTCGGATAACAGCACGCTCCGTCACCACCGAATGCGAGACAGGGCCGAACGATTTACAGTCCCTCTAAAGGGTGTTGCACAAGGCGCTGAGCTGGGCATCTCTTAGGTATGGCCGCGGCGGTACGTGCTGAGCGGGTGTGGGTGGAGACGTTCACGAAGCTGCGGGTGACGCAGTTTTCGGGTCTGTTGAAGGTGGTGCGGGAGCGGGGCGGCAACGGCACCCTGCGGGGCCGGCCGTGGTCGTTACCGCTTGCCGAGCGGGTGCTGATGGTCGCGGTGTACTACCGCACGAACCTGACCATGCGGCAGCTGGGTCCGCTGTTCGGCGTCTCCTCAAGGTGGCCGTCGGGAGGCAGCGGCAGGTCCGTCGCGTCGGCGGGCAGGACCCCAAGGTCGATGGAGGCGACGAAGGGGAGGGCGGAGTCCGGGACATCGGCCGGAAGCAGGAGCGGACCGCCGAACCGGCCCACGACGGGTCCGTCTCCGTCCCGTGCCAGCGTCGCGCAGGAGCGGGCGGCGGCCAGCCATCGCTCTACGTCGCCGGCTGGTGTGCCCCGCGCGATCGCCTTGCAACGGAAAGGACTTAACCGGTCCCGCATCTCAGGAGTCATGGGCAAACCGTAGGGCGGAGGGACTGACACAGCGGCTTCGAAGCGGTGGCGTGCCGCCGAGGAGCTGCCTGGCTCCTTGTCCTGGTGAGCCCGCCGTGTGGCGCCGATGCCCCCACCGTGGCTACTGCGTCCGGCGCCACTGCCCGCACCGATACATCTCCGATCAGCAGCCCAGTGCACGTTGACGCGAGCGCGGGCGAGCGCGAGCACGGCTTGGAGGTGCTCCCTTGCCTTCCGCACGTTTACCTTCGTAGACGCGCGCCGGGCGGATCAGGACAGTGGCCAGTTACGCAGGGCGGCGTCGGCCAGCTCCTGGAGTTCATCCCGGCCGATACCGCTCGCGGCTTGTACGGCGATGCCGTAGGCGAAGGTGGTGAGGTAGCGGGCCAGTAGCCCCGGATCGGTCTGCGGAGGCAGGTCGCCGTCGTCGACGGCGCGCTGGAACCGCTCCCGGATGCAGGAGTAGCCGTCGTTGCGCCAGGCGACGAGGAGGTCGCGGACTTCCTGTCCGGAGTCGCTGGTGGTCAGGGCACCCTGGACACCCAGGCACCCGTGGGGATGGGCCGGGCGGGTGGTGGTCCGAACGGTGCCGGCCAGGATCGCGGTGGCGACGCCGAGGGCGGTCGGCTCCTCCAGGGCCCGGGCCAGGTATGCGCTCGGACCTTCGGTGTAGCGCTCCAGAACCTTGCGGAACAGTTTCTCCTTGTTGCCGAAGGCCGCGTACATGCTGGTGGTGGAGATGCCCATCGCGTTCGTCAGGCAGGCCGTACTGGCCCCCTCGTAGCCATGTTGCCAGAAGACCAGCATGGCGCGTTCGAGAGCTTCGTCGGCGTCGAATCCCCGCGGTCGGCCCATCGGGCTGCTCTGTTTCCTCTCCACCCCCGCAGCCTACCTCTTCTGTAGGGATCGCTGCGGAAGTGCTAACGTTCGACTTCCGCAGCGATCGCTGCGGAAGTTGAAGGGGCTGCTTACATGGGATTACTGGAGGGAAAGACTGCGCTCGTCACCGGGGGCACTACTGGAATCGGCCTGGCCAGCGCCGTACAGCTGGCAGCCGAGGGCGCGCACGTGTTCATCATCGGCCGACGCAGGACCGAACTCGACGCGGCCGCCGAAGTGATCGGTTCAGCGGCCACCGCGGTGACCGGCGACATCTCGAACCTGGCCGACCTGGACCGGCTCTACGAAGGTCAACACCATCACGCCCGGCCCGACCGACACCCCGGCACTGTCGGGGCTCGCCCCCCACCCGGAGCGGTTCAAGCAGCAACTGGCGACACATGTGCCGCTGGGCCGGCTCGGACGCCCCGAAGATATCGCCGCCGCCGTGACGCTCCTCGCCTCCGGGCAGAGCAGCTTCATCACCGGCACGAGCCTGTACGTCGACGGCGGCCTGAACCAGATCTGAGAGGCAGAACCACCCATGACCACCATCGGGATCATCGGCGCAGGCGAGGTCGGCAGCCAGATCGCCCGCGCGGCACTACTCCACGGATACGAAGTCGTCATCGCCAACTCACGGGGACCCGAGACCCTGGAGAACCTCGTCACTGAACTCGGCCCGAAAGCGCGCGCCGCACACGCTGCGGATGCCGCAGAAGCCGGCGATTTCGCCGTCGTAGCCGTCCCTCTCAAACTTGTCAACGACATGCCGGCCGAAGCGCTGGCATGCAAGATCGTGCTGGATACGAACAACTACATGATCTGGCGCGACGGCCACTTCGAAGTGATCGACTCGGGCGAGAAGACGGTGCACGAGCTGCGCCAGGAGCACCTCCCCACGTCCAAGGTCGTCCAGGCGTTCACCCATATCCAGGCCCCCCGCATCACCACCGCCGGCCGCCTCTCCGGCGCCCCCGACCGACTGGCGCTCCCTGCGTCAAGCGACTACCCGGAAGCCGTTGAACTCGTGACGCGGCTGTATGACCAGTTCGGCTTCGACACCGTGGACAACAGTCCGCTGAGCGAATCGTGGCGCACTGCTCCCGGTCAACCCGCCTGGACCGAGCTTGCGCACCAGACCCGCGACGAGCTGATGGCCAATCTGAAAAGAGCGCATCCACTCGCAGCCCCGACCCGGGACTGCCCCACAGAAGGATCACCTCATGTCAGACAGTGATCTGCGCGCGTTCTACCTGCGCTACATCGAAGCGCTCAACGCCCACAAGTTCGACGGCATGGACGAGTTCATCAACGACCGGACCACCCTGAACGGCGAGCCGGCCACCCGGGACGACCTCATCGCGATTCAGAAGCATGACGTCGACGCGGTTCCGGACCTCCACTGGGAGCTCAAGGAACTGCTCTTCGACGGTGACCGTCTGGCTGCGCGTCTGGTCACCACGGGTACTCCGGTGAAGGAGTGGCTCGGTGTGGCTCCCACCGGTGCCTCGTTCGAGATCGTCGAGTACGCCATCTACCAGGTCCGCGACGGGCGATTCGTGCACATGACGGCCCTGCACAACGCCAGCGAACTCTTCCGGCAGCTGACCGGCTGACCCCCCAGATCAGCGCCGGCAACTCAACAAACAGTCCGGACGCCGCTTCCGGCCCACACGGGCCACACCATTCGAGAGGACACGCAATGACCATCACACTGATCACCGGAGCCAACAAGGGCATCGGCTTCGAGACAGCCAGACAGCTCCTGGCGCTGGGCCACGTCGTCTACATCGGCGCTCGTGACACCGAGCGAGGAGAGAAGGCCGCAGCGGCACTCGGCGCACGATTCGTACAGCTCGACGTGACCGACGACGCATCGGTGAGCCGCGCGCTGGCGACGATCGACTCGGCCGAAGGCCGGCTCGACGTCCTGGTGAACAACGCGGGCATCCTGGGAGACGGAGTCGTTGACGGTCCCACGGCTCTCCGGGCCTTCGACACCAACGCGGTGGGAATCGTGCGCGTCACTGAAGCGGCGCTCCCCCTGCTACGCAAGTCCCCCAACCCAACCGTGGTCACCGTTTCCAGCAGCGCCGGATCGTTCTGGGCAGTGACCAACCCGGACCGGCCGGAGTTCAACCTGCCGTTGGCGCTCTACTCCGCCTCCAAGTCCGCAGCCACCATGCTCACGGTCCAATACGCCAAGTCCCAGCCAGGCATCAAGTTCAACGCAGTCGAGCCCGGCACCACCGCGACCGACCTGACCGCGGCATTCGGAATCGGAAGGACGCCGCAGGAGAGCGCCAAGGTCGTCGTGCGACTCGCGACTCTCGACGCGGACGGACCGACAGGAACCTTCCAGGACGAAAACGGCGAAGTGCCCTGGTAGCCCTGTGGGAGGGGCGGGGGGGGGGGCCCCCCCGCGGGGGGCCCCCCCCCCCCCCCCCCCCCCCGACAAAAAATAAAAAAAAAATATGGGGCCCCAACCAAAAAAAAACACAAAACCCAAATTTATAAAAAAAAAGGAGTA
>NZ_JBIAVX010000055.1:0-11467 GCF_042894725.1 Streptomyces sp. NPDC001480 | reverse complement strand
CCCGCGGAGCGGGTCCCATCGCGCTGCGCGCGATGCAAGCGAACACCCTCGCTGCGCGAGGGTGTTGCGCTCACGCTCCGCGTGAGCGCTGGTGGCACGCTGCGCGTGCCACGCAGTCTGCTTGCTGCGCAAGCAGACTGACGCTCCGTTCGCTGCGCTCCCGGAGCAGCGGGAGCTCTGCTCCCACCCGGTCTTCCGCTGCGCTCCAGACCGAGGAATTGCGGGTCCGCTCCGCTCCCCCGCAATCAGGCCCTACGGGCCGCACCGGCAGCAGGCGGAGGTGCTGTCATCCGATCAGAGCAGCCCTCAAGGCCTCACCCGTCATCTCGATCGCCACGGCGTCTGTCTGCAAGTCCATGGGAAGACGCGCATACGCCTCACTACTGCAGAAGAGCACCCCGTTGTTCGGTTTCAAGACCGCCGCCCCCAGCCGTGAGGCCAGTTCGGCCACGACCGCGAACACACCAGGGCCAGAGTGCGGACGCTCCACCAAGATGCTGGCTTCGTCCACGAAGATCTCGGCCTCACTTCCATCCGCGGCCCGAACCCAGTACTGCAGCCGCCCGTCGTCCATCACCGTGAGACTCGGGTCACCAACTCCGTAAGGACCGAGGACCTCCCGCACGACATCCATGTCCAAAGGAACAGGCATGTCACTACCTTCGACAAACTTGTATATGGACGGGCTGAAGCCCACAGCAGGCCCCTTCTCAGGTCGTTTTGAGCGATGCCTGTAAGGGTCAGGCGTCGCTGTCGATGCCGGTCACCGCGGGCGGACCGAGAGGAGCCTCCCCTTCCGGGACACCTGCATCCTTCAGGCTCGTGGACAGGAACTCCACGGCATCCAATTCAGCCTCATACCTGTCCTCTGCATCAACCTCGATCCGCACAGAGAATGTACGGTCCTCGTTCACCGTGAGCAGCTCAAGACCCTCACTCTCACTCGCCCTGGTATGCCGGGAAGACAGTCCCCGCTCCAGCGCAGCATGCGCGCCGGCCGCCTTGTCAGTGGTGAACGTACCCGGGATCGTGATGACGAAGGTGGTCACTCCAACCTCCTCAAGATGACTCGTGCGGGGATGTGATCCCATCATGCTTCCCCGACTCCTGCCCGCCAACCGCGACTGCACAAGAACCACGGTCAAGCGATGCTTCATTATGAAGGGCAGATCGAAACTGGATCACACGCAGTCCCATGCAACCGGCCCGGCGGGCCGTCCGTGTCGCCGACCACTGAAACTGCGCAGTATCCAGTGAACCTGCGCAACCAGCCTCCCCAGCGGGAAAACCGCAGGCCCAACACACGCTCAGTTACCCGTCTACTCAGCTTCGTTGGGCGATCAAGCGCGGTCCGCCAACCAGTCCATCTGCACAACCCCAGCTCACAGCCATACTCGCTGCGCAGAAAGACCGGCCGCTGACACCACTGAGGTCCGGCTTCAGCCGTCGCTGTTCGCGCTTGTTGGTGTCAGCCGCCGCAGGTCGTCTTGACAAGCGCTGCTCTCCCTGGCTGGGAGCGCCGATGATGGCCCGTCGGCTACTCGTAGACGACGGCCGCGCTGAGCGCCCGCGCAAAAAACGTCCAGTCGCCTTCCGGCGGCATCTCTTCGCCGAGGTACCGGTACGAACCAGGCGAATCCTTGATCCACGCGGCGAGCGCACCGAGGTAGTCCTCTACCGTGCGGTTCTCCCACTCCTCGCCCCGTCGGTGAAAGTCGTCGCAGAGGCTGTAGATCATGGCGGCGAGAGACTCTCGCGTCATGACTTCCTTGAAGGGATCGGGCGCATCGTTGGACATGGCCGAACCTTAGCCGGGTGGGCAACCAGTGGTCAGCAGACCATCGGGGATCAGTTCTTGTGGAAGCGGTGCAGGCAGACGTATTTGTCGATCACCCAACCAACTACCTCAACCCACGCTTTTTTGCTTCCCCAGCTGCCGGCAGGCCAACGCTGTCAGTGGCGACTGCAAGAGGCATCTGGTCCGTAGTACCGCGCAGAAGGCTCATGATGAGGCGGCGTCCTCGCCGAACAGCGGTTACCTGCGGTACATCGGCGTCCGTGCGGACACGGTGCGGGCGGGCCGGGTGCCGCCACCGCCCGCCGCTTTCCCGGGCGACGTCGACGGCCACCTCCATCACCACCTCGGGCGGCACCAGGTGGACCTCGAGCGTGCGCTGTGTTCCCCAGCTCGCCGAGAATGTCCATCCCTCCCATGGGTGCGCGCCCGCCGACAGGGCCAGCGGGTCGGCTAGGTGGCGGCCGGTGGCCTGGGGGAGCGTAGTGCTTCGGCCGACGTAGTGCAGGCGGCAGGTCGCCTGCATGGACCAGGTCGACGACCACGTAGCAGGCCGGCCACTTCAGCGCCGCCCGACGCGGCGCCGGCTCCGCGCCGGGCGAGGCGCCGCTGAAGCCGCTCGAACGCCATCCGGTCTTGCTCCCACACCACAAGCTCGCCGTTTATGTGACCTACCAGACCCGTCTCATCAACGGCCCTCTTGGAGGCGGTGTGCAAGGTGGAGCAGATCTGCCAGGTGCAGCACTCGTCCGTTGAATCCTGGGAGGGGTACATGGAGCGGCTTGGTCCAGTGGTCGGGGATTGCATCCAGCCCGTAGTGCGCCCCCGCGAGGCCTCCGGTCACCGCGGCGACGGTGTCCGTGTCGCCGCCGAGGTCGATCGCCGCGCGTATCGCGTCTTCGAAGCTGGTGGTGGTGCGCAGGGCCCAGACGGCTGAGCCCAGGCAGGGCCAGACGGCACCGTTGAACTCGGTTGCCTGATCGGGGTGCCAGTCGGGCGAGAGGACGGTGGCGTAGCGGTCGCGATGGTCGGAGTGGACAAGAGCCAGGATGTCCGGGAGCGCGGTGAGGGGGTCGGTGTCCTTAAGCGTGACGCGGATGAGTTCGTGGAAGATCGCGGTGCCTTCCCAGGCCGCGCGGTCACCGTGGGTGAGGGCAGCGATGCGGCGGGCCGCGTCCATGGTGGCTTCTTGGCCGACGGCCGCGAAGTAGACCGCAGAGGTCGACGCCCGCATCAAGGAGCCGTTTCCTGCCGCTCGTTGGTTGACCTGGAAATGGATCGCGGCGGCGAGGTCCCAGGGCATGCCGTTGGTCAGGACGTCTTCGGTCTGCAAGCCGATGTCCTTCGGTTCTGATGCTGCCCACCGCTGGAAGCGGGCGAAGATGTCCGGCAGATCCAGTCCGCCCCGCTCCAGCAGCGACTCCGCGACCAGCACGGCCATCTGTGTGTCGTCCGTGGCCTCGCCGGGGTCCCAGCCACCGCCTCCGCACATCTCGCCACCGGCACCAGGCTCGGGAAACCGCGCGGAGAATGCTCCCTGGGGACCAAACTCGAAGGGGCCGCCCAGGGCGTCACCCACCGCTGAGCCGACGACCGCGCCAGCGGCCCGCTGAATCCGCTCCATCCGCGCAGGTTATCGGGGCCGCGCCGATGGCCGCGCGGCCCTTTTTCCTCCTTCGGCCACCCGAACCATCGGCGGCGAAGCGTCTCGTCTACGCAGGTGCGCGGCCTGAGACACCCCGGGGCTGAGACACCCGTACAGGTCACATAACGCCGTCCAGCCCAGTGTCCGCCTGCAGCTGTGCGAGGGTCGCCGCCCGGATCTCGGGGAACGATGCCGTCATGTTCGTGCCCTGGAGCACAGCAGCACCCGCCCGCCCGTGTACACGGCGAGCTGGGCGCGGGATCCGTCCCACTTGGGCTCCGCCGCCACCCCGGCCAGGCAAGATGACGGAGCCGACGGTGCCGGGCAGCAGCTTCACGTGGGCGGAAGCCTGCACCCGTACCGTGTACCGGGCGGGCTCTACGCCGCCCTAAGCAGGGTCGTGCCAGGCCCATTCCTCGGATGCCTGCTGGCGCTCATGGAGCAGGTGCAGGCCGGCAATCCGAGGTCAGTACCGGGGAAGCGGCCCCCACTGCTTGATCGCGAAGCCGCTGCCCGTGTTCACGACCTCCAGGGCGCTGTGGCCGCTGAAGTGGGCAGGCAGCATGAGGGCGTTGTTGTCAGCGGCCCAGCCGAGCAACCGGAGGCGGGTCGTACGGGACTGGTCCGGGTCGAGGTCGAAGCAGCTGCTGTGGTCGGGGTGGGTGACCTGCAGCGGGGTGTGCATGATGTCGCCGGCGAACAGTGCCCGGTCGCCGCCGGAGGCCAGCATGACGACGGAGGCACCGGGGGTGTGGCCGGGGGCCGTTTCCAGGCGCAGGTTCGCGTCGATCGCGTGGCTTGTCTCCCACAGCTGGACCTGGCCCGCGGCGAGCACGGGGGCGATGCTGTCCTCGAAGGCGTTCTCGTTGATGCCGCCGACGATGTTCGGGTTGTTGGCGGGGTTCCAGTAGTCGACGTCCACTTTGGGCATCAGGTAGGTGGCGTTCGGGAAGGCGGGGACCCAGTCACCGTCGACCAGCCGCGTGTTCCAGCCGATGTGGTCGAGGTGCAGGTGGGTGTTGATCACCAGGTCCACGTCCTCGGGCCGCACGCCCGCACGGGCCAGGTTGCCGAGGTAGTCCAGGGAGAGGTGGTCCCAGGACTCGGCGACCGGACGGGTCTTGTCGTTGCCGACGCCGGTGTCGATCAGGATCGTCCTGCCGGCGCTGCGCACCACCCAGGTCTGCATGGCGGTGATCACCATGGCGTCTTCGGCGCCCAGATGGTCGGGTACGAGCGTGTCGCGGTGGTCCTTCCATGCCTGTTCGGGCAGGTCGGGGAAGAACTGGTCCGCGGGCATGATCGGGCCGTGCATCTCCTCGACCCGGGCGACGGTGACGTCGCCCAGGACGATCTCGTGTACATCCTGCATCTGTTTCTCCTACGGTGCGGTACTTGGGAGTTTCAGGGGCTGCGGGGTCGCCGCTCCCTAGTCGTTCAGGTGGGCGATGAGGAGGTTCGGGTCCTGGGCGGTGATGTAGGCCGCGCTCAGGACGTAGACGGTGTCGCCGCGCAGGGCGATGGAGGTCGGGTTCGACAGGCCGTCGGCCGCGGTCAGGACGATGGAGTGGCTGCCGTCGGGCTGGACGAGCGCGACCTCGTTCGGGCCGTTGAGCGCGGCCAGCAGCTGGTCGCCGTGACCGGTGAAGGCGAAGTCGTCGATCCCCGTCAGTCCGGTGGCCTCGGTCCGGACTTTGCCGGCGCGCCCGCCCGGGAGGATGGGGATGCGCAGGACGGTGCCCTTGTCGAGGTTGGTGGCCCAGATCGCCTTGTTGTGGATCTTCAGGCCGTTGGCGCCGAGGAAGCCGGTGGAGGCCAGCTCGGAGGCGGTGGACCAGGCGGTCGGGGTGCCCCCGGTGGTGGGGACGGTCCAGATGGTGCCGAGCACGGAGTCGGTGATGTAGAGGGTGCCGGTGCGCGGGTCCAGTGCCAGGCCGTTGGGCAGGCCGTTCGGGGGCAATGCGGCGATCCGCTGCGGTTGGCCGCCGGGGGTCAGCCTCCACACGCCGGTCAGGTCGGCGGTGCCGGTGGCGTACAGGAAGTACAGCGTGCCGTCCTGGGCGCGGGTGATGCCGACGGTCAGCGGGAAACCCAGGACCGGGGTGTGGACACCGTCGTCGGCGGGTTCGGGCAGGGTGGCCAGGATCCGCACGGCACCTCTGCGGGAGATCTCGGCGACCTGACGGCCTGCGGCGAAGGTGACGTACGCGCTGCCGTTCGGTGCCATGGCGATGTTCTCCGGCGTCCGGCCCGCGGCCAGGTCGAAGTGCTCGGCGATCCGCGCGTTGCTCAGCGGTGCGGAGACGGCCGAGGCCGTGGCGGGAGCGAGCGCCGAGACAGCGGCCGCGACCAGGATGCCCGCCGCCACGACGGACCCGAGGAGCTTCTTGGACATGTTTTTCTTCCTGTTTCAGGGCGTTGTCGGGCATGCGGCGGCGACACGCCGTCGCATGTGGGGGTGATAGGTGGGTGGATTCACGCCGAGGGGCGGCGTCGCCCCGCGGAACCGCAGCGGGCCGCCGTTGGCCGCGCCGTCGTGCGATGTGTTCTCGTGCCGCTCAGCCCTGGCCGACGCGGGACCGTGTCCGTGCCGGATCGGTGGAGAATCCGGACCGCGCAATGGCCTGGGCGAGCAGGGTCAGCGCCGCCCGCGAGGACGAGTCCGGCTCCGTGGTGGCGACCACGACCACGGGGCCCGGCCCGTAGCTCAGAGTCTGCTGCGTGACGGTCAGCGACCCGACCAGCGGATGACGCATCTCGTACGGGGCCACCGAGCACGGCTTGATCCGGTGGTCCGCCCACATCGCGGCGAACTCCCCGCTCTTGGCGGACAACTCACCCACCAGCGCGTGCAGCGCCGCGTCCTCCGGATGCCGGCCCGCCGTCAGCCGCAACGCCCCGACCGCCGCCTTGGCCTTGCTCGGCCAGTCCCCGTACAGCTCCCGCAGATGCGGGTCCAGAAACAGCAGCCTCGCCATGTTCGGACGTTCCCCCGGCACATCCGGGGCACCCGGATCCACATGCCCGGCGAACAGCGCGTGGCCCAGCCGGTTCCACGCCAGCACGTCGCTACGCCGGCCCAGCACGATCGCCGGAGCGTCCCCCAACACATCCAGCAACTGACGCGTCGGCTCCGACACCCGCTCCGGCACCGGCCGCCGCGCCCGCGTCCGCTGCCTGCCCGCACGAGCCAAGTCGAGCAGGTACTGCCGCTCCGATTCGTTCAGCCGCAGCGCCCCGGCGATCGCGTCCAGCACCTCGGGTGAGGCACTCAGCGACTGCCCCTGCTCCAGCCGCGTGTAGTACGAGGCGCTCACCCCCGCCAGCAGGGCCAACTCCTCGCGCCGAAGCCCCGGCACACGCCGGCGCTCTCCGTAGGTGGGCACCCCGACATCCTCCGGACGCAACTGGGAGCGCCGAGTGTGCAGGAAGTCACCGAGGGGCGATTTCGCGGTCATGGCCTCGAGTATGGGTCGGATCCGAACACGTAGCCTGCCCCAGCCGGGGATAGGCAACGGCGGGTCTGGTTCCCCTCACCAGGACTGTGACTTGTCGCGCGAGGCGAGCCACTACCGCATTGCTGCTGACAAGCTCCGCACCCGGGCGCAGCCGCTCGGGCATGGTGCTGCGAATGGATGCCGACGGCGACCAGCGCAGCGACCTGTACCGCCTACGTGGCGATGGTCGCCACGCAAGTCAGCCGATGAGACGCGCGAGTTCCGCGAGGTCCTCCACGGCGAGGGAAGGATCGGTCAGCGAGCGCGGGTAGGCGGTGCGCCCGCGTCGGAGCCAGGCACCGGCCAGCCCCGCCCGCTGGGCGCCGTCGACGTCCCACGGGTGGACAGCCACCAGCATGGCCTGCTCAGGGCGAACACCGGCATGTTCCACCGCGTAGTGATAAGACCGGCGTCGCTGTCCTGGCAGCTGCATCCGGCGGCGCTCTTGGCCTCGCTGACAGTGAGGGACGGGTCGGCATCCTCGGGATCCCGCTCGGCCAGCTCCACCAGTTGCTTCCGGGCCTGCCCAGCCTGGCCCTGTTCTCGCAACTGCACCGCTCGCGCCAGCGCCGCATCCCTCTCGCGATCACCGCTCATGCCGTCCTACGGTGGCACACGGCGCTCGATTGGCAAAGCCCCACCTATGCTCCTACCAACCAGACCATTTAGGCGCGACAGCTGTCCCGTCTCAACCGAACCGAAGCGGATCGTCCTGACAGTCCTTCGGCCTTCGGCGCTCATTCGACCTGGGCGACCTTGTAGGCGATCCCGCCTTCGATGAGGTAACCCGCTCCGACGCAGACGATGTCGTTCAGCCATGCGTACTCCTGCGATCCGGTCTCGAAGAGCGGGTTGGTGCGGAAGTAGTACCGGGCCGGGTCGATGTCGTACCTCTTGGCCGGATCGGCGATGTCGGCCCGCAGTTCGGGCGGGGTGACCCAGCGGCCGCCGTAGGTCATGTACACCAGGGCGCCGTCGTGGGTGCGCAGGGTGAGGCGCACGTCCAGCGACATCGTCCCGTCGGGGCGGAACAGTGCCCAGTCGCCGCCGATAGGGAGCACGTCGCCGTGCAGGCGCGGTCCGTGGAAGGTGCCTCCCGTGTCACCGAAGAGGGTTCTGCGGCCGAGCGGGCCGGTGCCGAAGTCCAGTCGGGGGCTCAGGTCGATGACGAGGTCGAACAGGTGGCACGTGGTGATCTCGCCGAAGGACTTCGTGCGGGGGTCAGGGGTCATGCGCTGCCTCCCAGCAGGGTGTGCCGAACCTGGTCGGTGGAGACGCCCGACTGGGCGCACAGCTCCGCGAGGTCGAGGAAAAACCGCTCGCCGGCGATCAGGCCGTCAGCGAAGGTGAACTGGAGGAACACCGGCAGTTCGGCGCGCCTGCCGTTGGGCGTCGCGCCGAACCGGTCACCGGTCATGGTCATGCGTGCCGTTCCCCAGCAGGCCAGGGTGTCGTCGTTGCCGGCGTGCCCGTCGAGGGTGACCTCGTAGTCGGGGAAGGACGCGAAGAAGCGTGCCAGCGCCTTCTCATTGTCGGGCAGGCCGCGGGCCTTGGTGCCGAAGGGTGGCGACTCCAGCAGTACGTCCTGGTGCAGGAGCCGGAGCGCCGCGGGCAGGTCCTGACGGCTCTTGGCGTGCGCCAGTGCCTGGGCGAGCTCGAACATCTGATGGGTGTTCACGCAGAAAACGTACGGTCGTACGTATGTGTTTCGCAAGGGGGGTGGCACAATGAGGACGGTGAGCGAGGATGTGCAGGACGGGCGCCTGCTTCGAGGTCTGCGGTCGCGACGGACGATCGTGCGGCACGCCGTCGACACGGCGTCGTTGGAGGGGCTCGACGGGCTCAGCTTCGGTCGGCTCGCGACGGATCTGAACGTGGGCAAGAGCAGCGTCCAGACGCTCTTCGCCACGAAGGAGAAGCTCCAACTGGCCGTGATCGAGGCGGCGCGCGAGGCCTTCGAGGAGGCCGTGATCCGCCCCGCGCTGGCCCGACCCCAGGGCGCCGAGCGGCTACGCGCCCTGGTCGAGCACTGGCTCGCCTACGCCGAGCAGCCGCTGTTCCCGGGCGGCTGCTTCTGGGCGGCAAACCTGCCCGAGTTCGACAGCCGGCCGGGCCCGGTGCGGGACATGTTGGCTGGCCAGCAACGAGCCTGGCGCGACCGCATCGCCGCCGAGCTGCGACACGCCGTCGATGATGCGGGGACGAGTGCCGGCCTCGATGCCGACCTCACAGCGTTCCAGATCGACGCCGTGCTCACCGCCGCGAACACCGCAATGCGCCTAGGCGACGACACGGCGACCGCGAAGGTCCGCCGCGTCGTCGACAGCCTCCTCGCGCCGCTGGCCGCGCCCGGCTGAGGCACGCGACGCCGGCCCGTCGACTCACGGACTGAGGCTCGACGCCGTCGGGGCTACCGGGGTCGCAGGGCGTGGAGATCCGGTAGATGGCGTTCGCCGACGTGGGGCAGGGTGGTCTTCCGTCCTTGGCTATCGCACAGACGTACGCGCTGCCTCGGTGGGGACGCGTCCGTCTCCACGACGCTGTCCCGGATGTCGGGCCAGACCCACTTCCGCACCCCGGGGTGGCCTATTTGGCGGCCCAGCAGCCCAAATTGTTCCGGTTCCCCTCCGCCGCCCGGCGCGGCGCGTCCGGCGATCCCAGCAGACCGTACGGCAGATACCCGGACCGGACACCGAGTTCCCACCCATGGACCTGGACGGCGAGGCAGGCCAGGGCGAGGGTGCCGAGGGGGAGGAGGGACCGGGGCGCGGGATCACCGGCATCGGCCTCGACGCTCTCCCGGTACGCGACCAGCCGGGCGACGAGGGCGTCCTCGAAGGCGTGCTGGTCGTCGTCGAGGAGTACGCGGAGCAGCCGCTGGTCCGCGCTCAGCGCGTCGCCGACCTCGTCGAGCCGCCGGGCGGCCTCCGTGCGCTCCCCGGCGTCCGGCTTGCGCAGCGGAACCGTAGGCCAGTCGCGGGGCAGATGCCCGGACGCCTCGGTGAGATAGGGGCACAGGGCGTCCATGGCGGCGAGGTCGGCGGGCTCGGAGACGGAGGTGTACCGGTTGTAGGGCACGCCGTCACGGATGGCGGGCGCGTAGTCGCCGCGCAGCAGCAGCCCGGTGACCCGCTCCCAGTCCCACACATGCCCGCTGACGACACACATCTCAAACATGTCGAGCCAAGTCCGCGCGGTGGGCGCCTCCTTGACGACGTCCCGGAAGGTGATGGGCCCGTCCCCGAACTCGTCGTCGTCCGGGTCCGTGCTGATCCGCTCCCCGACGAGCGGGAACCGGAGTTCCTGGTCCCCGCTCGGGAAGCACATGATGCTCAGCACCCCGTGCACACACTCCGCGGCGGTGACGGCGACCGTGCCGGCCGCAGCGTCGAGCCCCGGCTCCGTCACCGTTCGCGCGGCGACATGGTCGAGCAGTTCGTCCGCCATGGCCCGGATCAGCGTCGGCGAGATGCTGCCGTACCGCAGCGAGTGCCACCGCGTGTAGGCCCGCCCGTCAATGTCGTCGAGCGCCTCGGCCAACCGCTGCTCGCTGACCTGATGGCATGCCACATTCCGCACGTACCTCGCCCCTTCATGAACTCCACGGCTGGACGAAGCGCGTTATCAACGGGCACTGACAGCGCTAGATGATCGATTCCAAGGGATCGGCTGCGCGCATGAGGCGAGGGAGCACGAAGCGGCCCGGAGCCGAGCTGTTCAAACCACTGCGACAGGTCATCGAGTCGGTCAACGAGACCTTCAAGGGCCATCTCAACCTCGAACAGCACCACGGCCGCACACTCGCCGGCGTCGTCGCCCGCATCATGCAGCGCATCCTCACGCTGACCACCGCCATCTGGCACAACGACCGGAGCGGACAGCCCGTCCTGCGCTCACTGACCGCCTACGACCACCAACCCTCGGGAGTGATCATCTAGTTGGACGGTGCCAGGGAGCGCACGACGTCGAACTCGTTGCCCTCAGGGTCGGCCATGACCACCCAACTCTGGCCAGGGTCCTGGCCCACGTCCACCTTGGCGGCGCCAAGGCCAAGCAGCCTGGCCACCTCGTCGTCGGTACTGCCGTCGATCGGGCTGACGTCCAGGTGGAGCCGGTTCTTCACGGTCTTGCCCTCGGGCACCTGGATGAAGAGCAGGGTGGGCGGCATCTGGCGGGCCCGGACCTCCTCGACGGTCGGCTCCCAGGAACCGATCTCGACCTTGCCATCGCTCCGGTCGATCACCTTGAAGCCCAGGACCGCGCACCAGAAGGCCGCGAGCCGCTCCGGATCGTGGCAGTCGACAACCAACTCGGTGAACCTACTGGTCATTACTCCCCCAGACAGTACGGACGGGAGCTCAGCCTATGGGGCCGCGCCACCCCTCCGGTCCGGAATCGCTACGACCACCAGCCCTTGGAATCGATCATCTAGAGCCAATACCGGTGATTTAGGTGGTTTTCCGGCGGGTCGGTCTGGGCTTCGTCGGTCCAACCAGCGTCGCGCTGGGTGCGTCGGGCCGGGGTGGGGTG
>NZ_JBIAVX010000054.1:0-13539 GCF_042894725.1 Streptomyces sp. NPDC001480 | reverse complement strand
GTGCTGACCGTGCCGGTCGGGGAGACGGTCGAGGCGGCCGGCTCGGACGCTGTGGTGACCGGCACCCTCCGCCGTGGCCAGGGCGGCCTGACCCGTTTCTACACCTCGCTGGGTGAGGCCTGGGCGCGTGGTGTCGCGGTCGACTGGTCCCCGGCGTTCGCCCCGTACGCACCGCGCCCGGTGGAGTTGCCGACGTACGCCTTCCAGCGGCAGCGGTACTGGCTGGACGCACCGCAGGCGTCGGCCACAGCCGCGGATCCGGTGGATGAGGCGTTCTGGAAGACCGTGGAGGAGGGTGACGCGGCGGCTCTGGCGCGCACCCTCGGCCTGGACGACGCCGACGCCCTGGAGTCGGTGGTTCCGGCCCTGTCGTCCTGGCGGCGCGGCCGGCAGGAGCGTTCCGTCCTCGATGGCTGGCGCTACCGCGTCGTGTGGCGGCCGCTGCCGATTGCCGGTCGTCCGGCCGCCGGTGCCCGTGAGGACGGTGCCTGGCTGCTCGTCGTACCCGAGGTGTTCGAGGACGACCCACTGTTCCCGGCTGTGCTCGCCGCTCTCGAGGAACGGGTGGACGACGTCCGTGTACTGACGGTCGGTACGGCGGACTGCGACCGGGACCGGCTGAGCGCCCGGCTACGGAGCGAAGCCGGGGCCGGAGCCGGTGGCGTCCGAGGTGTTCTCTCCCTGACCGGTCTCGACGAGCGCCCGCATCCCGGGCACGCGTGCGTGCCCCAGGGCCTCGCCGTGAGCCTCGCGCTCCTGCAGGCCCTGGGCGACGCGGGCGTCGAAGCGCCGCTGTGGTGTGTCACCCGTGGTGCCGTCGCGGCGGCCGACGACCGGGCGCCCGACGCTCCCGTCCAGGCGGGCGTGTGGGGTCTCGGGCGTGTCGCCGCACTGGAGCATCCGAAGCGCTGGGGTGGTCTGATCGACCTCCCCGAGGCGGCCGACGCCGTCACCCTCGATCTGCTGGCCGGCCTCCTCACTGGTGACGGGACCGAGGACCAGATCGCCCTCCGGGGAGGCAAGGCGCTCGGCCGGCGACTGGTCCGCGCACCGCATGGTGGCGCCCACCCGGCCCGTGCCTTCAAGCCGCGTGGCACCGTTCTGGTGACGGGCGGAACCGGAGCCCTCGGGGTCCGCGTGGCGCGCTGGCTGGCCGGCAACGGCGCCGGGCACCTCGTGCTGACCGGACGCCGAGGCGCCGACGCACCCGGCACGGCCGAACTCCGCCGCGAACTCGAGGAGCAGGGCGTCCCGGTGACCGTCGCCGCCTGCGACGTAGCCGACCGGGACTCCGTCGCCGCGCTGCTGCGACAGCTGGCGGAGCAGGGCGTGCCACCCGTCCGTACGGTCGTGCACGCCGCGGGTGTCAGTGCCCTCGGCTCCCTCGCCGAGGCGGGGATCACCGATCTCGTGTCCACCCTGTCCGGGAAGGTCCTCGGCGCCGACCACCTCGACGCCGCCCTCGACCCGGCAGGGCTCGACGCCGTCGTCTACTTCTCCTCCATCTCCGGCACGTGGGGAGTCGCCGACCACGGTGCCTACGCCGCCGCCAACGCCGTCCTCGACGCATGCGCCGAGCGGCGCCGTGCCGACGGTGTGCCCGTCCTCTCGGTCGCCTGGGGCCCTTGGGCGGGCGGTGGCATGATCGCCGAGGGCATCCAGGACGACCTCCGCCGTCGAGGTGTGCCCGTCATCGACCCGGACACCGCCATCGGCGGCCTCCAGCAGGCCATGGACCACGACGAGACGCTCGTCGCCATCGCCGACGTCGACTGGCGGCGCTTCGCCGGCGTGTTCACCTCGGTCCGGCCCAGCCCCCTCCTCTCCGAACTGCCCGAGGCACGGCCTGCCGAGGACGACGCCACGGCCTTGTCCAAGGCAGAGCCCGAACTCCTCCGGCACCTGGCACAACTCGACCCGGAGCGGCGCCGGACGGCCCTGCTGGATCTGGTGGGCGCGCAGGTGGCCGACGTACTCGGGCACGACGGCTCGGACACCATCGACACCACACTGGCCTTCAAGGACCTCGGCTTCGATTCGCTCACCGCAGTCGAACTGCGCAACCGCCTCGGCCGTACCACCGGCCTGCGGCTGCCCACCACGGTCGTCTTCGACCACCCCAATGTCGCGGCACTGGCCGACTTCCTCGAAGAACAGGCCTTCGGCTCCCGGCAGGCCCCGGCCGGCACCGCCGTGGCGGGCGTCGCGGGTGTACGGGGTGGTGCCGGGGAGGACGAGCCGGTCGCCATCGTGTCGATGGGCTGCCGTTTCCCGGGTGGGGTGCGGTCGCCGGAGGAGCTGTGGCGGCTGGTCCGGGACGAGGCGGACGTCATTTCCGGTTTCCCCGTGGACCGTGGCTGGGACCTCGACGCCCTGTACGACCCCGACCCCGACCACAGCGGCACCAGCTACGTCCGTGAGAGCGGCTTCCTGCACGGCGCGGCCGAGTTCGACGCGGCGTTCTTCGGGATCTCGCCGCGCGAGGCGACCGCCATGGACCCCCAGCAGCGCCTCCTGCTGGAGACCACCTGGGAGCTCTTCGAACGGGCCGGCATGGACCCGAACACCCTGCGCGGCAGCAATACCGGCGTCTATGTGGGCCTCACCGACCAGGAGTACGCGGCCCACCTGCGGGCCGCCGGGGAGGCCGAGGGATACCTGGCCACTGGAGCCGCGGCGAGTGTGGCGTCCGGCCGCATCGCCTACACCCTGGGCCTGGAAGGCCCCGCCGTGACGGTCGACACGGCCTGCTCCTCGTCGCTCGTCGCCCTGCACATGGCCGTCCAGGCCCTGCGGGCCGGCGAGTGCGAGCTCGCCCTCGCGGGTGCCGTCACGGTGATGTCCGGGCCCAGCCCCTTCGTCGCCTTCAGTCGGCAGCGGGCCTTGGCCCAGGACGGCCGCAGCAAGCCGTTCTCCGCCGACGCCGACGGTTTCGCCCTGTCGGAGGGGGTCGGTGTCCTGCTGCTGGAGCGGCTGTCGGACGCGCGGCGCAACGGGCATCAGGTGCTGGCGGTGGTGCGGGGTTCGGCGATCAACCAGGACGGTGCCTCCAACGGCCTCACCGCCCCGAACGGCCCGTCGCAGCAGCGGGTGATCCGGGCGGCGCTGGCCGACGCGGGCCTGTCCACGGCGGATGTGGACGTGGTGGAGGCGCACGGTACGGGCACCAAGCTGGGTGACCCGATCGAGGCGCAGGCGCTGCTGGCGACGTACGGTCAGGGCCGCCCCGAGGGCCGGCCGCTGTGGCTGGGGTCGGTCAAGTCCAACATCGGGCACAGCCAGGCCGCTTCGGGTATGGCCGGTGTGATCAAGATGGTGCAGGCGATGCGGTACGGGGTGCTGCCGAAGTCGCTGCACGCGGACGCGGTGTCGCCGTTCGTGGACTGGTCGGCCGGTGAGGTCGAGGTCCTCTCCCAGGCCAGGCCCTGGGAGGAGAACGGTCGGCCTCGGCGGGCCGGTGTCTCGTCCTTCGGTATCAGCGGTACGAACGCGCACGTCATCATCGAGCAGCCGGAAGCGGCGGCTGCCGAACCCGTCGCGTCCGGGGAGTACGGGGACGTCGTGGCTCCCATGCCGGTGTCGGCCCGTACGGAAGCAGCGCTCAAGGAGCAGGTGGACCGCCTGGTGACCCACCTGAAGGAGACGGACGCACGCCCGGTCGACACCGCGTGGTCCCTGCTGAAACACCGTTCCGTGTTCGAGCACCGGGCACTGCTGATCGGTTCGGACGTCGTCGCTTCCGGAATCGCAGTGCCCGCCCATGCCGGGTCCTCGGTGTTCGTGTTCCCGGGGCAGGGGGCGCAGTGGGTGGGGATGGCGGTGGAGTTGCTGGATTCCTCGCCGGTGTTCGCGGCCCGGTTCGGTGAGTGTGCGGCGGCGCTGGCGCCGTTCGTGGATTTCGACCTGGTCGGGGTGGTCCGTGAGGGGCGGGCGCTGGACCGGGTGGATGTGGTGCAGCCGGTGTTGTGGGCGGTGATGGTGTCGCTGGCTGAGCTGTGGCGTTCGTTCGGTGTGGAGCCGGCTGCGGTGGTGGGGCATTCGCAGGGTGAGATCGCGGCTGCGGTGGTGGCTGGTGCGTTGTCGTTGCGGGACGGTGCGCGGGTGGTGGCGTTGCGCAGTCGTGCGATCACCGCGTTGGCGGGGCGGGGCGGGATGGTGTCCGTCGCGCTGCCCGTGGCCGAGGTCGAGGAACTCATCTCGGCCTGGGCGGGGCGGGTGTCGGTGGCCGCGGTCAACGGGCCTACCTCGGTGGTGGTGTCGGGAGATGCTGATGCTCTGGACGAGCTGGTCGAGCAGGCTCCCGCACGGGATGTGCGGGTGCGGCGGGTGGAGGTCGACTACGCCTCGCACTCGGCGCATGTGGAGCTGATCCGCGAGGAGTTGCTGGAGGTCCTCGCGCCGGTTGAGGCGCGTACGCCTGAGGTGCCGTTCTTCTCGACGGTGACGGGTGGGTGGCTGGAGTCGGCGGTCACGGATGCCGGGTACTGGTACACGAACCTGCGGCAGACGGTCCAACTTGAGCCCGCAGTAAGGGAGTTGGTCGCTGCGGGGCATGGTGCGTTCTTGGAGATGAGCCCGCATCCGGTGCTGACCGTGCCGGTCGGGGAGACGGTCGAGGCGGCCGGCTCGGACGCTGTGGTGACCGGGACACTGCGCCGTGGCCAGGGCGGCCTGACCCGTTTCTACACCTCGCTGGGCGAGGCATGGACACGCGGTGTGGCGGTCGACTGGTCCCCGGCGTTCGCCCCGTACGGTCCGCAGCGGGTGGAGTTGCCGACGTACGCCTTCCAGCGGCAGCGGTACTGGCTGGAGGCGCCGAAGGCACCGGCCACAGCCGCGGATCCGGTGGATGAGGCGTTCTGGAAGACCGTGGAGGAGGGTGATGCGGCGGCTCTGGCGCGCACCCTCGGCCTGGACGACGCCGACGCCCTGGAGTCGGTGGTTCCGGCCCTGTCGTCCTGGCGGCGGAGCCGGCGGGAGCGTGCGACCCTCGACGGCTGGCGTTACCGCGTCGTATGGCGGCCGCAGCCGGACCAGGGCACGGCGGCTCCCGCGACCCTCGACGGCACCTGGCTCGTCGTCGTCCCCGAGGGGTACGACGACGGTGGTCTCGTCGCCGCCACCGTCGGTGCCCTGGGCGCCGCCGGGGCCCGGACCGTCGAGTTGTCCGTGCCGGACTCCGCGGGGCGTACCGAGTTGGCCGAGCGGCTGCTCCTGGACCTGCCCGCGGACGTGTCACCGGTCGGTGTCCTGTCCCTGCTGGCCCTCGACGACGCGGCGAGCGAGCGGAGCCCGGGGGTCTCGCGGGGGTTGCTCGGATCGATGGCCCTGGTGCAGGCGCTCGACGACGCCGGGATCACCGGCAGGCTGTGGTGTCTGACCCAGGGCGCGGTGTCGACCGGCGAGGGGGACGGAGCCCCCGATCCGGCGCAGGCCGCCGCCTGGGGATTCGTACGGGTGGTGGGTCTCGACGATCCCGACCGCTGCGGTGGCCTCGTCGACCTGCCCGCCGGCGACACCGGGACAGCCGTACGCCGTCTCCCGGCGCTGCTCGCTGCCGAGGCCCGGGAGGACGGCGGCCGGGAGACCGAGTTCGCGGTGCGCGCGGGTGGGGTCAGCGTCCGGCGGATGGTCCGTACGCCGCTCCACGCCTCGCCGGCCGAGGACGCCTGGCGACCGAACGGCACCGTCCTCGTCACCGGCGGAACAGGGGCCCTCGGCTCGCACGTCGCGCGGTCCCTGGCCCGGGACGGGGCCGAGCACCTGCTCCTGACCAGCAGGCGGGGGGCCGACGCGCCCGGTGCCGCCGCACTGTGCGACGAACTCACCGCCCTCGGCTGCCGCGTGACCCTCGCCGCCTGCGACGTCGCCGACCGTGACGCGCTCGCCGCGCTCCTCGACCGGGTGCCCGCCGAACTCCCCCTCACCGCGGTGGTCCACACCGCGGGCGCGGTCGAGGCGGCGCGGCCGCTGGGCGACCTGACGCCCGACGACGCGGCCGCCGTGATGCACGCCAAGGTGCTCGGCGCGCGGAACCTCGAGGAACTGCTCGCCGGACACCCGCTGGACGCCTTCGTCCTGTTCTCCTCCGGCGCCGGAGTCTGGGGCAACGGAGGACAGGCCCCCTACGCCGCCGCCAACGCCCACCTCGACGCCCTCTCCGAACGGCGCCGCGCCCAGGGTCTGCCCGCCACCTCGATCGCCTGGGGCGCCTGGGCGGGCGGCGGCATGGTCGACGAGGAGGTCGGTGAGCAGCTGCTGCGCCGGGGCGTTCCGGCGATGGACCCCGAACTCGCGGTCCGTGCCCTGCGCGGTGCGGTCGCCGGACAGCAGCCCACGCTCGTGGTCGCCGACATCCGCTGGGACCGGTTCCTCCCCGCGTACTGCGCCCGCGGACACCGTCCGCTCGTCGACGAGGTGCCCGAGGTACGCGAACTCCTCGCCGCTCGCGACGCCGCACACCCCGACGCCGGGGACGAGGGGGCCGACGCGGCCGCCGCCCTGCTCGCCGAACTCGGCGCCCTGCCCCAGGCCAAGCGTCGGCGCCGGCTCGTCGAACTGATCCGCACCCATGTGGGCGCGGTCCTGGGGCACGGCCCGTCCGACACCGTCAAACCGGGGCGCGCCTTCCGGGACATGGGATTCGACTCCCTGACCGCCGTGGAACTGCGCAACCGGCTCAGCACGGTGCTCGGCACCCGGCTCTCGGCGACGATCGTCTTCGACCATCCCACGCCGAACGCCCTCGCCGACCACCTGGACGCGGAACTGCTGCCGCCCGTCGGCGGCGGACCGGCCGATGGTGTGCCGGCCGGTCTGCAACAGCTGGAAGAGGCCTACCGGCAGGCGCCCGACCCGGCCGCACGGGAGGCACTCACCACGGCACTGCGCACGCTGCTGGACACCTGGACCGGGTCCGGAGAACCGGAGGAGGCGCCGGTCGACGAGGAACTGCTCACCGCCTCCGACGAGGACATGTTCGACCTGATCGACAGGGAACTCGGGATCTCCTGAGCGGAACCCCGTCATGGCTCCCGATTCTCGAAGGGCTGACTCTGCCATGGAAAACAACGAGGGCAAGCTCCGCGACTACCTCAAGCGGGTCACCACGGACCTGCGGCAGACCCGCCGCAGGCTCGCGGAGTTCGAAGCCCGCGACCACGAGCCCGTCGCCATCGTGGCCACCGCCTGCCGCCTGCCCGGCGGAGTGCGCGCCCCGGAGGACCTCTGGACGCTGGTGACCGAGGGCACCGACACCGTCGCGGCCATGCCCACGGACCGCGGTTGGGACCTCGACGCCCTCTACGACCCCGACCCCGACCGGACCGGCACCAGTTACGTCCGCGAGGGTGCCTTCCTCTACGACGCGGCCGAGTTCGACGCCACGTTCTTCGGGATCTCGCCGCGCGAGGCCCTCGCGATGGACCCGCAGCAGCGCCTGCTGCTGGAGACCACCTGGGAGCTCTTCGAACGGGCCGGCATCGACCCGAACACCCTGCGGGGCAGCAGCACCGGCGTCTTCGTCGGCGCCAGCAACCAGGGCTACGCCGTCGACGGCACCCACGCGCCCGACGACGTCGAGGGCCACCTGCTGACGGGCGGCTCCGCGGCCGTGCTCTCCGGCCGGCTCTCCTACAGCTTCGGCTTCGAAGGGCCCGCGGTCAGCCTCGACACCATGTGCTCGTCGTCCCTCGTGGCCCTGCACCTCGCCATGCGTGCCCTGCGCTCCGGCGAGTGCTCCATGGCCGTCACCGGCGGTGCCACCGTCATGGCCACCACCCGCAACTTCGTGGAGTTCAGCCGGCAGCGGGGGCTCGCGGCGGACGGCCGGTGCAAGCCGTTCGCGGAGGACGCGGACGGTACGGGCTGGGGCGAGGGGGTCGGTGTCCTGCTGCTGGAGCGGCTGTCGGACGCGCGCCGCAACGGGCATCAGGTGCTGGCGGTGGTGCGGGGTTCGGCGATCAACCAGGACGGTGCCTCCAACGGCCTCACCGCCCCGAACGGCCCGTCGCAGCAGCGGGTGATCCGGGCGGCGCTGGCCGACGCGGGCCTGTCCACGGCGGATGTGGACGTGGTGGAGGCGCACGGTACGGGCACCAAGCTGGGTGACCCGATCGAGGCGCAGGCGCTGCTGGCGACGTACGGTCAGGACCGCCCCGAGGGCCGGCCGCTGTGGCTGGGGTCGGTGAAGTCCAACATCGGGCACACCCAGGCCGCTTCGGGGGTCGCCGCCGTGATCAAGGTGGTCGAGTCCCTGCGCCACGGACTCCTCCCCAAGAGCCTGCACGTCGACGAGCCGACCACCCACGTCGACTGGTCCACCGGTGCCCTGAAACTCCTGACGGAGGCCGTCGACTGGCCCGAGACCGGCACGCCCCGCCGCGCCGGCGTATCCTCCTTCGGCGGCAGCGGCACCAACGCGCACGTCGTCCTGGAACAGGCACCGCCGGACGAGGAACAGCCGGACGAGGAACAGCCGGAGAGCTCGGCCGGTAGCGGCACCCCGGCCGCGCTTCCGTGGCTGCTGTCCGCCCGCTCGGACAAGGCCCTCAAGGCCCAGGCGGAGCGGCTCGCGGCCGCCGTCGAGGCCGGTGACCTGGACGCCGTCGACGTCGCCCACTCCCTGGCGGCCGGGCGCGCCGCACTGGAGGAGCGTGCCGTCGTCGTCGGCGCCGACCGCGCCGAACTCCTGACCGCCCTGCGCGCCACCGCACGGGGCGAGCAGCCCGCCACCATCGCGCGAGGCCTCGCCGAGAACCCCGGCGAGGACGTCGACGCGGTGTTCGTGTTCCCGGGGCAGGGGGCGCAGTGGGTGGGGATGGCGGTGGAGTTGCTGGATTCCTCGCCGGTGTTCGCGGCCCGGTTCGGTGAGTGTGCGGCGGCGCTGGCGCCGTTCGTGGATTTCGACCTGGTCGGGGTGGTCCGTGAGGGGCGGGCGCTGGACCGGGTGGATGTGGTGCAGCCGGTGTTGTGGGCGGTGATGGTGTCGCTGGCTGAGCTGTGGCGTTCGTTCGGTGTGGAGCCGGCTGCGGTGGTGGGGCATTCGCAGGGTGAGATCGCGGCTGCGGTGGTGGCTGGTGCGTTGTCGTTGCGGGACGGTGCGCGGGTGGTGGCGTTGCGCAGTCGTGCGATCACCGCGTTGGCGGGGCGGGGCGGGATGGTGTCCGTCGCGCTGCCCGTGGCCGAGGTCGAGGAACTCATCTCGGCCTGGGACGGGCGGGTGTCGGTGGCCGCGGTCAACGGGCCTACCTCGGTGGTGGTCTCCGGTGACGCGGACGCGCTGGACGAACTGGTCGAGCAGGCTCCCGCACGGGATGTGCGGGTGCGGCGGGTGGAGGTCGACTACGCCTCGCACTCGGCGCATGTGGAGCTGATCCGCGAGGAGCTGCTGGAGGTCCTCGCGCCGGTTGAGGCGCGTACGCCTGAGGTGCCGTTCTTCTCGACGGTGACGGGTGGGTGGCTGGAGTCGGCGGTCACGGATGCCGGGTACTGGTACACGAACCTGCGGCAGACGGTCCAACTTGAGTCTGCCGTGCGGGAGTTGGTGGCGGCCGGTCATGGTGCGTTCTTGGAGATGAGCCCGCATCCGGTGCTGACCGTGCCGGTCGGGGAGACGGTCGAGGCGGCCGGCTCGGACGCTGTGGTGACCGGGACACTGCGCCGTGGCCAGGGCGGCCTGACCCGTTTCTACACCTCGCTGGGCGAGGCCTGGGCACGTGGTGTGGCGGTCGACTGGTCCCCGGCGTTCGCCCCGTACGGTCCGCAGCGGGTGGAGTTGCCGACGTACGCCTTCCAGCGGCAGCGGTACTGGCTGGACGCACCGCAGGCGTCGGCCACAGCCGCGGATCCGGTGGATGAGGCGTTCTGGAAGACCGTGGAGGAGGGTGACGCGGCGGCTCTGGCGCGCACCCTCGGCCTGGACGACGCCGACGCCCTGGAGTCGGTGGTTCCGGCCCTGTCGTCCTGGCGGCGGAGCCGGCGGGAGCGTGCGACCCTCGACGGTTGGCGTTACCGCGTCGTATGGCGGCCGCAGCCGGACCAGGGCACGGCGGCTCCCGCGACCCTCGACGGCACCTGGCTCGTCGTCGTCCCCGAGGCCCACCAGGACGACACACTGGTCCAGGACGTGAACCGCCTCCTCGTCGAGGCCGGGGCCGCGACCGTCCCCGTGGTGATGGGCGAGACGGACCTCGACCGGGCCGCCGTGGCGGAGCAGCTGAGCGACATCGTCGCCGCCGACGCGTCCACGCCCGTACGCGGTGTCGTGTCCCTCCTGGCCCTGGACGAGCGTCCCGCGCCCGGTCACGCCGGTCCCACCGTCGGCCTGACCCAGTCGGTCGCGCTGCTCCAGGGTCTCCTGGACGCCGGGACCGACACCCGGCTGTGGCTGCTGACCACGGAGTCGGCCACCACCGGTGTCGCCGACGACCCGGTCCGGCATCCGCTGCAGGCCGCCGTATGGGGCCTGGGCCGCGTCGCGGCCCTCGAACAGCCGAAGCTGTGGGGCGGTCTCGTCGACCTGCCCGGCGAACTCGACCCCCGTACCGGAGCGGCACTCGTGGCCGTCCTGGCCGCCGCCGGCGACGAGGACCAGCTCGCGCTGCGCCCGTCGGGCACCTACCTCCGCCGCCTGGTCCGCGCCCCGCTGTCCGGCAGCCCCGCCCCCCGGACCTGGAGCACCAGCGGCACCGCGCTGGTCACCGGCGGCACCGGAGGCCTCGGCGGGCACGCCGCGCGGCTTCTCGCCCGCAGCGGCGCCGAACACCTGGTGCTGACCAGCCGGCACGGCCTCGACGCCCCGGGCGCCAAGGAACTCAGCGACGAACTCACCGCTCTGGGCTGCCGGGTGACCATCGCCGCTTGCGACGTCGCCAACCGTGCGGCCCTGAACCGGCTCGTCGAACAGGTCGAGGCCGAAGGCCCGGCCATCCGTACGGTCGTGCACACCGCCGGCGTAGGCATGCTGGCGCCGCTCGCCGAAACGGACCAGGAGTACTTCGCCGAGGGCCTGCGCGCCAAGGTGCTGGGAGCGGCGAACCTCGACGCCGTCTTCGACCACGACCGCCTCGACGCGTTCGTGCTGTACTCCTCGGTCGCGGGCACCTGGGGCAGCGGCGACCACGGCGCCTACTCCGCCGGCAACGCTTACGTCGACGCGCTCGCGGACCACCGCCGCGCCCGCGGTCTGGCCGGCACGTCCGTCGCATGGGGCATCTGGAGCCCCGAGGGCGGCGGTATGGCGGTCAACATCGTCCGGGAGCAGCTGCGCTGGCGCGGCATCCCCTTCATGGAGCCGAAGCTGGCCGTCGAAGGACTGCGGCAGGCACTGGACCACGACGACACCTTCCTCGCCGTCGCCGACATCGACTGGGAGCGGTTCGTCCCCGTCTTCACCGCCGCGCACCCGCGACCGCTCCTGCACGAGGTGCCGGAGGTCGCCGAGGCGATGCGGGCCGACGAGGCGGTCGTCGCGAGTGCCGTCAGCCGCGCGGACACGCTGCGCGCGGAGCTGGCCGGCATGTCCTCCGCCGAGCGCGACCGCACACTGTCCGAACTGGTCCGCGGCGAGGTGGCCGGAGTCCTCGGCCACGCGGACAGCACGGAGATCGCCGTCACCCGCGCCTTCCGCGAGATGGGCTTCGACTCCCTCACCGCCGTCGAACTGCGCAACCGCCTCAACGCCGCCACCGGTCTCGGCCTGCCGGCGACGATCGTCTTCGACCACCCGAACGTGCGCGACCTCGTCCGTTTCCTGCGCGCCGGCCTCGTCCCGGAAGAGCCGGCCGCCGAGCTCCGACCGGCCGCCGTGGCCGCCCCAGTGGCCCCCGCGCACGACGACGAGCCCATCGCCGTCGTGTCCATGGGCTGCCGCTTCCCCGGCGGAGTCACCTCGCCCGAGGAGTTGTGGCGCCTGGTCCTGGAGGAGACCGACGCGGTGTCCACGCTTCCCACCGACCGTGGCTGGGACGTGGAGAACCTCTACGACCCCGACCCGGACCGGGCCGGTACCACCTATGCCCGCGAGGGCGGCTTCCTGCACGACGCGGCCGAGTTCGACGCGGCGTTCTTCGGGATCTCGCCGCGCGAGGCGACCGCCATGGACCCGCAGCAGCGCCTGCTGCTGGAGACCACCTGGGAGGTACTGGAGCGGGCCGGTATCGCCCCCGACAGCCTCCAGGGCAGCCCCACCGGCGTCTTCGTCGGTGTCTCCCACCAGGGATACGGCTCCCGCTCCCAGGTGCCGGAGGGCCTCGAGGGCCATCTGATCACCGGGACCGTCACCAGCATCGCCTCGGGCCGCATCTCCTACACCCTCGGCCTCGAGGGGCCGGCCGTCACCATGGACACCGGCTGCTCCTCCGCGCTGGTCGCCCTGCACATGGCCGTCCGGTCACTGCGCTCCGGCGAGTGCTCGCTCGCCCTCACCGGCGGCGCCGCCGTCATGGGGGAGCCCATCGGCCTCGTCGGCTTCAGCCGGCAGCGCGGCCTGGCCCAGGACGGCCGCTGCAAGGCCTTCGGCGCGGACGCCGACGGCATGGGGATGGCCGAAGGCGTCGGCATGGTGCTGCTGGAGCGGCTGTCGGACGCGCGGCGCAACGGGCATCAGGTGCTGGCGGTGGTGCGGGGTTCGGCGATCAACCAGGACGGTGCCTCCAACGGCCTCACCGCCCCGAACGGCCTCTCCCAGCAGCGGGTGATCCGGGCGGCGCTGGCCGACGCGGGCCTGTCCACGGCGGATGTGGACGTGGTGGAGGCGCACGGTACGGGCACCAAGCTGGGTGACCCGATCGAGGCGCAGGCGCTGCTGGCGACGTACGGTCAGGACCGCCCCGAGGGCCGACCGCTGTGGCTGGGGTCGGTCAAGTCCAACATCGGGCACAGCCAGGCCGCTTCCGGTATGGCCGGTGTGATCAAGATGGTGCAGGCGATGCGGTACGGGGTGCTGCCGAAGTCGCTGCACGCGGACGCGGTGTCGCCGTTCGTGGACTGGTCGGCCGGTGAGGTCGAGGTCCTCTCCCAGGCCAGGCCCTGGGAAGAGAACGGCCATCCCAGGCGGGCCGGCGTCTCGTCCTTCGGCGTGAGCGGTACGAACGCCCACGTCATCATCGAGCAGCCCGAACCGGCGGACACGCCCCAGCCTGCTCCCGAAGCGGCCGGCGCGGTCGTGCCCTGGCTCGTCTCGGCCCGTTCGGACAAGGCCCTCAAGGCCCAGGCGGAGCGGCTCGCGGCCGCCGTCGAGGCCGGTGACCTGGACGCCGTCGACGTCGCCCACTCCCTGGCGGCCGGGCGCGCCGCACTGGAGGAGCGTGCCGTCGTCGTCGGCGCCGACCGCGCCGAACTCCTGACCGCCCTCACCTCCCTCGCCGAGGGCGAGGCCACCCCCGCCCTCGTGCGCGGCACCACCCAGCGCGTCGGCGAGGACGTCGACCCGGTGTTCGTGTTCCCGGGGCAGGGGGCGCAGTGGGTGGGGATGGCGGTGGAGTTGCTGGATTCCTCGCCGGTGTTCGCGGCCCGGTTCGGTGAGTGTGCGGCGGCGCT
>NZ_JBIAVX010000053.1:0-16365 GCF_042894725.1 Streptomyces sp. NPDC001480 | reverse complement strand
CATCGACGTCCTCTTCGCCATGCTCCGAGACGGAACCTTCTACCAGCCGCCCACCCCGGCCACCGCTTGACGAAAACCATAGGGGCACCTTTTCGGCCGGTGGCGGCGGAATGCTGGTGGGCGCGGACGACGGTGGAGTCGATCTGGACCAGCCAGTCGATGTCACAGGCCGCGTCGGATTGGGCCTGGATCTGCTGAAGGACCCGGGTGAACACGCCGTCCAGGGCGTAGCGGCGGAAGCGGGTATACACCGTTTTCCATGGGCCGTAACGAGCCGGCAGGTCGCGCCAGGAGATCCCGGTGCGGATCTTGTAGACCATGGCGTTGATGATCTTTCGGTCCTCGACGCGAGGCCGACCCGTCAGGGCTCGAGGTATCAGTGGAGCGCGTAACTGCCACTCGCGATCGGTAAGTTCATGGCGGCGTACCACACCCACCATGATCGACCACGAGGTGATCTTTAAGACGGACCCTAGATCAAATCAGCATGTTGATTCTCTGCGAGCCCTAACAAGTTGGTGCGTGATAGCGGGTGGGCATGCTCTCGTGGTGAGGGGCATGGTCGATCGGGCGGTGTTGGAGCTTCCGTTGTTCACGGGTATATCGACCGTGGTGTCAGGACAGGGTGGCGGCCTGCATGATCCCATGCCATGGGGTGGCGTCGAAGATGAGGCGGATGGTGTCGATCCGGCCGTTGGTGAGGCGGAAGTGTTCGGCTGTGCGTTGAGTGCCGATGGCCGGGACCGAGGTGTGGACGTCGTAGACCAAGGTCGCTTCGGTCTCGCCGTACAGTTCGCTGACCAGATCGACGCCGGTGACGATTCCCAGGAACGCTTCCAAACCCCTGAGGTGCTGGTGCGTACTGCCGGAGATCAGCAGGGGGCTTTGGAAGTGGAAGGGCTCGCTGAGAGTTCGGGCGGCAGCCGGGATGTCGCCCTGGAACCGGGCTTGGTGGTAGGCGCGGACGGTGGTGCGTGTCGTGGCCGTAGTCATGAGAGGTTGGTCCCTTCGGTGGCAGCGAGATGGGTGGCGATGCGCTGCTGGTTCTGAACAAGCCGTAGGCACAGGTGGCGGAGCTGGTGCAGTTCGGTGTCGGTGAATCCGTGGAACAGTGCCGCCATCGCCCGCTGGGTCGGTGTCCGGTACTCGTCCAGCCATGCCAGGCCGGCCGGGTTGATGCGGACGAGGATGGACCGGCGGTCATCGGGGTCGGGATCGCGTCGGACGAGGCCTTCGCGTTCGAGTGTGTCGACCAGACCGGTGGCGTTGCGGGGGGTCATGCCTGCGGAACGGGCGAGGTCGCCGAGAGTCGCACCGGCTTCGCCGAGCGTGCGCAGGCGGATCAGGACATCGCTGGCTCCCGCGCTGAGACCACGGCCTTCCGATCCGTGGGTGCGAAGCCGCTCAACGGACCTGTGCGCGGAGCGCGCAGCGGCAGCCGCCTCCAGGCGCAGGGTGTCACCCCCTGCCATGAACGCGGCCATGGCGTCGCGGACTTGAGGGTCGTAGAGCAGCCCGTCCGCGTTCTGGGCCAGCTGCCCGAAATTAGTTACGTGCTTCATAATGAAGTAGTACGTGATCTGATCGGGTGCGGTCAAGACGCCGAAGCGATCCCGACGGCGGCCCTCCGCAGGCAACTCAGCTGTAGCCAGGGCTCGGAGGCCCTAGTCATCGAGCACGTTCATCATGGCCAGGTGGCCGTGCCGTGGTTCGTCCGTCAGCGGAACTCGGCCGTATGGTCGATGGCCCACCTTGCGAAGGTGCCGGCCGGTCGGCCAGTGAGGCGCTCGACGTGATCGGTGGTGCGGTTTGACTCCGGTCGGCGCAGCGAGGCAGCAATCAGCGCTTCCATCAGCCGCTTTGGACGTCCGTCTGTGAGCATGCGTGATCGCGCGAGGTCAGCGGTGACCGCTTGGAAGCGTAGACGGCGCCGGAGGGCGACACCAAGAAGAGCGACCTGGTCGGCGCGACTCAGTACCTCGGGTCCTGTCAGCAGGTAGGGCCCGTGTCCGAGTTGGTTGTGTTGCCCGAGCAATGCCGCGACGGCGGCATCAGCGACGTCGCGCTCGTCGACGACGGCTGTGCGCGCGATTTCCGGGCCTGACACCACGTCGCCCGCCCGCAACTGTGGGATCCAGCCACGGGCGTTGGACGCCAGCGTATCGCTACGCAGCACCATGGGGCACAGACCGGCATTGCGAAGCAGGGCTTCCATATCCGCGTGCACCTGAACGATGGGATCGCTCTGACGAGAGGCTTCGTCGTCGATGGCTGTCGAGGACAGGTAGACGACACGGGGTGCCGCTGCGATGAGTTCCGCGACCAGGTCGTGGGCAGGGGCGGAGTCGAGCAGTGGCCAGATCAGAAAGACAGCGTCGATGCCCACGAGCGCCGCGCGCACGGCAGCGGGGTTGGTGAGGTCGCCGACCGCCCACTCGACTCCGGGGCGCGGAGCGGCCTGATCGCGTACAAGGCATCGTACGCGCGCGCCGTGTGCTTGGAGGCGGTCGACGACCTCACGGCCGAGATTGCCGGTCGCGCCGGTGACCAGGATCGATGAACGGCAAGGGCAGCCCGTGGGGCCAGTGACATCAGGCATGATCGAGACGCTAAGGGTTCAGGTCGGCATGAAGGCAAGGCGCGTAACGTGAAGACGATCGGAGAAGTAGCCGCAGAGCTCGGAATCGAAGCCCACGTGCTGCGGCACTGGGAAGACGTCGGGGCACTCACCGTGCGTCGCGATGGCAACGGCTACCGCATCTACGACGACAACGCTGTGGAGCAGGCACGCACCGTACTGAAACTGCGGCGCGTCGGCCTCTCGTTGCCCGAGGTCACCGCCGCCATGGCGCCGAAGAAGTCGACGGCGCAGGCAGTCGTGAGGGCGAAGATCGCTGAACTCGAAGGCGAAATCGTCCAGAGACAGGAGGCAATTACCTTCCTGCAGCACACCGTTGAGTGTCGGCATCGCTACCTCGACGACTGTCCGGACTGCGCGACCTTCGTTCGTCAAGCCTGAGCCGCCTACCCGCCTGGAAGCCCCAGCGCCGAATGGTCGACAGCTGTGAACGTGGAGAAACGGCGAACCGAAAGGACGCTCAGCTGCCCAAGGCTTGCCACTCCGGCGCCAGCACCGACCAGACCTCTGCATCGTGGCGGACGCCGCGGTAGAGGTAGGTCTCGCGCAGGACGCCCTCACAGGTCATGCCGAGTCGCTTGGCCACGTTGATGCTGGGCGTGTTGTTCGGCGACACAAACCACTGCACGCGGTGGATGCCGCGTTCGTTGAACACCCCGTCGATGATCAGCCGAGCTGCACGTCCGACCAGGCCCCGGCCTGTGGCGGCAGGCTCCAGCCAGCAGCCCGCCTCGCAGATGCCGGCGGCGGCGTCGAATTTCGGGAAGGAGACGCCACCCACGAGGGTGCCGTCGAGCCAGATGAGTCCTGACATTCTTTCGGGCCGCGGTTCGACGGACGCGGACTGCCCGCACCGTTCGGCCGGGCCCGCGTTGTGGCGTTTCGGCCGCAAGGACCGACAGAACCTCTGGGGTGCGATCGGCAACGCCGCCGGGACGTCGGCCTTGCCCGCCACGCCGAGGACGCGCGGCGTCGCCTGGCGCGGGAAGCGGCCGAAGGCGAGGCCCGCTGTGGCCAGCGTGGGTCCGTTTGCCTGTCCTCACGGCTGTACGCAGCATCTTGCAGCGGCTCAGTCGCCGGAGTGCCGTTGCCGTCCTTTTCCTTCTTTCCCGTCGTTGTGCTTGCGTGACCACTCACGGCCCTTGTCGCCGCCGTGTGCCGGTCCGGGTGACGTCCTGGCGGTCGGAGGGGCTGGCGATGGCGTCGTGGCCGGGGTGCGACCGGCGGGTGTCGATGCGATACGAGTGGGAGAGGGAGAGGCTGGAGAGGTAGGCGCCGTGGCGCCGGAATTCAGCGATGCTCCGAGGATCGTAGCTCCGGCGAACAGTGCGAGGCCGACGCCGGCAAGGACGGCGTTGGGTGCCGGCTTGCGGCGACCGTTGGGGCGGGAGTGCGTGCCGGTGCGGGATTCACCGGCGTACGGGGCTGAAGGCGGTGGAATTGCCGGGGCGGGCATGAGGGGGGGTGTCGTAGTGCTCGGCCGGTCGTCGTGTCCCGTTCTGTGCGGCCAGCCAGGCGGCTGTCTGCTCTATGGCGGGTGTGGTCCCGCGGCCGAGATGTCTTTGAGGTGGTAGATGTCCCGAGTGGACGTGTAGCCGCTGATGTGCAGTGTCTGGCGCTGGGGTGGCGTGCACACGGTGCGGCGGCAATGACCGGAGGTGGACTGCGATGAACAGGAGTGGTGAGGGCGGGCGGGCGATGCTCGCCGATTTGCTGAAGGCCAGTCACCTCATGCCGGTCGAGCTGCTGCCGGCGAAGGCGTCCGAATGTGCGCGTGCCGCGGATTTCCGCAAGGTGCTGATCTATGTGGCGGATCTGCAGCGCAACAGGCTGTGCCTGCTGGCCGGCCACGAGGAAGCAGCGCAGGGCAGTGAGGCGGAGTTGCCGGTCGAGGGCACGGTTGCGGGGCGGGCTTACCAGTACGGCGATGTCCTGCCCGCCGCACCCGCGGGGGGCGGCGTGTTCGAGTGGTGGGTGCCGGTGCTGGACGGGGCCGAGCGCGTCGGACTGCTGCGGGTGAGCGCCAGCCACGACGACGCGAACGCCCGTGCGGACATGGAGGCGCTGGCCGCGCTCATCGCTCTGATCATCGTGAGCAAGCGGGGCACCAGCGACGCGCTGGCCAAGCTGGAGCGGGCACAGCCGATGAGCCTGGCCGCGGAGATGCAGTGGAACATCCTGCCGCCGCGGACCTATGCGGACGGACGGGTGGCGATCTCCGCGTCCCTGGAACCGGCCTACGACATCAGCGGGGACGTCTTCGAGTACGCCATCGACGGGCCCCTGGTGCATTTGACGATCTTCGATGCGATGGGGCACGACACGGCCGCAGGCCTGTCCGGAACCCTGGCGCTCGGAGCCTGCCGCAATGCCCGGCGTCAGGGCGCCGACCTGGTCGGCAAGACCGAGGCTGTGGAAGCCGCCCTGATCGAGCAGTACGACCATCACCGCTACGTCACCGGCATCGTGGCGACCCTCGACACCCGCACCGGCATCCTGCAGTGGGTCAACCGCGGCCACCACCCGCCGATCATCATCCGCGACAACCGCTGGACCACCCACCTCGCCTGCCCACCGGCCCATCCCATGGGCACGGGCCTGGGACTGCCTTGCACCGTGTGCCAGGAGCATCTGCAACCGGGCGACCGCATCGTCTTGTACACCGACGGCATCACCGAGGCTCGCCGCCCCGGCGGCCGCGAATTCGGCGTGGACCGCTTCACCGACTTCCTCATCCGTCACCACGCCGATGGCCTGTCCGTCCCCGAAACCTTGCGCCGCCTCATCCACGCCGTCCTCGACTACCACGACGGCCATCTCCAGGACGATGCCACCGTCCTGCTGTGCGAATGGATCGGCCCGGCACTGGAACCGGACCGGAAGGCGGCCGACCTGACCGGCCTGTCGTCCGACGGCCCTTGCGACGGCAGCGAGCAGCTCAGGACCGCTACGCCGTGAGCGCTCGCTCAAGCGGACGGTGCAGGTGGTGTCAGGGCGTGAGTGCCTCGCGCAGGGTGGGGCGGCAGTCGATGAGGGCGTCGACGCCGACGAGTTGCAGGGTGCGCCGCACGGCTCGGGTGGGGCCGGCCAGGCGCAGCCATCCTCCGGCCTCGGTGACGGCCTGGTGTGCGGTGATGAAGAGGTTGATGCCGCTGGAGTCCATGAAGGCGATCTGGCGCATGTCGACGACGATGCGGGGCCGGACGATGTCACAGACATCCAGGGCTTGCCTGAGCTCGTCGCCGGTGTGGTGGTCGATCTCTCCGGCCAGGGTCAGCTCTGACCGCGGTGGACTACCTCGACAGCGCCGGGCTGAGCGTGCTCTTCGCCCACGCTGACCGGCTGGAGCTCGTCGTCACATCCTTGCTGGAGCCCGTACTCACCTTCTCCGGCCTCGCCGATCTGGTTACGGTGCACGGACTAGGCCTTGACGACGATGAGCGGCGACGGAACTGACCGGCGCAGCCGCAGCAAGCGAGTCCCGGCGCCCTCCGAGCACGCGCGGCAAGGCCGGCAGCCCGGATCGCACACGCGTCACCAGGACCGCCCGCGCCGGGCGGGGCAGAGGCCGGTATCGACACGACGTTCGACGAGAACGCAACCCGCGTGGAAGTGACTCAGGCGGGCATCCCGATGCGGGCGGCGCCGCGGCTGTGCTGAAGGTCAGTAGCGAGACCGGCTCCGACTACGAGGCCGTCAGCGGGAACTGCACTGTGCTGCCCGACGACTGTGGGACAACGCTTCAGGCACCGGCCTCTGGGCACTTACCGGCGCCGCCGCCTTGTCGGCGCCTGCCCGAGGACGAGGTCCGCGAGGCCCGTCTCGCCTCGAACGGCTACAACTCCTCGTCCCTGGATGCCGCGATCAACGGCAGCGAGGACGGCGAAAGCGCCCTGCACAACTTCATCGGTACCGTGGACGCGGCGCTTGAGCTCGTGGAGGACTTCCACGCCCCCGCCCCATCGATCGCCGAACTCGACGAGCGTGGCCGCAAGCTCATCCACATGCGGTTCGTCGAAGAACTCACCCAGGCTCAGATCGGCGAACAACTCGGAGTCTCGCAGAGGCACGTCTCCCGCCTGCTGTCCCGGTGCCTGGCCCGACTGCGCGAGGGCATGCTCACGACCAGCTGACTCTTCCGAGGTCACTTCCTCGGCGACGATCTGCTCGCGCATGACTGGTATTGCTCCCGGATGGCCCTGCCACAGGTACATGTTGCGCCGATGCGGTACCCGTCCGGGCAGACGACGTACGCGAGAGGGGCGGGAATGACAGGACGGACGGGTGCGGACCCGGAACATCAGTGTTGCCATGGACCGGTCTCAGCGGCGGTCGAGGAGACCCTGACGCTGTCGGGAGACGGCTCCTGCATCGCCGAGGCCCGTGACCGAACTGCCGCAGTCCCCACCGCGGAGGCAGAAGCCGGCGGTCGTACCAACGTGTCGAGGCGCATCGTGACCGTGGCTCGGTTCGCGGTCAGCGAGCTGGTCACCAACGCCTTCAAGCACGCGCCCGGCCCCATTTCTACTGCGGCTGCGGTTGCGGCTGCGTCTGGCGGACGAGGTGGTGGAGGTGGAGGTCTGGGACAGCCATCACGGGGTCCCGACGGCGCGGCAGGCGGACCCGTACAGGGTCGGCCAGCATGGTCCGGAGATCGTCGAGGCCGTTGCGGCCGACCTTGCTGGAGTGCGGGAGGCGACCGGTGAACGAGTTACCGCCCGCCCACCGATGAGCAGTACTTGCACCTTGGTTTCCGTGCACGAAACGATCAAAACGTGGACCGGCAAGGCACCTCCGTGGGCCAAGCCGCCGATGCCAGCGGCAATGAGGTCACTTACGGCAAATCAATGCGCGGCTCACGAAACGGGAAAGGACCCCCTTGCAAAGGGGGCCCTTTCCGTCGGCGGAGGTCAGTGCTTGAACGCGTCCTTGACGTTTTCCTTGGCTTCGCGGGCGTCGCCGGAACTCTTCTCTGCCTGCCCCTCAGCGGCCATGCGTTCGTTGCCGATGGCGCTTCCCAGGGCCTCCTTGGTCTTGCCCTTGGCCTGCTCGGTCTTCGCCTTCGCCTTCTCGTTGGCAGTCACAGAACAACGCCTCCTCGTAGCTTCAGGACCGCGATCGCGGTAACCGGCTCGTGCCCCTGCTTTCCCTTGATAAACAAGGTCTTGATGTCGAATATTGAAGAAAGGGCAGGGAAGCCGGGCGGGCGGGAGGTCGATAGCTATGGTCCCCCTGCTTCGGCGCGGTCATCCTGTTCGGTGCCGGTTTCGCCGTCAAGATCCTTCAGCAACCCGACTGCCGTACGGTCGGTTCGAGCCGTACGGCGGATGAGGCCCATGATGCTGAGGTCGAGCAGCACCGTGCCCATCCGCCCGGCCTTGCCACTGCGCAGGCGGAAGAACATCCAGCTCCACCCCGCGTTCAGGGTGAGGTTCGCAGCCAGGCTGGCGGCCGGGCGCGTGCGCTTCCGCCGGTCGCGGGAGCCGCACAGCGCCCGGCCGCCTGCGTAGGCGATCGTCGCGTACAAAGGTGTCCATACATCCCGTGGAAGTAACTCATGCTTCGTGTGCTTGCAGGGCTGATGTAAGGGCATCCGGTGGCCAGGAGGTTGATAACGATGGTTCCCCTGCTTCTGGTTCTTCTGCTGGCTCTGATCCTCTTCGGCGCGGGTTTCGCACTGAAGGCGCTGTGGTGGATCGCTGTGATCGTGCTCGTTGTGTGGCTGCTCGGCTTCGTCGTCCGGACCGCGGACAGCGGAGGCCGCAAGGGCCGCTGGTACCGCTGGTAGACCAACGACATCCGGCGCGCAAGGCGACGCGCCGCGCACGAGCAATGAGTGGGCCCGGCCGACACGGTCGGGCCCACTGGCGTGAAAGAGACGCTCCCTTGCGACGGTTGGGAGGGATCGGGCTTATCGGACGCATCGCAGGGTACGTGAATCATGCACCGGCCTCGCAGGCTCAGCAGTGGAACCCTGCTCCTCCCGTCTGCGCGGCCGGTGCCTATCGGACTTGCGTATGGTTCGATCGGGCGGCCAGGCCACCCGGTTTGGTTCCGGTAGCTATGCCTACAACACGCCCTCCATCCCGACGGGCGCCCACGTCGGCCACTCGCGCGCGGTGCCCCGTTATGCTCGCCGAGCGTGGACAGCCGCACGGCACCGGTCTGGGCACCTTCCGGTGGGTCGTCGAGCGGACGATCTCCTGGTTGCACGGCTTCCGCTGCCTGCGGATCCGCTGGGAACGACGCGACGACATCCACGAGGCCTTCCTCGGCCTCGCCGTCTGCCTGATCACCCACCGGCACGTCCAGAGGCTTTGTTAGGGCCAGGTAAGTCAAGGGACGCGGAAGCGTTGCCGAGGCTCGTTCTCAACAGGTGCTGACGCCCCATTACCCCGCTGCACCCGGATTGCCGCCGCGTCTAAGAACTCCGCCTTCCACGCAGCGAAGAACTCGTCGTCGGGCCGTCGCCGAGAGCGTTGCGATGGTGTTCACTCAGAGCATGTCCAAGGGAGGCGGGTACGAGCTGGTTCGGTAGCGGCTGCGGAATTCCGCGAGCAGATGGTCGGTCGCCTCGGCGCCGGCGCTGACGGCGGCATGGACGTCACGGAAGTAGTTCTCGTAGCCGGCTGGAGTATAGAGGCACAGGGCCCGTGCGGTGGCCGGGCCTTCGTTGCGGAAGCCGTGCGGAGTGCCACGGATGGCGGCCAGCAGACATCCCGGGCCGGCTGTCACCTCGCCGTCCCCCGTGTGGAGGGTCAATTCGCCTTCAAGTACGTAGAAGTATTCGTCGTGTCCTTCGTGTACATGTGGTCTGGCGCCGATGGTGCCAGGTGCGAGGCTGAACTCCTCGAAGGCGAAGTGTCCGCCGGTTTGCTCTCCGGTGAGTCGGAAGAAGTGAGCGACACCGGCTACGTCTATGAGCTCGCCGTCCGCGGGGCGGCGCAGGAGCGGACGAGGCGCGTTCCGGGCAAGATCGTCGGTCATGGCGTCATTCTGGGCCGAGTTTCACCGGTGCCCCCAATTCTCAGGGCGGACCAGGTCCTACAGCGTACGCAGAGCGTGAGATCGCAATGGACACTGTGTGGGCCGGACGCGGCAGCCACAGGTGCATCAACTCATACTGCTCGCCGCGGCAGCGGTCCGGCCGACGGTGCCTGGATCCACACGCTTCCGCTCCCGAGGCCTGTGCTCCCGCCCCACCCCGCCTCAAGCGGTCCCGGCCTCACTTCGCCTCCTGAGGCCGCGCCACAGCACTCCCGTGCCGGCGCGCGGCTGGCGCTTGCGCACTTCCGCCACCACGGCCCCGCTGGCCTGCTCTCGCCTCGGGGTACAGCGCCCGGACGCCCTGTGTACCGCTGCGATAGATACGCGGAGGGCTTGTTCGTGCTGGATTCGCTATCGATCCACCGCGTCGTACGCCGCGTGATGAGACACCTCGTCCTTCCAGCCCAGGAGGGCTTCACAGGCCGCGTCCGCGCTGTCGAATAGCCGGCAGCTCATGCTGACCCCGGTCAGGTCGAGCACACGTCGCACCACTTGGCTAGGCGCGGCCAGGGACACGGACCCGTCAACGTTCCGTATTTCGTTGACAGTCCGTACGATGACACGCAGCCCGGAGGAGTCCATGAACGGCACGCCCGCCAGGTCCAGTACCAGGTGACGTCGTCCATGCACCACCTGACCGGCCAACTGGTGCTGAAGGGCCAGGCCGGTGTCAGTGTCAAGCTCCCCGCAGACGGTGATGACCGCGGCGTCGGAACTGATCACGGCCACCTCAACACCCAGACCTGCTGGTTCGCTCATAAGTTCTCCTCGGACGGGATCTTCACGGCAGCAGCCCGGTTACCCCGTCCTGTGGCGTTCATCCGCACTGGACGCGGTTACCGTTGGGCAACTGAAGGCCCCAGGCATTCCGGACTGTCCGCGCGGGGGCTTCGTCGGTCCCTCAGTCTCGCTGTGACGACCCCGACACCGAACTACCCCCGCGGGCAGGCCGGCGCACCGGCGTAGGGGCATGTGGCGGTGCACTGCGTCCGGGCGGTTCGACGCACCGCAACGATCGACAGCCCGGACGGTGAGGCGGTCGTGCTGTCGGCGAAGCAGCCGCTGGTCCTGGTGGCCAGGGACGTCACGCAGTTCCCCACCTCGATCTCGTCGTAACTGGGCGGAACAGGCAGCGGGGTGATGCGCCCGGCCCCGTTCACGATCTCCAGGGCACCCGACGGGCACCCTGCCGCGCCCGATGCGTTGCGAATGGTCGGGAATCGTAGCTGGCCATGGGAGCCACCCTGGAGATCGACGACTCCACCGTGCTGATGATCCCCCGGCGCGACCGTGATGCCGCCCTTGGATTGCCGCGGTCCCAGGTGTCAACGGTGATCGTCAGTTTTAGACGGCTCCTGTACGCGGACAAGGTCGAACTGCCGGAGGACAGCTGGACCTGCTGACCGTGACGTCGCAGCCGGCCCTCCGGGGGACGCCTACGCGGAGTGGCGGGGGTGTCCCAGGCCCGCATCCCGTGCGAGAGCCGCTGCTTCCGTGCGGGACCGGGCGTGCAGTTTCGCCAGCACGTCGCTGACCCGATTGCGGATGGTCTTCTCGGACAGGGACAGGCGACGGGCGATGGACGCGTTGTCGAGGCCGCGGGAGATCAGGTCGAGGGTCTCGCGTTCCCGGTCGGTGAGGTGAGGAAAGGGGAGGGCGGATCGGGCGGCGGGTGGAGTGGCGAAATGGGCCAGGACGCGCTCGGCGATCCGGGGGCCGAAGACCGCTTCGCCACGGGCGACCCCGAGCAGGGCGCGGTGGACGTCGGCGCCGTCCGACTCTTTGAGCAGGTAGCCACGCGCGCCGACGCGCAGGGCGGCGAAGACCGAGTCCTCGTCCTCGTCCATGGTCAGGATGAGCACGGCGATCTCCGGATGGGCTGTGGTGATCCGGGCCGTGGCCTCCAGGCCGTTGAGGTTCGGCATACGCAGGTCCATGAGCACGATCGTCGGCCGCAGCCGGTCGGCGGCCATGATGGCTTCGGCACCGTCGGACGCCTCTCCGACGACCGTCACATCTGGGAGATCGGCGAGGACGGTGGCCATTCCGGCCCGGAAGACGGGATGGTCGTCGACGACGAGGACGGTGACCGGGGAGGGGACGGGAACAGGGTCGGGGACGGAGACGCTCACCGCTGGTCCCCCGCCGGGAGGTCCGCTCGTACGACGGTGCCTCCGCCGGGCGCGGTCGTCACCTCAAGCCGGCCCCCAACCTCGGCCGCGCGCTCCTTCATGCTGCGGAGTCCCACACCGGCGCTGTGCTTGGGCGGAATACCGCGCCCGTTGTCGCGGATCGACAGGATCAAGACGGTGTCCTCCAAAAGGGCGGTCAGTTCGAGGCGGCCGGCGGCGCTGTGCCTGACGGCGTTGGCGACCGCCTCCGCGGCGATGGCGTAGGCGGCGACCTCGACAGCGGCCGGCAGGCTGTGGCAGGCGCCGTCGATACTGCTGTGGCAGGCCGGTGTGTCGTATCCGGCCAGCAGTTCCCGAAGGGCGCCGGGCAACCCGAGCTGGTCGAGGACTGCAGGCCGGAGCCCCTGGACCACGGTGCGCAGATCGGTGACGGTGGAGCGGAGCCTGTCCCGGAGTGTCCTGAGGCATCCCGCGAGATGGGGGTCGTCGATGCGCCGGGCGAGGGCGTCGAGTTGGTGGGCGGTGCCGGCCAGGGAGGGGCCGATGCCGTCGTGGAGGTCCGCGCGCAGCCGCCTTCGCTCCTCCTCGCGCACGGACAGGATGCGTGACCGGCTGCGGGCGATGTCCTCGACGAGACCGGCGGCGTAGGCGAGTGTGGCGGCGCGGTCCGCGACCTCTTCGACCGCGGCCTGCTCCTTGGCCGTCCAGGGATCGTTGACGCTTCGCCGCCCTACGCGCAGTACACCGAGTTCGCGGCCCAGGGCCCGGCAGGGAAAGGACCGCCAGCCCGCGCCGGCCGCCGGTCTGCCGGAGGCCGCGGCCACGGCGGGGCTCTCGAAGGCCGCGTAGGGCAGACGCAGCGCGGACCGCAGGGCGTCGACGAGGTGCTGCATGGCTTCCGCCGGCTCACCGGCCGGAGCGACACGGCGACCGACGTGCGCGACGACGGCGTACGGATCGTGACGGTGCCCGAACAGCGTCCGGTCGACGGCCGCCTGGACGGCGCCGCGGCCGTTGGCCGCGATCAGTGCGGTGAAAGCGAGCAGACAGGTCCCCGTCAGAGACCCGGGCGCGATCAGCCGCGCACCGGCGACGACCCCGGCGTACACCCCGAGGACGAGCGCGCTGAGGACGGTGAAGACGATGGCGCGGCCGAGGACGAGCTCCACATCGAACAGTCCGTGCCGCAGCATCGCGACAGCGACACTCGCGGGCGGGCCGAGCAGTCCGATCAGCATGAGGAGATCGCCGACCAGAGCCGGCTGCTGGAGGTCGTCCAGGAGGAGGGAGAGGAAAGAGAACGCCATCAGCAGCCCGCCCAGCATCAGCCACTGCAGCTGGGCCCGTTCGGCGCCGGTCGCCGCTCGGGTCCGCAGGACGAGGAGGACGGCGGCCACCAGGGTACCGCCGAGCATGGTGGCCACGGCACAGGTGAACATCACGATGTGCAGCCACTCCCAGCCCGCGATCGCGAGCGGATTCGGGACACCGGGGACGGGGTCGGTGCCGCTGGGCCGCAGCATCGTCGCCAGCGTTCCGATCCCGGCGACCGTGACGACGGCCCAGGCGCACGCCCGGCGCGGCGCCGTTTCCAGGCGGCCGTACGGGAAGAGCAAGGGCACCAGAGGCGTGGCGAACCAGTAGCCGACGAAGCCCCAGCAGCCGACCCAGGCCCCCACCTCCCAGCCGGGAAGGGGTTCCGCGGCGACGAGGCGGCTGTAACCGGCGTAGTAGGCCAGCAGGTGGTACGGCCCGATCATTGCGGGCAGCAGCATCAGCCAGCAGACGGGATTGCGCGGCCGGCCCTTGGCGACGACGGCGCCCACCAGCGGCCAGACCGTGCCGAGCACGAGGTCGGACCAGTACAGGGGCGTGACGGCAATGCGTTCAGCCAGCCAGTCGTGCACGGGCACCGTCGCCACGCAGCCCGCCGTGCCCAGCCCTGCGATCCCGTACGCGGTGTGACGCAGTATCCGATCCCCCCGACTCACACCCACATGTTCCCGTAATGCGGGCCCTTACCGGGCGTGATCCGGCGAAACCGTCCCGATCGTACGGGACCGGCGTCCCTGGGCTGCGGGACTCGTCCTCCGCGACAGTCGGATGGGTAACGGACCGTTCACACAGGGAGTTGAGGCGTATGACCACCATCGATCCGGATGCCCGCCCGGGGCGCGTGACGCGACAGGACGGCGACCGGAGGGCCAAGTGGCCTCTGTACGGGGTCGGAGCGGGCGCGCTCGGAGTAGTCGCCACGCTCCTGGCGGACGTCCGGGCCGGCACGGTCGAGCGGACCCCCGTCGAGGCCTCGGTCCTCGACGACGTGAGCCGCTCCGTGGCGCATCTCGGTCTCGTCGCCGGCTTCCTGGCGGTCTCCCTGCTCCTCGTTCTGGCTGCGGCATGGCGGCGTCAGGTCGAGCCGCGGGTACCCTCCAGCACCGCCGCCTACGTGGTCAGCGGCGCCCTGACGGCCTCGGCCGCGGGACTGACCTACGGCTACGGATGGAAGGGCGCCCTGGCCATCTACCTGCCCGACGGCTTGAACGAGCGGTCCTTCGGCCAGGACGGGATGTTCGTCTACTTCATGCTCAACGACTTTGGCGGGTACATCGGCTGGCTCGGCGTCGTGGTCGCGGCCGGTGCGGTGGCCTGGATGGCGTTGCGTGAGCGCACGATCTCACGGTGGATCGGCTGGTTCAGCGTCGTGCCCGTACTGGCGGTTGTCCTCTTCGCGGGCATCACCGGCCTTCCCGGCTTCCAGGGCGTCGTCGGCCCCGTATGGATGCTGGTCACCTTTCTCGGACTGGCATGTGGGCGCAGCGCGATCGTCCGCTGACACGACCCTGTCTGACTCGTACATCAGGAGGCCCCCATGCTGTCCCTCTCCCATGCCGCCCGCCGCGGCGCCGCGTGCGCGGCGATTCTCATAGCCGCGCTGCTGACCACGAGCGCCTGCGGGCTGGACTCCCCGCCGAACGACTCTGGAGACCATTCGTCTTACGACTACACGGAGGAACCGACGGACGAGCCCACGGAGGAACCGACAGAGGAACCGACGGAGGAGGTCAAGGAGGAACCGACAGACGAACCGACCGAAGAGCCCACGGAGGAACCGACCGAAGAACCAACCGAAGAACCGACCGAAGAACCGACCGAAGAACCCACCGAGGAGCCCACGGAGCTCATCGAGCCGGTCGAGGCGTCGGTGCCCGACAGCGTCGTTGGTGTCTGGTGCGGCGGCAGCAACGCCGAGGGGCACTGGACGTATGAGTTCTCCAGTACCGGTGAGTTCATGGCGAGCAGGGGCGGCGCAGGTTTCTCGGGTGTCGTCGTCAGCGACTCCCAGTCCATGACCTTCCACGTGCCGGGGGAGTCACCTTTCGTATCGTCCTGGGAAGTGGTCCAGGACCCCGTCCTGGGGCCTCTCCTCTTCCTCGACGGCTACAGCTACCTGCCCGGGAGCTGTAGCTCCTAGACGAGTAAGTCTGATCTCCGGTCAGTGGTCATATGCGATCAGTGACCGGGTGATCGGGGCTTTGGTTGCGTTGTTGTGCCACATCACGGCGGCCATCGCGAGGATGCGCTGAGCGACGCGAATCGCGACTCCGGCGCAGCTGCGGCCGCCGTGGTCTTCGAGGTCGAGCTGGCCTTTGAGGGTGTCGTTCACCGACTCGATCAATTGCCGCACCTTCTTGAGCATCGGTTCGCCGTAGCGGGCCTTCTCGTCCTTGCGGGACGGCCGCAGGAGCGTGATGCCATGCTCCCCCAGCAGGGTCTCGAAGGCTCGTCCGGCGAAGCCTTTGTCACTGATCAGCAGGATGCCATCGCGCTCGGCGACCATGTCTGCCTCGACTTCGAGCATCGAGGCCAGCACCTCGCGCTCGCCGATCTTCGGATCGGCCAAAGCCCACAGGATCGGCATCCCGGACGGAGTGCACACCAGATACGGCTTCAGCCCCCAGTAGAACCGCGAGTGGCTGGCGCAGTACCCATAGCCCGCCCATCCGGCCAGGTCCGAGCGTTTCACCGTTGGCCGCGACATCCCGCAGGGCACCGGGGTGGAGTCCACGGTCCAGCAGTCGTCCCGCCAGAAGTCGCTCGACTTCGCCAGCATCCGGATGATCCGCTTGACCAGGCCGAGCGCGGACCGCAGCCGCTTGTTGTAGCCGGACTGCTGAGGGAGGTACGGGAACATCCCGGTGAGGTGCTTGCCGGCGTAGCGCAGCCAGTGCGTCTCGGACGTGAAGCCGAGCAGCGACTGGGCGAGCGCGAGGCACACGAGCTCGGAGTCGGCCGACACCGAGGGCCTGCCCAGCCGTCGTGGTCCCGCCAGCTCGTCGTCGATCTTCACGTACAGGGCGGTCAGAAGGGTCTCGATGTCGTTCGTCACACAACGATCAACGAGGCCCTTCTCCTTTGCGCCCGCAGGGCTTCGGATCTACTCGTCTAGCCCCAATACCGGTGACTTTGGCTCTGACCGGTCGTTGAACGGGGTGTGCCAAGGCCCGGACAAGTGAAGTCGCGAGCAGACGAGCGGCTGTCGGATCG
>NZ_JBIAVX010000052.1:0-17715 GCF_042894725.1 Streptomyces sp. NPDC001480 | reverse complement strand
GCCTTCGGACTGGGGTCCTACACCGAACTGCCCTCCTCCAACCCGGCCGTCCTCGCCTTCCTCAGGGAGTACGAGGACGATCTGGTCCTCTGCGTGCACAACTTCTCCCGCTTCGCACAACCCACCGAACTCGACCTGCGGGCCTACGACGGACGGCACCCGGTGGAGCTCATCGGCGAGGTGCGCTTCCCCGCCATCGGTGAACTGCCCTATCTCCTCACCCTCGCGGGCCACGGCTTCTACTGGTTCCGGCTCTCCCGAGTCGCATCCCGCATCGGCGTACGACGCTGAACGCGCCGCCGAGGAAAGGACGCGTCACCATGGCGAAGACGGTGATCCTCCAGCCGAGAAGCACGGGCACCGAGCAGCCCCTGTCCTCGCTGTGCGAGCTGCTGCGCGAGTGGCTTCCCCGGCAGCGCTGGTTCGCGGGCAAGGACAGGCCCGTCACCGACCTGACCGTGCTGTCCGCGACCGAGCTGTTCCCGGGCTGTCTGCACGTACTGGTCGACGCCGGATACCTGCCCGTCCCCGCGCCCGGCGGCGGCGCTTCCCCGCCCGGGGACTGCTACCAGCTGCTGCTCGGTGTGCGCGAGCACCTCTCGCCGCGGCTGGGCCGGGCCCTCATCGGCCGGGTGCAGGAGGGGCCGCTGGCCGGGCTCATGGTCTACGACGCGCTGCACGACCCGCGTTCGGCCGCGCTGCTCCTGGACCGGCTCAGGCGGCCCGGCACGGTGGGCCCGCTGTGCTTCGAGGCCGACCCGGCCGCGGACGTCCCGGCGGGACTCGCGCCGCGGCTGCTGGACGCCGAGCAGTCCAACTCCTCGTTGATCTACGGCGACGCGTTCATCCTGAAGGTCTTCCGGCGCATCCAGCCCGGCACCAATCCCGATCTGGAGGTGCCGGAGGCGCTGGTCGCGCAGGGCTGCAACCGCGTCCCCGCCCCGGTGGCCTGGCTGCGCACCGCCGAGCCGTGGGCGGCGACCCTCGGGGTGCTCCAGCCGTACCTGCGGGACGCCTCCGACGGCTGGACGCTGGCCCTCGGGGCGCTCGCCGCCGGTGAGGACTTCACCAAGGAGGCGTACGAACTCGGGCTGGCGACCGCCGACATCCATCTCGCCCTGGCGACCGCCTTCCCCGCCGGGGCGCACGGCGACATGGAGCGCACGGCGGCGGCGATGACGGCCCGGCTGGAGGCCGCCGCGCACTGTGTGCCGGCGCTCAGGCCGTTCGTCCCCGGACTGCGCACCGCCTTCCGCGCGCTCGCCAACTGCGACGCCGGGCCGGCGGCCCAGCGCATCCACGGCGACCTGCACCTGGGTCAGGTGCTGCGGGCGGGCCGCGAGTGGTTCGTCATCGACTTCGAGGGCGAGCCGTCCCGCCCGCTCGCCGAACGGCGCGCCGCCCAGTCCCCGGTGCGGGACGTCGCGGGCATGCTGCGTTCCTTCGACTACGCGGCCCGCCAGCGCCGCCCCTGGCGCCCGGAATGGGCCCGGCGCTGCCGGGAGGCCTACTGCGCGGGCTACGCGGCCCGGGCCGGATGGGACCCGCGCAAGAAGCACGCGCTGCTGCGCGCGTACGAGACGGACAGGGCGGTCTACGAAGTGCTGTACGAGGCCAGGCACCGTCCGGGCTGGCTTCCCGTGCCTATGGCGGCGATCGAACGCCTTGCCGTCCGAGGAGGATGAACCGTGGCGCTGCGCGAGATCTCTCTGCCCGCGACGGCCGGCCGCCGGCCGCTGCCGGCTCCCGCCCTGGACCCGGCCGACCTGGAACGCCTGCTCGCGGGCGCCCACCACGACCCGCACGCGCTGCTCGGCGCGCACCCGGTGCCCGGCGGGATCGCCTTCAGGGCGCTCAGACCGTTCGCGCGTGCCGTGAGCGTCGTCCTCGACGGTGAGCGCCACCGGCTCGTCTCCGAGGGGGGTGGCCTCTTCTCCACCGTGCTCCCCCTGGACGCGATCCCCGCCTACACCCTGCTGGTGGAGTACGCGGAGGGCACCCAGGAGGTGCACGACCCCTACCGTTTCCTGCCCGCGCTGGGCGAGCTCGACCTGCACCTGATCGGCGAGGGGCGGCACGAGCAGCTGTGGCGGGCGCTCGGCGCCGAGCCGATGACCCACCAGGGCGTCACCGGCACCCGGTTCACCGTGTGGGCGCCGAACGCGCGCGGGGTCCGGGTGGCCGGGGAGTTCACCTTCTGGGACGGGACGGCCTTCCCGATGCGGTCCCTCGGCTCGTCCGGGGTGTGGGAGCTGTTCCTGCCCGGCATCGGCGAGGGCGCGAAGTACAAGTTCGAGATCACCTCCCGGTACGGGCACCGGTTCCTGAAGGCCGACCCGATGGCCCGCCGCACCGAGGTGCCGCCCGCGACGGCCTCCGTCGTGACGGCCTCGCGCCACGAGTGGGGCGACGAGGAGTGGCTCGCGCGCCGCGCGAAGACGCCGGTGCACGAGGCGCCGTTCTCCGTGTACGAGGTCCACCTGCCGTCGTGGCGGCCGGGCCTCACCTACCGGGAGCTCGCCGAGCAACTGCCCGCCTACGTCAAGGACCTGGGGTTCACCCATGTCGAGCTGATGCCGGTCGCCGAGCACCCCTTCGGCGGCTCCTGGGGCTACCAGGTCACCGGCTTCTACGCGCCCACGGCCCGGCTGGGCACCCCCGACGACTTCAAGTACCTGGTGGACAGGCTGCACCAGGCGGGCATCGGCGTGATCATGGACTGGGTGCCGGCGCACTTCCCCAAGGACGACTGGGCGCTGGCCCGCTTCGACGGGGACCCGCTGTACGAACCCGGGGACGCGCGGCGGGCGGAGCACCCGGACTGGGGGACGTACGAGTTCGACTACGCCCGCACCGAGGTGCGCAACTTCCTGGTCGCCAACGCCGTGTACTGGTGCGAGGAGTTCCACATCGACGGCCTGCGCGTGGACGCCGTCGCCTCCATGCTCTACCTCGACTACTCGCGCGAACCCGGTCAGTGGGAACCCAACGCGTACGGCGGCCGGGAGGATCTGGCCGCGATGGTGTTCCTCCAGGAGATGAACGCGACCGTCTACCGCCGGGTGCCCGGAGTGGTGACGATCGCGGAGGAGTCCACGGCGTGGGGCGGCGTGACGCGGCCCACCGACACCGGCGGGCTCGGGTTCGGGCTGAAGTGGAACATGGGCTGGATGCACGACTCGCTGGAGTACGTCGCCCATGAGCCGGTGCACCGCAAGTACCACCACCACGAGATGACCTTCTCGATGGTGTACGCCTACAGCGAGAACTACGTCCTGCCCATCTCCCACGACGAGGTGGTCCACGGCAAGCAGGCCCTGGTGTCGAAGATGCCGGGCGACTGGTGGCAGCGGCGTGCGAACGTCCGCGCCTATCTGGGCTTCATGTGGGCGCACCCGGGCAAGCAACTGCTGTTCATGGGTCAGGAGTTCGCGCAGGGCGCCGAGTGGTCCGTGGAGCACGGGCCGGAGTGGTGGCTGCTGGACCCGGGCCACTGTGCCGCGGCCGACCACCGGGGCGTGCAGGACCTGGTGCGGGACCTCAACGACGTCTACCGCGCCACCCCCGCCCTGTGGCAGCGCGACACCGACCCGGGCGGCTTCCGCTGGGTCGCCGTGGACGCGGCCGACGACAACGTCTTCGCGTTCCTGCGCTTCGACGCGGCGGGCGCCCCGCTGCTCGCGGTGTCGAATTTCTCCCCCGTCGTCCGCCACGACTACCACCTGGCCGTCCCCGAAGAGGTTCCGGCCTGGCGGGAGATCCTCAACACGGACGCCGTGCGGTACGGCGGCAGTGACGTCGTCCGCCCGGGCCCGGTCAGGACGCAGGACGGGGCCGTCCGGCTCACGCTCCCGCCGCTCGCCACCGTCTGGCTGACGCCCGCACGGTGAGCGCGCGGGGACGTCACCGGCTCCGCCGGGCCACGTCAGGTGTCGACGGCCGCCGGAGGGGCAGTCGGGGTCGTACCACCCGCGACGCCCAGTCGCGGTACGTATGGAAAGGCGGCCCCACGTGCGCACCGTCGGTGTGGAGGAGGAACTCCTTCTGGTCGATCCCGAAAGCGGTGACCCGAAGGCGCTGGCGGCGGCCGTGCTCGCCCGCGCCTCTCTGCTCGATCCCGCGCAGGACGTCTTCGAGAAGGAGCTGTACGGGCAGATGCTGGAGTTCGCCACGCATCCGCAGACGGACATGGCGGACCTCGGCGCGGAGATCGTCCGCTGCCGCAAGGAGGCGGCCCGGCACGCCGGCGAGATCGGCTGCACGGTCGCCGCGCTGGCCACCTCCCCGCTGCCGGTGAGCCCCTCGATCAGCGTGAACGACCGCTACCAGTGGTTGGCGGAGCAGTACGGCGTCGGCACCCGGGACCAACTCGTCTGCGGCTGCCATGTGCACGTGGCGGTGGAGTCCGACGAGGAGGGCGTCGCGGTCCTCGACCGCATCCGGCCGTGGCTGCCCGTGCTGGCGGCGATCAGCGCCAACTCACCGTTCTGGCAGGGACGCGACACCGGCTACCACAGCTACCGCAGCCGGGTCTGGGGACGCTGGCCGTCGGCCGGTCCGACGGAGCTGTTCCGGACGGCGGAGCGCTACCACCGCCGGGTCGCGGACATGGTAGACACCGGGGTGATCCTGGACGCCGCTATGGCCTACTTCGACGCCCGGCTGTCCGAGCACTACCCGACCGTGGAGATCCGCGTCTCCGACGTGTGCCTCCAGGCGGACACGGCCGTACTCATCGCCACACTCGTCCGCGGCCTGGTGGAGACCGCCGCGCGCGAGTGGCGCCGCGGCGAGGAACCGGCCGACCACAGCGTGAGCGTGCTGCGGCTGGCCGCCTGGCGGGCCGCCCGGTCGGGTCTGGACGGCGAGCTGCTCCATCCCGCGACGATGCGGCCGGAGCCGGCCGGGACGGTCCTGCGGTCGCTGCTGGACCACGTCGGCGACGCCCTCAGCGACAGCGGTGACCTGGCCCGGGCCGAGCAGGCCGTCTCCGGTGTGCTGGAGCACGGGAACGGCGCCCGCGTGCAGCGTGAGCTCATGGAGCGCACGGGCAGCCTGCGGGACGTCGTCACCGAGTGCGTGCACCGTACCCAGTCCTGACGCGCCGCGGGGTCTCACAGGATCAGCACGAGGGCGTACACCAGGAAGAAGGCCGCGACCAGAACGACGAGGACCATGATCAGGGTGAGCGGGGCCTTGGCCCAGCCCTTGGTCGGGTTGTGCGTCTCCTGGGGCCCGGCCTCGGGCATGCTGCTCTCCGCGGGCGGCGTCTCGCCGGGCGGCACGCCGCCCCCGGGCTCCAGGCCGGTGGTGCGCTCGGGCTCCGGATCGGGGTTCACATGAGTCATGTGTCCCGAGTCCCCCGGATACACCTAGATCATCAATCGGCCACGACTTCCCCGTTCCCGGCACCAACTGCTCGCACCTGGGCTACATTCGAGCACCGCCGACAACAGGACTCGTCGGCGTAGTCACTCTCCGTACATACCAGGAGCAGCGCATGCGCGACCTCGCTCTCGCTCCAGCGGCCCTCCCGCCCCTGGTCGGCGGACTGGCCGACGGCGTCTTCGAGACGGCGGCCCGGACCCCGACCCGGGCCGTGGTCGCCCGCCGCCCGGACGGCGCGTCGACCACCTGGGAGGAGGTGACGGCCGTCGAGCTGCGGGACGAAGTGGTCGACGTGGCCAAGGGCCTGGTGGCGTCCGGGATCTCGCCCGGCCACCGGGTGGCCGTCATGGCGCGCACCCGGTACGAGTGGACGGTGCTGGCGCACGCGCTGTGGGCGGTGGGCGCGGAGGTCGTGCCGATCCATCCGGCGTCCTCACGCGACCAGGTCGAGTTCATCCTGCGCGACGCCGGCTGTGTGGCCGTGGTGGTGGAGGACGAGCAGGGCGTCATGACGGTCGGCACGGTGTGCGCCGCCCTGCCCCGGCTGGGGCACGTGTGGCAGCTGGACACCGGTGCGCTGGCGCAGCTGGCCGAGCGCGGCCAGCTCGTGCCGCTGACCACGGTGGAGTCGCTGCGCCGGATCGTGCTGCCGGACTCGACCGCGGCCGTCGTCTACACCTCCGGCACCACGGGCCGCCCGCAGGGCTGCGCGCTGAGCCACCGGGGCCTCGCGTACCCGTCCGACACGCTGCTGGAGGGCTGGGGGCACACGGCGGCGCCCCCGGGCGAGCAGGCGTCCGTCCTGGCCTTCCTGCCGTTCTCCCACGTGTACGGGCTCATGATCCAGGTGATGTGCGTGCGCGGCGGGATCCTCATGGCCCACGAGCCGGAGATGACCGAGGCGGCGATCTCGTCGGCGCTGCGCTCGTTCCGTCCGACGTACCTCTACGGTGTGCCCTCCGTCTTCGAGAAGCTCTACAAGAACTTCCTGCGCACGGCCCAGCAGACGGGTCGCGGGGCCCTGTTCGAGCGGGCCGCGCAGACGGCGCGGGACTTCGCCACGGCCGAGGAACGGCGGCGGCTGGGCACGGGGCCGGGGCCCGGCTTCGACCTGCGGCTCCAGCACGCCCTCTACGAGCGGACGGTGTACCGCCGGCTGCGGGCGGCGCTGGGCGGCCGGGCGGTGCGGGCCACGTCCGGCGGCTCGTCGCTCGACCGCGACCTCTCCCTGTTCTACGAGGGCATCGGCATCTACGTGCACGACGGCTACGGGCTGACGGAGAGCAGCGGCGGGATCACCATGCAGCCGCTGGGCCGGGAGAAGTCCGGGACCGTCGGACGGCCCCTGCCGGGCACCGAGATCCAGGTGGCCGACGACGGGGAGATCCTGGTGCGCGGTCCGTCGGTGTTCCAGGGCTACGTGGGCGACGAGGCCGCGACCCGGGCCGCGCTGCGCGGCGGCTGGCTGGCCACCGGCGACATCGGCCGCCTGGACCCCGAGGGATATCTGACCCTCACGGGCCGCAAGAAGGACGTCATCGTCACCAGCGGTGGCAAGACCGTGGCTCCGGCCCCGCTGGAGCAGCGCCTGCGAATGCATCCGCTCGTCCACCAGGCGGTGGTGGTGGGCGACGACCGGCCCTGCGTGGGCGCGCTGCTCACCCTGGACCCGGAGTTCCTCGCGCACTGGCGGGCGGCCCTGGCCCCGCAGGGCGACACGCCGGGACGGGAGGCCCGCGAGGACAACGCGCTGCGCGAGGAGCTGAACCGGGCCGTCGCCGCCGCCAACAGCACGGTCTCGCGTGCCGAGTCCATCCGGGTCTACCGGGTGGTCTCCGAGCCGTTCGCCCCGGCCAACGGGCTGCTGACGCCGTCGATGAAGCTGCGCCGGGACCTGATCGTCCAGCACTACGCGGCGGAGATCGAGGCGATGTACCAGGCGCGCAGCCGGGCCACGGCGCGGCTCGGACCGCCCGAACCCGCCGACTGGGAGGACTCCGACGACGTGTTCCGCTGAGGACGCCCACCCTGTGTGACGTCCGCGACCGGGGAGACACGCGTACCCTGCCCGCCTGCGGGAACCCAAGACGTGGGAAAGCTGAGCAGCGACTACAGCCGATTCATCCGGCTGAGGAAGATGTGATGGCTACGGAGCCGCGTTGGGACGACACAAGCCACTCGGAGAAGACGTACGAGCGTACGGTCTCCTTCGCGGGTGAGCTGCGCAATGTGACGGGAGCGCGGCTCGCCGCGGAGGAGTTCCTGGGTGCCCTGGCACGGGCCTCGCCACCTGCGGCGCCCGAGTCCTGGGACGACATCCTGCTGGTCGTCACGGAGCTGGCCGCGAACGTGGTGCAGTACGCGCCCGGACCCTTCGAACTGCGGATGCGCCGCACGTTCGACGGCGTGCACCTCACGATGCACGACACCAGCACCACCCGGCCGGAGCCGCGCCCGTTCCACCCGAACACGGGCGGCGGCGGCATCGGCTGGCACCTCGTGCACACGCTGTGTGACCAGGTGAGCGTGGTGGTGACGGACACCGGCAAGGACATCCACGTGTTCCTGCCCTGGTGAGGTGGTCGGGGACGGACCACCCACTCTCCGACGGGTGGTACTCCAGCCCGGCGCGACCGGCCGGGACAACCATCGAACTGCCCTCGGTCCAGGAGTACACCGCATATTCGTGCGACGCACGGGTTACTCAGGCACCGTGCCGGGGCATGCTGGTGCCCACGCGTTCGTCTGCCTGCCGCACCTGGCTGGCGTGGCGGCCAGGGGCACGGTGGGATCGCTGTGGTGCGAAGCAGCGATCCAGGGGCATGCGAACGGCGTCCAGTCGTACCGCCTGGAGCCGCAGAAAGGGATGGACACCGTGACACGACCCAGGATCCTGGTGGTTGGCGCAGGCTTCGCCGGAGTGGAGTGCGTTCGCCGCCTGGAGCGCAAGCTCGCCCCTGACGAGGCCGACGTCACCCTGGTGACGCCGTTCGCCTACCAGCTCTATCTGCCCCTCCTGCCCCAGGTCGCCTCGGGTGTGCTGACGCCCCAGTCGATCGCCGTCTCGCTGCGCCGCAGCAAGAAGTACCGCACCCGGATCATTCCCGGCGGCGCCATCGGCGTGGACCTGAAGGCCAAGGTCTGCGTCATCCGCACCATCACCGACGAGATCGTCAACGAGCCCTACGACTACATCGTGCTGGCCCCGGGCAGCATCACCCGCACCTTCGACATCCCCGGGCTGACCGAGCACGCCTTCGGGATGAAGACCCTCGCCGAGGCCGCCTACATCCGCGACCACGTCATCTCCCAGCTGGACCTCGCCGACGCCAGCCACGACCCGGCGGAGCGCGCCTCGCGGCTCCAGTTCGTGGTGGTCGGCGGCGGTTACGCGGGCACCGAGACCGCGGCCTGCCTGCAACGGCTGACGCATGCCGCCGTCAAGCGCTACCCGCGCATAGACCCGAAGCTGATCAAGTGGCACCTGATCGACATCGCGCCGAAGCTGATGCCGGAACTGGGCGACAAGCTCGGCCGCAGCGCGCAGGAGATCCTGGGCCGGCGCGGGATCGACATCTCCCTGGGCGTGTCGATCGACAAGGCGGGCCCCGAGGAGGTCACCTTCACCGACGGCCGGGTGGTGCCCACCCGCACCCTGATCTGGACGGCGGGTGTGGTCGCCAGTCCGCTGATCGCCACGCTGGGCGCCGAGACGGTCCGGGGCCGGCTCGCGGTCACCGCCGAGATGTGCCTGCCGGGCCATGACGGTGTCTTCGCGCTCGGCGACGCCGCCGCCGTCCCGGACAAGGCCAAGGACCAGGAGGGCGCGGTCTGCCCGCCCACCGCGCAGCACGCCATGCGGCAGGGCAAGGTGGTCGCCGACAACGTCATCGCGACCCTGCGCAACCAGCCGATGCAGCCGTACGTGCACAAGGACCTGGGACTGGTCGTCGACCTCGGCGGCAAGGACGCGGTCTCGAAACCCCTCGGCATCGAACTGCGCGGCGTGCCCGCCCAGGCGGTGGCCCGCGGTTACCACTGGTCGGCGCTGCGGACCAACGTCGCCAAGACGCGTGTCATGACGAACTGGCTGCTCAACGCGGTCGCGGGCGACGATTTCGTGCGCACCGGCTTCCAGGCCCGCAAGGCCGCGAGGCTCAAGGACTTCGAGTACACGGACTCCTATCTGACGCCGGAGCAGGTGCGGGCGCATGTGGAAGGCGGTGCAGGCGGTGGGGGCACCCCCTCCCTGACCTGATCCGGGAACACCACGGACCGCCGGCCGGTGCGCGTCCGGCCGGCGGTCCGCCTACGCGACACGGGAGAGAGCACGGCGGCGTGAGCACAGCGGGACGGTCGGTTCGGGCGGAGCTGTGGGACCGGATCGCCGCGTCCGATCCGGGGTTGCTGCGGCTGAGCGCGGGGCTGCGGACGGTGACCGCAATCGGGCTCACGCTCCTGCTGCTGGGCCCGCAGCGGGTCGGCGTCACCCACCTGGTGGCCGGGGCGATGGCCGCGATGGCCGCCACCTTCGCCATCCGGGAGAAGCAGCCGACCCCGCAGGCCGTCACCCTCGCGCTCGGCCTGCCGGTGGCGCTGGTCTCCGTGACGCTGGGCGCGCTGCTGAACACGCGGGTCGTGGCGGGCGACCTGTTCTTCGTGGCGCTCATCTTCTGCGCCGTGTACGGCCGCCGGTTCGGCGACCGCGGTACGGCGCTGGGGCTGATCGCCTTCCAGACGTACTTCATCTCCCTGTTCGTACGGGCCAGTGCCGGTGCCCTGCCCGGGCTGTACGGTGCGATCGCCGTGGGCTTCGTGTGCAGCGCGACCGCCCGCTTCGTCCTCGTACGGCAGACACCGGCGGGCACCCTGGACCGGCTGCGCCGCGCCTTCCGGGCCCGCCTCGCGCAACTGGTGGACGCGCAGGCCGAGTTGCTGGACGCCGGTCCCGAGGAGGTGGAGAAGGCCCTCGAGAACGTCCGCACCAGGACGGCGCGGCTGCACGAGGCGGCCCTGATGATCCAGAGCCGTCTGGAGGACGGGACCTCCGACGAGGCCGCGGCCCGCCTGGTGCAGCGCAGGATCGCCGAGGCCGAGATCGCCGCCGAGCGGCTGGGCCTGCTGCTGCTCACCGCGCGCGCCGAGCGGCGGGCGGACACGCTCACGCTGCACCTGCCGGGCGCGCCCGTGCCCTCTCAGGTGCGGGAGCCGGTGCGGGAGGAGGCGATCGACGCGCTGCGCCGGGATCTGCGGGCGCTGCGGCTCCAGGTGCTGCGGCCGGCCGGAGCGGACGCGGGGACCGGGCTGTCCCAGGTGCGCAACCGGCTGCTCGGCTACCGCGAGGGTGAGAACCTGCCGCCCGCGTCGCCTGCCGTCCAGGACGTCTTCCGGGGCCTCGGCGAGGCCGCGCGGGCCGTCCTGGGGCTGCGGATCGCCCTGGACGGGCCGCAGGACGATTCCGACGACAGCCCGGCGACCGCCCGGTCCCGCGAGGAGCTGGACGCGGAGGACGCCGCCATCGCCGCGGGCGAGGACGAGCAGGAGGGGGACGAGGAGCAGCCGGGCGGACTGCGGCGGCCCACCACGCGGGCGGCCGTACAGGTGTCCGTCGGCTCCGCCCTCGCCATCCTGGGCGGCGAACTGCTCTCCACCCACCGCTGGTACTGGGCGGTGCTGGCCTGCTGGATCGTGTTCATCAACACCGCCTCCACCGGGGAGATCCTGGTCAAGGGCTACCGCCGGGTGCTGGGCACGGTCCTCGGCGTGGTGGCCGGCATCGGGCTGGCGGGGCTGGTCGGGCACCACACCTGGACGGCGTTCGGGCTGGTGCTGCTGTTCATCTTCGCGATGTTCTACACCGCGCCGTTGTCCTACACCCTGATGTCCTTCTTCGTGACGGCGATGCTCGGTCTGCTGTACACGCTGCTCAACACCTACAGCACCGCCGTGCTGGTACTGCGGGTGGAGGAGACGGCGCTGGGCGCGGCCTGCGGGGTCCTCGCGGCGGCGGTGGTGCTGCCGGTGCGCACCGACCGCCGCACCAACGAGCTCCTCGGCACCGCGCTGAACCGGCTCGCGGACGTGACCCGGGCCGCGGCCGACCAGCTCAGCGGCGGTGCGCCGGCCGATCTGCTGGACCTGGCCCGGGACCTGGACCAGGCGCTGGCCGACCTACGGGCGTCCGCCCAGCCGCTGACCCACCCGATCACGCCGCTGCGGTCCAGGCGGGACACCGCCCGCTATGTCGTGGCGCTGCTGGAGACCTGCGCGTACCACGCCCGTTCCCTGGCGGCCACGGCGGAACTGCTGCCCAGCCATCCCTCGATCGCGGCGGATCCCCGGCTGCGTGTGGTGGGGCGGCGCATCGTGCACAACATCGAGGCGATCGCCGCCCGCGTCGCGGACGCGCGGTCCACGTCCGCGCTCGAGACCGGCCCCAGCATCGCCTCGCTGCTGGAGCCCGGTTCCTACCACACCCCGCGCTACGGCCGGGTCACCGACCGGGTGCTGCGGCACCTCCAGCGCCTGGACGAGGCGGTGGCGGGCCTGGCCCGCCCCCTGGGCGTACCGGTACGACAGCCGAAGAACTGACCGGGTCGACCACGACCCGCACCACGAACACACCCCCGCCGTCGAAACCCGCGCGCCACCGAGCCACACGTGAGGCCCTCGGCCTTGTCGGGCCGCGAGTCGACGGCGGCACGCACCGCGCCCGCCGTCGAAACCGTGCGCCGCCGGACCACGTATGACGCGGCTCCGGGGGCCACCGGGCTCAGGTGCGGATCCAGCGGGACTCGGCGAAGGAGAACAGGCCGAACAGGGCCAGGCCTGCCGCGACGAGTGCCAGCAGCCAGGGGCCGGCCGGGGTGTCGGCGAAGGTGCGGAGCGTGTCGTCGAGGCCCTTGGCCTTGTCGGGCCGGGAGTCGACCGCGGCACGCACGGCGAAGACACCGGCCGCCGTGAACACCACGCCGCGCGCGATGCCGCCGGACACACCCGTCACGTCCACCAGGCGGCGCGTCCTCGGGGACATCTCGCCGGTCCTGAGCCGGTCGCGGTACGCGCGCCGTACGGCCTGCGCGGCGATCCAGACGCCGGTGACGACGATCCCGGCGCCCACCGCGCCGACGAGCCACTGCCCGGCCGGCGCCGACAGGGCGCGGGCGGTGAGGTCGCGCGACTGCCTGTCGCTGGACTGCCCACCGCCCGCGCCGGCCGCGAAGGACAGCACGGAGGAGGCGACGAACGCGTAGAACACGCACCGCGCCAGGGCCAGCAGCCGTTTGCGCGCCGAGCGGCCGTCCTTGCCCACGGAGCCGAAGACCGCCTCCGAGAGCCGCCACAGGGCCATGCCCGCGAGCCCGACGCCCACCGCCCACAGCACCACCGCGCCGAACGGGTGGCGGGCGATCTCGGCGAGGGCGCCGTTGCGGTCGGCCTGCTTCCTGCTGCCGCCGAAGGCGATCTGCAGCGCGAGCAGCCCCACCAGCAGATAGATCACCCCACGCGCGGCGAGACCCGCCCGCGCGGCCCACTCGGTCACCGCGCCCGTCGGTCCCGACCGGGCCCGTGTCCCCGCACCGCGCAGCACAGCACTCGTATCCATCCAGACCTCCCCGGCTCCGGCTGCCCCGGTCCACCGGGGACACACCTCGGATCATGACGACGGAGCCGTCGGGGCGACCGCGTGCCCGCGATCGCCCCGACGGCTCCTCCACGGTGAGCGGACTCAGTGACCTCCGGCCCGCGCCATCGTCACCGGCTCGGGTGCGGTGGCCGCGCGCAACGTCTCGGCGGCGGTCACCGGTTCCGGCCTCGGCCCGGCCGCGGCCAGATGGCGGTGGGCCGCCTCGACGGCGGTTTCCACGTCCCGGGTGCCGGTCAGGACGCACAGCGTGTACGCCAGGTCCCGGGCCCGCGGGCCGCCACCGGACACGTCCCGGCCTCCGTCGTCGGCGAGGAGTCCCTCGTACTCCTCGACGAGCTTGCGCAGGGTCGCGGGATGCGGCCTGAGCGGAATCAGCATCGGTCTCTCACTCCTTCGTGGCGGGCGTGGCTCGGAGATGGACGGGCTCATTCGGTGGGCGTGCCGGAGCCCCGGCCGCCGTGCCGCCGGCCGAGCGCCTCTTCGCGTACGCGTGCGCAGCTGCGGCTGATGAGCCTGGAGACGTGCATCTGGGAGATGCCCAGCTTGTCGGCGATCCGGCTCTGGGTCATGTCCTCGAAGAAACGCATGTAGAGGATGGCGCGCTCCCGTTCGGGCAGGCGGCGCAGTCCTTCCTTGGCGGACTCGCGGTCCACGACGACGTCGAAGGAGGCGTCGGTCGACCCGAGGGTGTCCGCGAGGCTGTACCCGTCGTCGCCGGCCGACAGCTCGGCGTCGAGCGAGAGGGTACTGAAGCTCTCCAGCGCCTCCAGGCCCGCGGTGACCTCTTCCTCCGTCAGCCCGGTGTGCGCGGCGATGTCGGCGACCGAGGGCTCGGGGCTGCCCGGGTTCTGGGTGAGTTCGCGGCGGGCCACGCGCACCCTGTTGCGCAGTTCCTGGACCCGGCGGGGCACCCGCAGCGCCCACATCCGGTCCCGGAAGTGCCGCTTGACCTCTCCGGTGATGGTCGGCACCGCATAGCTCTCGAAGGCACCGCGCTCGGGGTCGAACCGGTCTATCGCCTTGACCAGTCCGAGGGCGGCCACCTGGCGCAGGTCCTCGACGGACTCCCCCCGGTCACGGAAGCGGCCGGCGATCCGGTGGGCCATGGGCAGCCACGCGGTCACCAGCTCGTCGCGCAGCAGGTCGCGCTCCGGGCCCTCGTCGAGCTCCGCGAGCCGGGCGAACAGGGCCGCGGTGTCGGGGGCGTCGTCGTGGGACCGCTTGGGTGAGGCCGTGGGGGCCGGGGCGGCCGTGGAAGAAGGGGCGGCGGAAGAACGCACGGACGTGCTGGGACGGCTGGTCGAAAAATCGGTGAGCATGCGGAATCGCTCCTGAACAGGTGGTTTCAGGGAATTGCCGCGGGAGAGCCGCCCGGACCATTACAGGGCCCTGAGCAGGGACAACACTCCCGCTGGGCGCGCCTCCGGTCCGAAGCACGAACCTCCGTCTGCCCTCGCCCCGGTGGACCAAACTCCGCATTCCGATCCGGCCGGGTAAGAATTTCCGAACCCGGATGCGGACTGAGTTCAGGTCAGCGGAACGAGGGCGGTGATCCGCTTGCCGCCGCGCGGCAGACAGGCGACGTCGATGTCGTGCGACAGCCGGCACACGATCGGCCAGCCGCGTCCGCCGACCCGGGAACGGCCCTGGGCGTCGACGGGCGACAGGGCGACGGGGAGGTCGTCGCTGCGGTCACTCACCGAGACGCGCACCTCGCCTCCGACGACGTCGACGGAGAAGTCGGTGATCCCGCCGCCGTGCAGCATCGCGTTGGTGGTCAGTTCCGAGACGACGAGGAGTGCGTCGTCGAGGGCGTCGGTATCGCAGTGGAGGTGCTGGGCCTCGCATCGTTCGGCCACCGCACACCGCACCCTTCTGCGGGCGTCCGCCGGCCGGCACGGAACAGTGCGGCGGACGTCCGACGGTCCGACGGCGGATTCGGTCCTGTGCGTCTCGCGCATCCTTTCGCTCCCTGACTGGTGAGGACAGAAATCCGGTGCCTGCGCTGACCCGGGGGGATTGCCCGGGTCTCTCCTTTTTCGGCTCACCTGTCAGGGCGCGGCCAAACACGTCCGGTCCCCATCATGGCCGGGTTTCGGGGGTACGCGGATGCCATGACGGATGTCGTGGACTCGGACGAACTGATGCGGCGGATGCAGCGCGCCAAGGCCTGCGCACAGGAGGAGGAGCGGACGTGGCGGGAGCGCGGTGACGCCCTTCGGGAGGACGATCCGGCGGCCGCACGGGACGCCGCCGTACGGGCGACGGCGTACGAGGTGGTGCTGCGGGTGCTGGACGAGATCCTCACCCCGGGCGCACGCCGGAGCGGGGGCTGAGCATCCGGTTCCGCCCCGCGGCTGATTGACGGTCACCGGTCCGGGCAGACGGGACGCATGTCCGTCGACCACACCGAAGCACCTGTTCTGGAAGCTCTCGCCGGCTACCACCGCGAGGGGAGGCTGTCGTTCACCCCGCCGGGGCACAAACAGGCCCGCGGGGCCGATCCCGCGGTGCGGGAGGTGCTGGGGGACGCCGTCTTCCTGGGCGACGTGCTGGCCTCCGGCGGGCTGGACGACCGGTTGCAGCGGGGGCGGGTGCTGGAGCGGGCCGAGAAGCTGCGGACGCGGTGCACGCGGAGCACACGTTCTTCACCACGTGCGGGAGTTCGCTGTCGGTCAAGGCGGCGATGCTCGCGGTGGCGGGGCCGCACGAGCGGCTGCTGATCGGGCGGGACGCGCACAAGTCCGTGGTGTCGGGCCTGGTCCTGGCCGGTATCGAGCCGGTCTGGGTGGAACCGCGGTGGGATCGCGAGCGGCACATCGCGCATCCGCCGTCGGCCGCGGAGTTCGAGGCGGCGTTCGCCGCGCACCCGGACGCCAAGGGCGCCCTGATCACCAGTCCGACCCCGTACGGCGCCTGTGCCGACCTGCGGGCCGTGGCGGAGGTCTGTCACCGGCGTTCGCGCCCGTTGATCGTGGACGAGGCGTGGGGCGCGCACCTGCCGTTCCATCCGGACCTGCCGTCCTGGGCGATGGACGCGGGCGCCGACGTCTGCGTGACCAGCATCCACAAGATGGGCAGCGGCCTGGAGCAGGGTTCGGTGTTCCATCTGCGCGGCGACCTGGTCCCGCCGGAACTGCTGAAGACACGCGCCGACCTGCTGGGCACCACGAGCCCCTCGGTGCTGATCTTCGCGGGGCTGGACGGCTGGCGGCGGCAGATGGCCCTGCGCGGACGGGAACTGATGGACGACGCGCTGGCCCTGGCGGAGCGGGTCAGGGCCGCCGTCGAGGAGCTCGACGGGCTGCACGTCGACGGCCGCGACGACTACTGCGGGCCGGGCCTGGCCGACGGCTTCGACCCGCTGCCGTGCGTCATCGACGTGACCGGTCTGGGGATCACGGGCTACCGCGCGGCGGACTGGCTGCGTGAGCACCGGTCCGTGGACGCGCATCTGACCGACCACCGGCGCATCAGCGCCCAGCTCACGCACGCCGACGACGCCGGCACGGCCGACGAGCTGCTGGCCGCGCTGAAGGACCTGGTGCGCGCCGCGCCGGAGTTGCGTCCGGCGCCCGGGGTGGAGGTGCCGCCGCCGTCCGAACTCCGCCTGGAACAGGCCGTGCTGCCCCGGGACGCGTTCTTCGGGCCCACCGAGGACGTGCCGGTGACGGAGGCGGCCGGGCGGGTCGCCGCCGAGATGATCACTCCGTATCCCCCGGGGATCCCGGCCCTACTGCCGGGCGAGCGCCTGACGGAGCCGGTGCTGCGGTATCTGCGCACGGGCCGGGCGGCGGGCATGAACCTGCCCGACCCCACCGACCCGGCACTCGGCACCGTCCGGGTGGCCCTGGAGTGAAACAGGTCACGCGGCCCGCTTCCGGTTATGTGATAGCACGCCCGCTGGTTTATCGTTCATCCATACGTGGACGGGGAGTCGACCGTGACCGTCCTCCCCGAACCACCACATACGGCCCTGGCTGGCTTCCCCCGTCCAGCCAGGGCTTTTTCCTGCCCGGCGCGCCTTTGTTCACGGGATCTTCCCTCCCCCGAGGTGCTCTGGGCGGCCGCAGCGGCTGAAATGGGCGTAGGGAACCACACCGCATTCCGTCGCCGGCGAGGAGCCCCCGCCATGACCAAAGCGATCAAACTGCTGACCGCCCTTCCCCAGAAGCAGCGCGAGCGTCTGATGGAGCTGGCGAAGGAGGTCTCCTTCCCCGAGGACACCCACATCTTCGAGGCCGGCGGCACCGCCGACCGCTTCTGGGTGATCCGCTCGGGCGCCGTCAACCTGGACCAGCAGGTGACCTCCACCCAGCGGGTGACCGTCGCCACCCTCGGCGCCGGCGACATGCTCGGCTGGTCATGGCTGTTCCCGCCGTACCAGTGGGACTTCGGCGCGGTGGCCTTCAGCCAGGTACGGGCCTACGAGTTCGACGGAGCGGCGGTGCTGGGGCTGTGCGTGGAGGACCCGCTGCTCGGGCTGTCCCTGGTGCGCACCGTCGCCGAGATCCTCGCCCACCGGCTGGAGACGACCCGCGGCAAGCTCATGGAGCAGTACTCGACCCGACGGCGCAGCGGGCTCTAGGTGTGCTGACCGGACAGGTTGGTGACGCGGCTGGCTGGGGTTTGGCCGCTGATGCCGGTGTGGGGTCGGTGGTAGTTGTACCAGTCCAGCC
>NZ_JBIAVX010000051.1:0-17800 GCF_042894725.1 Streptomyces sp. NPDC001480 | reverse complement strand
GGAGCCGGCAACCGAAGGAGAAGGTTGGTAAGCCACGCCGACAGCCTCCCATCGACAAGCCCACCACACCCACCGAACTTACGAAAAGATCAGTAGGGCGTGGTCGGCTTCGTGGCCGAGCCGGCCATGGCAGGGAGCTCCTGGCGCAGATCGAGGTAGCTCCGCAACCGGCTCCGACCAGCGCACTCGCCATCGAGGTGATTCCGGAAGCGCGGTCAGGCGGAACGGAGACGGCTCGGACGCTGCGACTGTCCCGACTCTTCGCGCTTCCAATCCGGCATTCAAGGATTTCCGGCCTGCGAGAACGCTGCCCTGCGTTCTTGAATACGCGCCGCCGCCCCGCTACGGGCCCGGAAAGGATCAGACACCTCCCTCCGGCTACTGCGGAGGGAGGTGTCGGCGTCCACGACCGGCTTGCCCATAACACCCCACCTGCACAAACGGGCGCCCGCGCGATGGGGGGTGCTGCAACCCTCGGTGCACCCCTCGCTGCAACGGTCGATCCAACCCTCCAGCCCCCTATGGGCCCCATCAAGGAAGCAACCCGCCGGGGCCGAACAGAGCCGCCCGCGACCCGCGTCGGACACCGGCGGGCAAGCACCGGCCGCCGCGCTGGGCTTGCCCAGCCCGCACGGAGCCCCCGACCACGAACACCAGCTCTAGCCGGGTCGTCCCTCATGACTCGCTTCGGCGGCACTGCGGCGGCCGGCCTTTGCAGCGTCCTGACGGGCCGAGTAGGGGCGCTCGACGCGAGGCGTGCACCTCAGGAGCGAAGCAAGATCAACAACGTGAGAGACTACGAAGGACCATTCGAATTACCCATAGGGGGAACGGAACACATGGCTCTCACTAGTCTTCGAAGGACCGCTGTGGCCGCCGCGTCTGGCGCTCTCGCGCTCGCCGGCGTCGTAGCAGGCTCCGGTACCGCCGACGCCTCTCCGGGCCAGACCGCCTGCAGCCAGTGGCGCAGCGGGCTTGGACAGATCTGCGTGACGGAGGACGCCAACGGCTACAACGCCCAGTTCTCCAGCACGATGTACGGCAAGGTCGACTTCAACCTCATCATCAACACCAGCCAGCACGTGGGCGACAAGGGCGCGTTCAACGTGGTGTCGGGCAAGCCCTACACCTACTACTTCGCCACTGGCAGGCAGCACGACGCTGCCCTCTGCCTGTACTCGCGGGACGGCCAGTTCTCGCAGATGTGCACGTCGATCCTGTTCGGCTGACAGCCGGCCGACGGTCCGGATCCACGGTCGCCGGCCGATGACGGGGCGTCCGCAGCTTGGTACGGCTGTGGACGCCCCTCCGTATTGCGGTCACTCCCCACTCGTTCACCCGGCCCACAGTTACCCCGGTTCGGACGAGGACGCCGCAGGCCCGCACGAGTGGGACAGCGGCACAGCAGCAAGAGCTCGCTGTGCGGTGCTCACAGCGCGTGCGCGCTGCGAGGATCAGTTCGTGCAGGTGTCCAGCATGGACGACAGTGCCGTCTTCTCCTTGTCGGTGGTGGTCAGCTTCCAGACGGATTTGATGTGCGTGTAGTCCTTGGCGTAGACGCACCAGAAGGCGTGGTTGGTGGGCTTCCAGTCGGCGGGCCCGCTGTCGAACTTCGAGGTGCTCGAGGACTCCGAGGCGATCAGCAGCTGCGGGTCTTTCAGGTCGTTGCCGAACTCTTTGCGCTGTTCGGCGGTCCAGGTGTCGGCGCCGGAGCGCCAGGCTTCGGCCAGGGGCACCATGTGGTCGATGGTGGCTTTGGCGACCTCGGTGACGGTGGCCCTGGAAGGCCCTGTGCCCCGGAGGCGTGGAAGGCACCGGCCCCGGCCGCCTGCGGACCTTCGCGAGCGCGTCCGCCCAGGTCCGGGACCGGTGGAACGCGCCGTTGTCGGTTATGACGCGGCGGACGGGCGTGATGCCGTGGGCGGCGAAGAACGCGACGGCCCGGTGCCAGAAGGCAACCGCGGTCGCCGCCTTCTCGTCCTCCAGGGCCTCGGTATAGGCGAGCCGGGAATGGTCGTCGAGCGCGGAGTGGAGGTAGGTGTAGCCGACTCTCCCGGTCCCGGGACCGGCGCGCTTGGAGGCTCGCGCGGCGTCAGTGCCATGGCCGTGCATGCGCTTGCCAGCCGCCGCCTGCTGGGATGCGTCCGAACTTGTTGATGTCGACGTGAACCGGCTCGCCGGGGTGGTCGTGCTCGTAGCGGATCACCTCGCGCAGCTGCTCGCCGCTGGGCGGGTCCAGGTCGCGCAGCCGATTGAGCCCGCGGCGTACGAGGACGCGGTGGACGGTGGCGGGCGCGACGGTGATGCCGTGCAGCCGCTTCAGGTCCGCGGCAAGGCGGGCGGGCCTGTGCTCGGTTTGCCGCCGCAGCGCCTCGATCAGATCCGCGACGTCCTCCGCGGTGCGGGCGGGGCTCGTGGCGGCCCGGGACGAATGGTCGGCAAGACCGTTCTCGCCGTGCGCGCACCAGCGGGCGTACCACTTGGCGAGGCAGCGGCGGGAGATGCCCGCTTCCGCCGCTACGTGTGCGATCGGACGCCCGGCGTCAATGCGCTCGCACAATCGGTGAAGCCCTTCCGGCGTCAGTGGCGCGTCGGGATGTCCCGCCATCTCAGCCCCTCGAGGTACCAGCTCCGAGTGTTCATCACAGGCGTCATGAGATGTGCTGTGACGCCGTATTTACGGCGATCGTGCACAGTCTCTTGGTTGCACGCGTGAGGGCGACATACAGGTCACGCTCACCGCCGGGGCGGGCTGCGGCGATCTCCTCCGGGGCGACGACGACGATCGCGTCGAACTCCAGGCCGCGGGCTTCGGATACCGGCACGACGCACGCCCACCGCGTGACATCCGCCGACGCCAACTCCTTGACCCGGTCGTCCGCGCAGATCACGGCGGGCAGATCGCCCGGGTGCGCTGCCACCTGCGCTCGAAGCTCCCCGGCCACGGCGGTGGCGAGGGAGTGCGGGCAGGCGGTGAGGTGGCGGGGAAGATCGCCGTGGCGAATCGACCGGCTCGGCGTCTGACCGGGGGCGATCCGCGCCAGCAAGGGGTGAGTGCTCGCAAGGATCTCCTGGGTCGTGCGGTAGCTGACGGCCAACGTGTGCAGGGCGAACCTGCTGCCGAGATGCGGACCCAGCGCCTGGGACCAGTCCCTGGCCGCCGTCGCGGGGCCCGCCTGGGCAAAGTCACCCACCAGCGTCATCGACCTGCCCGGACACCGGCGCATCACCATCCGCCACTGCATGGCGGTCAGTTCCTGAGCCTCATCGATCACGACGTGCCCGAACGACCGCTCCGGCGGCCCGTCCACCAAGGCCGCCGCCTCATCCAGCAGCGGCACATCGGCATCCGTCCACGGAGCGTCAGGCGACCGCACCAGTGGGGACCGTTCGTCGCCGGGGAGCGAGGGCAGGTGCCTCGCCAACGTGCGAGCGTCTGCCAGCAGGGCTTGTACGATCGTTTCGGGCGTCAGCCGGGGCCAGAGTGCCTCCACCGCACGGTCGACGTGGTCGTCGCCCGAGAGGTCCGCGCGGACGGCATCCGCGTCGAACACCTCGGCCGGATCCGCGGCCGGCGCGTCGTCGAAGCCGAGAGCCCGAAGGTCAGCCTCGGCCGCGGCGTCGAGATCCAGGCCCGTGCTCTCGGCGATCTCGACGTCGATATGTTCGAGTGCTTCGACGGCGTCGCGTTCCAGGGCGTCCGTGACCGCGTCGATCAGGTGCTCCTTGAACACCGCCCGCGCGCGGTTGTGCGCCAGACCGCTCGTCACTGCGGCCTCCCGTGCCGCTGCGACATCCGCGCCGGCAAGCCGGACCCACTGCTGCCCCACCCGGACCGCGAAGCCGCCGGCAGGTGCCTGCCGGGAGCGCACCAGGTCCGCGAGCGCGTCGGCGAGTGCGGAACTCCCCTTGAGGCGCGCGGTATCCAACGGCTCCACAGCTGCGGGCATCACCCCGGCCAGCTCCGCGCACGTCGCCAGGAGCACGTCGTTTTCCCCCAGCGAGGGGAGCACCTGGGAGACGTAGTCGAGGAACCGCGCGTTCGGCCCGAGCACCAGCACACCGCGCGCGGCCGCTCCCGGGAACGTGTACAGCACGTATGCCGCCCGGTGCAGCGCAACCACGGTCTTGCCCGTACCGGGGCCACCCTGCACTACCGTCACTCCCCGATGCGGGGACCGGACTATCGCGTCCTGCTCCACCTGCAACGTCGCCACCGCCGCACGCATCCGCCCCGTGCGCTGCGCCTCCAGCGCTTCCGTCAGCGGACCATCGCCGACGATGTCGCCCACTGTGGCCGGCGATCCGTCCAGTAGCTCGTCGCTCACCGCACGGACCGTACGGCCCTCGACTCGCAGATGACGCCGGCGCCGCAGCCCCATGGGGTGGACGGTCGTCGCCTCGTAGAAGGGCCGCGCCGCGTCCGCTCGCCAGTCGACGAGCAGCGGCAGGTCCCGATCACCTACGTGCAGGCCGAGCCGTCCGATGTGCAGGACGGTTCCGTCCACGCCATCGATACGTCCGAACGCCAACCCCTCCTCGGCCCCCTCCAACCGACGAACCTGACGCGCCAGACGCTCTGCGGCGACGTCGCGCGCGTACACCTCGCCCGCGCCTTCGGCCGGTGACCTCAGCACATCCGCCAACTGGGCCCGAACCTCGGCCAATCGCTCATCGAGCAGTCGGTACATAACGGCAACGTGGGCCTGCTCCGACTCGACCTGCCCTGCGGCACCCTCATTGAACTGGGACAAAAGCAGCCTTCCTCCCGACCGGCCCCTACTATGCAGCCAAATTCCTCTGAAGGTAAGGCTTGACTTACTTGTCCGAGTCGGCCGCGCCGCGGTCGGCCCGCTATCGGTTCAGGTCTGGGCGGCCTGCTGGCACTGTCGGGCGTGAGGAGCCGACCGGGCTCGATTCGGCCTGAAGAGATTCGGGCTCAAGGACGCTCAGCACTTCCGCCATGCCACAGCTGGTGCAGCCAGGGGACGAAATCCACCATCATGGTTGCCTCGCCGCCTCGTACGAGGAGCAGTTGGTGGAAGTGCGGCCGGCTCGCGGTACGGGCGACGGCCCTTTTCAGACGGCGGCGCAGAACGTCGAACGTCAGGACCTCGATGCCCAGCCGCGGCCGGTCGGGATTGAGGTAGGCGATGTCGATGACGTCACGTTGTCCAATTTTGACCATAGCGGGTCCCGACTCTACCTCGCCGGGCGAGGCCCTTGGCAGGGATCGTGAAGGCGTCGCCGCGTACTGCCGGGCCTAGCCGCCCCTGAGACCCGCGGCGCGCTCGTACATCCCTGCCCCGTTGGGTACACACCAGGTAAGGACCCACCACTGTGAAGACTGCGATCACCGATCCCGCACTGCTGCCTGGCGCGTTCGAGGATGCCCTGAACGGCGGTGACGTCGAGGGCGTGCTGGCCCCGTTCACCCCTGGCGCCACCATGCGCACGCCGACCGGCGAGGTCATCACCGGTCACGAGGCGCTGCGTCGGGAGATCAGCGGGACCGTTGCCGCCCGTGGTCGGCTCACCAACATCCCCCGGCACACCCTGGTCGGCGCCGACGCCGCGCTACTGGTCACCGACTGGACCCTCGAAGTCACCGCCCCCGACGGTGAGCGTGTCTCCCCGACCGGCACCACCGCCAACGTCGCGTGCCGAGGCGTCGACGGCTGCTGGCGATTCGCCGTGCTCAATCCGCTCGGCACCGCCTGAGCGACCGCCTGAGCGCGAAATGTGCCTGCCTAGGTCCAGCCCGGAGCGGCGCCAGGCCAACGTGGGTGCCGTGCTGGCCCTGCTGCTGGCCATGACGGCCCAGGTGGTCTCGCACCTGATCGAGGCCGGTTACATGACCAAGAGGCCGCTCGTCGTGGTGGCCGTTAGCGCCGTGCCCCACTGGTCGCGGCACACACCCTGCACCTGGCGAGCGTCAGCACGTCGGAACCCATGACCACCTCGCATTCCGCCGAATCCGACGTGGTCATGGTGAACATCAGTCGGGGCGGCACTCCCCCATGGAAGCCCCCGACACCGAAGTGGGCACCGGCCCTCCCGCCGCCTCCCGTCAAGGCCCCCCGCCTGCCCTGACGCCCCGCCCGGGGACTGTGACGGCCCGCGTGGGCCTTGAGGGCCGGGTCATCGACGTCCTCCAGCGAGCGGAAGGTCCTTCAGCCTGCGCTGATAGCGGTCGTGGACTCGGTCCGAGAAGCAACCACAGTCCGGACATGCCGCTCCCACCGCGCGACCTCTCGCCGCCGCCTCGACCGTGCCGAACGCGGCTGTGACCGCCTCGACATCCACATCGTCGATTCCGTCGAACACCAGCGAGTCCCAGAACGCTGCATCGGTCTGCATGACCAGCACCATCACCGGCCATAACCGGCTGCAGCAGCGGGCGGCGGGGACCTGAGGGAGCGTCAATTCCGATCGCTGGACGACAGGGCGTACGCGGTCTCACGTGACCCCGTCTCCTCGCATTCGAACACCGCGATGACTCTCCGCAACCGCTCCCCAAGATCTGTGCCAGAACCGTTCTCGTGGACAAAGCCAGCCGCCTCCCAACCGGCACTGACCGGCTTCCTGCGCCACGTCCCCGTCCTGGCAGTGCCCCTGGTCGACCTGCTCCGCGGCGGCCCCTCCGCACCCGTATGGCGGCCCATCCACGACCCCGACCAACGCGTCCCCTGGAGCCAGACCCGGCCCCCATAGACACCCTGCGCAATCACTGCGCACCCACCACCGCACAGTGATTGCGCACCATCACACCGCCCGTACGGCGATACACACCACCCGACCAGGAGCCCGACCATGAGACCCGCCACCTCGACCACAGACCCGACCATCGCAGGTCACAGCGTTGCGCAGCCGCTGCGCATCGCGTCGACGACTGCGCAGCCGGGACCCGGTGGCGGGGCGGGCGATGCGCAGCCGCTGCCCGGCGGGTGACGCGCAACCATCGCTGCCATGGTCACGCGGCGCAACCCGCCTGTCTCGAGTGCGCATGGCCGGTGAGTGTAAAAGCGAGTGACCACCACTGCCCTGGTGAAGGGTGCTTCACCGGGGCAGTGGTGGTCACTGGCTGTTGTTGCCGCCGTTTTGGGTGTAGGCGGCGGACAGGCCGATGGCGAACTGGGCAATCGAGTTGACAGGCATGTGCGCGGCGACGTATCACGCTCGCCATGATCCACCGCCGGATGATCTTTGAAGCCGGACCCTAGTCCGCCCCCGGCGACGATGACAGGATGCGGGCAGCGACGGCCGCACTGTGTGCGGCCGCCCCGGCGAAGGGACCGGTGAGCTGGCGGAGAGCGTCCAACAACTCCCCGAGCTCGCCCAGGTCGCTCCTGCGGTAAAGCATCAGGTCTGCGTCCGGATCGTCAGGCAGCGAGGAGGGAAGCCAATCCGCGCCGCACCGGCTGACCGTGCGGGCCACGTGCAGGTGCACCAAGTGCACGTCGGCCCGGTCGCCGCCGATGAGGCGGGCTGCGTCAGCCGGGTCCACGAGCTCCTTCAGCGCAAGCACCGCGATGCCATGCCCCTCGTCGAGCGCCGCGCGGATCCGTGCCGCTGGCAGCCCGGCGTGGGGGGCTGTGCTCACCCATTCGCGCTTCGCCATATAGTCCTCCCGTTCGGCCGCGATCTCCTTCCGTTTCTCGGCCACCTTGACGTGCGATGCCCACCGTCCTGCGGGGTGTGCGGATGCCGACCCGGCCGAGTGATAGGCATGCTCTCCCTCCCGTGTAACTGATCCCGCTCCACGTGTCCGACCGCTGTCTGTCGCAGAGGAGCAGGACCACTGTCACCTTCCGGTCTCATATCGTAACGACCTGTGATTACAAGGGTGTGAAGTTGTTGCCGGACCTTCGCGGTCTTCTGGTCGCGGAGCGGGTGCTAAGGCCGGGGCCAGCGTCGGGCTCGGGCGATGAGTACCGCGACGTCGTCGTGGTCGTCGGGATGGCGCAGGGTGTCCAGGAGCCGGTCGCAGGTTTCCTCCAAGGACCGGTCGGGTCTGTGGAGCAGTTGGAGGAGGAGGTCCAGGCGCTCGTCGATGGCGTGGTGGCGGGTCTCGACCAAACCATCGGTGTAGAGGACCAGTTGGTCGCCGGGGGCCAGGCCGAAGGCGGTGACTTCGAAGGCGACACCGCCGACCCCGAGGGGTGCGCCGGTGGGGAGATCGAGCAGTTCGGGGGGCTCGCCGGCGCGGATCAGCACGGGGGGCAGGTGTCCGGCGACAGCGATGTGGCACAGGGCGCGGTGCGGGTCGTAGACGGCGTAGGCGCAGGTGGCGTACTGCTCCAGGTCTGTGGTGATCTTGTCGAGGTGGTGCAGCACCTCGGTCGGTGGGAGGTCAAGGTCGGCCAGGGTGGAGGTGGCGGTGCGCAGGCGTCCCATGGTGGTGGCGGCGCTTATGCCGCTGCCCATCACGTCGCCCACGACCAGTGCGGTCTTGTCTTCCACGAGGTGGAGGACATCGAACCAGTCGCCACCGACTTCGATGGTCGTTCCGGCGGGCCGATATCGGGAGGCGATCTCCAGGCCCGCCTGTTGTGGTGGGAGGTCCGGCAGGAGGCTTCGCTGGAGGGTCACAGCGGTGTTACGTGCGCGTTGGTACAGACGGGCATTGTCGATGCACACCGCGGCTCGATCGGCCAGTTCACCGGCCAGGGTGAGGTCGTCGTTGTCGAAGGGCACCGAGTTGCGGGCGCGGCTGAGGCCCAGGGTGCCGAGCACCTCACCGCGGGCGATCAGGGGCGTCAGGAGATAGCTGTGGATCCCGGCACGGGCCAGGATGGCGGCGGCCTCGGCGTCACGGGCAATGCGGACCAGGTCCCGCTGGCCGACGTGGGGTACCAGGATGGCGCGGCCGGTCCGCACGCATTGAGTGGCCAGGCGCTGCGCGCCGTAGCTGGCGAGGTGGCCGGGAGGGTCGACGGCACGGACGGCCTCAGTCGGGTACGCGGCCTTCACCGCGAGGGCACGGAAGAGTGCCCGGCCGGCACCGGGCCCCATCGGGGGGCGGTCGGCCAGGACAGAGTCCAGCACGTCCACCGCCGCCACGTCGGCGAGCTCGGGGACGGTGACGTCGGCCAGCTCGCGGGCAGTCTGTCCCACATCCAAGGTGGTGCCGATACGGGCGGAGCCGTCGGCGATCAGAGCCAAGCGCTGCCGGGCACGGTGCCGATCGGTGACATCCACCAGCACGATGGCTACTCCGAGTACCCGCCCGCCGGGACCGTCGAGCCGGTAGTAGGAGACCGACCACGCGTGATCGTTGTCGGGGTCGGCGGGAGTGCGTCCCACGCTGCGCTGATCGATCAGGGGCTCGCCGGAGACAAGGACTTGCAGCAGCGCGGCCTCGATCGCATCGACCTCCAGGAAGGGCAGGGCCTCGCGGACCGGTCGCCCAAGGTGGTCTTCGGCTCGGACGCCATTGATCTGCGCCAGCGCCGGATTGACGGCCACGTACCGCAAGTCGGTGTCCAAGACGGCCACCCCGATCGGGGACTGCGAGACCAGCCGCGTGGACAGGGCCACGTCCCGTTCCACCTGGCGCAGGAATGCCTCGTCGGTGACGATGCCCAGGGCATAGAAGGCACCGCATTCATCCAGCAGCCGCATGCTGCGGAACTCCACCAGCCGGGAACTGCCGTCTTTGCGCCGGACACGAAAGGCGCCTGCCCCTCCCTGGCCCGTCCGCATCACCTGGGTGAACAGCCTGATCATCAGGTCCAGGTGCTCCTCATCCACCAGCAGCCGCGCCGCGTCCTGGCCCAGCGCCTCCTGCGAGGTGTAGCCGGACAGCTCCTCGGCCTGCCGGCTCCACAGCACGATCCGCCCCTCGGCATCCAGCAGCACCGCCGCGACACTGAGCAGATCCAGCAGCCCACTGCGCTGCGGCGGCCCAGGGCCCGGCTGGTCGCCCTCGGCACCGAAGAGGTCGGCTGTCCTCATCCCAGGCACTCCCTCCGCCCGCCAGCGCGACATTGCCCCGGCGCCCTGTTCACGTCGGCTTCAGGCTGCGTCCCTTACACCTCGCAGTGCTTCCATGGTCCCCCCGATCTGGGTAGCCGCCAGGTCGCGCGAGACAGCTCGACACGTCACAAAGAGCCACGGCAAGCCCGGCAACATCGGAGCCAGCCGGTAGCTGGGGCCGTTGATGCCGATGACACCGCAGTGGTGCAGAAGTCGGTCGAGGATGGCCGTGGCAAGGACCCGGGAGCCCGGCGAGCCGGGCGTGCGGCTGCGCTGCTTCCTGGACCTGCGCCAGGAACTCGCCTTGGAGCACAAACAGGACCGAATCCGTGCCCTGGAGCAGCAGCTGGCCGCCAGCGGCTACGACGTGAAGGTCGAGACGAAGTGGTGGGGTTTTCAGATCCTCCTCAACGCCAAGGCCGCCCAGGACGTCGCCGACATTTTCGAGATGATCGGCGACTACGCCTCGGACGTCCTGGGGAAGAAGATCGGCACGGTCGTGGAGGTGTACTGCAAGACCCGGGCTGCCCTGATCCGCGCGGTCGGCAAGGACTACGGCTGTCGGCTCGTCTCACCGTGGCGGCGGCCCGTGCGACCTCGCTCGGGCCAGGCGTCAGCGCCGGCCCAGCGCCCGGGCCTCGACGAATGCTGGCTGGGCAAGTCGAGTCAGGACCACAGGGTGACTGCCTTGGCATGGCTGCGCCAGGAAAAAGTCAGCCAGTAGGAGCCGTGCCGAGGCGTTCCAGAAGGAGTCCTTCCCGGGTGGACCAGGGGCAGATGGTCACGCTGTCGGCCCCGCAGGCTTCCATGAGAGCCTCGGCGACCAGGGCTCCGGCCAGGGACTGTTCGGCGCGGTGCGGGGAGATCCCCGGCAGCATGCCGCGGCGGGCCGGCCCCGCGTCGGCCAGCAGCGGAATTGATGCCCGCAGTGCGGGCAGGGTCAGCCGCCGTGGCGTGCGAGAGGTCCCGGTCCGGGCGGCGGCGAGACGGGCGAGTTGCGTGAAGGTCTTGGAGCAGGCCAGGACGTTCCCGTCCGGCTCGGCCTGTGGCAGGCCGGGGACCGCGCTCAGGGAACGGCGCAGGTGCCGCTGGACTTCGCCCAGGCGTCGTTCGGAGGGGGTAGTGCCGCCGGGAAATTGCTCGCGGGTGACCCGGCGGGCGCCCAGCGGCAGCGAGCACACGGTGCGGGGCTGGTCCGAGGTGCCGGAGGCGATCTCCACAGTGCCGCCGCCGATGTCCAGGACCAGCAGGGGGCCGGCCCCGGAACCCACCCACTGGCGGGCGGCCACATAGGCCAGCCGCGCCTCCTCCTCGCCGGGCAGCACCCGCAGCCGGACACCGGTGGCCCGCGCCACCCGGGCGATGACCTCGTCACAGTTGGGCGCATCCCGGATGACGGAGGTGGCGAACGCGAACACCTCCGCCACGCGCAGCTGCGGATCCGCGGCGACTGCTTCGGCCACAGCCCGCTGCACGCTTCTCACCCCCGGCTCGCGCAGCCGCCCCTTCCGATCGAGGGCCTGGTGCAGCCCCAGCCGCACCTTGCGGGACAGCACCGGCTCCAACACCCCGCCCGCCCGACGCCGTGCCACCGTGAGCAGGGCGCTGTGGCACCCGACGTCAAGGACTCCTGCCTGCCGCATCCCACCGCTTCCCTGTACCGCGAGCGCTTCCGCCCCCGTGGACCAAACTGCTTTCCCCCGGCCGCTGTGCCGGGCGGGGCCACGCGAATCCGGGCACCGAGTGACCATCATGTCACCGCTCGTGTTCCCATGTGGCGTCGGCATTCCGTCGGCGCACGCATGTCGAATTTCGACCAGGGGCCCCGAGCGGCTGTGAGACCCGAGCCATCGGTTCGGGCTCAACGAACAGCTCAGGTGGCTGGCGTCCGTGCATCGCGGAAAGACGGTCGCGGGCGGCCTTCAGGGCAGGCTCTGCCAAAGGGGTTGGGGTGCTGCTGGTCACGCCGGAGGGGAAGCGGTACGCGGAGCTGGAGCGGCTACGAGGCCCACCATGATCAGCCCGCGCCTCCTCGCGGAGTAGCCGGACAGCCCTGTCGAGGTGCGTCCGGCTCTCTCTGGACAGAGGCTGGACGCATGGCCCGCACCCCGCACGTCACCGTCCAGCCACCCTCGCCCGCAGGAGGTCGACGGGTGCGGGTGGACGGCACAATCCTTGAAATGGCCTACGGAATCACCATCTATGGGGTGGCCTACGGAATCACCGATTTCCTGAAGATTCTGCGCAGAGTCGGCATCGAGGTGGATGACGTCGACTTTGAGGACTCCCCGCTGATCACCTGGCACGGCGGCGGCCCCGATGTGTGGCCCCCACCTACCACGACGTAGCTGATCGATCCTCCAGCCAGACGACCGCTGCGGCAGACCGCCGACACCCAGCTCAGACATCTTGTGTAGGCCTCGTCGGCAGCCGCATGCGGGACGGGTGAACCGCTCATAGGCTGATGATGCTCGGGGCTATCGCGGAGACACCTCAGGCGCTCAACGTGTCAAGCAGCTGCGGCGAGAGCGGTTGGAAAGGCCGTGTGCTCGTCGAACAGCGTGTGGTGCTGGAGGCAGTGGTAGAGCTGTCCGAGCATGCGGTTGAAGAGGTTGCGCTGTGCGGCGGCGTGCCAGTCTCCGTGGTCGTCACGGCGGCGTCGGTAGTGGGCCTTGGCACCAGGTGAGGCGGTGATGGAGGCGAAGGCCCAGAGGTAGCCCGCGGCGTGGTTGAGGCGGTTGTTCTTCACCCACCTGCGGGTGACAGTTGACTTCTTGCCGGAGGCCCTGGTGATGGGCGAGGCGCCAGCGTACGACTTCAGACCGCGGGCGTCCGCAAAGCGGGTCTTGTCGTCTCCGATCTCGGCGAGTACCCGGGCGCCGAGCTGGACCCCGAGGCCGGGGAAGCTGAGGATGATCTCAGCGTCCGGGTGTTGGGGGAAGGCCTCTTCGACCGCCTCGGCGAGGTCGTCGGCTGCGGTGCAGGCGGCCTCCAGCTGGAGTAGGAGCGCGAGCATTTGCATACCCAGTGCGTCCTCGACCAGCGGCGGCTGGTGAGCGTAGTCGTCGCGGAAGACGCCACGGAGCCGCTCAGCTTCGACCGTGATGCTGCGCTTGCGGCCGGCCCGCTTGAGCGCGGCCCCCAGCTGTGTGCGAGTCAGCCGCGCAGCCCGGGTCGGCGTCGGGGCCGCCTTCAGAAGCTCCCGGGCCTCCGGCCGGCACAGACCGTTGCGCCAGGGATCGACCGCCGCCAGTGCGGCTGGGTAGTACTCACGCAGCAGCGAACGGAGCTGGTTGGACAGCTACTGGCGGTTCCAGAGAGCGTCCTGCTGAGCACGGGCGAGGACGGCGACGGCCCGGCCGAGGTCGCTGTCGGTGGGCAGTGGCCGGTGGGCGTGCATGTCCGTCCGCAGGATGTTCGCGAGCACCAGGGCGTCGCCAGGGTCGGACGTCTTCCGCGAGACCGAGTGCCGGTCGCGGTAACGGGCGACCGCCATCGGATTGATCGCGAACACCTGCCGCTTGCCGGTCCGCAGCACCGCGACAAGCAGGCCTCGGGAGGTTTCGATCGCGACCGGAATCGGGTTCTCCTTGCTGTCGCCGTACTCGACCAGCAGGTCCAGAAGCATCTTGTAACCCGCGGCATCGTCGGTGATGTGCCGCTTGGCCAGTAACTGGCCACTGTCGTCTACCAGGGCGACGTCGTGTGTACGCTCGGCCCAGTCGATGCCGCAGTAGATCAAGAATCCTCCTTGTGCCGCACGGTTTATCCTGGTCACGAGCACATGCGGGCCACGCGTCGACCTAATCCCAGGACTCAGCGCGATGGCTGGTCCGCCACCTCAGCAGCCGTTCGTGGCACCAGCTCGTCGCACGGGCCTCGGTCTGGCAGAGAGCCCTGGCAACTCGGGCCGATGAAGAAGTCACTGTCGCGCCTGCGTTGCCACAAGGAGAGCATGCTGATCACTGCAACGAGGATGCCCCAGCCCCCCAACAGAGCCATTCCAAACCGCGTCACCCTGCTCACGTTGAGCTGGGTATTCCGCCAGCGCAGCGATGCGTACAGGACAGCTGTCCGTAACCGGGCTTTACCTGCAGCGTCGTCGATGGGAAGCGCGTCGAATGACTCCAAGTCCTCACGGACCATCCTGCCGAGATCTTGAACCCTATTGAACCTGTAAGCCTGGGCTTGCGGCGGATGCACAAAGCTCATGCGGGCAGATCAAGGCCCCGAGTCTCTGATCAACTCCTCTGTTGTTCCTGCAGTTTGAGGCGATGGGCATTCGGGCCAGGGCGGCAGCTCGCTCACGGGTGAGCGCCGAGGAAGGGGTCCAAATCGATGCCGCCAGTGGTGACCGCGGCCGCAGCGCATCGGGAGCCGTGTCCCCAGTGCTATGCCAACGGACGGCTCGCCGCCTTCCCCGAGTGGCGAGCCGCTGCGCTCTGCTGAAGTGCGACGCTGCCGTCGCGCACCGGCGATGGTGTTGAGGTGTTCGCTCTGCCGCCGCGGTTGATCCGGGCATTGGCCGACGCCACCTCCGTTGAGCTGGAGGAGCTGGCAGATCGCTGGACCGCGAGGCTCAGGTCCGCCGACGGGGACGAAATGACCGACGATGATCTGCTGGCGGTCCTGCAGGCAGTGTCCCGGCTTGCGGCGTCTGCGGTGACCACGGGCGGCGGCCTCTACAACTGGAGCTTCTGACCGTCCGGTGAACCTCTTCTTGGGCGGCGGCGTCGCCGTTTCTGGCGGGGCGAGCCAGGAAAATGACACGGCGCTGGGAATCCAGCACATGACATGGCGTGGGAAGTCCAAGAACCGTCGAGGTCAGAGGTGCGGCAGATGACACGGGTCGCGGGAACCTACACCTGTTTTTGGCGCTGGCCCACACCGGCCGGGGCGATGAAGCTGCCGCAGGTGCCGCTTGCGTCCGTTGCCGGCTGAGTTGTGGTCCGGCCTGTCGGGGCCTGCCATCGAGTGTGGAGCGGTTACGGACTGCACCATCCTCATCGAGCCGGTCACGTTTCTCCTGATGGCGCTCGGGCGCCGGGGCCAGTGGGGTCCCCTCGCTCAGGGCCGCATCCTGGTCGGGGGGCGCAAGCCCTGGCTCGCTCCGCGTTTCCCGGCTCTGTTCAAGGCGCCCTGAGCGCGGCGGCCCGACGGTGGCCGGCTGCCTGTGGTCGTACGGGCTCGGTGGTCACCCGGGTTCGGGGGCGGTGACGGCCGGGGCGGCGCCGAGGAGGCCGAGGAGGGTCTCGCGGTGGAGGTCCGCGATCGGGCCGAGGAAGTCCGGGTGGCGCAGCAGGGGGGCCGCGCGGTGGTCGCGCGGGCTGGGGATGGTCAGCCGGCGCGCGTCGCCCACGCTGTCGGGGCCGTGGTGGGTGGCGGCCAGGCAGGCGGCGGCCAGGGCGGCGAGATCGGCGTCGGCCAGCAGGCAGGCCGCCCAGCTGACGACGGTCTCGTCGACCTGGGTGCGCCAGGCGTGGGTGGCGTCCGTCAGCGGGGGTGCGTCGGCGCCGGTGACGAAGTCCAGCCGGCCGGAGCCGCCGGGGCCGAGCAGGTCCAGCAGTTCGGCGTCCAGCGCGGTGGGGTAGCGCAGGGCGGCGGCGATGGTGGCCGCATGGCCTGCCTGGGCTTCGGCCAGGGCCTGGTTCAGCGGGCCGGTGGCCGGGGGGAAGGCCGCCAGCAGCCAGCGTGCGGAGGCGGCGATGACGGGCGAGAGCGCGGTGGGCATGGTGGACCGTCCTGTGCGTATGCCCGCCTGTCCTGGGTGTTCCGGTGTGGGTGATCCGGTCGCGGGCACTGCGCGCCCGGGCGGGGAGGTGCGGACAACGGTACGGCGGCCTCCCCCGGGGGCGACAGGAGCTGCGTCACAGCCGGGGATCACCCCCTGGCCTTCGGCACTGGCTCCCCACTCCCTCACCGGGGAAGCCCGGGTCAGCGCGGGGACAGGCCGGGGCGGCTGCCGAACGGGGTGACGAGGTGTCCCAGCACGGCGGACTTTCCGATACCAGACGATCCGGTGACCAGGGTGACCTGCGGGGCCGACCTGCTCAACAGCGGACACGCGGTAGTACGGGTGCACACCCGGCTGATGGCCGGCGCACGACGCTCGGCCCGAGAGCGCGGGAAATCCGACCCGATCGACGCCGAGGCTGTGGCCCGGGTCGCTCTGCGCGAGCCAGACCTGCCCAAGGCATGCTTGGACGGGCCGAGCCGGGACATCAAACTGCTGGTCGACCACCGGCGCACCCTGGTCGCTCAGCGCACCGCGATCGGCAACAAGCTGCGCTGGTTCCTGCATGAACTCGACCCTGAGCTGGCCGTCGCCTCTCGCGGCCTGCGCCGCCTGTGCATCCTGGACCACCTGGCCCAAGCCCTGATCCAGCATCACGGGACACTCGCGGCCATCGCCGCCGAACTGGTCACGGATTGCCGCCGTCTCTTGGAACGCATCAACGCGCTGGAGAGCCACATCCGTCGTCTGGTCACCGCCCGAGCACCGCATCTGCTGGCGATCCCCGGCTGCGGCGTCCTGGGCGCCGCGGTCATCATCGGAGAGGCCGCCGACGCCACTCGGTTCGTCTCCAAAGCCGCCTTCGCCCGGTTCAACGGCACCGCCCCGATCCCCGTCCGGTCAGGCAACAAAGTCCGCGTCCGGCTCAACCGGGGCGGCAATCGCACTGTCAACCACGCTCTCCACATGATCGCCGTGACCCAGGTGCGAGGCGATGGCGAAGGCGCCGCCTACTTCGCCAAGCAACTCACCGTCGGCAAGACCAAAGACTGAGGCTCTACGTTTGCTGCGGCGTCGCATCTCCGACCGCGTCTACCGAGCCCTGCTCGCCGACCAAGCCGACCTTGCACAACCCCTCAACCCGCCATCCCCAGTCCCCATCAGCCTGGCTGCTTGACATAGGAGCATCAAGGAGACCCGGTGACGGTGCACCCGTTCATCGAGGCGGAGAAGCAAGAGGGCCACAGCGTCAAACGCGCGTGTGAGCTGCTGAAGGTCTCCCGTGCCGCCTTCTACGCCCGCTGCACCGGCGTCATCGGCCCACGTTCCGCGCAGGACGCGGAGCTGACCGAGCAGATCACCGCCGTCCACGAGAAGTCCCGGGGCACCTACGGCGCCCCGCGCATTCACGCCGTCCTCAAGCGCGAGGGCACGCCCTGCGGCCGCAGACGCATCGCCCGCCTGATGCGGGCTGCCGGCCTCGCCGGCCGGCACCGCCGACGCCGACACCGCACCACCATCCCCGACCCGCACGCGGCCACCCGCCCCGACCTGCTCCTGCGCGACTTCCGACCCGACCCGGCCGCGACCGACGCCCGCTGGTGCGGCGACATCACCTACATCCCCACCGACGAGGGCTGGCTCTACCTGGCCACCGTCATCGACATCGCCTCCCGCCGGGTGGTCGGCTGGGCCACCGCCGACCACCTGCGCACCGAGCTGGTCGCCGACGCACTGCGAGTCGCCTGCCACCAGCGCCGCCCCGCAGGTTCCGTGATCTTCCACTCCGACCGCGGCAGCCAATACACCAGCCATGAATTCGCCCTGCTGGCAGGTGAGACGGGCATCCGGCTATCCGTCGGCCGCACCGGCCAGTGCCGGGACAATGCGCTGGCCGAGTCGTTCTTCGCCACCTTGAAGAATGAGCTGATCGGCAACCAGCCCTGGCCGAGCAGGTCCTCCGCCCACACCGCGATCTTCGAGTGGATCGAGGGACCCTGTTGCCCAATTGACCTCACGCTGCGAGGCCGAGGGCTGCCAGTCGAGAGATGCGGGTGCGTGCGAGGGCGGTTTCGTTCCACCAGGCGT
>NZ_JBIAVX010000050.1:0-18022 GCF_042894725.1 Streptomyces sp. NPDC001480 | reverse complement strand
GCCCCAACGAATACGAACGCCGACACCACACCGCTAAACTCACGCTCGCCGCGTGATCAATAACCGCGTGCCCACCATCACGGGGGAAGGCCCACAAAGCAGCCGGAGCCCAACATGATCCATGCAGACATGGCACCCCTCCGCAGGGAGGCTACTGCACAGGCGTGGCCTGCGGCCTGGTGGTGCCGTAAAGCACTGGTACAGCCCGTGCCAAGCCGCACCCGCTTGCCTCCTCAACCCACCATCCACCCCAGCTCCCATCCAAGAGACCCAGCCGACCCGGGAAGAGCCCGGCACCACAGTCCGCATCGCGGTTCCCCAGGGCAAACCGCTGAGCAGCCTGGAGCGCGACGATGCCGCCGCGAACCTCACCGCGAAGCTGGCGTTCTACCTCCGGGCCTATCCGCACGCGTGCGTCACGTTTGACGGCATACGTGCTTGATCCCAGCGACATCATCGTCGGCGAACCCGTGACCTGGAGCTGGATCTGCCAGCCGAGTACGCGGGCGAGGACCCGGCTCCGGTCGTGACCTTTGTCGAGTGGAACAAGCGGTGGAACAGATGAGGGCTCGCACCGTGGCTGAACGCGCCGCCCTCCTGCCTCCTACCTCACCTCTGCGCCAGCAGCAGGGCTTGGACACCGGCCAGCCCGGGCGGCGGCCACCGCACCGATAACGCGCGGACCGCCTACGGTCATCAGCCGCCCAGCCCGGGGCAAAGAGGTCAGCTAGGCTGCGCGAGGGGAGACGACTTCACCAGGGGGAGGCCAGCAGTGGGCGTACGCGCGGACGGATCGAAGAAGAACCGCAAAGACCCGCTGCCCAGCGTCGCCCGGAAGCTGTGGGCGTTCTCCGGGAACGTATGCGCCTGGGGCGATCCGAACTGCACGACGCGATTGGTCACCGACGAGGGCGCCTGGGTCGGAAAGGTCGCCCACATCATCGGAGCGGAACCCGGAAGCGCCCGCCACGAAGCCTGGGACGGCAACGACGTCGAGGACCTGCGCAGCTTCGACAACCTGATGCTGCTGTGCGGTGAGCACCACGACGAGATCGACAGCAAGGAGACGCGCGACCAGTACCCCGTCGCCTACCTCCGGGCAGTCAAGCAGCGCCACGAGGCCACCTACCGGTACGCGGTGGAGAACATCGAAAGCGAGTTCAACGACACCCTGCAACGCACCCGCGTACGTCCGGCCGTCACCATGCGCCGCTTCTTCGACTGGGAGGACGCCGGCCTGGAGCCAGACGAAGAACGGAGTCTGGTCGATCTGATCAACCGCTTCGCCGAGCGGATCAAGCGCCTGACCCGTATGGCGCGCCAACTGCTGGTCCTCGTCGTCACCGAGAAATCACCCGACTTCGAGCTGGTGCTGCGCCGCTTTTCCACCGACCGGGAGACACTGCGAAGTGTCTGCCGCGAGCTGGAGTCAGCAGAGATGGTCTACCTCCACGCCGACGAATGGGACGAGGAGCGCGGGCAACTCTCCCTCATGTCCGGAGCGCTGGAAGGCCTGGACGAGATGTGGGAGGGCCTGCGGACATTCTGCTCCGACGAAGAGATCGACCTCGCAGACATCCTCGTCGACCTGAGAAGCTGTTGCTCTATCGATCTTGGTGGGCGTGAGTTCGAGATCGTCGACTCGGTCGGGTGATCTTCTGGCTGGCCGGGCATGAGAGCGGGGCCTCCCGCACAGCTCGTGGGTGTCGAATCCGACCGAGCAACAGGAGGCCCCTGGTGCTGCAGTCTTGCGTGCCGGCGTCGATGTCGTCCAACTCGGCTTCCCTGGAGTGTGATTGCCTCGCTCACCGGTTCGGGAACGCCGGGGACCGGCCGTACAGGCGATCGAAGTATCCGTCGGACATGAGCGACGCGGAGTGGGCCGTCGTACGCGAGGCGATGCCGGTTCCCGGCTGGCTGGAGGGCCGCGGCGGGCAGCCGGAGAGCTATTGCCACCGGCAGATGGTCGACGCGGTGCGCTACCTGGTCGCGGGCGGCATCACCTGGCGGGCGATGCCCGCGGACTTCCCCGCATGGGACCGCGTCTACGCCTTCTTCCGGCGCTGGCGGGACAAGGGCCTGACCGCCGAGTTCCACGACCGGCTGCGCGACCGGGTCCGTGTGGTCGCGGGCCGGGATGCAGAGCCGACGGCCGGCGTCATCGATGCGCAGTCGGTGAAGGCAGCTGCGTCGGTGCCTGCCGCGACCAGGGGTTTCGACGGCGGGAAGAAGGTCAACGGCCGCAAGCGGCACATCGTGGTGGACACCCTCGGACTGCTGCTGGCCGTGATGGTGACCGCGGCCTCGGTCACCGACCGGGACGCGGGGCAGACACTGCTGGTCCGGCTGCGCGAGCGGCACTGGCGCGTCACGCGGGTGTGGGCTGACGGAGGCTACACCGGGCGCCTGGTCGACTTCGCCCGCGGCGTCCTGCGCGTCGCGCTGACCGTGGTCAGACGCAGCGATGACACCAGCGGCTTCACCGTGCTGCCGAAGAGATGGCTGGTGGAGCGCACGTTCGCATGGCTGATGCGCTCACGCCGACTGGCCCGTGACTACGAGACGCGCACCGACACCTCGGAGGCGGTGATCCGTTGGTCGATGAGCATGGTCATGAGCCGCCGCCTCGCCCGACGGGCACGCTGAACAGTCCCGGCCGTTCCTCCGCCAGCCAGCCCCGTGCGGCCAGCCGCTTGGCTTTCGACCGCACCCCTTCCACCTTCGCCGGGACCGGCTCCAGTCCCACCGCGGCCGCGAGTTGACGACAGTCCATCACCTCCCCGCGCATCCCGTTCCCGCCGACCAGTACGTCCATGATCCGCTGGTAGTCCGGCGCGAGAACCGCCGGGGCGAGCCCTTCCTCCCAGTGCGGCACCACTGAGCCGGGCACCGCCTGCCTGACCTGCACCGACCGTTCGCCGACCACCACGACCGGCGCCACGTCCTCGCCTCCGCGAGGCTCCGCCAGAACCTCGCCCACCGTCTCACGGGCGATCACGAGCCGCTCCCACACCGCTTCCGCTTCCCGCAGCTCGGCCTGGAGAGCCTCCACCCGCTGCCGAGCGGTGCGTTCACGCTCCTCCAGCAGCCCCATTACCGACGGCACCCCGGCACCTCCACCGAAGAGACGACACGACACCTCGTCCCTCCCGCCGAAACACCACCCCTACACCTGACCAGCGGAAATGAACCCGCCACTCTCGGAAAGACAACGGCTTCTGAACTTCGCCCTCCTGGACTGAGCCCAAGCCCTGCAGACGGCCACGCGCAGACGGCCAAGTCGGCCGCCGCAGCATGCTGGGGCACCAGGAAATCCCAGACCCAGCCTCCGGGCTGGCTATGTTCGTGAGTTGAGTTCCGGCAGCAGGTGTTCGCCAGTACAGCAGCTGCTGCTTCAAGGACTGTTCGATTTAAGGAGGGGGTAGTCGCGAGTAGGTGCCATGCCCGCGTATCCGCCTCACCCCGCCCGGACGACCTGGACCCGCTGCCCGCCAACTCAGGAAGACGCCAGTTCATGGACCAGCATCCAAATGCTGCTGAGGACCAAGGCCAGGAGGACCAAGCAGCCGCAACGGAACGCGAATAGGCCCCCGTGCTCCGCCAGCCGACCGGCACGAGTGTTGAGGCGCCAGACCGACGGAATGTCGACGCGACCTTCGGCGATAGCCGTCGCGGCTCGCCGCGCATCCCCGGGGTGATAGTCGTAAAAGGTCAGCGCCGCCCCCCATGTGCCCCTGCCCCGGCTCTCCCCGCCGTACTCGCGGACGCGGACATCCGCGAGAGAAGCGACGCTCGGCAGCCAGTGCGCACGTACCTGCCACAGCTCGGAGACCTTGTCACTGCCCAGCCAGGGCTCCTCCTCCTGATCTGACTCAGGTGTTCCCGAATCCGGCGTTCGCGGCATACTTCCCCCCTCAATGCGGCACCCCCCAGTACACACCCGCTGCCTTGCATGCCGACAGAGCGCCTGCGGCACCGCTATGCGCGATCGATGCAGCCTGCCGGGCCATCAGGCAACGCGCGCGGCGCCAGCACCTCGCCGGAAGAAAGCGGATCCACTGCCGGTCGGAGAAGAGGTCCGCGCGGCGGCGCCGCTGGCGGGTGCCGGGCCGGTCGTACGAGTGCCATGCACTGGCCCGAAGACCGAGCCGTTCGAATCTTCAAGGCCACCGGGTGCTGTCGAAACTGGGGTCCTGGCTCAACTTCTGTGAGCCGGTAGCGGTTGGCTGCAGGGCGAGCTGCCTGCCGCCTGTGGCAGGCTCAGCCGGTGGACTGCACTTTCTGTGGACTCATACGTGAAGACGCTGCGCACTGGGTGGCTCGTGAGGCCGTGACCTGCGCCTTCTCCCCGCTGGATTCTTTGGCGCCCGGGCACACTCTCGTGATTCCCACACAGCACTACGCGGACGTCTTCGATACCCCGCACGACGTCCTCGCTGCAACGATGGCATTGGTCCAGCGCGTGGCCGGGGCCATGAGGAGCGCCTTGGACGCCTCCGGAGTCAACATCCTGAGCGCCAGCGGTCTGGGATCGGAACAGTCGGTGCCGCACCTTCACTTCCACGTGGTGCCACGGTGGATGGGCTACGGAATCTCGACCTGGCCGACCGGACGGTCCGAGCACCACTTGACCGACGACCCAGGCGCGAGGCTTGCCGCGTTCCTGGCTCGGGAGCAACATCACAGAAGTTGAGCCAGAGCCAAGTGGGGCTCTGGCTCAGTTTTTGTGGAGCCGTGCCGTGCTCCGTCCTACCGCTCGCTGGCCCTACCGCGTGCCCTGCCGCTTCGCCGCGGTCGAGAGCTGATCCGTGCGAGCAGGGTGAAGGCGTGGGACTCCAGCGAGCGCCCATGGCCGCGGCGGCCTGACCGGTCCGTGCGCCGCTGGGCAGCGGCGTGGGCGGTGCGCCGGCGGACCGCGGCGAGGTCGGCCGCCAGGTCAAGGCCCCCGCCGCGCTCGACCCCCGGCCACACCGGAGCCCTCATGACCGGCCGCCCCGAGACCGCCGCACCGGCCTGCACCTGCAGGCGCCGGTCCCCGCATCGATGGTCCGGGGCCGTGTCTATCCTGGCTGACCAAGCAGCCGCCCCACGTGACCGCGATCAGTTGATCCGGCGGCGGCCTGAGGCAGTCCGTACCTCCCAATGGCGTACGTGGGACGGCCGGGCTGCACGAGTGCACCCATCGCGTACAGGTCGCGTGTGGGCGTACGGATCCGGGCACGGGCTCATCGACGCGCGCCCGCGCGTCCGTGAGTCCGTCAGCTCCCGGGCGCCTGGGCTGAGAGAGGCGCACGGGAGCCCGACGTGTTGTTCACGAGACCTCAGCCGAGGAGGGTTTCACCGATGCGGGAGCCAGAGGAGACGCCATACTCGTTGGGACCGAAGGCGCTGACGCCGCTGGTGCTCACGCCGGTGCGGGTGCCCCGTAGTTGCCAGAGGGCGCCGTTGCCGTGGTCTTCGTTGGGGGCGGAGACGGCGAGGTCCGCCTTGCCGTCCCGGTTGAAGTCGGCGAGGTGGATCTGGGAGCCGAAGGTGTCGTTGTTCTCGGCGCTTCCGGGGATGCCGGGGGTGTTCTGTGAGTAGCGTGCGGCGCCGGTGGTGGTGAGCCCGCCGGCGCTTCCGCGCAGCACGAGCACGTCGCCTCCCCTGGAGGCTCGGCCGACAGTCTTGTAGGGGATGCCGATGGCGAGGTCTGCGCGGTGGTCGCCGTTGATGTCGGCGATGGACATTGCCGCGCCGAACTCGTCTTCCTTGTCGTTGCTGCCGGGGATACCGGCGGTGTTCTGATGGTAGATGCGGCCCGAGGGGGCGAGACCGCCGTCGATGTCGGGGTCGCCGTAACGGACGGTGATGTAGCCGGAGCCGTGGCTGGGATCGGCCAGTCCGTTAGGGTCGAGGCGGGGGTTGGACAGGGCGATGGCGAGGTCGTCGCGGCCGTCGCCGTTGAGGTCTCCGGCCGCCACGCGGTCTCCGCCGGCGAGCCGAGCCTGGGCGGTGAAGGAGCCAGGGTCGGTGGTGCCGAGGGCCTGGCCGTAGACGAGGGTGGTCTTTTGCTGGACGACGGCCAGTTCGTCCTTGCCGTCGCCGGTGAAGTCGCCGGCTGCGAGGTTCCAGCTGCCGGTGCCATCAGCGTCGGTCACGTCACTTCCGGCCGGGGCTTTGGTGCGGGTGAACGCGCCGGAGTACAGCCGCAGGGATGTCTGGCCGCTGACGGCGATGTCCGGCCGGGAGTCGCCGGTGAAGTCACCCACGGCGATGCCGGCGCCGAACATGCGGCCGGGATACGACGGTCCCGAGGGCAGTGCGAGGGCACTGCGGAACGGTGAGGCGCCGCCCCACAACACGGTCACCGAGCCGTTCTGCGACGCATCTCCTTCGCTGCCGACCAGCAGGTCGGCGTACCCGTCGCGGTTCATGTCGCCGCTGGCCAGGCTGCTGCCGAAGAAGTCCTGATCCCCGGCCGTGCCGGGGATGTCGGTGGAGTTCTGCGTGATGTAGACGTGCTTGCCGGTCAGACCGTGAGCGGAGCCGAAGGTGATCAGAACAGCACCGGCGCCCTTCTTCCCGCTGATCGTCTTCTCGGGCATACCGATGGCCAGGTCGCGGTATCCGTCGCCATTGAAGTCGTCGGCCAACTTGGACTCAGCGGCGACGGCCTGGTCGCCCGAAACGGCCACCAGAGTGCCGGTCAGGCAGGCCGCTAAGGCCGCTGCCACGGCAAGTCTGACTGAGTGACGCACCCAAACCCCCTCTTTCACCGCGGACACCGACGGCGTCCACGAACCAGAATGATGGCCCGCAACCCCGTGTCCGGCGGGCTACCCGCTTGATCACGTGCTGCGTGACAGTGAACAGACTTCCCACCGGCACCGATGGTTGTACCGCGGCCACCTCTCATCGGATGATGTAGCTGATACGTCGGCTTGTGCTGCCGGCCTGTCCGCGGCCGGGGGCTGTCGTGGAACCTTCGCCCCGGTCGATGGCCCAGCACGGGAACCGCGATCGCAGGCCGATCACCCCGTGCATGGCTGAGCACGGACCGCCTGCGTGCCGCATCCGTCGCACCAGCACTGGACCACGGCGGCCCCCTTAATGACGCGTTCTGCGCCAGGTTGCGCCAGCGCTCCAGGAATCCTGGTGCACAACGCCGACACCGACGTCCTCGCGGGCCACACCGTCGAGGCGGGCACCGACATCCTGGTCTGCCCGTACCTGACTCACCGCGATCCCGAACTGTGGCCCGACCCCGAGCACTTCGACCCGCGGCGCTTCCTCGCGCCTGGCGGACGGCCCGCCCACCCGGGCGCCTACTTCCCGTTCAGCATCGGCCCGCGTGCCTGCCTCGGCATGCAGTTCGCGCTCCGCGAGGCGACCGTGCTCCTCGAACACCTGCTTCCGTACACTCCGGCCTTCGACTCCGTCCCCGAGAAGGCGGAGCACGGCATCACCGTCCGCCCCGCCGGCCCCACCCCCGCGACCCTGCGCCCACCGCGTACCTGAGGCACCCCGTCGTCGCCGCGCACGGCGGCAAGGACGCCGACGAAGGCCGTGCGGCGCGTACGGCGCCTGGCCGCGGACAAGCGCCACGTCCGTGACGTGTACTGATCCTCTGTCGGCGACGGGCACGGTCCGGGCCCTCCCGGCCGTCGAACCCCCGCACCCGCGACACGCGGGTCCCGCGCTCGCGACACGCACGTGCCCAGAAGATCGCGCCCGTACTCTCGTGACCATGGTCGAGCATCGCATGGTCGAGGTGAACGGCGTCCGGCTGCACATCGCCGAGCAGGGCGACGGCCCGCTGGTGGTGCTTCTGCACGGCTTCCCCGAGTCATGGCACTCCTGGCACCGCCAGTTCGGCCCGCTGGCCGAGACCGGGTTCCGTGTGGTCGCTCCCGACCAGCGGGGCTACGGACGCAGCGACCGCCCCGCGGACGTCACGTCGTACACCATCCTCCACCTGGTCGGCGACGTGGTCGGCCTGATCCGGGCGCTGGGCGAGGAGAGGGCGTACGTGGTCGGGCACGACTGGGGCGCGCCGGTCGCCTGGCACACCGCGCTGCTGCGCCCCGACCTGGTGCTCGGGGTGGCGGGTCTGAGCGTGCCGCCCCCTTTCCGGGGGACGCAGCCGCCGCTGGTCGCCATGGAGGAGAGGTTTGGCGGTCGCTTCTACTGGAACTACTTCGCCCGGCCCGGTGTCGCCGACGCCGAGTTCGGACGGGACCCGCGGACCGCGTTGCGGAAGTTCTTCCACTGGGCCTCCGGTGACGCTCCCGGCTCCGGCGAGGACAGGCAGCCGCTGGTCGACCCCGAACGCGGCTGGCTCGCGACCATGCCGGAACCGGAGGCACAGCCCGAGTGGTTCACTGAGGAGGATCTCGACGCGCTGGCCGAGAGTTTCTCCGAGGGCTTCACCGGCGCCCTGAACTGGTACCGCAACCTGGACCGCAACTGGGAGCTGACCGCACCCTGGGATGCCGCGGTCGTCACCCCGCCCTCCCTCTACATCTACGGCGACCGCGATCTCGTCCCCGCCTTCCCCGGCACGCCCGAACTCATCGAGCGCCTGCCCCGGTTGATGCCCAGTCTGCGGCGCGAGCCGGTGAAGCTCGCCGGCTGCGGGCACTGGACCCAGCAGGAGCGTCCGGACGAGGTGAACGCGGCTCTCATCCCATTCCTCCGGTCCTGTACCTGAGGAGCAGCAGCCCGGCCGAGGCCGGAACGGTGAGCCCCGGGAGGCCGCTCGGCGCCTCCCCCGTGAGAGCCAGTAGCCGGCGGCGGGGGCCCAGGGCTTCTCGCGAGGCTGCGGAGCCTCCAGGGCACCGCGGAACATCTCCTTGAGGCTCTTGGGCGGAGCCTCCTTCTCCTCGGTCGAATGCACGAGCCGCGCCGCCGTCACCACCGCCGACTTGGAATCCTTCCTCGCCCTGGCCCCGGCCCGCCGCGCCTCCCACCTCGCAGGCATGCGTCAGTTCTTCGCCCACGCCCACCACTCCAGAGTCATCCTCGACAACCCCACAGAGGCAATAACTGCCGTGCAGCACAGGGGATTTCACGGCCCCACCCTCACTCCAGCCCGGCAGCGCGCCCTGGACGAACGGTGGGCCACCAACCAGACCCTCCATCCACACGAAGCCTTCATCGGCCTCGCCGCCCTCCTCCACGCAGCAACCATCACCGAGCTGCGCCAGCTCACCGACGCCGACATCGACCCCGTTCGCCACAGCGTCCGCTTCCCCGGCAGATCAGTGCATCTCCCACTGGACAGTGCGACCTGGACGGCGCTGCAACGCTGTCAGGAGCACCAGAGCCGACTCGGTACGGACAACCCCCACCTGCTCGTGGCCCGGCTCACCCGAACACACCACGGACCGGCCGGCGCCGCCCACGTCCGCGACAGCCTCGCGCCCGTCGGTCTCCTGCCGCGCATCCTGCGCTCCACACGGCTGCTCGCTCTCGCAGACGAACTCGACGCCAAGATCCTCACTGTCTCCTTGGGGATGTCCTACGCAGGAGTCGCCCACTACCGGCCCTACCCGAAGCTCACCAGACCTGTGTGACTGTCCGGGCCGGGACAGCGACCTCACCAGCACATGCCGAGTTGGCCGAGGTCAGCCCGGCACTCGGTGGTGAGTTTGTCGGCGCGCCTTCGAACGTTGGCGCTCCACATGCCCAAAGCGACCGGCACGGTGTTCTCCGGGGTGATCTCCCTGCTGGTGGCGGCGGGTCCGGCGTCCTCGACGGGCACTTTTACCGGCTGGCGAGCAGACCAGTGAGGATGCCGGCCCGGTGGTCGTGCGTCCCACGCTGTTGCGTCCGGGTGGGCCGGCATCGCGGACGACCAGCGAACGCTGCGACCAGCATGCGGACGGCAAGGCTTCCGGACCCGGCCGACTCGGCGTGGGCAGGGTTCTCGAGGGAGAAGCAGGGCACCACGCTGTGAACCCTGGTGAGGGTCACAGATACTGCTTCACCAGCAGGTATCCCTGCCCCTCATGGGTATTCAAGTCCTCGCTCCACGAGGCCGGTCGGGGCCGTCCATTCCAAGATGCGAACTAGTCGTCGGGTTCGCCCAGCCAGATGTCCGGGTGGCCGGTGAACTGGCTGCCGGTGATGTCGAGGACGAGGCCTTCGCGGGTGGCCCAGGCGTGTGTGCGGAGGTCTGCTCCGGAACGGCTCTGGATGCCCCTCACGTACGACCAGGTTCCCAGACCTGCGTTGTGGAGGTGGAGGCACAGCATGGCGGTGGCCTTTCCGCAGCTTCCCTTGCGGGGGTGCGGACTGCTGCTGCTTTCCGGTGCCGGCCTGCTGGGCCTGCTTCAGGCAGGAGGCGTGGCAGGTCTTGCCCGACTTCGCCACCGTGGTGCCCGTCGGGCAAGTTGCCGGGGCACGGGCGCCGGAACTACACGTGACCGTCTCCGAGCTTCCACTCACGGTTCAACGCGCCCAGCGGAATGGCGCGTTGGAACACGGGCGTGCCGAAGACGGACAGTTGCATCCGCAGGGTGCCGGTCAGATCGACACCGCCGTAGAGAGCCCAGGCGCCCGTGGCGGTGGCCTCCGTCTTCACCGCGGATCCCGTCGTGGTCGTGGTGCCGGCCGAGCCCGTGGCCTCGCCCCGCAGGTAGGGGGCCAGGTCGGCGGTGACACCGACGGCGCCGTAGAGGCCGACACTGGCCTCCGCGCCGAGGGCCGCCTTCACCCGTCCCGCCGCACTGACGGAGGTACGCACCGGACTGCTCGTCATGTGCGACTCGTCGACCGGCGTCCACCCCCGGGCGGGACCGAAGGCACCTCCGGCCTTAAAGTCACCCTTGAGATGCTGTTCCACGTCGAGCGTGACGACTCCGTCGGCGCCGATCTGGAAGTAGCAGGTCAGATCGAGGTTCACCACGACGGGGATCGGGCCGACCTGGAGGACGGGGTCGGCGTGCAGCTTCGCGAACGGCACCCGCCGGGGCTGCGCGGAGGCGGCGGCGCGCCCCCTCACCGCCCACTGTGCGTCCCAGTCGCCGGAGACACCGAGGTAGGCGGTGCCGGGCCCCGAGTCGGCCGCGCCACCGCCGTAGGAGAAGTCGACATCCGGCGCGACCTGCACGAATCCGGAGACGGACGCCGACGCCGAGGCAGGCGCCCCGGGCGCCGTGGCCACCTTCGCGCCGACGTCGATGCGCAGGCTGCCGAGCGGAACCTTCGCCCCCTCGGGGCCGACGTGGACGTCTCCGGCCTTCGCCCACGAGACCCGCACGTCCGGCAGCAGTTTCTCGATGTCGAAGGAGGCCGGGTCGACGGGGACGGAGCCCTTGGCGTCGTCGTCACCGAGCAGCGTGTCCAGAGTCGTCGGCGCGGTCTGCACCTCGGTACCCTCACCGCTCTCGCCGATCACGTCGGTCACCCGGGCGAGGAGGCCGTCGGGGGCGCCGGGCACCGGGGCACTGGCGATGACGTCGCCGACGGCCGTGCCGTGCGGCTCGGCCGAGGCCCCGACGGACGGGGACGGGGGCTGCGTCCCCTTTCCGCCCGACACACTTTGGGCCACACGGGATATGACGGCTCTTCGGGTCTTGCTGTCGTACGACGCCACCTTAAGGGCGGCCCGCTGTGCCCGGCCGCCCGGCTCACCCGGACGGGCGACGGCGGTCGAGGTGGCCGCCGCCTCGGGGGCCGCGGCGACGGCGAGCGGCCGCCCGGCGTCCTGGACGGCGGAGGCCGAGGCCGAGGCCGCGGCGGGACGTGCGTGGTCGGCACGGGAGGACGGCTCCGCGGGACTGGCGGAGCAGCCGGCGGCGAGGAAGAGGGCGGATGCGGCGAGCGCGGGCACGACGGCCCGCGAGGCCCGCTTGCGGATATGCAAGTTCAGTCCTTGAGGGGGTGGGGGGGCGACTCGGGATTACCGACGGGTAACCAGAGGTGAGGGTGTCATGAACCCGTGAAGCCCCGCCTCGCGTTTCGGCACCCGCCGGGGTGATGTGTGCCACGCCCGCCCGGAACGACCCGAAGAGTCGTCGACCGCTCAACCAACCTGGCTGTAAACGGACATGACGCGGCATCAGCGGACGCGGATAGGGCGGACCGACCGGCCCCCGGCCGTGCCGCCCCGTCGTCTGCCGCCCGGCTGCAAACCGTCCGCCGCCTGCTGCCCGCCGACTCCGCGGAATCACCCTGCCGTTACTGAAGGACCTCGCTCCGCGGCTCCCGGCCCTCGTACGCGGACGTCAGCAGCCCGAGTACGCCGTTCGCCGTGACCTCGCGGGGGTTGGGGTAGGACTCGGCGGCGACCATCGTCGCCGCGCTGAGCGGTGCCGTCTCCGGCACCGTCCGGGCTGTCATCACCTGGCTCCTGGAGCAGCCCACCTCATAGCCCGAACCAGGGCCGCGAAAACGCCCGGCTGGGGCCCGTGCGCCACACGGGCCCCAGCCAGACGAAGACATGTCTCGCGTGCCTGATCCCGTGTCGCGAACCTGACCTGGGCAGGGATGCGATACCGCCAGAGAACCGATCCAGCCCTCCTGCGATTCCTGGGCGGTGTGCTGAACCAAGGCGGCAGATCGGGTTTCAGCAGTTCAGACGGTATGCGACCCGAGCACGAAGATGGTGCGGATGCTCTGGAGCGCACCTCGTGCAGCCCCTGGGCCGCAGTGCTGCCCGGGAAGCCGAGGTACTCCCGGGCGAGGCGCGAAGCGGCCGGGCGGCGGCTGCGGGGTTGACCGACGGGCTGGACCGAGGGCGAGTGCCTCCTGCAGGTGGCCGGGGGAGTGCTGGGTCAGCGTTTGACGCGGTTGCGGACGGCGAGGACGGCCAGGCCGAGCAGGACGGGTTCGGTCAGGCGGGAGGTCAATGCCGATCTCGAAGGTCACCCGCCCGCCGCCGGCCGGCACGGTGCCGGTTGCCGTCTGTTCGGGATCGTTTTTGGGCAGGCCGAAGCCCATCAGCACCGCGCCCGGCTGCCGCGCCCGCCAGTGCTCGTCCTGTCCGACGTCGACCTGTTCGCCGGGACCGTGAAAGTGCCGGACCCCAGCCCTGATGCAGCGCGGCCTGCTGACATCCATCGCTGACATCAACGTTGTCGGCGTACAAGTGAACGTGCACCACTGCGTACGGATGAAAGTGCACCATTCTTGATGCGGTGAGATTGGTGTCGCGCGAGTCTTCAGTCGTCCTGTTCAAGTTCGGTGGACGGCGACGGTGGTCTTGGATCCGCGCTGGTTGGAGCTGAGGCGTTTTCGCGGCCTGTACGAGTCCGGTGCAATAAGCCTGCGGGAGATCGCGAAGGAGACAGGTCTGAATCGGCGCACGGTCGCCAAGTACCTGTCGGGCGAGACGCCGGTCGCGCCGCCACGAAGGGCTCCCAACGGGCATCCGTACCGGCGGGTGGTCGATGAGGTCGCGCCGCTGATCGGCGCGGGGCTGCGGGCCGAGATCCTCCCCAAGGGAGCTGTGATCCCGCCCTCTCCATCGCTGCGACGTCATCTCCATCAACGGTCCCAGCTACCGGCTCGAGAATCGGCTCGCCGCCATCGAACGTGACCGGGACGGTGCGGCCTGACCAAGCTTCCCCGGAGTCTTTACAGGTCAGCCCAGACATGCCCCTCGGAGTAGTCGTGCCAGCCTCGGAAGTACCAGTTGGCAAGATCCCTGATTCGCTCGATGCAGTCTTCGAAGTAGGCATCGGGCGCCGGCTTGGGGAGGTTCGGATGTGACGTCCACGACGGAACCCAGGTCGCGACCTCATAGAACCCTTCGGCGACCCATCGATCAAGCTTGTCGTCGGTCTGGGATCGCTCGCATGTGGCTCGCATCGCCTGTTCCAGCCGGGTGAAGGCAGCCCGGTCCCACTCCAGATCCCCACGCAGCCGGAGCAGGAAGCTCTCCTCCTCCGCGTCGAACTCCCGCCTCAGAACCTTAGTGATCTCGTCCATGATCGAGATCATGACAGCCCCCGGCAAGACCCCCACACGGCCGACCATCACGCCGACCACCAAGCGGTGCACGTTTGTCTGTACTTGGCGGAGCACTCAGAGGAGTACGCCGACAAACGTTGGCGAATAGACCTGGAGTCCAGCGGGCAGGCGTGCGCTGGATAGCGCAGGCGGCAGTGGATCAGAGCGTCCGCGGATCGAACTCCTAAAACGGGTGTCGCACGTTTTCGGCGAGGCCGGTGATCAGTAGACGGCGTACGGCATGGGAGTTGGGGGGTGCAGGCCCGGGTGTCGACTTTGTCAGCGTGGACAAGTTAGCGCGCAGAGCGCAGCAGCGACGCAGGCCAAACTGCGGTGCAACGCTTACGCTTGGCCGGCGCTAGCACGCTCAGCCTCGTAGCAGGTACCGCAAGTTAGTCGCCTGGCTTCGGGTGCTGGTTCGGAGCCACCAGAGGATGCGGAAAGCGGGGTTACCGTGACATGCGCATGCCTGCCACAGATGCCGGCTCCGCAGCGAGCACATACACCGGCAGCAACAGCCGGGCTGGGTACGGTGAGCCCAGCTCGACTCTCCAGAATGCAGTCAAAGCAGTGCATGACGCCTTGCCTTTCTTGCGCCCCAAAGTCTTTACCTACCCGATAATAGACTCCACCTCTTCGAGGCACACTGCAGGCCTATCCGCCGGGAGTGGTAGATTGATTGGCTACCCGACTGCACACGGTCCGACATAGGGCCGCTTTCAACCTTTTTGAACAGGGTGACAAGGCGACCGGAGCATCAGCGCTGTAAGCGCGGTTCACTGGGACTTACTGGCCGGTGGGACAGCAACGCCCCCGGTCAGGCGCTTAAGTCCGGCCTGTACACGGGACGAAGCGGTATCCCAGATGCACAACAGTTACGCGCGCGGGACACTGGCAGGGAGTACGTCAGCCGTCTTCCCAGGTTTCCCTCTGCCCGCACCGGGTCTCAGGTCGCACCTACTCAATTGATATGTCATTCTCCCGGGATCCGATCAAGAGGTGAGGGGTATGGACCTAAAGCTCGAGGTGATAGTGCTGCCGGTTTCTGACGTCGACAGGGCCAAGAGCTTTTACGAGACCCTGGGATTCCGCTTGGACGTCGACAACACGTTCAGCGGCGACTACCGGTTGGTGCATTTCACGCCACCCGGCTCATCGCCACCGCGCCGGGCTCAGTCCAGGGCCTATACCTCATCGTCCCGGACGTCGAGCAGGCACGCTCGGAACTCGTCGGACGCGGCATTAAAGTGAGCGAGGTGTTTCACGACGCCGGAGGGCTTCTCCACCACGGCCACGAGGGCGGAGATGCCGTCCACGACGGTATCGGCCAGGAGCGGCTGGCCGGCCCTAACCCCGACCGAACCTCTTATGCCTCCTATGCGTCCTTCAGCGACCCTGACGGCAATGGTTGGCTGCTGCAGGAAATTACCCAACGGCAGCCAGGCCGATGACTACGCCTTGGCGATCCAGGTAGAGCAGAGAGAAGCCACACGTGCCCCCTGCGTGCCCGATCGGGCGGTGACGAGCGGGGACCCACGGGGAACGTCAGCCAACGCCCCGGAAACGCCGAGGTCAGCCTTTCGGCCGGTCAGCCCAGATCCAGGTACGCGATCTTCCAAACAAGCTACCGGGCTTCGACGTGGGCGCCCATGTGCACCCTCGTGCTGCCCGCTGGGTTCGATCATGTGAACCACCTCCGCAGCGACAGCCTGGCCGACCTGCTGTGGGGCCGCCTGGCGGCCGCAGGGCAGGTTCAAGCCTCCGGCAGCGCGCTCAGCGTTTGAAGGAGCCCTTGGTCTGTTCCTTCGTGCCCCGCATCTTGCCTCGTGCTTCGAGAGCGGCGCCTTTCGCCGCGAGGGTTTCCTTGTGCATCGCGTGGGCCGCCGTCCGCACGGTCTTTCCGACGATCTGTTCGGCCTTTGCCTTGGCCCGTTCTCCGGCGCTCATCTCGGTACCTCCGTGGGTCTCACTGGCCGTGTGCCCGGTGAGGCAAAGGGTGAAGCCACCCTTGTGGGCCGCGTTGGTAAAGGGCGGCCGATGTCCCCACGGGCCCGACGCGGGCGGGGGCCAGATCCGCTCCCACCTGAATGATCGCCTCGATGCCTTCGTGGCGGCGGGCACGTATCGCAATGGACGGCCCGCTCCGCGTGAGGGGATCGGGGACGATGTCTCCCTTCGTGAACAGCACGGAAAGAGATGGGCTGCTAGCTGCCGCTGGCGCCACACACTACGACGGGCTTATTTACGGGCAATCCCTTGAACACCGATTCGACGTTCATCCATCCTGGCGCGTCGCCGTTGTCGTCCTGCCAAAGATTGCCAGAATCGTTGTCGCGGGTCCATGACTGGCCGTCGCGGTCCGTGAACCAAAATGGCTGGCGAGTCTCCAGGTCTGTCGTCACAGACCGACCATCGAGACCCTCGGTCCATGCACCCGAAGACTGCGGGCTCTCTCGTCCAGAGGCGCGGGAGGCAGCCTCTGTGGCAGCCTCGACGGCCCCGTCCGGGCTGTTCGCGGTCTCGGTGTCGGTGCGGGCGTAGCGACGGCGTAGCGAACGTGCACGAGGACGTTGCTGCGATGGAAGGCGCCCTCGGTCGTGCCGGGTCCGTACGACGCTCGCAAGCGGACGAACGCCTCGTCGCCGACAGCCGATGGGGGATTCACCGCTGACAGCGTCCGAACGTCACGACGTAGGTGCCGGCGCTGGGCGACGAGGCCCCGGCCCGGTCCGCCGAGCCGGGCTGGGCCCACGGGCCCATATCGCTCAGGGGGGGCTTGAGGATGATGGCGCGGTGGCCGGGGCTGTTCATCCACCAGTTGACGGCGGCCTGCGGAGTTCCCGATCCTCCCCACCCGGTGTACGTGATCTCGCTGAACTCCCACGAGCGGGGGTTGGGACAGTATCCGGCCGCCTGGATGCGGCTCTGCGGTGTCGAGCCGGTCTGGGGGTTGCGGTGCGGGTCCTGGCCCGGTCCCCACCACTTCAGCTGGACGGCCGCGACAGCATGCTGCTGGGCTGCGTTCGTCAAGGCCTGGTTAATAGTGAGGGAAGGCAGCCCGCGCTGCGTGCGCTGCGCGTTGATCAGGCACATCACGGAATCCCTCGCCTGGGCGGCCGTCCCAGCGGTCGGGGCCCGGTTGGCGGCGGCCGAGTCGCAAGCCACGGCCGCCGCGGGCGGGGCCGCCACGACAGGGAAGGGGATGGCCAACAGGGCGGCAGCGGCGGCAGTGCTTAGAAGCTTTCCGGTGCGCGACGTGTGGCTTTGCACGGATGCTCCACCTCCTGCGAACACGAAGGGTGGTGTTGTCCAGATTGCCACCGGCCCTGGCCCGTCGCCATCCGAGGCCGCGGGTCGGGCGTGCCGCTCGCGGATGCGCTTGTCCTTCACCTGGCCTCGGCCTGCAGCCGCTCCAGCTCAGCGCGCTTGCTCTCCCGCAGACGACCGCCGGGCGACGACTCTGCCGCCGGCCGGTCCGACGACGACCCGTTGCGCCTAGCTCGCGACACCCAGGTGCGCAGGGTCCCCGGGTGGATGCCCAGGTCCTCAGTCACTTCCGGAATCGGCTTCCCGGTCTCCGCCACGATCCGTCCGTCGGCGTGCATGAAGGAACGGGCCACTAGACGGAGACGGGCTGTCGACCAACTCCTCATCCAAAGCAATGCGTTGCCGCCCGCCATGGATGTGCCGAATCAGGGCGGGGCCTGTGTGGTGACGGCCCGCGACAGAACCCATCCCCATCCGGAGGGCACAACGGCCTCACGCAGGTTGAACGGCAACCAAAACCAACAAACGGCATTTTGCCTGGTCCGCGACGCAACTTGACGCTCTCCGCAGATGATGCGCGGAGGGGCCCCGCACAGGGTGCAAGGCCAAAACCGTGACCAGGGGACTCGGGGCCTGCCGCCCCTCAGAGAGCACTCTCAGGGCACATCGTTCAGCGCGGCCTCCATCATGTCGGCGGTCCGGTCTTCCTCCGCCTCCCACAGGTGGGCCTTCCCCCGTGATGGTGGGCACGCGGTTATTGATCACGCGGCGAGCGTGAGTTTAGCGGTGTGGTGTCGGCGTTCGTATTCGTTGGGGC
>NZ_JBIAVX010000049.1:0-20365 GCF_042894725.1 Streptomyces sp. NPDC001480 | reverse complement strand
GAGCAGGTGGACACCGCCTACGACCTGCTCACCCAGATCCCGGGCGTGACGTGCGTACGGCCGAAGGGGGCGCTGTACCTCTTCCCGCGGCTGGACCCCAAGGTGTTCCCGATCAAGGACGATCAGCAGATGGTTCTCGACCTGCTCCGCCAGGAGAAGATCATGGTCGTGCACGGGACCGGCTTCAACTGGCCCGAGCACGACCACTTCCGCGTCGTCTCGCTGCCCCAGACCCAGGACCTGGCCGAGGCGATCACCCGGATCGGGACGTTCCTCGACGGTTACGCCCAGTCGGGCTGACCGCCTCAGCCACGCGCCGGGGCGGCGGTCGCGGGCGGCCCGAACCATTCGGTGAGCGCCGTGCGCAGGGCGTCGGTGTCCGGAACGGTACCGGCGGAGGCCACCCAGGCGATGTGCCCGTCGGGACGCAGCAGCAGCGCGGCGGGCACGGGGACCGGGCCGACGGCCGGCACCTCCCATGTCTCGTCGGCGCAGTCGGCCGCGACATGGTCGACCCGGTCCGCCCATGCGGCGGCCGTCCCGTCCAGGCCCTGGGCGCCGCGCAGTTCGAGCAGGACGGGCCGGCCCCGGTGCAGCAGGCTGCGGATGCGGGTGTCGCCGTCCTGGTCCTTGAGGTCCGCGTTCGGGACCCGGCGGCCGGCCAGGGGGTGGTCGTCCGGGGTCGGGTAGCGCAGGTCCAGGGCGGTGATCATGGTGCTCAGGTACTGGTTGACCTCCCCGAAGCCGATCAGCGTGCCGAACACCTCCCGCAGCGCGTCGGTGGCCGGGCCGGGGCGGCCCAGGGCGGCCTGCGCCCGGGTGTTGTGCAGCACGCGTGCAGCCACGGGGTGGCGCTCGTCGTGGTAGGTGTCCAGGAACTCCTCGGGCATCCGGCCGCGCACGACCGCGGCGAGCTTCCAGCCGAGGTTGACCGCATCCTGCACGCCCATGTTCAGGCCCTGGCCGCCGGCCGGGTAGTGGACGTGGGCGGCGTCTCCGGCCAGCAGCACCCGGCCCCGGCGGTAGCGTTCGGCGAGGCGTGCGGCGTCGGCGAACCGGGACAGCCAGCGGGGGTTGCGCATGCCGAAGTCGGTTCCCGCGATCCGGGTCAGGGTCTCCCGCAGCGCCTCCAGCGTCACCGGCTCGCTCCGGTCGGTCACCCGGTCGTACTCGGTGGTCAGGACGCGGTACCAGCCGGGTTCGAAGTTGAACACGGTGAAGTCACCGAGCGGGCGGCGCTGGCCCACGAGCGACTCGGACGGCGGGTCGGCGAGTTCGACGTCACCGATCATCGCGGTCAGGGTCGGCGGGGTGCCGGGGAAGTCGATGCCGGCGAGTCTGCGGACCGCGGAGCGTCCGCCGTCACAGCCCACCAGGTAGCGGGCGCGCAGGGTGGCCGGGTCGGAGCGGGTGCCGTCCGGGGCGTGCAGGTCGGCCTCGACGCCGTCCGCGTCCTGACGGACCGCCGTCACCCCGGCCGACCAGCGCACCCGGACGCCGAGTTCCGCCGCCCATTCCTCCAGGAGCTGCTCGGTCGTGCTCTGCAGGATCACCAGCGGCTCGGGGTACTCGCTGGCCAGTTTGTCGAACTGCAGCCACAGCCCGGAGAAGTGGCCCAGCGGACTGTGCCGGCCCCGCGCCCGGAAGCGCTCCAGGACGCCTCGTTGGTCCAGCACCTCCATGGTGCGGGCGTGCAGACCGCCCGCCCGTGACTCGCCCGAGCGTTCAGGGAGCCGGTCGACGACCTCCACCTCGACACCCGCCAGGCGTAATTCGCACGCGAGCATCAGACCGGTCGGTCCGGCGCCCGCGATCAGCACTTCAGTGTCCGTCATCTCGCGCTCTCCCGTTTTTTCGGACGGCTGGCGACGATGCTAGTAGCCGGTCATCGAGGTGGAGACGAGAGCGGATCACGTCCGCGGCGTATATCCCTTATTCGCCGCGGACGCCGAGTGCCATTCAGTTGTCTCTCGTGTCGGAGCCGAGTGTCATTCGGCTATCTTCGTCCGCCCCGACCACCTGAGCAGCGGCCCGGACCCGTCGTCCGGCAGGCCGTCCCCGGGGAGTTCCTCGACGTACTCGTAGTGCTCGTATCCGCCGAGGTAGCGGATCTTTATCTTCTCCGGGGAGGAGAGGACCATGTCCATGTCGTCCAGGTCCACCGCTCCCGAGAGGTCCCTCGGGCCTCCCTCGAGCCGGACCCGGCCGAGCACCGCTGCGGCATTCGCACTTCCGTAACCCATGAGCTCTCCTTTCCGATGTCCATTCGCCCTTATAATTTTTCCAAGTGCCGGTCATTTTCGGTGGAGTCTCCACGGAATTCCGTCAGACCGCGAGGGCTTCCTGCGGCTGCTCTCGCAGTGTCTCCTCCAGGTATTCCGCGATCGCCGCGAAGGTCGGGTGGTCGTAGACCAGCGCGGGCGGCAGTTCCAGACCGGTGGCGTCGGTGAGCAGGTTGCGCAGTTCGACCGCCATCAGCGAGGTGAACCCCAACTCCAGGACCTCGGCGTCCGGGTCGACCTCGTCGGTCGAGTCGTGCCCCATGACCTGGGCGGCGGCGTCCAGGACGGCGGTCAGCAGGGCGGCTCGGCGTTCCTCGGCGGGCAGGCCCGCGATGTCGCCGAGCGCACCGGCGGCCCCCTGTGCCGGGTCGTCCTCCGGCTCGGCCTGCGCGGACACGGTGGCCCGCGCGTCCCCCCGGAGGGACACCGGGGCGACCTCCTCCAGCCAGTACGTACGCCGCTGGAAGGCGTAGGTCGGCAGCTCCACCGGGGTGGTCGGCAAGCCCTCGAGGGCCGCCTGCCACCGCACGCCGGCGCCCCGGACGTGCAGTTCGGCCAGGGCCGTGAACAGCGCGGCCGGCTCGGGACGGTCCCGGCGCAGGGTCGCGACGACCCGGGGAGCGGTGCCCGGCGCCGAAGCGAGCGTCTCCCCCGCCATGGGGGCCAGCACACTGTCCGGGCCGACTTCGAGGAAGACGTCCACTTTCTGCTCCCGCAGGGTGCGTACGCAGTGCTCGAAGCGCACCGAACCGCGTACGTGCCTGACCCAGTACTCGGGCGAGCGGATCTCGTCCTCGCCGGCCGGCTCGCCGGTCAGGTTGGACACGATCGGGATCCGGGGCCGACGGTAGGTCAGGCTCTCGGCGACCTCGCGGAACCGTTCGAGCATGCCGTCCATGTGCGGGGAGTGGAAGGCGTGGCTGACCCGCAGCCGCTTGGTGCGCCTGCCCTGCTCCCGCCAGACCGTGGCGATCTCCTCCGCCGGCTCGGCGTCCCCGGAGATCACCACGGATCGCGGTCCGTTGACGGCGGCGACGGCCACCTGGCTCTCCCGGCCCTCCAGGTGCGGCCGTATCTCCTCCTCGGACGCCTCCACGGCGATCATCGCCCCGGTGGCGGGCAGTGCCTGCATCAGCCGGCCGCGCGCCGCCACCAGCGTGACCGCGTCGTCCAGGTCCCACACCCCGGCCACATGAGCGGCGGTCAGCTCGCCTACGGAGTGGCCGGTGACGAAGTCGGGCTTCACACCGAAACTCTCGTACAGGCGGTAGAGGGCCGTCTCCACGGCGAACAGCCCCGCCTGCGTGTACTCGGTGCGCGCCAGCAGCTCGGCGTGCTCGGAGCCCTCCTCGGCGAACAGCACCTTGCGCAGCGGCACGTCCAGCTGGGCGTCGAAACGCTCGCACACCTCGTCCAGCGCCCGGGCGAACACCGGGAACGCCGCGTGGAGTTCGCGCCCCATGCCCGCCCGCTGCGCCCCCTGGCCGGAGAAGAGCACGGCCAGCGGGCCGCTGCCGGAGGAGGGCGGCGTGCCCTGGACGGTGTCCCGGCCGGCCCGGCCGTCGGCGAGCCGGTCCAGGGCCGCCAGCAGCTGCTCGCGGTCCTCGCCGATGACGACGGCGCGGTGCTCGAGCAGCGCCCGGCCGGAGGCCAGGGTGGCGGCCGCGTCCGGCAGGTCCGTCTGAGGACGGGTGCGCAGGTGGGCCGCCAGCCGGGCCGCCTGCCCGCGCAGCGCGCCCGGTGTACGGCCCGAGAGGGTCCAGGCGAGAGGACCGGTGGCGGGCCGCTCCGGTGCCGCGGGGGCGTCGGGTGCCTGCTCCACGATGACGTGCGCGTTGGTGCCGCTGACCCCGAAGGAGGACACCCCCGCCCGCCGGGGACGGTCGGCCGCCGGCCAGGGCTCCGTCTCGGTGAGCAGGGACAGGCCGCCCGCGTCCCAGTCGATGTGCGGGGTGGGCTCCTGCACGTGCAGGGTCCGCGGCAGGGTGCCGTGCCGCATCGCCATCACCATCTTGATGATGCCGCCGACGCCCGCCGCCGCCTGGGTGTGCCCGATGTTCGACTTCAGCGAGCCCAGCCGCAGCGGACGCTCCGGCTCGCGGCCCTTGCCGTAGACGGCGAGCAGCGCCTGACCCTCGATGGGGTCGCCCAGCGTGGTGCCGGTGCCGTGCGCCTCCACGGCGTCGATGTCGTCGGGGGTGAGCCGGGCGTCCTCCAGCGCCTGCCGGATGACGCGTTGCTGCGCGGTGCCGTTGGGCGCGGTAAGGCCGCTGCTGGCGCCGTCCTGGTTGACGGCGGTGCCGCGGACCAGGGCCAGCACGCGATGCCCGCTGCGCTGCGCGTCGGACAGCCGCTCCAGCACCAGCACGCCGACGCCCTCGCCCCAGCCGGTGCCGTCGGCGTCCGCCGAGAACGACTTGCAGCGGCCGTCGGGGGCCAGCCCCCGCTGCCGGGCGAACTCGATGAACGGCCCCGGGGTCGACATCACCGTCACTCCCCCGGCCAGTGCCAGGGTGCACTCGCCGGCCCGCAGTGCCCGGGCGGCCAGGTGCAGCGCGACCAGCGAGGACGAGCAGGCGGTGTCCACGGTGACCGCGGGCCCCTCGAGGCCGAAGGTGTACGACAGCCGGCCCGAGGCCACGCTGGGCGCGCTGCCGTTGCCGAGGTAGCCCTCGAAGCCGTCGGGGGCGGGCCGCAGCCGGGAGCCGTAGTCGTTGTACATGACGCCGAGGAAGACGCCCGCGCGGCTGCCGCGCAGCGAACGCGGGTCCAGACCGGCGCTCTCGAAGGCCTTCCAGGAGGACTCCAGCAGCAGCCGCTGCTGCGGGTCGATGGCGAGCGCCTCGCGCGGGGTGACGCCGAACAGGCCGGCGTCGAAGTCGCCCGCGTCGTAGAGGAATCCGCCCTGGTCGGAGTAGCAGGTCCCGACGGTGTCCGGGTCGGGGTCGTAGAGGGCGTCGAGATCCCAGCCGCGGTTGTCGGGGAACCGGCCGACGGCGTCGACGCCGTCGGCGACCAGGTTCCACAGGTCCTCGGGTGAGCGCACCCCGCCCGGGTAGGCGCAGGCCATGCCGACGATGGCGATGGGCTCGTGGTCCTTCTCCTCCAGTTCGTGGATGCGGCGGCGGGCTTCGCGCAGATCGGCCGTCGCCCGCCTGAGGTAGTCCAGCAGTTTCTCGTCGTCAGCCATGGCGTGTTCCCGTCCCCGTGGGTGTGGTGGCCGAGGGCCGCACGGCCCCGGCACGTCGGTCGGTGCGCGTGTGGTGGGGTGGACGTGCCGTCACCGGGCCCCCAGTTCCTCGTCCAGCAGGTCGAACAGCTCGTCCGCGCTGGCCTCGGTCAGGTCGCGCCGCGCGGCGCCCTCCTCGTCGTCGTCCGCTCCGACCGGCCGGTCCCAGGCGGCGGCCAGGGCGCGCAGCCTGGCGACGATCGCGCGGCGCTCGTCCTCGCCGGGGCGGATGCCCTCGAGGTCGGTGGCGAGTTGCTCGATCCGCTCCTTGACGGCGCCGACCGCGCCCTGCTCGTCGGGGGCGATTTCGGCGGCGAGGTGGGCGATGACGGCCGCCGGGCTGGGGTGGTCGAAGGCGAGGGTCGCCGACAGGCGCAGGCCCGTCGCGGCGCCGAGCTGGTTGCGCAGCTCCATCGCGCCGAGCGAGTCCAGGCCCAGTTCCAGGAAGCCGCGGGAGATCTCCACGGCGGCGGCGGACTCATGGCCGAGGATACCGGCCACGGTCCGGGCGACCAGCGCGGTCAGCTCAGCCTCCCGCTCCTCCTCCGGCAGCGTGGCCAGGCGGGCGCGCAGCTCGCCGGTGTCCGCCTCGGTGCGTTCCGGGGTGCGGCGCGCCGGGGCGGGGACCAGGGCGCGCAGCAGCGCCGGCGGCGGCGTGGTACGGGCCCGGGCACGCAGCCGCGCCAGGTCGGCGCGCAGCGGTACGAGCAGCGGGTCGCCGTCGGCCACGGCCGCGTCGAACAGGGCGAGTCCCTCCTCGGGGGACAGCGGCAGCAGCCCGGCCTCCGCGAGGCGGCGCAGGTCCGCCTCCTGGAGATGGCCGGTCATCCCGCCGTCCTGCTCCCACCAGCCCCAGGCCAGCGAGACGGCCGGCAGCCCCTCGGCGGCGCGCCGCTGGGCGAGCGCGTCGAGGGCGGCGTTGGCGGCGGCGTAGTTGGCCTGGCCGGCGCCGCCGAGGATGCCCGCGGCGGAGGAGAACAGCACGAACGCCGACAGGTCCAGGTCCCGGGTGAGGTCGTGCAGGTGCAGCGCCCCGTCCACCTTGGCGCGCAGTACAGCGGCGACCCGCTCGGGGGTGAGGGAGGTCAGCGCGCCGTCGTCGACCGTGCCGGCCGTGTGCACCACGGCGGCCAGCGGCCGTTCCGCGGGGATCGCGCCGAGCAGCTCGGCGAGCCGCTCCCGGTCCGCCACGTCGCAGGCGGCGAGGGTGACGGTGGCGCCGAGGCCCTCCAGTTCGGCCCGCAGTGCCTCGGCACCCTCGGCGGCCGGGCCGCGCCGGCCCGCCAGGACCAGGCTGCGCACGCCGTGCTCGGTGACGAGGTGCCGGGCGACCAGTGAGCCGAGGGCTCCGGTGCCACCGGTGACCAGGACGGTGCCGTCCGGGGTGAAGGACCCGCCGCGCCGGTCCTCGGCGGGGGCGGCACGCTCCAGCCGTGGCACGACGAACCGGCCCTCACGGACCGCCAGTTGGGGTTCCCCGCGGAGCAGGGCGGAGGTCGCCAGATGGCGGCTCGGAGCGTGCCCCGACGGGAGGTCGAGGAGCACGATCCGGTCGGGGTACTCGGTCTGGGCCGAGCGCAGCAGGCCCCATACGGCGGCCTGGGCGAGGTCGGGGGCGTCCTCGCCGGGTGCGGCGAGGACGCCGTCGCGGGTCACGACGAGCAGCCTGGTGTCCGCGAGCCGGGAGTCGGCCAGCACGGTGCGGCACACCTCCAGCACGGCGCCGAGCGCCTCGGGTATGCCGCTGCCGGGCCGGTCCGCCCCGGCAGCGGGGACCACCAGCACGTCGGGGGCGGCATCCTGCTCGTCCAGCGCGGCGAGCAGGGCCGTGGCGTCACGGTGGACGGTGACCTCGCACGTGCCGTCCGTCCAGTCGGCGGTGTCGTGCTCGCCCAGCAGGGCCCACCAGCCCACCGCGGACTGCTGTTCGGCTTCGGGGCCGGGCTCGGGAGCCGCGGGCCACTGGAGACGGAACATCGAGTCGGTGCGCGAGGAGCCGAGCGCCGCCAGCTGTTCGGCGGGCAGCGGCCGCAGCACGAGGGAGTCCACCGAGGCCACGAGCGTGCCCGCCGGGTCGGCGATCCGGACGGAGACGCCGTCTGAGCCGCCGGCGTCGAAGCGGACGCGGATCTCGGCGCCGGCCGGAGCCGACCAGGTGACGCCGGTCCAGGCGAACGGCATGCCGCGCCGTCCCGCCGTGTCGTCGTCCTCGTCGGCCAGCGCGCCCAGGCCGACCGGCTGGAGGGTGGCGTCCAGGAGGGCGGGATGGACGTCGTAGGAGTCGGCCGAGTCCGCCTGTTCGTGTGGCAGCCGGGCCTGGACGAACAGTTCCCGCCCGCGCCGGAAGGCCGTCTCGAGGCCCTGGAAGGCGGGGCCGTAGCCGAAGCCGGTGCCGTCGAGGGAGTCGTACAGCTCGTCGATGCCGACGGGCACGGCGCCCGGCGGGGGCCAGGCCGCCGCCCAGTCCTCCGGGCCGCCTGGTGCGGGCCGCGCGGCCCGCACCAGGCGGCCCTGGGCGTGCCGGGTCCAGTCGGCCACGGCCGGTTCGCCGTCGCGTGGGGCGGGCCGGGAGAACACCTCGGTGTCGTACGTCTCCTCGTCGCCCGCCGCCCGCGCCACGATCTGCACCTGCACGCCGGGGCCCTCGGGGATGACCAGCGGCGCGTGCAGGGTCAGTTCGTCCAGGCGGCGCGCCTCCACGTGCCGGCCGACGGCCGCCATCAGTTCCACCAGGGCGGTGCCCGGTGCCACGGCGGTGCCCGCCAGGTGGTGGTCGGCGAGCCAGGAGTGCGTACGCAGCGACAACGCGCCGGTGAACACCCAGCCCCCGCCGTCGGCGAGGGGAACGGCCGCGCCGAGCAGCGGATGCCCGGCGTCCGTCACCCCGGCGGTGTCCAGGCCCGCCGTGGCGGCGGTGTCGGCCAGCCAGTAGCGCTGGTGCTGGAAGGCGTAGACGGGCAGGTCGACCCGGCGCGCGGTGCGGCCGGCGAACAGCCGGGCCCAGTCGACGCCGGTTCCCCGGACGTGGAGTTCGGCGAGGGCGGTCAGCAGGGTGCGTGCCTCGGCGCGGTCGCGGCGGCAGGTGGCCACCGTCAGCGCGGCCTCGTCGGTGGCGCCGTCGGTCTCCTGCGCCGGGGCGTCGATGCACTGGCGGGCCATCGGGGTCAGGGCGGCGTCCGGGCCGAGCTCCAGGAAGGCGGTGACGCCACGCTCCCGCAGGGCTCGTACGGCGTCCGCGAACCGCACGGGCCGGCGCACGTTGCGCACCCAGTACTCCGGCGAGCCCAGTTCCTCGCCCGTGACGGCCGTACCGGTGACGGTGGAGACGACCGGGATCCGCGGCCGGTGGTAGGTCAGGCCCTCGGCGACGGAACGGAACGCGGCCAGCATCGGCTCCATGCGGGGCGAGTGGAAGGCGTGGCTGACCCGCAGCCGGGTGGCCCTGCGGCCCTGCTCCTTGAAGTGTCCGACGATCCGCAGCACCTCGTCCTCGTCCCCGGCGACCACCGTGGCAGCGGGACCGTTGAGGGCGGCGACGGACACCTGCTCCCCTCGCCCCTCCAGCAGTGGCAGCACCTCCTCCTCACAGGCCTGCAGGGCGGCCATGGCGCCGCCCTCGGGCAGCTCCTGCATGAGCCTGCCGCGCGCCACGACCAGGGCGGCGGCGTCGGCCAGCGACAGCACGCCGGCCACGTGGGCGACGGCGAGTTCGCCGATGGAGTGCCCGACGAGGTAGTCGGGACGCACGCCCAGGCTCTCCACGAGCCGGAAGGCGGCGACCTCGAAGGCGAACAGGGCGGTCTGGGTCCACTGGGTCTGATCCAGCAGTGCCGCCTCCGGTGTCCCGGGCTCGGCGGACACCACGTCGTCGAGGGGGCGTTCGAGCAGCGGGTCGAGGGCGGCGCAGACCTCGTCCCAGGCGGCGGCGAAGGCGGGGAAGACCGCGCGCAGTTCCCGCCCCATGGCAAGCCGTTGCGCGCCCTGCCCGGTGAACAGGAACGCGACGGACGTGCCGCCCTCCGGTACGACGCCGGTGACCACGTCCTGGTGCCGGACGCCCTCGGCCACCGCGCCCAGGGCGCGCAGCAGCGCCTCGCGGTCCGCGCCGAGCACCACGGAGCGGTGCTCGAAGGCGGTCCTGGTGGTGGCGAGCGCGCCGGCGACGTCGACGGCGGACAGCTCCTCGTGCTCCGCGGCGAACCGGCCGAGCCGTGCGGCCTGGGCCCGCAGCGCCTGGGCCCCGCGGCCCGACACCGGCCAGGGCACCTCGGGCAGTTCCGGGGCGGCGGGCGGCGCCTGGTCCCGCGCCGTGTCCGGCGCCGCGTCCGGGTCCGCGGCCGGCTCCGGCGGAGCCTCCTCGACGATGATGTGGGCGTTGGTGCCGCTGATGCCGAAGGAGGACACACCGGCCCGGCGCGGCTCGCCGGTCTCCGGCCACGGCACCGCCTCCGTCAGCAGCGAGACCGCCCCCGACTCCCAGTCGACGTGCGGGGAGGGTTCCTCGGCGTGCAGGGTCCTGGGCACGGTGCCGTGCCGCAGCGCCATGACCATCTTGATGATGCCGCCGACACCGGACGCGGCCTGGGTGTGCGCGATGTTGGACTTCAGGGAGCCGAGCAGCAGCGGACGGTCCTTGGCCTTGCGCTGCCCGTAGGTGGCGAGGATGGCCTGCGCCTCGATCGGGTCGCCGAGCCGGGTGCCGGTGCCGTGCGCCTCCACGACATCCACCTGGTCGACGGTGAGGCCGGCGCTCGCCAGGGCCTGGCGGATCACCCGTTGCTGGGCGGGCCCGCTGGGGGCACTCAGGCCGTTGCTGGCGCCGTCCTGGTTGAGGGCACTGGCCCGCACGATCGCCAGCACCTTGTGGCCGTTGCGCCGGGCGTCCGAGAGCCGCTCCAGCAGGACCATGCTGACGCCCTCGCCCCAGCCGGTGCCGTCGGCGTCCGCCGAGAACGACTTGCAGCGGCCGTCCCGGGCCAGCCCGCGCTGGCGGGTGAACTCCGTGAACGCGCCGGGGGTGGCCATCACCGCCACCCCGCCCGCGAGGGCGAGGGTGGACTCACCCTGCCGCAGCGACTGGCAGGCCAGGTGCAGCGCGACCAGCGAGGACGAGCAGGCGGTGTCGACGGTGACGGCGGGCCCCTCGGCGCCCAGGAAGTAGGAGACCCGGCCGGACATGACGGCCGGGGCCACCCCGGTCAGCAGATAGCCCCCCACGCTCTCGGGCACCTCGTGCATGCGCGGCCCGTAGTCCAGTGCCCGGCCGCCCACGAAGACACCGGTGCGGGTGCCGCGCAGCCGGGCCGGGTCGACGCCGGCGTACTCCACGGCCTCCCAGGCGGCCTCCATCACCAGTCGCTGCTGGGGGTCCATCGCGGCCGCCTCGCGGGGCGAGATCCCGAAGAAGGCGGGGTCGAAGTCGCCCGCCTCGTACAGGAACCCGCCCTGGTCGGCGTAGCTCTTTCCGGGGGCGCCCTCGGGGTCGTAGAGGTCTTCCAGGTCCCAGCCGCGGTCGGCGGGGAACGCGGTCACCGCGTCCCTGCCTTCGGCCACCAGGTCCCACAGGTCCTCCGGGCCGCGGACGCCGCCGGGGAAGCGGCAGCTCATGCCGACGATGGCGATCGGCTCCCGCGCCGCTTCGGCCAGGTCGTGGTTCTCCCGGCGCAGCCGCTCCGTCTCACGCAGGGAGGCGCGCAGCGCTTCAACGAGTTTCTCCGAGGTCGCAGCCATCAAGAGCTCCAAACTCTCCCAAATGTCGTCGGTTCCGGGTTCAGGAACCGGATTCCTCGAGGGCCAGGGCGATGAGGTCCTCGGCGTCCATGGCGTCGAGCTCGGACTCGGTGACGCTGTCGCGTCCGCTCGGTGCGGGCGGCGGCACGACGACGTCGTCGGCGCCGGATCCGCCGTCCGCGTGGTCGTCGCCGAAGAGGCTGCTGTGCAGCAGTTCGGCCACGGCCTGCGGGGTGGGGTGGTCGAAGACCAGGGTGGTGGGCAGGGGCAGGCCGGTGGCCTTGCGCAGCCGGTTGCGCACCTCGACCGCCGTGAGGGAGTCGAAGCCCAGCTCCTTGAATGCCCGGCCGGAGGCGATCCGGTCGGTACCGCCGTGGCCCAGCGCGGCCGCCGCCTGGACGGCGACCAGGTCGCGCAGTTCGCGCAGCCGGTCCGGCACGGGCAGGTCCACCAGTCGGGCGCGCAGTCCGGCGGCGCCGTCGGCCGTGTCGTCGCCGGTGTCGTCCACGGTGTCGTCCAGCGCCGCGCGCACCTCGGGCAGCGAGCCGAGCAGCGGGCTGGGCCGGGCCGCGGTGAAGCTGGGCGCGAACTGCTCCCACTCCACGTCGGTGACGGCGACGGCGCTCTCTTGGCGGCCCACGGCCAGCGCGAGGGCGAGGACCGCGAGTTCGGGGTCCATCTCGCGCAGTCCGCGGCGGCGCAGGTGCTCCTCCATGACCTCGTTGGCGGCCATGCCGCCGCCGCCCCAGGCGCCCCAGGCGACGGAGGTGACGGGCAGCCCGGCGGCCCGGGAGCGCACGGCGAGCGCGTCGAGATGGCTGTTGGCGGCGCCGTACGCGCCCTGGCTGCCACTGCCCCACACGGCGGCGTTCGACGAGAACAGGACGAACGCGTCGAGCTGTTCGGGGTCGACGAGGTCCACCAGGTGGTCGGCGCCGCTCACCTTGGCCGCGCAGATGCCGGCCATGTCGTCGAGGCCGGTCTCCTCGACGGAGCTGAACTGGCCGACGCCCGCGGTGTGGACGACGGCGCGCAGCGGTTCGCCGTCGGCGGTGATCTCCGCGACGAGCGCCGCCACGGCGTCCCGGTCGGCGATGTCGCAGGCGGCGACGGTGACCTCCGGGCCCAGCGCGCGCAGTTCGTCGCGGAGTTCCGCGGCGCCGGGCGCGTCGATGCCGCGTCGGCTGGTCAGCACCAGCCGCTGCGCGCCGGAGCGGGCCAGCCAGCGCGCCACATGGCCGGCCAGGGCACCGGTGCCGCCGGTGATCAGGACGGTGCCGCGCGGTGTCCAGGGCTGCTCGTCGCCGTCGAGCGGGGCCCGCACCAGGCGGCGGGCGTAGGCGCCGGCGGCGCGCAGCGCGACCTGGTCCTCCGCGCCGGAGCCGGTGTCGGACAGGAACGGGCCGAGCAGACGCTGCTCGCGCTCGTCGAGCGGGTCGCCGAGGTCGACGAGCCCGCCCCACAGCCGCGGGTACTCCAGGGCGGCGGCCCGGCCCAGTCCCCACACCTGGGCCTGGACGGGGCTGGTCAGCCGGTCGGCGCCGCCCGCGGGGACGGCCCCGCGGGTCAGGCACCACAGCCGGGCGGTGACGCCGGCGCCGGCCAGGGCGGTCAGCAGTGCCGAGGTGCCGGCCAGGGCGGCGGACAGCGCCGGCTGGACGGCGTGCGGCCGCTCGTCGGCGGCGAGCGCGGACACCACGCCCGCGACCCGTCCCGGGTCCCCGTCGAGCTCGCGTCGTACGGCGTCGGCCAGCCGCTCGGCGAAGGCGGCGCGGTCGGCGGTGGCCGCGTCGACCACGACCGGCACGGGCCGGGCACCGTGCGCCGTCAGGGCGCGCCGCGCCCCTTCGACGAGGGCGTCCTCCTCGTGGCCCTGCGGCACGACGAGCAGCCAGGTGCCGGACAGGGCCGCGTCGGGCGGGGCGGAGACGGGCTGCCATTCGGTGCGGTAGCGCCAGGAGCTGATACGGGACAGGGAGTTGCGACGCCGCCGCCAGGCCGCGAGGGCGGGCAGGGCGCCGTCCAGCGCGGACCGCTGTTCCTCCGTGAGGCCGACGAGCGCGCCGAGCCCGGTGACGTCCTCCTGCTCGACGATCTGCCAGAAGGCCTCCTCGTCGGGGTCCGTGTGCCGCTCCTGCCGCTCCTGGTCGGGCACGGTGGCGGTGGGTGCGGTCCAGTGATGCCGGCGCTGGAAGGCGTACGTGGGCAGGGCGACGCGGCGCGCCCCGGATCCGGCGAACACCGCCTCGAAGTCGACGTCCAGGCCCCGGACATGGGCCTCGCCCAGGGCGAACAGGACGCGCTCCGGGCCGCCTTCCCCGCGGCGCAGGGTGCCGATGGCGACGGCCTCGCGGCCGGTGTCGTCGGCGGTGTCCTGGAGTGCGGAGCCGAGCACCGGGTGCGGGCTGATCTCGACGAACGTCTGGTGGCCCCGGGCCAGCAGGGTGTGCACGGCCTGCTGGAAGTCGACCGGTTCCCGCATGTTGCGGTACCAGTAGCCGACGTCGAGTCCGGTGGTGTCGAGGGCGTCGCCGGTGACGGTGGAGATGAACGGGATCGACGAGGCGCGCGGCGAGACGGTGCCGAGCGCGGCGATCATGTCCTCGCGCAGGGCGTCGACCTGCGCGGAGTGGCCGGCGCAGTCGACGCCGGGCACGGCGCGGTTGCGGACGCCGGCCTCGGTCAGCCGCGCGGCGAGTTCGGCGAGTGCCTCGGGCCGGCCGGAGACCGTGACGGACGCGGGGCCGTTGACCGCGGCCACCGACAGCACCCCTTCGTAGGCGCCCAGGTGTTCGGTGACGGTGCCGAGCGGCGCCATCACGGACAGCATGCCGCCGTGGCCGGCGAGCCGGGACCACTGGGCGCTGCGCACCGCGATCACCTTGGCCGCGTCCTCAAGGGACAGGGCGCCGGCCACGTACGCGGCGGCCACCTCGCCCTGGGAGTGGCCGACGACCGCGGCCGGCTGGACGCCGTGGGAGCGCCACAGTTCGGCCAGCGACACCATCATCGTGAACAGCACCGGCTGGACGACGTCCACGCGGTCCAGGGAGGGGGCTCCCTCCCGTTCGCGCAGTACGTCGAGCACGGACCAGTCCAGGTAGGGGGCGAGCGCCTCGGCGCACCGCTCGGCCGTGCCGCGGAACACCTCGGAGGTGCGCAGCAGTTCCTGGCCCATGGCCGCCCACTGCGAGCCCTGGCCGGGGAAGACGAACACCGGTTTGCGGTCGCCGCCCGCCGTGCCCTGGGCCAGCAGCGGCAGGGGCAGGCCGGCGGCGACGGCGTCGAGGTTCTCCAGCAGCGCGGCACGGTCGGCGGCGACGAACGCGGCGCGGTGGGCGAGCGCGGAGCGGGTGGTGGCGGTGGAGTAGCCGATGTCGGCCGGCGTGGCCGCCGGGTCACCGGCGATCCGCTCACGCAGCCGCTTGGCCTGGGCCCGCAGCGCCGCCTCGCTGCCGCCCGACAGCGGTACGAGCGCGGGTCCCTCGGCGGCGGGGGCATCCGGGGTGCCCTCGGCCGGGGTGTCGGCGGGCGCCTCCTCCAGGATGAGGTGGGCGTTGGTGCCGCTGATGCCGAACGCGGACACCCCGGCACGCCGGGTCCGTTCGCCGGCCGGCCACGGCACGTGTTCGGTCAGCGGCAGCACCGTGCCGGGCGACCAGTCGACGTAGGAGGAGGGCTGGTCGACGTGCAGGGTCTTGGGGAGCAGGCCGGCCTGCAGGGAGAGCACCATCTTGATGACGGAGGCGACTCCCGCGGCGGCCTGGGTGTGCCCGATGTTCGACTTCAGCGAGCCGATCCACAGCGGGCGTTCGGGCGAGCGGTCGCTGCCGTAGGTGGCGAGGAGGGCCTGGGCCTCCAGCGGGTCGCCGAGCTTGGTGCCGGTGCCGTGCGTCTCGACGGCGTCGATCTGGTCGAGGGAGAGCCGGCTGTTGCGCAGGGCGGCTCGGACGACACGCTGCTGGGCGGGTCCGCTGGGTGCGCTCAGGCCGTTGCTGGCGCCGTCCTGGTTGGTGGCGCTGCCCCGGATGACCGCGAGCACGCGGTGGCCGTTGCGACGGGCGTCGGCGAGCCGCTCCAGTATCAGGACCCCGGCGCCCTCACCCCAGCCGGTGCCGTCCGCGCCCTCGGCGAAGGCACGGCAGCGGCCGCCGGGCGACAGGGCCTGCTGGCGGCTGAGTTCGACGAACGCGCCGGCCGTCGGCATCACCGAGGCACCGCCGGCCAGGGCGAGGTCGCATTCGCCGCGGCGCAGTGCGGCGGCGGCGAGGTGGATGGCGACCAGGGAGGAGGAGCAGGCGGTGTCGACGGTGACGGCGGGCCCCTCCAGGCCGAGGGTGTAGGCGACCCGGCCGGAGGCGACGGAGGTGGTGGTGCCGGTGAGCAGGTGGCCCTCGACGCCCTTGGCGCCCTCGTACAGGCGGGGACCGTAGTCCTGGGAGATCACCCCGAAGAACGTGCCGGTGAGCGTGCCGGCCAGCGCCGACGGCGCGACCCCGGCCCGCTCGCAGGCCTCCCAGGAGGCCTCCAGCAGCAGCCGCTGCTGCGGGTCCATGGCGGCCGCCTCGCGCGGGGAGATGCCGAAGAACTCGGCGTCGAAGCGGTCGGCGTCGTAGACGAACCCACCCTCGCGCACATAGCTCTTGCCGGACGCGGCCGGGTCGGGGTCGTACAGGTCCTCGATGTCCGGCCAGCCGCGGTTGGTGGGGAAGGCCCCGATGGCGTCGGTGCCGGTCTCCAGCACCCGCCACAGGTCCTCGGGCGTGCTGACGTCGCCGGGGAAGCGGCACGCCATGGAGACGATCGCGATCGGCTCGTGCTCCCTGGCCTCGGCCTCGGCCAGCCGCTCACGGGCCTCGCGGAGTTCGCCGGTGGCCCGCTTCAGATAATCGCGCAGCTTTTCCTCGTTCGCCGACACTGCTGTCAACTCTCCTCTGGAGCGGGGGTTTTCGATGGATGCTGGGTACGCGGAAACCCGACCGGCGGCGGAGTGCGCGAGGGCACCTCCGCCGCGGTGAGGGGTTCCGGCCGTGCGCTAGCCACGGAGTTCCTTGTCCAGTACGTCGAACAGTTCGTCGTCGGTCGCCGAGTCGAGGTCGGCCGAGCCGGCGGCGGTCTCCGCTTCGTTCCAGGTCCGCAGCAGTTCGCGCAGCCGCTCGCCGACGCCGGCCCGCCGCTCGTCGTCGGGGGTCAGCCGGGCCAACGAGTTCTCCAGTTCCGCCAGGGCGGTCAGCACGGAGGTGTCCGGCGCCGCCTGGGCGGGAGCGATGCGGTCCAGCAGTTCGTCGGTGAGCACGGACGGCGTCGGGTAGTCGAACACCAGCGTCGCCGGCAGGGTGACGCCGGTGGCGGCGGTGAGCCGGTTGCGCAGTTCGACGCCGGTGAGCGAGTCGAAGCCGATCTCCTTGAACGGGCTGTCGCTGTCGGCCACCTCGCCCGGCGCGTGGCCGAGCACGGCGGCCGCCTGGGTGCGGACCAGCTCGAGCAGGAACTGGCGGCGCTCCGCCTCGCCCATGCGGGCGATCCGCTCGGTCTGGGAGGCGCCGTCCGCGCCCCCGCCGGGGACGCCCGCCGCGGCGGCCCGGCGACGCACCGGAGCACGCCGCGCCAGGCCGGCCAGCATCGCCGGGAGGGTGCCCTGCGCGGCCTGCGCCGACAGGGCCTGGACGTCGACGGGGGTGGGCACCAGCACCGTCTCGGCGGAGGAGAGGGCACGGTCGAAGAGCCGCAGCCCCTCCTCGGACTCCAGCGGCCTGAGCCCGCCGCGCCGCATGCGTTGCAGGTCGCCGTCGCTGAGGTGCCCGGTCATGCCGCTGCGCTCGGCCCACAGCCCCCACGCCAGGGACTGCGCGGGCAGCCCGGCGGCACGGCGGTCGTGGGCCAGGGCGTCCAGGAAGGCGTTGGCCGCCGCGTAGTTGCCCTGTCCGGCGCCGCCGAGGACGCCGGCCAGGGAGGAGAACATCACGAAGGCGGCCAGGTCCAGGTCCCGGGTGAGCTCGTGCAGGTTGACCGCCGCGTCGGCCTTGGGCCGGAAGACCCGCTCGACGTGCCGCTCGGTCAGCGAGCCGACCACCGCGTCGTCGAGGACGCCGGCCGCGTGCACCACCGCGGTCAGCGGATGCCGGCGCGGTACGTCCGCGAGGACCCGCTCCAGCTGCCCGGCGTCGGCGGTGTCGCAGGCAGCGACCGTCACCTCGGCGCCCAGCCCGGTCAGTTCGCGGACGAGTTCCCCGGCGCCCGGGGTCTCGGGACCGCGCCGGCTGGTGAGCACCAGGTGCCGTATGCCGTGCTCGGTGACCAGGCGGCGGGCGACCAGCGCGCCGACCGTGCCGAGTCCGCCGGTGATCAGGGCGGTGCCCTCCGGGTCGAGCGGGGCGGGCAGGGTGAGGACGACCTTGCCGACGTTGCGGGCCTGGCTCAGGTAGCGGTACGCGTCCGGGGCGCGCCGGATGTCCCAGGCGGCCACGGGCAGCGGCTCGAGCACGCCCTGCTCGTACAGCGCGGAGATCTCCTCCAGCATCTCCTTGATCCGGTCGGGCCCGGCCTCGCCGAGGTCGAACGCCCGGTACCAGATGTCCCGTGGGTGCGCGGACGCGGTGGCCTCGGCGTCCCGGATGTCGGTCTTGCCCATCTCGATGAACCGGCCGCCGTCGGGCAGCAGCCGCAGGGAGGCGTCCACGAACTCGTTGGCGAGGCAGTTGAGGACGACATCGACGCCCCGCCCGTCGCTGACCGAGCGGAACTTCTCCTCGAAGTCCAGTGTTCGGGAGGAGGCGATGCGCTCCTCGGGCAGCCCCATGGCGCGCAGCTGATGCCACTTGCCCTCGCTGGCGGTGCCGTACAGGTCGAGCCCCCAGTGCCGGGCCAGTTGCACGGCGGCGATGCCGACGCCGCCGGCGGCGGCGTGCACGAGGAGGGACTCGCCGGGCTGGACGCGGCCGAGGTCGACGAGACCGTAGTAGGCGGTGAGGTAGACCACGGGGATCGCCGCCGCCTGGGCGAACGTGAGGCCGGCCGGGATGCGGGCGGCCATCCGGTGGTCGGAGACGGTCACCGGTCCGGTGCCGCCCTTGAACAGGCCCATCACCCGGTCGCCGGGCGCCAGGCCGGTGACACCCTCGCCGACCTCCAGGACCACGCCGGCGCCTTCGCCGCCGGGCAGTCCGGCGGTGCTCGGCACCATGCCGAGCGCCATGAGGACGTCACGGAAGTTGACACCGGCGGCGCGCATGGCGATACGGATCTCGCCGGGAGCGAGCGGCTGCGTCGCCTCCGGGCAGTCGATCAGCTCGATACCGGCGAGTGTCTGCTTGCCGGCGAAGTCCAGCCGCCACGGTGTCCCCGGTGCGGGCAGTCCGGCGTTCTGCGCGGCCCGGGCCAGCCTCGGCGCGCGGATGTCGCCGCCGCGCAGGGCCAGTTGGGGCTCGCCGGAGGCGAGGGCGGCGGGCAGGGCGCGCAGCGAGTCCTCGGTGTCGTCGAGGTCGACGAGCACGAAGCGGCCGGGGTTCTCCGACTGGGCCGAGCGGATCAGGCCCCAGACGGCGGCGGCGGCCGGGTCGGGCCGCTCGCCACCGGTCTCCGTGGCGACGGCACGGCGGGTGAGCACCACCAGCCGGGAGTCGGTGAACCGTTCGTCGCCCAGCCAGTCCCGTACGTGTTCCAGGACCCGGCCGACGGCGGCTCGGGCGGCGTCCGCGTCGGGCCGGACGGTGTCCGCCTCGCGCACGTCGGCCCAGACCGCGGCCGCGCCGGCCGCCTCGGCCAGGTCCGCGGCGACGGTGACGTCGGCACCGCCGAGCGCGAGACCGCGGGCCAGGGCGTCGGCGTCGGAGCCGTCGGTGGCGAGCACGGCCCAGGGGGCGGCCGGGGCCGTCGGCTGTTCCGCGTCGAGGAGGGTCCAGTCGACGCGGAACAGCGCGTCGTCACCGCTGTCGGCGGCCTGCAACGCCGCCGGGTCCACGGCGCGCAGCGCCAGCTCCTCGACGATGCCCACCGGTCCGCCGGCGTCGGCGAGTTCCACGGTGTACGCCTCGGGGCCGGTGCGGGTGATGCGCACCCGCAGCGCGGTGGCACCCACGGCGTGCAGGCCGACTCCCGACCAGGAGAACGGCAGCCGCAGCCGGGTCTCGCCCGCGCCGTCGAGCAGTCCGGCGGCGTGCAGGGCGGCGTCGAGGAGGGCGGGGTGCAGGCCGAAGGCCGCGGCGTCGGCGTGCTGGGCCTCGTCGAGCGCGACCTCGGCGAGGACCTCGCTGTCGCCGCGCCGCCAGGCCGCACGCAGCCCCTGGAAGGCGGGGCCGTACTCGTATCCCCGCGCCGCGAGGGCGGGATAGTGGTCCGTGACGTCCACCGGCTCGGCACCGGCCGGCGGCCACTGCTCCGCGAAGCCGACCGCGGGCACGGCCTCGTCGGCGAGGATGCCGGAGGCGTGGTGCGTCCACGGAGCCCCGGCATCGCCGCCCGCGCCCTCGGCGGGCCGGGAGTGGATGTCGACGGTACGGGCGCCGTCGTCGTGCTCGCCGACCGTCACCTGAATGTCGACGCCGCCCGACTCCGGTACGACGAGCGGAGCGTGCAGGGTCAGCTCGCGCAACAGCTCGCATCCCGCCTCGGCACCGGCCAGCAGGGCCATGTCGACGCAGGCAGCGCCCGGGACGATGACGGTGCCGGAGACGGCGTGGTCGGTGAGCCAGGGGTGGCTGCGGCGTGAGATACGGCCGGTGAGCAGCAGCCGGTCGCCCTCGGCGGTGCGCACCAGCGCGCCCAGCAGCGGATGCCCGGCGGAGGCGAGGCCGAGCCCGGCCGCGTCCTGCGTGGCGGCACCGGGGTCGTCGATCCAGTAGCGCTCGCGCTGGAAGGCGTACGTGGGCAGCCCCACCGGCTGTCCGGCGGACGGCAGCACGGTCTGCCAGTCGACGGGCGCGCCGCCGGTGAAGGCCTCGGCGGCCGACCGCAGGAACCGGGCGAGCCCGCCCTCCTCGCGGCGTAGCGAGCCGACGACCACGGCGTCCGTGACGCCCGCGTCGGCGAGGGTGTCCTGGACGGCGGCGGCGACGACGGCGTGCGGGCTGGACTCGACGAAGGTCCGGTAACCCTGCTCGACCAACAACCGCACGGCCGGCTCGAA
>NZ_JBIAVX010000048.1:0-21045 GCF_042894725.1 Streptomyces sp. NPDC001480 | reverse complement strand
TGGCGCGGGGTCAAGGTGCTTGTGAGTTTCCGTTTCGAGCGGGTCGCCGACGCGCACGGGCTGCTCGAGGGCGGTCACCTCCCGGGCACGCTCGCCCACACGGTCTTACCCGGTGGGGGGGCCTCGCGTCCGCGAGGCCCCACTGAGGTGTCCTCTGAGTCCCCACGGGCCGGCTCCGGCCTTTCGTCTCAACGAACCGAGTCGACCTGTCTCATCCAACTCAGTCCACGCAGGTCACCGTCATGCGGACGCCTAACTTCATTGAGACAGGACAGCAGATCCGCAGCAGAACTCTCTGAGAGAGAAGCGTGGAGGCGTAGATCGCCAGGCTGTGAAGCACACGCTGCACAGATAGTCTGCGGATCCCGGGTGCCCGGCAGATGGCCGAAGTCCCTGGTTGGCCAGCTCCGTTGCTCTTGGCCGGAGAGCGATGACATTGGCTGGCCAGCTGAGGCCGCTTCCCGCCTGGCCGGCACCGGCGAAGAAAGTTGCTCCGCTGCTCCCGCCTGGCGGGACGTACCGCTGATCGGTCTTTTCTTGCAGGTCAAAGCCGTGTGGCGTGGTCTGCATGACAGTGGATATCGGGATCATCCGAGCCGGTCAGATGTACCGGTACTACCTGCGCGAGACCGTTGTCGGTGACGGCCGGCGCCCGGCCCGCACGCCGCTGCGCGAGGCCCAGGAGCAAGCCGGTGTCCCGGTCGGACGATGGATGGGGCGCGGCCTGGCCGTGCTCGGACTGTCGCCTGGCGAGGAAGTCACCGAGGCGCAGCTGCGGAACCTGTTCGACGAGCGGGGCCGGCACCCGTACGCGGACCGGATCGAGGCAGACCTGCTCGCCAAGGGCGCGTCCCCGAAGAAGGCGTTCAAGGCCGACGCCCTCGGTCGCCGAGTGACGGTCACGGGCGTCGACTTCGTCTTCCGGCCACAGCCCACGATCTACCTGCTGTGGGCGCTGGGGGATGAGGAGACCCGGCGGGTAATCGTGGCCGCGCACGAGCGCGCAATCGAGCGGGTGCTGGAGTGGATCGAGGCTGGGACGGCACCTCCGTCGTGATCGCAGGGGCCGGGTCGGACTATTCCGTCGGCGTCTTTGACACACCCTCATGTTCCTGGGTCAGGACCAGGCTGCTGGTCGGCTCGATCCTCCTGGGGGAGACCACCGCGCCTGAGGGCCGGAACCCCTTGGCCCTCAGGCGCGGTGGCAGCCGGTCAGACGGGGAATGCCTTGCCGTTGTCGGCCAGGTCGCGAAGGTACTGCGTCGGGCGGAGCTACTCGCCGTACCGGCCGGAACCTGCTCTCGCAGGGCGGTCGCCGCGGCCTGTCCCTTGGCCAAGAGGTAGTAGTCCTTGCGGGCGTTGGCACTGCTCTCGTTGACCCGAAGCATCTTGATGTGCTTGCGGGAAGCCAGCAGGACCAAGGCGTTGTCGGGACGCTCATACGCCCCGTAGAGATACTTGGCCATCGGATAGCGATGCAGTGACGGCGCCTTCCCGCCGATCATGCCTGCTACCAAGGACAGCGCTGGAACGTCACGCGCACGAATGAATCATGTGCGGAGAGTACTGAATGACAACACTGGGGTCGCCCTTGATCAAGCCCTACCGCCGAAGAAGACGACTTGGGCCGCAAGACAGCCGTTCCAGGCCTCACGGCATCATCGGATCCGACAGGGTGCCCCCCATTAGCAGCTTTAGACGGCACCTGAAAGGCCAGTTTCGGAGTGTGTGCGGTCGTTGTTGGTCAGGGTGGGTGAGACCGTGGTCGGGGGTGTGGTCGGTTGTTCGGCATTTCTGAACTTTCGCCGTGATTGCTGGTGAGGGCGGTTGACGGACTGGCGCCGGGTGGAGCCCTGCTCCGGAGCCTTCCCGCACCTCGCCCGCGGTTGTTGTTGCGGGACGTCACGGGTGAGCTCAGACTTGTCGCGGAGGACGAGCCTCCGGTACGCGCGCGCCGCCGTACCGTGCCGGCTTTCGCCCTGACGCGCGAGGGCGTTCTCCTCGACCAGGTCCACCTCCATGGCCGAGGTCACGGCGGCCGGAAGCTCGAGGCAGGTCTTGGCGAGGAGGCCGTCGATGAGGCGGGGCGGTACGGCATTTTCGTGCACGCCGGGTCCTCACCGGCGCGGTGAGCTGATCGAGACCGCGTCCGGTGACTTCCGCCGGCGATCTCCTCAGGTGCGGCCACACACCTCCGACCGGGGCGAACTCGCGTGCGCACGGCAGCTGTTGCTAGGAGGTCAATGATGATCGGCCGTCGATCAGCCCCGTCGGAGTGTGACCCCCGGGCGGAATTGCACGTCTTACGTTCGAGACCGCATCCCGACGGCCCCCAACGGAAGGTTCTTCGATGGACAGTCAGATCGTGAAGGTGAAGATTCACCCCGCCATCGGTGTCGCCCGGGTCGGCAACAGTCTCGAAGCACCCTTCATCGGCCCGGAATCACCGGACCAGAAACCAGCGGACCCCGGCTTCTACAAGGACGGTTCCGGGGCGCTCCGCAGGCAGGCCGCACGGTTCCGTGTGTACGGCTACAACGCCGCGGGGGAGGTGGTGAGGGAGCTGAAGCCGGGCGCCGAGGGTGTCTCCGAGATCCAGTGGACGGTGCATCTGGCCAACAAGAAGGCCGCCTGGTACCAGTTCCATCTGGCGCTGGACATACCCGAGGGCCAGACGCTCGCGGCAGAGCAATACGCTCTGCGCAACGCCGACGTCGTGGGCGCCGAGAGGAAGAAGCTGGTCAACGACCCCGGAAGCCGCACCGTCCGCGGCTCGAAGACCGAGACGCAGAAGTTCGACACCGGCAAGATCATGGGCAAGGCGGTGTACCTCGGCGAGATCTCCACCCGTTCCGACGGCCGCCTGCTGGTGCTCGGTGGCCGGGGAAACTCCGCCTCCTACGATAACCAGCCGATCACCGGGGTCGCCAACAACAACACCTGGTACGACGACGTGTCCGACGGCCCGGTGACGGCAACGGTCCGTATCGACGGCAAGGATCTGACCGCCGCCCCGGCCTGGGTCGTGGTCGGGCCTCCGCACTACGCCCCCGGCGTGAAGTCCATACGTACCCTCCACGACCTGCTCTTCGACGTCTTCGTCCAGGCCGGTTCGCTGACCCGCCCGCAGAAGATCTCGTTCACCGATCACATCGAGCCGATCCTCCGCCGGTTCTGCGATCTGCAGTGGGTCAACCAGGGATTCGCGGCACAGTTCGGCTGGAACGGCCCCCACTTCTTCCTCTCGCCTGCCATGCGGAAGAGGCTCGCCGATCCGTCCGGCCGGAACCGGGAACTGCGCCGCCAGACATACGCCGCCCTGCGCGACTACGACCGGGACGGAAAGTCCCCACTGCCGTGGCCGTGGATCTACGGCGATGCCATGGCCAGCACGCCCAAGTCCGTGCGTCAGCACCTGGTGCTGTCGCCGACCCAGGACTGGATGCTGCAGCGCTGGGCGGACGGGGCTTTCCTGGCCGGACCCCTGCGGCAGCCGCGCCCCACGGTCGACGACGCCCCTGTCGGCGAGCAGCCGGGGCTGTTGGACCGGGCGGCCCTGGAGAACTGCGCCGCCGACGCGTTCCACCCGGGGTGCGAGGTCACCTGGCCGATCAGGCACCCGAGCATGTTCAGTGAACCCTTCCGCATCCTGCACCGCGCCACCGGCACCGCGGAACCCGACTACGGGCCCACCCTCACCCCGCAGGAGGCGGTCGCCGCCAACGGGCCCCTGCGCGCACAGGGGCCCGGAGACCTCACTCGCTGGATGGCCGCCCCCTGGCAGGCGGACACCGCGAGCTGCCGTTCCGGCTATGAGGTGCTGGCCAACCTGGGGCCCCGGTACAGCCCTTACCTGCCGACCTTCTGGCCTGCCCAGGTACCCAACCATGTCCTCAAGCTGGAGGACTTCGAGAAGGTCAACACGCCGTCGACCGGGAGCGACGACAGCGCCCGGGAAGAGGCGTTCGAGCGGCGGGCGACCTGGCTGCGCGGCCTCGACGGCACCATGAACCAGCAGCGCACACAGATGATCAAGGACTGGCCCAAGCTCGGCATCGTCGAGGTGCGCGACTACACAGTGGGCGACGGGAAGTTCCCGGAACGGATCCTGGTGGAGTCACGCCCGGGACAACCGCTCGACCAGGCACCGGACACGGCGAACCTCGTCAACCTGCACATGCCCGAGGCGGGTCCGCACGTGTTGTCCGCGGCGGCGGGCATCCGGCCCGAGGGAAGGCTCTCCCCCGAAACCGCCGAGGCCGAGTCCGCGGCACGGGTCATCGGCGAGGCCGCCCGGGCGACCGGCTACCGCGAGGAGGAGATCACCGCCGGATATCTCGAGATACTCGACCCCTTCCGCGACGCGCGATGAGCGCCGCACTCGCTCCCGGCACGGACACCTACGACGTCGTGGTGGCGGGCGGCGGCCCGGCCGGCTGCGCCGCCGCGCTCGTGCTCGCCCGTGCCGGCCGTACGGTTCTGCTGGCGGACGCCGGCACCGGGCCGCCCAAGGTCGGCGAGACGCTCGTGCCCGCTGGGCGGGTACTGCTCGGCGACCTCGGCGTCGCCGACCGTGTTCTCGACTCGGGGCATCTGCCCTGCTACGGCAGCCTTTCGGCGTGGGGTTCGGCCGACCTGCACGCCGTGGACTTCATCAACGACCCGCACGGCCATGGCTGGCACCTCGACCGGCGGTTGTTCGACCGGAGTCTGCGCGACGCCTCGCGCGCGGCGGGGGCCGAGGTCGCCGAGGGCTCGGCCGTACGCGACACCGCGCGGACGCCGGACGGCGGCTGGACCCTGGTCCTGCGCGGCGGTACCGGCCCTCCCGGTACCCGGTCCGGTGGCGAACGTACGGTGCGCTGCCGCTGGGTGATCGACGCCACCGGCCGCGCCGCCGCGATCGCCGTCCGCTGCGGGGCCCGGCGGCGGGTCGAGGACCGGCTCACAGCTCTGTACATGCCCCTGGAGGCGGACCCGCTGGACACCGACCGCCGTTCCCTCGTCGAGTCCGACGAGGACGGCTGGTGGTACACCGCCCCGCAGCCCTCCGGCGGGCGACTGGTCGCCTACTTCACCGACGCCGACCTGCCCGCCGCCTCCCACACCGCACGCCACTTCCGCCGACGGATGACGGCCACCCGCCACGTGTCCCGATGGATCCACCGGGACGGACCCCCGCCCACATCACCTGCCGCGCCCCGCCGGGCCGCCGCGCACACAGCGCACCTGGACACGGTGTACGGAGACGGCTGGACCGCCGCCGGGGACGCGGCGGTCGCGTTCGACCCGCTCTCCTCCCAGGGCGTGCTGACCGCTCTCTACACCGGGCTGGGCGCGGGACTGGCCGTCGACACCCGCCTGGGGCGCGCCCCCTACGGCGCGGACTCGGCCCTCGCCGCATACGCGGACAAGGTCGCGGCCGCACGGAGCGCGTATCTGCGCGGCCGCCGTGTCATCCACGCCCAGGAGGCCCGCTGGACCGACCGCTCCTTCTGGGCGCGGCGCCTGGCCGACCTCCCCGACTCGTCCTGCCGACCGCAGGAAGGGCCCAGCAGATCATGAACAGGGAACGGCACCGAGTCGTCGCCGAGATCGGCTGGACCGTGCCGCAGCGAGGGCACTCGGGCTGGACGGCGCCTTCCGGCCGACGCCGACCGAGCGCGGCACCCCGGGTGTCGTCGGGGTGCCGCGCTCGGTCGCCGCGTGCCGCGGCACAGGCGATGGAGCTTCGATGGACAACGGTGCGGATGTCCCGTGTCAACGAGCTTGACCAGTCTCAACGAAATTTGATCGGTGCTCGAGGGGCCGGTCCGCGGATCAACGAAGTCGTCGGAGTCGCTCTTCCGGCCCCGCGGGGCCGGTGGCCCCGGCCCGCGCGGCGGCTGCCGCCTCCAGCAGGGACCAGCCGTCGATCTCCACCACCCGCCGCCCCTCCGGCTGCCACCCGCGGGCGGATGCCACGTCGAGCAGGGCTCGGACGGCGCCAGGTTCGTGCGGGTTCAGGGAGGCACCCCTCACGTATCCCACGTCTCCAGAACCCAGGGGAGCCCCGCCCGGGACGTACCGGCCCGGACCCTCGGTGAAGACGATGCGCAGTGGGCCGCCAGTGCTGGCTGGCTGCGGGTACAGCGTGAGGGTCTCGCAGCAGGACCGTCCGCTGTCCGCCACCGTGTGGCTGTGACGGAGCGTCCACAGATACGTGCGCCCGTCGGCAATCAGCCGACGGGGATTGTTCGTACGGCGCGGCATGGAACCGAGGGTACGCAGCCTGATCCACAAGCCCCTAGCGGTGGCCAAACTTCGATGAGGCGAACAGGACGGTCGTCAAACTTCGGTGAGACCGGTCAAGGCCCGATGAGACACAACAGCGGCACTCGCCCTGTCCCGTCTCATGCGGTCCGGTCCCTGTCTCACACGATCTGGTTCGATTCGCTCGCTGTCCCAGATGATGGGGTCCCGTGGGTCTGCTTCTCCGGTCCCGCAGACCTCGGTGGTGCCTGAGCCGTCCCGAGTGGTGGCCGGTGGGGGCAGGACCTGGTCATAGCCGTGCGGCCGTACGGACCAGGCCGGCCAGGGTGAGGGAGCGGCTGTGCGCGGGCCAGGCGATGTGGGTCACGACGGAAGGTGCGTCGGTCAAGGGGACGGCTGTGTGCTCGGCCCACAGCCAGGAGCGGGCGGAGTCGGGGACGACCGCCACGGTGCGTCCGAGGGCGATCAGCTGGGCCAGTTGTGTCTGGTTGTGGATCTCGGGGCCAGGGCCGGGTGCGTAGGTGCCGTGGGTGGGCCAGCGGGCGAGCGGCAGATCGGGGACATCTCTGACATCGGCCAGGGACAAGGTCTCGCGGGCGGCGAGGGGGTGCCCGGCCGGTAGGACGGCGATCTGCCCCTCGGTCGTCAGTGCCTCGCTGTCGAAGCCGGCGAGGGAGTTCCACGGCGTGTGCATGAGCGCGACATCGGCGCGTCCGTCGCGCAGCAGCTCTTCCTGCTCGCAGATGCCGCACGGTAGCACCTCGATCTCGGCACTGTCGGGCTCGGCCGCGTAGGCGTCGAGAAGTTTCCGCAGCAGTTCGTGGGACGCGGCGGCTTTCACCGCGAGGACCAGCCGACCGCGGGGGCCGCCAGGGTTGTCGGCACCGCCGGCGCGCCGGGTGCGGCGAGCGGCGGCGACGGTCGCGTCGAGGGCCGCCCGGCCCTCGTGCAGCAGCACCTCTCCGGCACCGGTCAGGCGGACACCACGGCGGTTGCGTTGCAGCAGGCAGACCCCGAGGCGCCGTTCGAGCTGCTGGATCGCCCGCGACAGCGGCGGCTGGGCCATGCCGAGGCGCTCGGCGGCGCGCCCGAAGTGCAGTTCCTCGGCGACGGCCACGAAGTACCTCAACTCGCGGGTCTCCAGGGTGTCCACGGCCGCAGCATACGTGGTGATACCTGGCGGGTATGACAGGACACCGGATCGGTGTTGGCCGCGCCACTCGTCCGCGAGCCACCATCATCAGCATGAGCGAAACGATGATCGCGCTGGTGACCGGCGCGAACAAGGGCATCGGGTACGAGATCGCGGCCGGGCTGGGCAGCCTCGGGTACCGCGTGGGTGTGGGGGCCCGCGACGAGACCCGACGCGAAACCGCCGTCGGAAAACTGCGCGCCCTCGGCGTGGACGCGTTCGGGGTACCGCTGGACGTGACCGAGGACCGGAGCGTCACCGATGCCGCGGAACTGGTCGAACGGCTGGCCGGGCGCCTGGACGCCCTGGTCAACAATGCCGGCATCTCGGGCGAGATGGGCCCGGGGTGGGAGCAGGACCCGACCGCGCTCGACCTGGAGGTGCTCCGCACGGTCGTGGATACCAATGTCATGGGTGTCGTCCGGGTGACCAACGCGATGCTGCCGCTGCTGCGGCGCTCGGCCTCGCCACGCATCGTCAACGTCTCCAGCAGCGTCGGCTCCCTGACCCGGCAGGCGGACCCGGACATCGAGATCGGCCCGATCATGGCGGCCTACGCGCCGTCGAAGTCGTTCCTCAACGCCCTCACCGTGCAGTACGCCCGGCAGTTCACCGGAACGAACATCCTCATCAACGCCGCCTGCCCGGGCCTGGTCGCCACTGACTTCACAGGCTTCCACGGACCCCGCACTCCTGAACAGGGCGCGGCCACAGCGATCCGGCTCGCCACACTGCCCGACGGCGGCCCGAGCGGTTCGTTCTTCGAGGACAACGGCGTCGTCCCCTGGTAATCACGAACTGCCCTGAGCCGACGAAGCCCCGGCGGGTCCACGAAACGGCGCGGACGCACCGGATCAGATGAGACAGCAGGAGGCATCCTTGCTGCACGAGCAGCAGACCGGCCTCGGTCGGGCAGCAACGGGTTCGGGCGAGTCGCTGCCCACACGCTGCAACGGGACAGCCGGTTGTCCGCAACGGCATGGTGCTTGCTGCTCTGCTGCAACGGAACGGTTCACCCGCTGCTCCCGGGGTTGCGACAGCGAGTCTGCGCAGTCGTTTCGCCGCCGCGCGGCGCTTCGCCGAGGACCTGTCGTCAAGCTGCACAACCGCCTCGTCCAACGTCAACACCGCGTACGCCTTCCCATGAGATCTACTCGAACGCAACGCTACGCGATTCAACTGACACTGAACGGCGGGCGACGCGTTCGCGCACCGTGCGGCCATAAGAAAAGACGTTGCGAGATCGCCCGCCTCAGCGCCGAACTCCTCGACCGCCGCGCCGACCGCTTCCCGGCCCCAACCAGGGCCATCGCCCAGGGCTTCTTCGACCCCGCCCCGATCGACCCGCTCGATTTCGCTCTCCACCGCGTACTCGACGGTGTCCAGCTGCTCATCGACCGGGCGGCGACGACACTCGGACCACCAGCCGACCGCTCCGACCCGTGACGGCCGACGTTCAGTGACGCACCAGGTGGCAGAGAAGGGGCAGGTCTCCGAGGCACTCGAAAAAGCCCAACTCACAGGGGCACTCATCTCCTCGGGCCCCCAGGCCCAGCAGTTCCGGCTCGCCTCGACCGACAGCGGATACCGGCGCATCTGCGTACGCCCGAGCCCGCAGCAGGTCATCGACGTGACCGACGTGTCCGGCGCCGACAGCGCATCGCTGCAACTGTGGGCGTACACGGGCGGCCAGAACCAGCAGTGGCTCCCCGTGAAGGAAGCCGCCGGACGCTACCACTTCACCGCCCGCCATGGCGGCAAGTGCCTGACCGTGGCGGCCACCGCCACGAACAGTACGCAGCTCACCCAGCGCACGTGCGACGGCTCGGCCGCACAGAGCTTCACGGCGACCGCCGCCTGACCCGACGCCGCGCCGGGCGCCGGGCGCGGTGGCGGGGGAGCGCCGTACTCCGGGGTACAAGCTGGAGGTGCCAGGTGGCCTGCACCGGATGAGGGACGCGGGCCTTCTGGCGCTGTCGGCGGCGGCGAGGGGAAGGATCAGTCGGTATGGCACGGACGCGTGCGGAGGCGAGCACCAGGCATCCCCGGCACGAACGCAGGGGCGAGGTACGGCTGCCCGCAGTCGTCGCGACGCTCACCGCGATCGCCCTGTACCTGTTCCTGCCGGAGCAGCTGCTCGTCGCCCCGCGCTACGTGCTGCCCGCCCTGGAGTGCCTGCTGCTCGTCCCGCTGGTCGCGATCAACCCCAGGCGCCTGACCCGGCAGACGAAGACGTTCCGGGTGCTGTCCCTCACCCTCGTGGGCATCATCGCCGTCAGCAACCTGGTGGCGCTGGTCATCCTGGTCCACGAGCTGGTCTACGCCGGGGTGAAGGACGGCCGGTCCTTGCTGGTGGCGGCGCTGCAGGTGTGGCTGACCAACATCATCGTCTTCGGCCTGGCCTACTGGGAGCTGGACCGCGGCGGCCCGGTCAGCCGCACCCAGCTGCCCCGCTCGGCGCTGCCGCTGGCGGACTTCCGCTTCTCCCAGGACGAGAACGACGACGCCATCCAGGAAGTGGCCGACGGCGCCAGCGGCACGTCGGACTGGGTCCCCACCCTCATGGACTACCTCTACGTCTCCGTCACGAACTCCACGGCGTTCAGCCCGACCGACACGATGCCCCTGTCGACCCGCGCAAAGCTGTTGATGAGCATCCAGAGCGTCTCGGCCCTGTTCACCTCGCTCCTGGTGATCGCGCGGGCCGTCAGCATCCTGCACTGACCGCCCGGTCGGCGGGTGGCGAGGGCGCGGCGAGGTGCTACGCCCGGCCCTCGCCGTACAAGCGCACGTAGTCCACCGTCATCGTCGCGGGGGAGGGCGTGGAGCCGTCGGGAGGGCCGGGCCAGTCGCCTCCGACGGCGACGTTGAGCAGGAGGCGCAGGTCCTGTTCGAAGACCCAGTCCTGCGGCCGGGGCAGCTTCGACGGGGTCAGCGTGAAGTACGTCCTTCCGTCGACGGACCAGGTGACGCGGTGCGGCTGCTTGTCGACGGCGTACTCGTGGAAGTGGCCCGGCATTGCGCCGGACCGGGCGGCGGCCGGACCTCTGATCAGCGTCTGTGACGGCACCCCTCGGGCCCGGTGAGCACCACCCCCCTGGTCATCTGCTCGACAGGGGGCAACAGTCATGCCGGGCCCGGAGGCCAGCGGCCCTCTTGCAGGACCACGAAGAACGTAACGGGGGGCGGACATCAGTGTGGCCCACACGCGCACGGGGGCGGCCGCCAGGGTGAGGAGGGCCCCGGCGCACGGCGGGGGCGGACCGATCGGTGACATTCGGGACGGATCCGTAGCAAGCCCGCGGGCAACGCATGCGGCCGCCGACGGGTCGTACAGGGGGCGAGGGCACAAGCCCCGCGCATCCGCCCGGGCAACCGGGCACGACCGATGGGGGAGACCATGCAGATCCGCGCCCGAAGCACCCGTACCACCCTGGCCGGCCTGGCCGCGCTGGCGGCCGTGGCCGGCCTCGCCGCAGCCGCCGTCCCGGCCGCCGCGGCTGGCCGGGACGCCTCCGACACGCCCCGGTTCCTGGAGCCGGCCGAGCTGCCGCCGTACCCGTCCTCGCCCTGGTACGCGGGCCCTGTCACCGCCGGGCAGCCCGACCCGCTGCCGATGTGCGTGGGCGAGGCGCTGCCGTCCATCACCTCGCACCGCGAGTACTGGACGGAGTACGACACCAACGCCCAGCAGCTCACGGTCGAGGGGCGCAGCGAGCAGTGGTCTAAGGAGTTCGCCGCCCTGCTGCGCAAGGACCTCGCCGGCTGCGCGAAGACGCTGATGCGGCAGGACCCCGACATCATGGCGACGCAGAAGTCCTACGGCCACCTGAACGTTGAGGAGGGCGCCGACGTCTACGGCATCCACACCGCCTCCGCCCAGGGTTCCTCCGACATCAACCTGTTCTCGGTCGGCCGCGACGGCGCCACCGTCACGGTCGTCCGCTGGGGGCGGATGGGCACCTTCAAGGACGCACAGGTGGCGGACTTCAAGGCCACGACCGTCACGGCGGTGAACAAGCTGTACTGACCGGCTCAGCGCCCTGGGGGCCGGCCGTCGGGGCCGCCGGCTAAGGGCTGGCAGAGAATCAAGGTGTTGCTTTGGGAAACGTTCCTCGTCGGGGCCTAAGCCCTGTCCGATGGGTCGTGTGCCGGGTGGGTGGCCTAGTGTTTGATGCCGGACGGGGGGATCGCTTGTCGAGGTACACAGCCGAAGCCGAAGCCGGGATGAAAGGGCTCACCTTCCCTGCCTGGCAAGGACCCCACTACGTCTAAGGCGAACTGGGCCTCGATCGCCGGCGCGCAGATCACGTAACCTGCGGCAGACGCTGAACAGTCCCGGCTTCCGTCCCCCGTTATGTTTTCCGCGGTCCTGCAAGAGGGCCGCTGGCCTCCGGGTCCGGCATGACTGTTCCCCCCTGTCGAGACGGATGACCTGGGGGTGGTGTCACCGGGCCTGGGAGGCGCCGTTGGAGACGCTGATGAGAGGTTCGACTACCGCCTGGCCTGGCGCGATGCCTGGCCGCTTGCGGGCGGCAGGCCTGCATAGCGTGGATGCGCGCATACGACGCCAACGCCTTGGCCAGCACCGCACGAACCCTGTGAGGGAGGATGGGTTGGACGACATCGACGACGTGGGCGTCTTCCTCGGCCTGGACGTCGGCAAGAGCGCCCATCACGGGCACGGGCTGACACCGGCCGGGAAGAAGGTCTTCGACAAGCACCGGCAAGCGGCAAGTGTTCGCGATCAACCCGTTGGCCGCCGCCCGCTACCGCGACCGGCACTCCGTCTCGCGCAAGAAGTCCGACCCCGGCGACGCCCTGGTGCTCGCGAACATCCTGCGGACCGACATGCACGCCCACCGGCCACTGCCCACCGACAGCGACCTCGGCCGCGCCATCGCCGTCCTCGCCCGTGCTCAGCAGGACTCACTCTGGAACCGCCAGTAGCTGTCCAACCAGCTCCGCTCACTGCTGCGCGAGTACTACCCGTCCGCCCTGGCAGCCTTCGAACCCTGGCGCAACGGTTTGTGTCGGCCGGAGGCCCGCGAGCTTCTGAAGGTGGCCCCGACGCCGACCCGGGCCGCGCGGCTGACCCGCACACAGCTGGAGGCCGCGCTCAAGCGAGCCGGTCGCAAGTGGGGCATCACGGCCGAGGCCAAGCGGCTCCGTGGCGTCTTCCGTGCCGACTATGCTCACCAGCCGCCGCTGGTCGAGGACGCGCTGGGCAAGCAAATGCTCGCGCTCCTGGTCCAGTTGGAGGCTGCTTGCACCGCTGCCGACGACCTCGCCGAGGCGGTCGAAGAAGCTTTCCCTCGGCACCCGGACGCTGAGATCATCCTCAGTTCCCCGGCCTCGGCGTCCAGCTCGGTGCCCGGGTGCTCGCCGAGATCGGAGACGACAAGGCCCGCTTCGCGGACGCCCGCGGTCTGAAGGCATACGCCGGTGCCTCGCCCATCACCCGGGCCTCCGGCAAGAAGTCGAGCATCACCAGGCGGTGGGTGAAGAACGACCGGCTCAACCACGCCGGCTATCTTTGGGCCTTTGCCGCCATCACGGCCTCGCCCGGCGTAAAGGCTCACTACCGGCGCCGCCGCGACGACCACGGAGACTGGCACGCAGCCGCCCAGCGCAACCTCTTCAACCGCATGCTCGGCCAGCTCTACTACTGCCTCCAGCACCACACGCTGTTCGACGAACACACAGCCTTTCCTACCGCTATCGCCGCAGCTGCTTGACACGTTGAGCGCCTGAGGTGTCTTCCTGCCCGGTTTGTCCATGCGGCGGATCGCCGATCTCTACCCGGGCGAGGCGAAGACCGACGCGAGGACGCCGCGGTGATCGCGGACGCCGCACGGACCATGCCGCACACCCTGCGCTCGTTGGAACTGACCGACGAGATCACCGCCGAGCTGACCGTGCTGGTGGGCTTCGACCAGGATCTCGCGGCCGAGGCGACCCGCACCTCCAACCGGATGCGCGGCCTGCTCACCCAGTTCCCCCCAGCCTGGAGCGCGTCCTGGGCCCGCGCCTGGACCACGCCGCCGTGACCTGGCTGCTGGAACGCTACGGATCCCCAGCAGCCCTGCGGAACGCCGGACGGCGCAAGCTGGTTGAGGTGATCCGGCCCAAGGCTCCGCGCATGGCCCAGCGATTGATCGACGAGGTGTTCGATGCGCTCTACGAGCAGACCGTCGTGGTCCCGGGCGCCGGTACCCCCGACCTCGTGATCCCCTCCCTGGCTCGTTCGCTCGCAGCCGTCCACGAACAGCGCGGGGCCCTGGAAGCACAGATCGGACAGCTGCTGGAGGCTCACCCTCTTTCGGCGGTCCTGACCTCGATTCCGGGGGTCGCGGTCAGGACCGCCGCCACCTTGCTGGTCACCGTCGGCGACGGCACCAGCTTCCCCACCGCCGCCCACCTGGCCTCCTACGCCGGTCTTGCCCCGACGACCAAGTCGTCCGGGACCTCGATCCACGGCGAATACGCGCCACGAGGCGGCAACCGGCAACTGAAACGCGCGATGTTCCTGTCCGCGTTCGCCGCACTGCACGACCCCGCCACCCGCACCTACTTCGATCGATGCCGGACCCGTGGAAAGACCCACCGAAAGACATAGAGGCACCCCCCGTGCCGGGGGATGGAACCCGTTGGACCATCAGCGCGGCCTGAAGGGTGCTCACCGAGGACCTCGACAGTCAGCCGCGCCCGTGGAGTGCTGCCCGTGACCTGGCCCTTCCGCGTGAGGGATGGCCAGGGAGTCGAAGAAAAAAATCACCTTCCCGGCAACCTTTTCGAGTGCGGTGGCCACTGAGGAGCGAACCATCGGTTTTTATCTCCGGAACGGACGGACATGAGCACAGTGAGGCAGGTTGCGCGGCAGCGCAGGCGCAGGCGCAGAATGATGTGGGGCATGCTGGCATTGGTCGCCGCGAGCGTGGTCGTCTGCCTGGTGATGGCGCTGCTGCCCGACGACAAGTCCGACGCGAAGTCGGCGTCGAGCACGACTGTCGCTGCCGGCGAAGCGGACTTGGGGCAGCCGCTGTCCACCCCGTCCGTGAAGGCGAAGGCGTCTCCGAGTCCGTCGGCGTCCCGGAGCGCGGCCGCCTCTTCGAAGCCGTCCAGGACAACCGTCAAGAAGAAGCCCGCACCGGCCAGGAGCACGCGTCCGGCGAACGCCGGGTCCGGCACGGCCTCGCTCGCCGGACGCATCAAGCCGGGCACCGACTACCAGGGTGCCGCCACCGCGTACGAGGCCGGCGTCGGGGACGGCGCCTGTGGGTTCGGTCCCAGCCCCGACATGATGATCGGGGCGATGAACACCACCGACTACGAGACGGCCAGGGCCTGCGGGGCGTACGTGCATGTCCGGGCGGCGAACGGCCGCTCCGTCACCGTCCGGATCACCAACGAGTGCCCGCTGCCCTGTGCGCCCGGACAGATCGATCTCAGCCAGCAGGCGTTCTCCCAGCTCGGTGACCTCCATCTCGGCCGGATCGCGATCACCTGGAACCTGGTCAGCCCCGGCAGTCCCGGCACGCTCTCGGTCCGCTACAAGACCGGCTCCAGCCAGTACTGGTGCGGCATCCAGGTCCTCAACCACCGCAATCCGGTGGCGGCGCTGGAGGTCAGTACCTCGGGAGGCTGGCGCCAGTTGGACCGCACCACCTACAACTATTTCCTCTCTGCCGACGGCACCGGCTGCGGCAGCGCGATCAGGATCACCGACATCTACGGGCAGCGGCTGACTGTGAAGGGCATCGCGATCCGGCCGAACGTCGTGCAGCCCACCAGCGTCCAGTTCGCCCAGCACTAACCCACGCCACGACGGGGCGGAGGTGGCCGGACTACCGCGGGCGGACGGCGGCAACGTCTTCATCGGGGACCCCTGTGACTTTGGTCAAGGGGTGATCGGGGTTGGTGGTTGGTAGAAGGTGCCGTCGCGGAGCATCGCGAAGAACACGTCCGCTCGGCGTCGGGCGAGGCAGAGGAGGGTCTGGGTGTGGCACCTTCCCTGGGCGATCTTCTTGTCGTAGTAGGTGCGGGTGCCCGGGTCGGCCAGCGAAACGAACGCGGAGAGGAAGAAGGCCCGCTTGATCTGCCTGTTTCCGACGTCTTTATCGACGGCGTCGGCGCCGTCACGGGCGCCCGTCGGTTCCGCTACGCCTGGCCGGCCAAAAAAAGTTTGTGGATCTTCGGGCGCGCGGCAACCTTTCCGGCCGCCCGGACCACTCAGTGTTGCCCGGCCAGGTGGTCCGGTCAGATGCAACGCCTGAAAGTGAGCACAGACATGTCCCATCGCCCACCCAAGTCGACCGACTCAACCGTCGCGGTGAGACGAAAAGCGGCACATCGTGGCCGACGGCTGATCGCGCGGCGGAGTGTCTGGGCGGCCGTCGTCATGGCTGTCGTGGGCGGCGCCGTCGTCGTGGTCAACAGCGCATCGGCCCAACCCGTGGATCCGAAGGCGTGGTACGTGCTGGTCAACCACAACAGCGGCAAGGTGCTGGACGGCCGTGTCTCCGCCACGAACGACGGGGCGGCGGTGGTGCAGGGGAACCGTCACGGCGGGGCCAACCAGCAGTGGCGGTTCATCGATGCCGGTGACGGCTACTACCGGCTGCAGAACCGGAACTCCGGCAAGGTGCTGGACGACTACCACTGGTCGAAGAGCAACGGTTCCGACCTCGTCCAGTGGAGCGACCGGAAAGGCTCCAACCAGGAGTTCAAGCTGGCGAAGTCGCCGGACGGCTACGTACGTATGATCAACCGCTTCAGCGGCAAGGCCGTCGAGGTCCACAACGCCTCGAAGGCCGACGGTGAACACGTAGTCCAGGACCGCGACCGGGGCGGCGCCGAGCAGCAGTGGAAACTCGTCCCGGCCGGGAACACGGGAAGCACCGGCACGCCCCCCGCGACGGGCGGCTCCTCGGCGAAACGCTTCATGGGCAGTAGCACGGTGCTCATCGGCGGCTCGATGTCCGACGCCTCGGCGAACGCCGCGCCGTTCGACGCGCGGTACGCCTATGTGCACAGCCGGCCCGCGCCCTCGTCGGCCTACTACTCGGCATCGCGTTGCCAGGACGGGTGGTCGAACTGGTGGGGCTGCTGGAACGGCAGCACCACGGCGCCCGGCACTTACGTGACCTGGCGGGACGGCGAGGTGGCCAAGGCGACGTACAAGGGCCGCCCGCGTCCGCAGAAGATGCTCTGGACCTGGTACTCGTTGCGCGACCTCGGGGATCTGGCAGGCCAGGGCGACGGTCCGGGCGAGGTCCAGGCCATTGACCGGGTGGACCTGCTCACCCGGTACATGAATGACTACCGTTTCTTCCTCCAGAAGATCGGGACGTCGCGCGACATGATCGACCTCGAACCCGACTTCTGGGGGTACGTCCGGTCGCTCGGCAATCCGCACAAGGTTGCCGCGCAGGTCACGGCCGCGAATCCGAAGGACTGCGGATCCCAGGAGAACAGCGCCGCCGGACTCTCCCGCTGCCTGATCTCGATGGCGCACAAGTACGCGACGCACACCGCCGTGGGGCTCCACCTCACCTGCTGGGACTGGCAGAACAACATTCAGGCATGCGTCAAGGACTACGCGAGCCTCGGGGCGCAGGACGCCGACTTCCTGGTCAGCGATGTGTCGGACCGCGACGCTGGCTGGTACGCACAGTCGGCCCACGGCGGCCGTAACACCTTCTGGACCGGGCAGAAAGCCGCCGACTCGATGAGGTTCTACAAGACGATGGTTGAGTCCGTGGGCAAGCCGGTCGTCCTGTGGCAGATCCCCGTGGGCAACATGACGCAGAACAACACCCTCAACCATTACAAGGACGACAAGGTGGACTGGCTCTTCGCCCACATGGACCAGGTGGCGAAGGCCCATGTCGCGGGCCTGATGTTCGGTCCGGGGCAGCAGGAACAGACCTCGGTCGAGACCGACGGCGGAAACCTGATCAGCAAGACCATCGCCTACCACAACTCGGGTGGTACTGCGCTGAAGTAGGCGATGAGACGCCGCACAGGAGAGGTGACCCAGCCGACGCACGGCCGGGGCACCTCGAGGCGGTAAGTACCTCCGAAGGACATCCGGTCTCGCTTATACCAGTCCGTCTCAGCCCCAGCGGGGTGTCGGTCCCGGTTCGCCGAGGTCCTGGCCGGCGGGGTCGTCGGTAACGGATCTGCTGGATGAATCACGGAACCGCACTGGAGTGTTAGGGGACCATCCCGCACGCGCGGGGAGCACGGCTTCGTCAACCGCAACGGATGCCCGACCTTGGGACCATCCCCGCACCCGCGGGGATGGTCCCATCGCCGTCGAAGGCGCGGACAAGGACGACGTGACCGCTTTCTCCGGGAAGGACACGCGCTTGAAGGTTCGTGCCCTGCACGACCGCGGCTTCCCTCGCGAAGTCATCGACGTCTTCAGCGCTCGCGAGCTGTACACCCTTGGCAAACTTGAGCGTCTGGGTGCGCAGCATGACGAGGAGTTCGACCTGGAGGAACTGCACGGCCGCTCATCGACCACAACGCCCCTCCCGCTTTAGGCCCCCGGGTGCCGATTATGCAGCTCTGCTGTAGTGGTGTCAGCGGAACGCGGGGCAGGCATATCACAGATCGTGTCAAACCCGGGTCTTTGGCGGTGTTTCGTCCGATTCCCGACCCGGGGCTTTCGTCAGGTTCAACGGACTGACCACAGGAAGACGTCTGCGACTGGAGTCCGGCCTGGTAGGTGGTCGCGGTCCTTGGACCGCCGCTCTGGGAATACGCTTCTTGGGGCGTGTGAGTCAGTGCCGTCGCCTGGGATCTCAGCGCCGCTCACCAGGGCACGGGCGTTCCGTCCCAGGAGAAGAAGCCACCGGTGGGGCCGTCGTCTGGCAGCAGGGCCAGGCGGGCGGCTGCCTGGGCGGCCTCGGCCGGGTCGTCGCCGGCAGCGGCGGCCAGGGGGTTGAGGTCGGTGGCCCGCATGCCGGGGGCGAGCGCGTTGACCTTGAAGCCGTCCTCGGCCAGCGTCTGGGCGTATAGGACGGTGAGGGCGTTGAGGGCGGCCTTGGACGACCGGTAGGCGGCGGCGCCACCGCTTCCCGGGGTGAACTGGGGGTTGGGGTTCGTGCTCCAGGTCAGCGATGCGGTGCCGCTGGAGATGTTGACGATGCGCGGATGCGGGGACCGGCGCAGGGCGGGCAGGAAGGCATTGGTCACCGCCACCGCTCCGAAGACGTTGGTCTCGTATGTGCGCCGGAACTCCTCGACGCTCGTGTCGGCCGGCGGGGCGAGTGACGGTGAGATCCCGGCGTTGTTGACCAGCACATCCAGACGGTGCACCTGGGTCGCGGCCCGTGCGATGCCGTCAAGATCTGTCACGTCGAGGACCAGCAGGCGGGCGCCTGCACCGATCTCCTCGACGGCTCGCTGTCCGAGCCCGCGGTTGCGTGAGCCCACGTACACGGTGAGGCCCTCGGCGGCGAGGAGCCTGGCGACGTGCTTGCCGATGCCCTTGTTGGCACCGGTGACAAGAGCTGTGCGATCGTTCATGGCAACTACCGTCCCCTGGCTGTGGGCGCCCTGCCAGGGACAACCTGTACCAGGCAGTGAGAGGAGGCGGCATGGCACGGCAGGAGCTGGCCCGCTTCCTGAGGGACCGCCGGGCGGGTCTGCGTCCACACGAGATCGGCCTGACGGCGACGGGCACCGATCGCCGGACACCAGGCCTGCGCCGCGAAGAGGTGGCGGAACTCGCCCACATGTCGGTCGACTACTACACGCGGCTGGAGCAGGCCCGGGGCCCGCGGCCGTCCACCCGGATCCTGGACGCGCTGTCCCAGGCACTACGGCTCACGCCGGCCGAGCGCAGCCACCTGTTCCGCCTGGCGGGATCGAGCGCGCCGCCCGGCATCAGCGCCGTGCGGCGGGTACGCCCGCATGTGGCCCGGATGCTGGAGCGGTTGCCGGAGACCGGTGCCATCGTCACTGACGCGGCGTACGGAGTCGTCGCCTGGAACCCCCTGGCCCGGGCACTGCTCGGCGGCGATCTCGGAGGCGGGAGGACGAACCTGGCCCGGCGCCGCTTCCTTGGCCAGGGGCGGATGTACGAGAGCTCCAGCGCTGAGGAGTTCGGGCACATTGTGGTGGCGCGGCTGCGACGGGCCGCCGGCCGCTACCCGCATGACCCGCAGCTGACCGCTCTGCTGGCCGAACTGCACGCCGGCAGCGAGGAGTTCCGACAGATATGGCAAACGCGTCCGGTCCACGCCCCCGGGCACCGCACCAAGATCCTCGATCACCCGGAGACCGGCACGCTGCGGTTGAACTGTGACGTCTTGCTCGTGCCCGAGGATGACCAGGAAGTCGTCCTGATCACGGCCGACCCCGGATCACCTGCCGCGCGGACCCTGCACAGGCTGGCCAGGCAGGCGACCTGAAACATCAAACTGGCACAGGCCTCGCCAGCGGTTACAGAGCGTCGCAACTACATGATCACTGGGGCCTGTGCCCACCTCTCGGCAAGGGCAGCGACTCTTGCCCCTGGTGGAGTTGGTGGGGTCGGGTCGGCACGTGCAGTTCTTCTCCCAGCGGTACTCGCCGGCGACGCTCCACAACAACCCGCCCACGCTGTACTTCACCGACGAGAGCGGGGCCCGCTGGTCCTTGGACGCGCGCGGGCACCTGCTGGAGACGGATCAGCAGCCGGGTATGTAGCCGGACAAGTTGGTGCCCCGCCGTGGAGAACAGCGGGGCCTCATGCCGGGCACCACCGGGCGCGTTCAGCGTGGGTCAGCAGGCGTCGTACTTCCAGTCGCCGCCCTCGCGCGCCCACGGCTGCGCCTGCTGGTCGAACTTGGGCAGGCCCACCCCGTATGAGACGCGGGCGAGGTCACCGGACATCTGGTCGACCTTGAACCGCTTCACATCCTGCTTGCCGTAGTCACCGACGGCGCGAGCGGTCAGCGCCGCCATGGCATCGGGCGTGATCTTCTTCTTGCAGCGCGCGGACAGCATGCCGTACGCCGTCTTCGGCTTGTCGGCGAAATAGACGGCGGTGTATGTCCGTACGGCCTGCTCGAGGGCGGCGGCGTCGGCTGGCGCCGGGGTGGTGCTCGGCTGCGCGCTGGTGGCTGTGGCGGTGGCTGGCGAGTCGGGCTTGTGGTCGCTGGACGAGGAGCAGGCGGCGGTGAGCGCGAGGAGCGCGGCGGCGAGTGTGATGGTCGTGGCGCGGGTGCGCATTGGTCCCCCTGTGTGTGGTGTGACGGGGGCATGCTGCCATAGGTAGGCCCCGCCGCGACGGGGGATGCGCGGTGGGGCCGTAGTCGAGTGTGGCAGACCGTTCAGTAGCCGCGCTCGCGGCGGATCTGCTCGTAGGCCTCCTCAATCCGCGGATCCGGCTGATCCGACGGCGCCAGGATCCCCGCAGCGACGGCCACGCGTACCCAGCCCTGCACGGCGCGCCGACGAACTGGCCCCGTCCTCAGAGGCTTCGACCGGGGCTTCGAAGACTGAGCCGTAGGCCTCAGCCAGCGCCCCGCCACTCGATCAACCGGTTGGTCAGCTCCACCGTGGCGAGGTACCACCAGAAGATCCAGTCCAGGAACGCTTCGTCG
>NZ_JBIAVX010000047.1:0-25415 GCF_042894725.1 Streptomyces sp. NPDC001480 | reverse complement strand
CTGCCACTTCGCGTACGACGACGAGGAGACCTGCATCGCCGAGGTGCGCTACCTCCTCTCGCTGCTCCCGCAGAACAACCGCGAGAACCCCCCGCACGCGGCGACGTCCGATCCGGCGGACCGGCGTTGCGAGCCACTGCTGGACCTTGTGCCCGTCGACGGCAACCGGGCGTACGACATGACACAGGTGATCGAGGAGATCGTCGACGACGGCGAGTACCTGGAGGTCCACGAGCGCTGGGCGCGGAACATCGTCTGCGCGCTGGCCCGCCTGGACGGCCAGGTGGTGGGCATCGTCGCCAACCAGCCGCACAGTCTCGCGGGTGTGCTGGACATCGAGGCCTCGGAGAAGGCTGCCCGCTTCGTTCAGATGTGCGACGCTTTCAACATCCCGATCGTGACCCTGGTGGACGTGCCCGGCTTCCTGCCGGGCGTGGACCAGGAGCACGGCGGGATCATCCGGCACGGCGCGAAGCTGCTCTACGCGTACTGCAACGCGACCGTGCCGAGGATCTCGCTGATCCTGCGCAAGGCGTACGGCGGCGCCTACATCGTCATGGACAGCCAGAACGTCGGCACGGACCTGGCGCTGGCCTGGCCCACGAACGAGATCGCCGTGATGGGCGCGGAGGGGGCGGCCAACGTCGTCTTCCGCCGTCAGATCGCTGGGGCGGAGGACCCCGAGGCGATGCGCCGGGAGATGGTCGATCAGTACAAGGCCGAGCTGATGCATCCGTACTACGCGGCCGAGCGTGGTCTGGTCGACGACGTCATCGATCCGGCCGAGACCCGCGAGGTGCTCATCCGGTCCCTGACGATGCTGCACGCCAAGCATGCCGACCTGCCGTCCCGCAAGCACGGCAACCCCCCGCAGTAGGCCGGTGGCCGGATCGAACGAAGACCTTCTGGTCTGTTTTCGGGTGCCTGTCTCCTGGATTTCCGCTGGAGCTTCGCCCGTGTTCGTGGGCAGACTGACGGGCCCCTTCGTGGGGAACGGTGCGCCAGCAGGGGCTGGTTCGGATCTTGTTTGTCTCTCGAGTCACTACAGAGCGGACATTGACAAACCGACTGTGCTGTTTTCTAATGGACGAAGGGCCGGATACCGCACGCGAGCCAGGGGAGACGGCGTGGACATCCATCTGCTGGGCGTACTGAATGTCACGGAGAACGGGGCTCCGATCACTCCGACCGCTCCGAAGCCGCGGCAGGTACTTGCCCTGCTGGCGCTGAACGCCGACCATGTCGTGCCGTTCTCCACGCTCATCGAGGAACTGTGGGGGGACAAGCCGCCGCGCAGCGCCCGCACCACGCTGCAGACATACGTGCTCCAGCTGCGCGAGCTCATCGCCGCCGCCCTGCTGCACGACGATGCCGGAGCGCAGCCCCGCACCGCCAAGGACGTCCTGGTCACCTCGCCCGGCGGCTACCTGCTCGTGAGCGGGGGTGGTCGCAGCGACGTCGCCGAGTTCGAGCGGCTCGCGGGCCTGGGCTACCGGGCCATGGACGCCGGTGACTTCCCCGGCGCCGCCCGTAGGCTGGGCGAGGCACTCGAGCTGTGGACCGGCACGGCCCTCGCTGACGTACAGACCGGGCCGCAGCTCGCGATGGAGGCCAAGCGGCTGGAGGAGAGCTGGCTGTGCGCGCTGGACCAGCGCATCGAGGCCGACCTGCGACTGGGCCGGCACCGCGAGCTGCTCGCCGAACTGACGGTACTGGCAAGCCGCTACCGCACCCACGAGAACCTGCACGCCCAGTTCATGGTGGCGCTCTACCGCTCGGGCCGGCGCGGCGAGGCCCTCAGTGTCTACCAGCGGCTGCGCACCACCCTCGTACAGGAGCTGGGACTGGAGCCGTCCGTACGGCTGCGCCGGCTCCAGCACTCCCTGCTGACGGCCGCCCCGGAGACCACCGACCTTCCCGAGCCGCACAAGTCACGCCTCCCGGAGGACCTCGCGCACGTCGGCTGACACGGTGGGGCGGCGCCCCGGTCACCGTCCAGCAGACCTCCCACCTCCGTCCGGGTACGACAGCCCGGCACCGACCACCTGGAGCAGGCGAATGACCAGTGAACCGCACACGCCGGCGGACCCGGTCCCCCAGGCGCCCGCCGACGTGCTCGCCGAGGTCACGGCGGTGGTGGTCGGCATGCTGCGGCTCGAGTCCGGGACGGTCGACACCGAGCAGACCTTCCAGGCGCTCGGTATCGACTCCCTGCTGACCGTGGAGTTCATCTCCTCCGTCAACCAACGCTTCGGCACCCGCATCACGGCCGGTGCCCTCTACGACCACCCGACACCCACCGCGCTCGCCCGGCATGTGGCGGCCGAACTGGGTATGCCGGGGCTGGAGTCCGAGGCCGAGCCCGCGACCGGAGGCGCCTCCGTCGTCGACGTGCTGCGCGAGCGGCTCGCCGGGCTCCTGTGCTGCGGACCCTGGGACATCGACGCCGACGTCCCCTTCCGGTTGATGGGCATCGACTCCATCCTCGGCGCCGAGTTCGTATCGGAGGTCAACCGCGCCTACGGGCTGCGGGAGAAGGCCGGCGTCCTCCACGACCACCCCACCCTCGCGGACCTGGCCGCCCATGTGGCCTCCCGTGCCGTCCTCGCGGCCACGGCGGCCCCGGCCGTCCGGGTGCCCCGTGACACCACCGACCTGGACGCGCTGCTCGACGCCGTCCGCGACGACCGCATCAGCATCGACGAGGCGGCCGCCCTGCTGGCCGCCCGCGCGGCCTGACGACACGAAGGACGCACGGCCGGACATGGACAACGTGGGGCTCGACCACCTGGACCACAAGGAAATTCTGCGGCAGTTCAAGGACGGGACCTTGGACCGCGGCCATGCGCTGACCCTGCTTTCCGGAGCCTTCCGGGCCGACGCGGGAAGGCCGGAGCCCGGCGAACCGGCGCCCACCGCCGCACCGCCGCCCGTCGACGAGGGCATCGCGGTCATCGGGCTGTCGGGCCGCTACCCGCAGGCGCCCGACCTGGAGGCGTTCTGCCGGCAGACGCTGGCCGCCCGGGACACCGCGGCCGTACCCGCCGGGGACGCCACCGGCACACCGGCTGAGCGCGGTCATCTCCTCGATGGCCTCGACGAGTTCGACCCCGAGTTCTACGGACTGACCGAATCCGAGGCCGCACTGACCGACCCCCGGCTGAGGCTCTTCCTCGACACGGCCTGGGACGCCCTGGAGAACGCCGGGTACACCGGTGCCCGGCTGGAGGCCCTCACCACCGCCGACGGGGACGCGCGCAGCGTCGGCGTCTGGGCCGCGGCCGGCTCCGGCGAGCCGCACGCGGACGGCACCTGGGTCCTGCCCAACCGGCTGTCCACCCTGTTGGACCTGCGCGGGCCGAGCCAGTCGGTCGATACCGCCGAGTCCTCCTTCCTGGTCGCCGTGCACCTCGCGGCCACCGCGCTGCGGGCCGGCGAGTGCGCGGCGGCCCTCGTCTGCGGCCTGGAGCTGCGGCCGCGAGGCGTACGGCATCAGGACGGCGCTGGAGAAGGGGCGGGAGCCGTGCTGCTCAGACCGCTCGCCGCGGCCCGCGCCGCCGGCGACATCGTCCAGACGGTGCTGCGCGCGAGTGCCGTCGTCCACACCGGGCGCGGTGACGGACGCGACAGCGACGCCCGCCTCACACGCAGGACGCTGTCCGCCGCGGATCTCCAACCCGCCGACGTGACTCTGCAGGAGACCGGGGCATCCGTGGCCCGGGCCGTCGGCCGGGCCGGTGCCGCGATCGGCGCCGCGGTGCTCACCAGGGCCGCGCTGCAGATCCGGGCCGGCACACTCGCCCCCGCCCGGCCGGATGCGGACGCTCTGCCCTGGCCCCGCACGCGCGACGCACAGGGCGCCGAAAGGGCGCGCCGCGCGATGGTGACCGTGCACGGTGTCGGAGGCACCGCCGCCCAGGTCGTCCTGGAGGAACCGCCCCCGGCCGGTGAGCACTCCGACCCACCGACGCCGGACCACCGAGGCGAGGAACTGCTCCTGATGTCGGCACCCACGCCCACCCACCTGGCCGCCACGGCCCGGCGGATGGCGGACTGGCTGACGGCGGCTCCCGACGGCACGGAAGGCACCCCGTCCCTGGCCGCGCTGGCCCGCGAACTCCGCGTCGGCCGGTCCGCGATGAACTGCCGACTGGCGCTGACGGCTCGGGACACCGGCACTCTCGCGGCCGCACTCGACGCCGTGGCGCGCGACCCGTATCCCGGGGAGGGGCCCGTGCGCTGCGCCGAGGTGGGTCCGGCCCTCGGCGAGCCGCCCCTGGCCGATCTGCCCGAGACCCGCGACTACCTGCGGGCCCTGTGGCGCGGCCGCCGCTTCGAGCAGCTCGCCCGGCTGTGGCTGGCCGGCGTCGACGTCACCGTGGCGGCCGAGCCGGGACCCCGCGTGATGTCCCTGCCCGCGACCGTGCGGCTGCCCAGGGCGCTGCCCGGCGGACCGGCGACGGAGCGGGAGCGATGACCGGCACCTGGCAGCGGGGCCGGCTCGACGGCCCCCGGGAAGCCGCACCGGTCAAGCTGTGGTTGTGCTCCAACGAGGACCTGGCCCCCGAGGTCGCGGGAATCCTTGCCGCGCACTGGCTCGACGAGCAGGAACACGACACCGCGGGCCGGTTCCTGTTCGAGCGCGACCGGCGCCAGTACCTGGTCGCGCACACCCTGGTGCGGCGGGCGCTCGCCCTGGAAGCCGGTCTTGCCGAGGCCGAGCTGGTCATCTGGCGCTCCTCGCGGGGGCGTCCCTTCCTCCAGCCCCCGGCCGACGGGCTGCCGCGTGGTGGACCCCGGCTGGACTTCAACCTGTCGCATGCCAGCGGTTACAACCTTCTCGGCATCGTCCGCGATCACCGCATCGGCGTGGACATCGAACTGCTCGACCGGGACGATCACGCGATCAGCACGGTGCTCGGGACGTTCACGCGGGAGGAGCAGGCATGGGTGGCCGAGGCCGGCCCCGGGCGGGAGCGGCAGCGTCGCGTCCTGCGCCTGTGGACGCTGAAGGAGGCGTACTCCAAAGCCCGGGGTCTCGGACTGGGGCTGGACTTCGACTCGTTCGCCTTCACCCTGGCCGACCACCGTGGTGTCCAGGGCTTCCGCCCGCCCGAGGACGACCCGATGCGGCGGTGGCATTTCGCCGAACTGGAGCCCGTGCCCGATGTGCTGGTGGCGATCGCCGTACAGGCGGGCGGCCTGACCACGCCGGTGATCCACCTGCACCACGGCTTCCCCTGGAACCGCTCGACACCGCACCGCATCGCGCTCTCCGAGTCGGTCGGCGGCCGGGAACCGGACCCCGTCGGCGTGTGAGGCCCGCCTGCCGCGCGGCGAGGGACGACGGTGTCGTACGGACGCCGGCGTGCTCGGCCGGGTGTGCTCCTGAGGTCGGACGGGGTCGTTGCCCGATTGCGCCGGTGCGTGGCACCTGTGTGGCGCCGTGCGGTTGCCGGTGCCGGTCAGCGGATCGCCGTGGGGGTCAGGGCGGTGCGGATGTCGGCGGTGATCGCCGAGGTCAGCGGGGCCGGGTCGGTCTGGAAGTAGAAGTGGCCGCCGGGGAAGGTGTGCAGGCCGAGGAACGTGCCGAACCGGTCGGCCCACCCCGCGAGCCGTCCGGGCGGTGCCGCCCGGTCCCGCAGGCCGGCGAACGCGGAGGCGGGTACCGGCAGCGGGGCGCGAACCGGGGCGGGTCGCCAGGTCCGGATCAGCCGCAGATCGGCGCGGACGACGGGGGCGAAGACCTCCCACAGTCCGGGATCCCGCAGCACCCGGTCCGGGGCACCGCCCAGCAGCGTCAGCGTGTCGCGCAGTCCTTCGTCGGACAGATCGCGGCCCGGGAAGCGCGCCGAAAGGCCGTGCACGGGGTCCGGCACATCGCATGCCGAGATGCCCAGCCAGCACGGCAGCGGACGGCCCTGCTCGGCCAGCCGCCGGGTCAGCTCATAGGCGACCAGGGCGCCCATGCTGTGGCCGAAGAAGGCGAACGGCCTGTCGGTGGAGCCCAGTTCGGGGCCGAGCCGGTCCAGGAAGTGGTCGACCAGGGCATCACCGTCGGAAATGAGGGGAAGATTCATGAGCCGTCCGTGGCCCGGGGCGTCCAGCGGACGGATGTCCCAGTTCCGGGGAAACAGCTCCAGCCAGTTCTGGAACACCAGGCTGGAGCCGCCCGCGTGGGGAAGGACGAAGAGGCGCGGCCCGCTGTCCGTCTCGGGCTGCCGCGCGCCCTGCGCGGCGGGAACGTGGAATTCCATCTTGACTCCGTCCGAACCGGTGGTGTGGCTCCCGTGCTGTCCGCGACTGACCGCACGAAATGCGCCGGACCGGTCGACGATAACGTCCTGAAATGCGGTGACAGCGGAATCAGGAGTTCGCTTCGAGCACTGGTAGGGGTGTTCTCCAGCGATTCAACTCCCCAGCACAACAACCCAATTGGAGGCCCGCTCAAGGGCAGCTGGAGGAAAACGATGGAAGGAGACGGACCCCGCTAGCGTGGTCGTGGCGCAGAATTCTGGCCATCGAAAGAGACACGGACAAGGAGTTCGACGACGCTCGACGTACGGAGGAGACCGTGAGGATTCAGGTTCTGGGTCCATTGAACGCAGAGGTCAACGGGGGATCGATCGTACCGTCGGCGGGCAAGCCGCGGCAGATTCTTGCACTGCTCTCGCTGTATCCGGGGCGGGTGGTGCCCGTTCCGACCCTGATGGAGGAAATCTGGACGAGTGATATGCCGCGGAGTGCGCTCACCACCTTGCAGACGTACATCCTGCAGCTGCGCAAGAGGCTGGGCACCGCGATGGGGCCGGGTGCCCCGTCGAGCGTCAAGGACGTGCTGACCACCCGGCACGGTGGATACATGCTCCAGATCGCGGACGACTGTGTCGACGTGCACCAGTACGAGCGGCTGGTGCGGGAAGGACAGCAGGCCTTCGAGAAGGGGGACAACGAGGTGTCCGCCGATCGGTTCAGGGCGGCACTCGACCTGTGGAAGGGGTCCGCGCTGGTCGACGTGCGGACCGGGCCCGTGCTGGAGATCGAGGTCAGGCGCCTGGAGGAGAGCCGGCTGGTTACCGTGGAGCGACGGATCGACGCCGACCTGCGGCTCGGGCGCCATGCCGAACTCCTCGCCGAACTGGCTGAGCTGACGGCGCGTCACCCGCAGCACGAGGGGTTGCACTCCCAGGTCATGGTGGCGCTGTACCGTTCGGGCCGGCAGGCGGGGGCCCTGGAGGTCTACCGCAGGCTGCGGATGCGGCTGATCGACGAACTCGGTGTCGAGCCCTCGCCCCAGCTGCAGCGGCTGCACCAGGCCATGCTCGCCGTGGACCCGCTGCTGGACGTGATGGCCGGTCCGCGGCGCACCTCGACCTTCGACCTCTTCGCGGCGGCCTGAGCTGCCCCTGGGCACACGGACGCCGGGCTGCCGCGCCAGGGGCTAGCGGCGCGGCAGCCCGGGAAGGCAGCCGTCCCGCAGCGGAAGGGGAACGGGACGGCGGCTCGGGAGTGGTTCCTCAGCCGAGGCGGGAGGCCACGGCCGCCGACACCCCGGTGATGTGCTGCAGGAGGTAGAAGTGGCTGCCGGAGAAGACCTCGAGAGCGAAGGGCCCCGTCGTGTGCTCCCCCCAGGCGGCGGCCTCCTCGTGCGTCACCTGCGGATCCGTGTCACCAGTGAGGGCGAGGACCGGGCAGGTCAGCTTCGGCCCGGGGGAGTGCCGGTAAGTCTCCGCGGCGCGGTAGTCGGAGCGGACCATCGGCAGCACCATGCGCAGCAGCTCCGGATCGGACAATACCTGCCGGTCCGTGCCGCCGAGCTGGACGATGTGGTCGAGCAGTCCTTCGTCGTCCCTGAGGTGTACCTGCTCGTCCCGTACCCGGGAGGGCGCGCGGCGGCCGGAGACGACAAGCGTGTGCACAGTCATCCCGCGTGCCTGCAGCCGGGTCGCCACCTCGAAGGCCACGGAGCCGCCCATGCTGTGCCCGAAGAAGGTCACCGGCCGGTCCAGCCACGGCCGCAACTCCTCGGCCAGGATGTCCGCCAGCTCGGTGACGCTGTTCACGCAGGGCTCGTGACGCCGGTCCTGCCGGCCCGGGTACTGGACCGCCAGGACGTCCGCGTCGGCCGAAAGGGCCTTGGAGAACGGGAAGTAGAACGACGCCGAGCCGCCGGCGTGCGGGAAGCAGACGACGCGGTGCTCGGCATCGGGCACCGAATGGAATCGTCGGAGCCAGGCACTGGCCCCGACGGTGGTCTGCACGGTCACGTGGTTCTCCCCCCGGTTCGGTGAGGTCTCATCGTGGAACAGGCCGGTCGAGCATTGCTCGAACCGGCCGTACGGTGCTTGCGCGGGCCGGTCCCGTGAGGTTCCGGCCGGGGCGCGTCGGGTCAGGCCGCCGCTCCGAAGGGCAGGTCGGTTCCGGACGCGCTGCCGGTCCAGCGCAGCAGAGTGGCGCCGATCGACATGCCGCCGCCGAATCCCGCCAGCAGCAGCAGGTCACCGTCCTTGAAGGCACCCTGGCGGTTGGCCTCGTCCAGCGCCAGCGGAATGGAGGAGGCGCTGGTGTTGCCGTGTTCGGCGACCGTCAGGTGGGTGCGTGCCCTGGGCAGTCCGAGCGTCGGCACGATCTGGCCGAGCAGGACGCCGTTGGCCTGGTGGGGGATGAAGTGGTCGACTTCCTCGGGGCCCACGTCGAAGGCGTCGAGCACCTCCGACACCGCCCGGGGCAGCTCCTGCTGCACGTACTCGAAGACCGCGCGGCCGTTCATCCGGAAGAAGTGCCCGCCCTCGGTCACCGTCGCCGCGGACGCCGGGGCGCGGCTGCCGCCCGCCCGGACGTGGATCAGGTCGTGGCTGGCGCCGTGGCTGGCCAGATGGGAGCCGACGATGCCCTGGCCGGCCGGGACGGGGCCGAGTACGACGGCACCCGCGCCGTCGCCGAAGAGGATCGCGGTGCGACGGTCGGCGGGATCGATGATCCGGGAGTAGATGTCGGCGCCGATCACCAGGCCGAGCGGGGCGCGGGTGGTGCCGGTGGACCCGTCGGCCAGCAGACCCGCCATGGTCACCAGGGCGAAGACGAACCCGCTGCACACCGAGTTGATGTCGAATGCCGCCGCCCGGGTCGCGCCCAGCCGGTCCTGCACCAGGCAGGCGGTGGCCGGTTGCGGATGGTCGGGGGTGGAGGTCGCCACCACGATCCAGCCCAGCTCGTCGGCACGGATCCCCGCGGAGTCGAGGGCCGCCCGTGCGGCGTGGACCGCGAGGTCCGAGGTGGCCTCCTCGGCGGCGGCGTAGCGGCGGGCGCGGATCCCGGTCTTTCGCTGGATCCACTCGTCGGTGACGCCCGCCCGCTCGGCGACCGGCTCGTTCGAAATCTTTGCTTCCGGCAGATACGAGCCGGTGCCGAGAATGCCTATGCCCCCCGCGCCTGGCCCGGGGGCGGTCTGATCGGTCACTAGCGACTCCCGTTCGATCCTGTGATCACGGCATTCGCCGAAATCGGATATCCCTGGTGCCATGACGTGGCTTGTCACCACGTTAGGGAAATCGTCAGTATGCGGTACACCCCTCATTCAGAATCACCTGTGGGGTGGTCGCTTCCCGGGCATAGGGGTTTCGGCCAGTCGTGCCCCGTTTAGGGGTTGCCGGGTCCGAAAGCGGCCCTTAATGTCCTGGGCAGGCACAGGAAAAGATTCGGCAAACAGCCTTCCGGATTTCCGCCGGCGGTGGAAAAGCGAAACCGCCCGGGCGGCCGACGGGGGACGAACGGCCGCCCGGACGGCGGACTGTGGCCGGGGCCCGGGCGGTTACGGTCCGTCCGGGCCCCAGGGTTCAGGATTTCGGGACTTTGCCGCCCACCGGCAGCAGGTCGGTGCGCTCGGGAGGAGCGGCCAGCAGACCGGGGATCCGGCCGGTGATCGGTGCCAGCTCCGTACCGTTCAGCGCGGTGGTGTGGGCCTTCTCGTCGGCCCAGATCTCCGAGATCCACACCGCGGTGGGGTCGTTCTGCGGCACGGACACGAGGAACAGCTCGCACGCCTCGGTGTCCTTCAGGGCGTCGGCCGCCTCCAGGAAGCACTCCTTGAGTTCGTCCCGTCGGCCGGGCTGCGCCGTGAACTTTGCGTGGAAGGCGTACGTCCCCATGGCTGTTCCTCTTTTCCGCGTCGTCGTGCCGTGCTGGTGGTGGCGGTCCGTGGCCGCGGGCGCGGCCCCGGGGTCACCGGGCGGGCTTCCGGTTCAGCCGACCGAAGACGGCGGCGATGACGGCGGCGAGGATCACACAGGCCGCGGCGATGCTGAAGCTGGTGTTGTAGGCGTGCACCGTCGGGACCTGGGTGCCCTTGATCGTGTCGGAGGCCAGCAGCGCCGCGGTTGCGGAGCCGGCGATGCTGCCGCCCACCAGCCGGGAGAGGCTGTTGACGGCGCTGGCCACGGCGGTCTTGGACGGTTCGACGTGCTCGACCGCCATGGTGCCCAGGGCGGCGAAGGACAGGCCGACACCGAGGCCCAGCAGGGTCGTGGCCACGTACAGGTCGTAGGAGTGGTCGTGGCGCGCGACGAACCAGAGGCTGGACGCGGCGGCGACCACGGAGCCCGCGGCGACCAGGTTGGAGGCCGAGTAGCGGCGCACCAGTCCGCCGGCGAAGGTGGAGACGACCAGCATGAGCAGGGTCGTGGGGAGCAGGAAGATGCCCGCGCCGAGGACCGAGGCGCCGAATCCGTAGCCGACCTGCTTCGGGGTCTGGACGAAGTTCGGCATCAGGGTGAAGCCGGCGAACAGCGCGAAGCCGAGCAGCATGGAGGCCAGGCTGGCGCCGACGGTGCCGCGGTGGGTGATCATGCTGATGTCCACCAGCGGTTCCGCCGTACGGCGCTCCACGACGACCCACAGCGTGACCAGCACCACCGCGCCGGCGAACAGGCCGAGGATGCCGGCGGAGCTCCAGCCCCAGGACTTGCCCTGGCTGATGCCCAGGAGCAGGCAGACCAGGGAACCGGCGAGCAGGATCGCTCCGGGCAGGTCGGGACGGCCCCCGGTGGGCGGGCGGACGTCGCGTACGGCCAGTGCCGTCAGGACGGTCGCCGCCGTGGACATGGCCGCCAGGATCCAGAAGACGCTGCGGTAGCCGCTGCTGTACTCGGCGATGACACCGCTGAGCAGAAAGCCGAGGCCGACGCCGATGCCCATGGTGGCGCTCAGGATGCCGATGCCGGAGGCCATCTTCTCCGGCGGCAGCAGGTCACGTACCGCGCCGATCGCCAGGGGGATCATGGCTGCGGAGATGCCTTGCAGGACGCGGGCGACGATCAGCATGCTCAGTGAGGTCGACACGGCGCCGACCACCGATCCGGCGACGAGCAGCCCCAGGGTGAGCAGCAGCATCTTGCGGCGGCCGTACATGTCGCTGAAGCGGCTCAGCAGCGGTGTGGCGATCGCGCCGCACAGCATGCTGATGGTGAACGCCCAGGACACGGACGTGACCGAGGCGTGGAGCGACTGCTGGAGCCGGGGCAGCAGCGGCAGCACGGCGCTCTGCTGGATGGTTGCGGTTGCTGCCGCGATGGACAGCGACACGACGACGAACCACGAGCGGCCGGCCGTCGGGCGGTCTTCGGCCGCCTGGGTGACGGGGGGAGTTTTGGTGGATGCCATGGTGACCACCTCCGTTGAGTAACTTGGGATGAACAGTCAGGACGTGAGTCCGGCGGCTTGCGCCCCCGGATACATAACTAAGTTAGGTAACTTTTCGTGGGAGCGCAACCCGTGACCGAGCCCCTTTCCGATGTGTCCGTCTCCGCCGCCGAGCCCCTGATGGCACTCGCGCCGAAGCTTGCGCAGCTCGGGACGGCCCTCTCCCGTGGACGCGTCCACGAGAAGGCCACCGAGCTCGCCGATGTCTCGCTCGAGCGCCCCGCCCTGCAGATCCTGCTCACCCTCCTGGGGGCGGGCGGTCCGCTGCGGGTGGGCGAGATCGCCGCCGAGATGCAGGTCGAGGGTCCGCACGTGACCCGGCACGCCCAGCGGCTGGAGAAGAAGGGCCTGGTACAGCGCGTCGTCGATCCGCAGGACCGACGTGCCCGGCTGATCGAGCTGACCCCCGAGGGTGGCGCCCTCGCCCGGCGCTACCGCTCGGTCGTGATGAACTGGCTGGCCCGGGCGATCGTCGACTGGTCCGAGCAGGACCGCGACGAACTCGTCCGCCTGGCCACCCGCATGGTCGACGACATCCTCGACTACCTGCGGGAAGAGGTGGGCGACGACTGAGGGGCGGGGGCCGGCCTGCGGCGGGGCGTCAGGGGGTGTTGTCCGGGGGGGAGAGGTGTGCCGTGCGTGGAGGTGGACGGCGGGACTGTGCGGTGAGCGGTGGGTGCGGGGCATCTGTTCGTCCGTGCGGATGGCCGGTGGTGTCCGTCCGGCAGGGGACGGTGTCCGTCGGCGGGTGTGGGGGGTGGGCCGGTCGCCCGGGCGTGCCAAGGCGGCCGCGCACAGCGGATCGGCCGTGCGCGGCCGGTGGACGGGGCGCGGCGGCCGCGACCGCGATAAGCCGGACAACGTCAGCTGATGTTGGCGTAGTGGTCCCAGCCCGCCCCCACGGCGACCGGCGCCTGGAAGGTGGCCAGCGGGTTGCCCGGATCGAAGACGCGGCTGTGCGTGTGCGCCACCAGCGCGCCGTCGGCCCGCACGCCCACCAGGTCCGGCTTGCCGTCGCCGTTGACGTCGGTGATCGTCAGGGTCCGGTAGGCGTCGAAGCCGCGGCCGACGGGGTACCAGGTGCCCTCGCCCTCGGCCGGGTAGCCGTCCTCCCGCTTGCCCGCGGCGAAGAAGTCCACCGCGGACAGGTCGCCGTTGGGGTGCCTGACCAGCAGGTCCGGCTCACCGGTGCCGGTGACGTCGGCCAGGCCCACGGGGGTGTCCGTGGTGCCGAGGGTGGTGAAGTGGATCGGGGGGCCGAAGGTGTTGGTGCCGTCGACCTTGCCGAGGCTCGGGATGAAGTGGATCTCGCCGGTGCCCTCTAGGCGCCCGATGATGTCCGTGGTACCGCTGCCGGTGATGTCGCCGATGGCGATGGTGTCGTAGGAGACGTCGGGCAGCTTGCCGCCCACGTGCAGGGCCTCGCCGAGGGTGTTGAGCCCGTCCAGGCCGCCCTGGTTGAGGTGCAGCAGGCACTTGTTGTCGGCCGTGATGACGATGATGTCGGCCAGGCCGTTGCCGTTGAAGTCGCCGGCGCCGATCCACTGGCAGGAGGCGAACTCCGCGCCGCGGGCGATCAGCACGGGAGCGCCGTAGGTGTCGAGCCCGTTGTACCAGCCCGTGTGGGGGTGGACGTAGAGCTCGGCGGCCTCCGGGTCGCACGCGAGGATGTCCGGCCTGCCGTTTCCGGTGAACGAATAGGACCTGCCCACGGCAGGAATGTGGCTCTTGCGCATGCCTACTCCCGATCAGGAAATTAAATGCGTCGCTCGGGAAGGGTACGAAAGCACGGCCCGGTCCCATAACCCCTATTGCCGTCCACGCCCACCAGCCTGCTACCCCTAAAGTTTCACGCGCCCCCGGCAGGCGACCCCTACGGTACCCCTAATGCGGGTTTTTCCACTCGGTTCCGTTTGCGTTCGCCGCCTAGGGGGTGGGGGATGCAGGGGTTTTCCTGGCTTGTGCGAACAGGGGTTCTGCGAGTCATCGGCGATGAATAGCCTTGCCGCGAGGAAGACGTCAGGAGCGGCTCTGCGGAAAGGCTGAAACGCACATGGGGAATCCGGTTTTCTGGCGGGAACTCGCGGGAGACAACCCGGACGAGCTCGTCCTCGCCATCGACTTCGACGCCACGGGACGCCCCGACGCCCGATTCACCGACCTGGTCGGGAACATGGGCCCGGGATTCACCGTCTGGGAGACGGTCGCGCAGTCCATGGCGTCCGAACCCGGCACCGACGGCCAGGAATACGTGGCGCGCTGGGCCGAGGAGATCCGCGCCACCGGGCGCCGGGTGGGCGCCGTACTCGGCTTCTGCGTCGGCAGCGTCTACGCCACCGCCCTGGCCGACCACGTCGAGACGTGGCAGTCGGAGCGGCCCCGGACGGTCTTCTTCGACCCGGAGCAGGCCTCGCCACTGAGCATGTACTGGCAGTACCGCAAGGTCATCGAGCTGATGTCCCCCGCCCTGTCGGCCGCGGAGGTCGCCGAGGCCGAGGACGCCGGACAGCGGGCCTACGAGGACGCCGAGAGCCTGGCCGGTCTGGGCTCCGAACTCCTGGAGCAGTTCGACCGGCTGGGCGAGGTCGCGTTCGGGCGGATGGGCCTGGACGCGGAACGCCGCGCCGAACTCTCGCACACCTTCACCGGCTTCATCTCCTATCTGTCCGCCTCCGCCGACATCGACCCCGTGGCCGGCTGGCGCCAGGGCGCGGCCATCAGCTCGGGCACCCCCACCAGCGGTCTCAACGCGCTGCGCGCGACCGCCCCGGGCGCCGACAAGGAAGCGGTGGCCGAGGAGATCCGCTTCGCGACCCAACACACCGAGCTGCTGCGCGACCCGGAGGTCGCCCGAGCGGTCAGTGGCCTGCTGCTCCGCGCCGGAGTCTAGGGCCCGGCGGAAGGACAGGGAGGAACTGCTCATGCACACGACGCCGAAGAGGGACGCCGGTACTCGGCGGGCACCCTCGCCGCTCCTCGCCAGCCGTAAGGAGCAGGCGCTCTGGCTGCTGGAGAAGCTGGTGCCCGACAGCGGGGTCAACAACCTCTCCGTCGCGTTCCAGGCCGACGGCAGGCTGGGCGGCTGGGAGCTGCAGGACACCGTCGACCGGCTGATGAAGCGGCACGAGGCGCTGCGCACCGTCTTCCACGCCGGACCCGGCGGCCTCGTCAAGCAGGCCCTCCACCCCGACGCGATGCGGGTCCCGGTCGAGACGCACGAGGTCGAACCGGCGTACCTGGAGGAGGAGGTCGGCGCTTTCATCCGCCGCCCGTTCACCCTGGACGGGACGCCTCTGGTGCGCGCGGCGCACTTCCGCACCGACGACGGGGACGCTTTCTGCCTCGCCGTGCACCACATCGTGTTCGACACCATCTCCTCCGCCATCCTGCTGGAGGAGTTCGCGACGCTGTACGACGCGGCGGCCGCGGGCCTGGAGCCGCCGGCCGAGCTGGACCGGCAGGAGTCCGCCCGCCGCGAGCCGCGGCCCAAGGACGCCAGCCTCGCCTACTGGCGCGAGCAGCTGCGGGACTTCGACCCCGCGGGCATGGACCTGTGGTGCGGCACCCCGGACATCCCCGAGCCCACCCTGATCGGCGGACGCACCACGCACGTGCTCTCCGACGCCGCCCGCGACGCCGTACGGCGGCTTCAGAAGCAGCTGCGCGCGCCGGAGGCCGTAGTGCTGCTGGCCGCGTACTGCCTGCTGCTCGCCCGCCACGGCGCCGGGCCGGATGTCGTCGTCGGCTCGCCGGTCAACGTGCGTGGACCTCGCGACCAGCGGGCCATCGGCTACCACGTCAACGCCCTGCCGCTGCGCGTGCGGGTCGACCTCACCGCCGGATTCGACCGACTGGTCGCGCAGGCACGCGAGGTGTTCTTCGGTGCCTTGCAGCACACCGACGTCCCCGTCGACGTCCTGGTGCCGGAGCTGCGCACCGACGGCGGATCGTGGCGCAACTCCGTGTTCCGTCACCTGTTCAACTACGTGCCCGACAGCGGCACCCCGGTCTTCGAGACCGCCGGCCTGACAGCGCGCCGGCTGCTGGTCGAGAACGGCTACAGCAAGTTCGACCTCGAGTTCTTCTTCCTCTCCTCGCCGGAGGCGCTGAAGATCCGCGCGGTGTACTACGAGGAAGTGCTGCGCGAGGCCGAGGCCGAGGCCCTGCTGCGGCGGTTCGACGCGCTGCTGACCGACCTGGGTACGGACCCGCTGCGCCCGGTGGGCAAGGTCTGCGTGTGGAGCGAGCAGGACCGCGAGGTCGTGGCGGCGGCCAATGCCACCACCCGGCCCCTCGTCCCTGAGACGCTGCTGGAGGCGGTGCACGCGCGCGTGACCGCCGTCCCCGACGCCGTGGCCGTGGAGGCGGGCGACCGGCGGGTGACGTACCGACAGCTGTGGCGGGCGGCGGTGGCCGTCCGGGACACGCTGCGCTCGACGGGGGCAGGCCGCGGAGACGTCGTCGCCCTGGCCGCGAGCCGCAGTCCCGAACTGGCCGCGGCGGCCCTGGGCGTCTGGCTCGCAGGGGCCGCCTACCTGCCGCTCGACCCTGACCACCCGGAGAAGCGCCTGGCCTATCTGCTGGAGGACTCGCAGACCCGGGCGGTGCTCGCCGCACCCGGCGTGACGGTGCCCGCCGCCGACGTTCCGGTGCTGCCGCTGGTCCCGGTCGAGGATGCCCCGGCGACGACGGACGAGGAGACGGAGCCGACCGCGCCGCGGCCGGAGGACTGCGCCTTCCTCATCTACACCTCCGGGTCGACCGGCAGGCCCAAGGGCACGATCATCAGCCACCGCGGCGCGGCCAACGTCATGGCCCACTTCACCCAGGAGCTCGGGGCCGGCCCCGACACGGTGACGGTGTGGCTGACCACCTTCACCTTCGACATCTCAGCGCTCGAGCTGTACCTGCCGCTCGTCAACGGGGGCCGGCTGGTCGTGGCCCCCGACGCCGCCCGCACCGACGGATCGATTCTGCGGGACCTGGTGGAACGTCACGGCGTGAATGTCGTCCAGGCCACGCCGACCACCTGGCGCCTGGTCGTCGCGGACGACACCGTCGGCACATTCACGGGCTGCCGGGCCGTCTCCGGCGGCGAACCCCTGCCGCCCGCGCTCGCCCGCCGTATCGCCGCGGCCGGCTTCGAGCTGCGCAACGCCTACGCTCCCTCCGAGACCACGATCTACTCCACCTGCGGGACGGTGGCCGCAGACGCGGCCCAGGTCGACATCGGCCGGCCGATGGCCAACACCGTGGCCTTCATCGCCGACCCCGACGGCCGTGAACTGCCGGTGGGCGTGCGCGGCGAACTGTGCATCGCCGGCACCGGGGTGGCGCTCGGCTACTTCAACCGGCCCGAGCTGACCGCCGAACGCTTCGGCGACCACCCCGAGCTGGGCCGGTTCTACCGCACCGGCGACCTCGCGGCCTGGCGGCCGGACGGCCGCCTGGAGTTGTCGGGCCGGGTCGACCGCCAGGTCAAGGTGCGCGGCAACCGCATCGAGCTCGGCGAGGTGGAGGCGGTGCTGCTGGACCACCCGCTGGTCCGCGGCGTCGGCGTCGTCGTGGTGGACGACGCGCTCGGCAACGCCACGCTGGTCGCGTTCGTCGAGGGGCCCGCCGAGACCGCCCAGGACGAGGACATCGCCGAGCGCCTGTGGGAGCACGCGCACGCGGTACTGCCACTGGCGGCCGTACCGCAGGAGTTCCACGTCGTCGAGGCGCTGCCCACGACGGTCAACCAGAAGGTCGACTACCTGGCCCTCGCCCGGCTCGCCGGGGAGAAACGTGCCACCAGGGCCGAGCAGGAGGGCGCCGGCATGTCCGACACCTACGAGGACGAACTGGTCGGCCGCCTGGTGGGCCTGTGGCGTCGGGTGCTCGGCCGCGCCGACGTCCACGCCCGCTCCAACTTCTTCGCCAACGGCGGCCACTCGCTGACCGGCGCGCAGCTCGTCCAGCTGGTCGAGGAGGCCACGGACGTGAAGGTGAAGCTGGCCGACCTGTTCGCCCAGCCGACGCCCGCCGGCTTCGCGGCCCTGCTGCGCAGGGAGGGCGGGGCGTGATGACCGACATCAGGCAGCCACTGGGAGAGCAGATGGATTCCGTCGTCGCCGCGGTGCTCGACGAGAGCACCACCTCCGCGACCTTCCTGTCCCTGACGGTGCCCGAGACCTACCAGGGCGCGGTCGTGCTCAAGGAGGAGGCCGGACTCTTCGAGGGCCTGGACACCCGGGACAAGGACCCGGCGAAGGCACTGCACCTGCGGGACGTGCCCACGCCCGTGCCCGGCCCGGGTGAGGCGCTCGTCGCGGTGATGGCCAGCTCCATCAACTACAACACGGTCTGGAGCTCCATCTTCGAACCGCTGCCCACCTTCGCCTTCCTGGAGCGCTACGGCCGCTCCCGCCCGTCCGCGTCCCGCCACGACCAGCCCTACCACGTGCTGGGCTCCGACCTGTCCGGTGTCGTGCTGCGCGCAGGGCCGGGAGTGCAGCGCTGGCGCCCCGGTGACCGGGTCGTCGCCCACTGTCTGTCAGCGGAGCTGGAGTCCGCCGACGGCCACGACGACACGATGCTCGACCCGGACCAGCGCATCTGGGGCTATGAGACCAACTACGGCGGGCTCGCCGAGCTGGCGCTCGTCAAGGCCAACCAGCTGATGCCCAAGCCCGCCCACCTGACCTGGGAGGAGGCCGCCTGCTCGGGCCTGGTCAACTCCACCGCCTACCGACAGGTGGTCTCCCGCAACGGCGCCCGCATGAAGCAGGGTGACACCGTACTGATCTGGGGTGCCGCCGGCGGCCTGGGCAGCTACGCGACCCAGCTGGCGCTCAACGGCGGAGCCATCCCGGTGTGTGTCGTCTCCGACGAGCACAAGGCCGACCTGGTGCGGTCCATGGGCGCGGAGCTGGTCATCAACCGTGCCGAGGAGGGCTACCGGTTCTGGAAGGACGCCGACACGCCCGACCCACGGGAGTGGAAGCGGTTCGGCGCCCACATCCGCGAACTGACCGGCGGCGACGACCCGGACATCGTGGTCGAGCACCCGGGCCGGGAGACCTTCGGCGCCAGCGTCTACGTGGCCCGCCGCGGCGGCACCGTCGTCACCTGCGCCTCGACCTCCGGATACCGCCACGACTTCGACAACCGCTACCTGTGGACGTCGCTCAAGCGGGTCGTCGGCACTCACTTCGCCAACTACCGCGAGGCGTGGGAGGCCAACCGTCTCATCGCCAAGGGGCTCATCCACCCGGCGCTGTCCGTGGTGCACCCGCTGGTGGACGTCGGGGCGGCCACGCGCGCGGTCCACCGCAACCAGCACAGCGGAAAGGTCGGCGTGCTCTGCCTCGCCCCGCGCGAGGGCCTCGGCGTCGAGGACGTCGCGCTGCGCGAACGCCACCTGGAAGCGATCAACAGGTTCCGTGTGCCGCCCCAGGAGGCGGCCGCCGCGACGGGGGACGACTCATGACCGTACAGACCGAGGCGAGGCCGTTGTCCGAGGCCCTGCTCGCCCGGCTGCCCAAGGCGCCGGACCGGGACGGCGCTCCCGTCGCCGATGCCGCGCGCGAGCTCGTCGGCCGCTATCTGCGGCGCGCCGCCGACCTGCACGCCGAGTCCTACGCCTCCCGCGAGGACATCGACACGGCGATGCGACTGGGCTGCGGGCTGCCCAAGGGCCCGCTGGAGCTGCTCGCCCAGGGCACCGGTGTCCCGCTCGCCCCGGACGCGACGGGCGACTCGGCGGTGGACGCGCCCGTCCGGCCGGTGCGGCGGGTCGGTGTCGTCGGTTCCGGCACGATGGCACGGGGCATCGCCGAGGTGGTTGCCGCCGCGGGCCGCACCACGCACCTGGTCGCCCGCAGTGCCGCCAAGGCCGAGGCGGCGCGAGACGCCGTCGCCGGCTCCCTGGAGCGCCGGGTACGACGAGGCAGGCTCGACGCCGCGGCCCGGGACGTGGTGCTGGCCAACCTGCGGACCGAGGACGGTATGTCCGCGCTGGCCGACTGCGACCTGGTCGTGGAGGCCGTCGCCGAGGAATTCCCCGTCAAGCGGGCGGTCTTCGGTGAGCTGGACGCGGTATGCGCTGCGGACACCGTCCTGGCCACCACGACGTCCAGTCTGTCGGTGGGCCAGTGCGCCCAGGTCACCGGGCGTCCCGGCGACGTGATCGGGCTGCACTTCTTCAACCCGGCGCCCCTCATGGCTCTGGTGGAGGTCGTGCGCACCCCGGACACCTCCCCGACGGCGCTGGCCACCGGGCACGCTTTCTGCCGGGACCTGGGCAAGACCACGGTGGACTGCTCCGACCGGACCGGATTCATCGTCAACTACCTGCTGTTCCCGTTCCTGAACGACGCGATCCGCATGCTCGAGGAGGGCCGCGCCGAGGCGACGGACCTCGACGTGGCGGTCGAGCGCGAGTACGGCCATCCGATGGGCCCGTTCACGCTCCTGGACGTGGTGGGACTCGACGTCTCGCTCGCCATCCAGCGCAGCCTGCACGAGGCGTTCGGGCAGGCGGCACTCGCCCCCGCGGAAATGCTCGAGCACCTGGTGGCCGACGGCCATCTGGGACGCAAGAGCGGTTCGGGTTTCTACCGCTACTGAAACCGTCGCCGTTCGCCCCACATTCGTCAGTTTCCCTTCAGCGAGCGCTTTTTCTGTGATCGCACCGAGCGGAGGTCGTACAGCAAGATGGCCGTCAAAGACGAACCGATCGCCGTTGTCGGAATGGCCTGCCGGCTGCCACAGGCAGCCGATGTGCGCGCTTTCTGGAAGCTCCTGGAGGAGGGGCGGGACGCGATCACCGACGTGCCCGCCGACCGGTGGGACGTCGACGAGCTGTACGACCCCGACTACTCGGCCCCCGGAAAGGTGAGTGTCCGGCGCGGCGGGTTCCTCGACCGGGTCGACCGGTTCGACGCCGCGTTCTTCGGCATCGCCCCGCGCGAGGCCGCGATGATGGACCCACAGCAGCGGCTGGCCCTCGAACTGGGCTGGGAGGCCATGGAGGACGCCCGCATCGTGCCGGGCGACCTCAAGGGCAGCCGCACCGGCGTCTTCGTGGGCGCCGCGTCCGGCGACTACACGGCCCTTCTGCACCAGCGCGGCCTGGAGGCCATCACCCAGCACACCCTGACCGGCAACCACCGGGCGATCATCGCCAACCGCGTCTCCTACCTGCTGGGCGTGCACGGGCCGAGCCTCACCGTGGACGCCGCCCAGGCCTCCTCGCTGGTCGCCGTGCACCTGGCCTGCCAGAGCCTGCTGCGCGGCGAGTCCGACGTCGCCCTGGCCGGCGGGGTCAACCTCAACCTCGCCGTCGAGGGCGCGGTCACCATCTCCAAGTTCGGCGGACTGTCACCCGACGGCCGCGCCTACACCTTCGACTCCCGCGCCAACGGGTTCGTACGGGGCGAGGGCGGCGGCGTCGTCGTGCTCAAGCCGCTCGCCCGTGCGCTCGCCGACGGTGACCGCGTCCACTGCGTCATCCGTGGCAGCGCCGTCAACAACGACGGCGCCACCCCCACACTGACCACCCCCGACGCCCAGGCGCAGGCCGCCGTCATCCGAGCCGCCCACGAGCGGGCCGGGGTCGACCCGGCCGATGTCGCCTACGTCGAACTGCACGGCACCGGCACCAAGGTCGGCGACCCGATCGAGGCCACCGCGCTGGGCGACGCCCTCGGCCGGGCCCGGAACGCCGGGACGCCGCTGCTGGTGGGGTCCGCCAAGACCAACGTCGGCCACCTCGAGAGCGCGGCCGGCATCGTCGGTCTGATCAAGACCGCGCTGAGCATCCGCCACGAGCGGATCCCCGCGAGCCTGAACTTCGCGGAGCCCAACCCCGCCATCGACCTGGACGCCCTGAACCTGCGGGTGCCCACCGAGACGGTCTCCTGGCCCGCCGACGGGGGCCGGCCGGCCGTGGCCGGTGTCTCCTCCTTCGGCATGGGCGGCACCAACTGCCACGTCGTGCTGGCGGCTTCCCCCGAGCAGGCCGGCGAGGAGACGGCGCCCGCGCCGGAGGCCGCCGGGGGTGTGCTGCCCTTCCTGCTGAGCGCCAAGAGCGCGGGCGCGCTGCGCGGTGCGGCCGAGCGGCTGGCCACGACCGTCGCCGACGAATCGGTCCGACTGCCCGACGTGGCCCGCTCGCTGGTGGCCTCGCGGTCGGTGTTCGAGCGGCGTGCGGTGGTCGTCGCCGCCGACCGGACGGAACTGCTCGCGGGCCTGCGCGGCATCGCGTCGGGCGAGGCGCCGGGCTCGGTGGCCGAGGGCGTGGCCGGCGGAGACGGCCGGGCGGTGTTCGTCTTCCCCGGCCAGGGCTCGCAGTGGACCGGCATGGCCGCCGAACTGTACGAGACCGCCCCGGCGTTCCGGGCCCGGCTGGACGAATGCGCGGCCGCCCTGGAGGAGTTCACCGACTGGTCCCTGCCGGACGTGCTGCGCGGGACACCGGGCGCCCCGTCGCTGGACTCGGTGGGGGTCGTACAGCCCGCTCTGTGGGCGATGATGGTCTCCCTCGCCGAACTGTGGCGCTCCTACGGCGTCGAACCGTCCGCCGTGGTCGGGCACTCGCAGGGCGAGATCGCCGCCGCCGTCGTGGCGGGCGCGCTGTCACTGCGGGACGGCGCGCGCGTCGTGGCCCTGCGCTCCCAGCTGCTGGAAGCCCTGAGCGGGCGCGGCACCATGGCCTCCGCCGCGCTCTCCGCGGCCGACGCCGAGCAGGCGCTGCTGCCCTGGGCGGGCCGGATCGGGGTGGCCGCGGTCAACGGCCCGGCCACCACCGTGGTCTCCGGCGACCTCGACGCCGTGGAGGAGTTCCTCGCCCAGTGCGAGACCCGGGGCGTGTGGGCCCGCCGGGTCGCTGTGTCCATCGCCTCCCACTCGCCGCACGTCGAGGAACTGCGCGAGCGGCTGCTCGCCCTGCTCGCCGACGTCACCCCCCGAAGCTCCGTGGTCCCGCTGTACTCCACGGTGACCGGGGACCGCATCGACACCGCCGGCATGGACGCCGGCTACTGGTACCGCAACCTGCGCGGCACCGTCCTGTTCGAGCCCGCCGTGCGCGCGCTGCTGGCCGCCGGCCACCGCCTCTTCGTCGAGTCCAGCCCGCACCCGGTGCTCACCTCTCCGCTGCAGGACACCGCCGCGCACGCCCTGGACGACGCCGACGGCGCCGTCGCCTCCGTCGGGTCCCTGCGGCGCGACGACGGCGGCCTGCGCCGCTTCCTGCACCACGCGGCCCTGGCCCACGCCGGTGGGGCGCCCGTCGACTGGACCACCGTCCTGGACGGCCTGGGCGTCGCGGACCGGCTCACCGACCTGCCGACCTATGCCTTCGACCGCAAGCGGTACTGGCTGCCCGACGGCCGGCGCACCGCCGTGCCCGCCGCGGCACCGGCCCCCGCAGTGGCCGCCGCGGACGACGAGCCCGAGGCACATGAGGCGGAGGCCGCGTCCCCGCTGCAGGCCCGGGTACTGGCCGCGCCGGACGCCGAGCGGGCGCGCATCGTCCTGGACGCGGTCCGCACCCAGGCCGCCCTCGTCCTCGGGCACGAGCGTCCGGAGGACGTCGAGGCACAGCACACCTTCCGGGAACTCGGCTTCGACTCGCTCACCGTGGTCGAGCTCCGCAACCGCCTCAGCGCGGCCAGCGGCCTGCGGCTGCCGCCGTCCATGATGTTCGACCACCCGACCCCCGCCGCGCTCGCCGGTCATGTCCTCGCCGAACTGCTCGGCACCGAGGACGCCGGGCGCCAGGTCGGCCGTACCCGTTCCGCCACCGACGACGAGCCGATCGCCATCGTCGGCATGGCTTGCCGCTACGCTGGCGCCGACACCCCCGAGGAGCTGTGGCGGCTGGTCGCCGAAGGCGTCGACGCCATCTCCGAGTTCCCCGACAACCGCGGCTGGGACCTCGACAACCTGTACGACCCCGACCCGGAGAACCGCAGCACGAGCTATGTGCGCCAGGGCTTCTTCCTGCACGACGCCGACCGCTTCGACGCCGAGTTCTTCGGCATCTCGCCCCGTGAGGCGACCGCGATCGACCCGCAGCAGCGGCTGCTGCTGGAGACCGCGTGGGAGGCGGCCGAACGGGCCGGACTGACCGCCGCGTCGCTGCGCGGCAGCCAGACCGGGGTGTACGTCGGAGCGATGGCCCAGGAGTACGGCCCCCGGCTGCACGAGTCGGCCGGCGGACTGGAGGGCTACCTGCTCACCGGCAGCACCATGAGCGTCGCCTCGGGCCGTATCGCCTACAGCTTCGGCCTGGAGGGCCCGGCGGTCACCGTCGACACCGCCTGCTCCTCGTCGCTGGTCGCCGCCCACCTCGCGGTCCGGGCCCTGCGCAATGGCGAGTGCACCCTCGCGCTGGCCGGCGGCGTCACCGTCATGTCCAGCCCCGGCATGTTCCTCGAGTTCAGCCGGCAGCGCGGGCTGGCCCCCGACGGCCGCTGCAAGCCGTTCGCCGCCGCCGCCGACGGCACCGCGTGGGGCGAGGGCGTGGGCATGCTCGTACTGGAGCGGCTGTCCGACGCCCGCGCCAACGGCCACCGGGTGCTCGGTGTCATCCGCGGCTCCGCCATCAACCAGGACGGCGCCAGCAACGGGCTGAGCGCCCCCAACGGCCGCGCCCAGGCACAGGTCATCCGCCAGGCGCTCGCCGACGCGGGCCTGTCCCACACCGATGTCGACGTGGTCGAGGCGCACGGCACCGGCACCTCCCTCGGCGACCCCATCGAGGCCCACGCGCTGCTCGCCACCTACGGCAAGGACCGCGGCGACACGGCGCCCCTGTGGCTGGGGTCGTTGAAGTCGAACGTCGGTCACACCCAGGCGGCGGCGGGGGTGGGTTCCATCATCAAGATGGTGATGGCGATGCGGCACGGGGTCCTGCCGAGGTCGCTGCACATCGACGCGCCCTCACCGCACGTGGACTGGTCGGCCGGTGGTGTCGAGCTGCTGGCCGAGGAGCGTGCGTGGGAGGTGGAGGGTCGCGCCCGCCGGGCGGGTGTCTCCTCGTTCGGGATCAGCGGCACCAACGCGCACCTGATCGTGGAGGAGGCCCCCGCCGAGGATCGCGCCGAGCCGGCCCAGCCGTCCACCGGCGCGCTGCCGTTCGTGCTCAGTGCCAAGAGCGCGGGCGCGCTGTCCGGCGCCGCGCGGCGGCTGGCTTCCTTTGTCGCTGATGAGTCGGTCGGACTGGGCGATGTGGCGGGGTCGTTGGTGGTCTCGCGGTCGGTGTTCGAGCGGCGTGCGGTGGTGGTGGCGGCGGACCGTGCGGAGCTGGTGGCCGGTCTTGAGGGCCTGGCGTCGGGTGTGCTGCCGGGGCATGTGGCTGAGGGTGTGGCCGGTGGGGACGGGCGTGTGGTGTTCGTCTTTCCCGGTCAGGGCTCGCAGTGGGTCGGTATGGGTGCCGAGCTGTATGAGTCGGCGCCGGTGTTCCGGGCCCGCCTTGAGGAGTGCGCGGCCGCGCTGTCGGAGTTCGTGGACTGGTCGCTGGTCGATGTGGTCCGGGGTGTGGAGGGTGCGCCGGGCTTCGACCGGGTGGATGTGGTGCAGCCGGCGTTGTGGGCGGTGATGGTGTCGCTGGCCGAGCTGTGGCGTTCGTACGGGGTTGAGCCCTCGGCTGTGGTGGGGCATTCGCAGGGTGAGATCGCCGCGGCTGTGGTGGCGGGTGGTCTGTCGTTGCGGGACGGCGCCCGGGTGGT
>NZ_JBIAVX010000046.1:0-26331 GCF_042894725.1 Streptomyces sp. NPDC001480 | reverse complement strand
CGGACTGTTGCCGCCGGGGAGTGACGCCGACAGGCAGGCCGGACAGCCGGGATGACCGGCGCCGACCACCCGCGATCGCAGGGCCGAGGACCGCCGGACGCAGCCGCCGACCAGTGGAACCGTGCCGCCGGCTACGTCTGGAGGCTACATGATCGACGCGCCGCGGACCGGCGCCGTGATCCGGTTCGACCCTGCGGAACGTTGACGCGAAAGAGGGGTGTGTAGGTGACTTCGGTCACGACCTGGAGGATGCGGTGGTCGCCTAGTTGTCATCTCGGCGGCCGACCGGAACTGCTCTGAGCTGCGCGAATACTGACTGTCGATGCTCGGGACGGAGCGCAACAACCACGCTACAGAACCGCCGGAAAAGTGTTCCCCCCGCTCGAGCCTGACGGGCTGCCGGGCCCCCTGAAGGCAGACGGGTGCTCCTGTCGGCTCCACCAAGACTGCGTACGCTTCTGCTCTGACCAACAGCGCGGTGAAACAAGGACATCCGGGCCGAGATCGACGCCGGTTGCGGTTGCCAAGACTCACCACCCGCGCCAACGGGACGTTGTCGGTCACCACGTAGTCCGATGCCCGTTCCCCGACACCAGGAGGCCAAAAAACAGTGACCCCCCGCGCCAACGGGGGGCCACCTACGTAGTCCGACAGCCCGCCACCCGACTCGTGCTCCTGCCAGAAGCCGACATCAAGATTGGATCGAAGCCATCAGCGCTGGAATCGAGACTAAGGGGCTGCACGCCCTGAAGTCACACAGGGGGACTCCATTGCGTCTCTTCCCCCACAAGATGCTCTCTGCCGTCGCTCCCTTCGGCGGTGGCCGGTGATGCTCACGCTCCTCGTCGGCATCGCGTTCGGCGGAGCCGCGGTCTACGTGGCCTACCGAGACCAGAAGTTGGGGGCAGCCATAGTGGTAGGCCTCACCGTGGTGACTGTCTTCTTGCTCCTCATAGAGAAGGACCCATCCGCGGCCACACCGCAGACGGTGGCCCCGTCGACACCCATGACGACGCCGACGCCCCCCGTGCAGTCGGGACCGTCCGCTCCGTAGGAGGCCCTGCCCGCATCTGCCCTCGCAATGCAGAGGATGCTCGCGGCATGGAGCTGACATCGCCCAGGAGCACGGCCCGCGCCGGTCTTCCTCACGGCATGACTCAAGAGGCAAGCAGAATCGCCACCCGCCGCTACGACTGCATCCCATTACGAGGTCCGGCGGTGCGTGCAAGGTAGGCGGAAAGGAGGAGGAGGTGGTCCGGTGTGCCTGGTGGGTCAGGCGAGCGAAGTGATCTTCCGCAGGAGGGAACGGGGTTGGAGGCCACGTTGCACCGAGAGTAGATAGGCGGCAGGATTCCCGGCTTTCAGGTCTTTGACCTGCTGCTTGTGCGTGTGGCGGGCGTTTACGACGGCGAGCGCCGCACCAACCGCCGCACCCGCCATAGGCTGACCGAGGAAGCCGCCGACGACCGCAGGGCTGAAGGCGCTCACCAGGGAGGGCATTTCGAACTTCACGTTGGCCAGGCCGTACACCGTGCCGATGCCTTGCGCTTTCATCGCGTCACGCAAAGCCCTCAAAGGAGCATCGAAGCGCTGCTCGACCGCCATCTGCACGTAGCTCTCGCGCGCCACCGCCAGCGTCACCCCGGCCAGTTCCTGTCGCAGTTCGTCCACGGTCTGGGACACGACGGCGTTGAACGCGGCGAACTCGTCGCGGTGATTCTCCCGCAGCTTGACGATCTTCTCGACCGGTACGTTGCCCAGTCCCGCCGGCACAGCCAAACGGACGGCCAACAGTCCGACCGCGTCGGCGATGTCGTCCGGCTGGGCACTCACTGCCGTGCCCGTGGTGCCGAGCAGGGTCTCGGCAACCCGGTCGGCATCCCAGCCGGCCGACGCCAGGTGCGCGTCGGGCTGGTCCGTCGTGGGCGTGAACCGGCCCTGGCGGGCGAGTACTTCGACGAACGCACACTTGTAGACCCAGGCGAGCCCGGCATTCATCGCCATCCAGCGACCGTTCGCGAGGGAGCGTCGCCCCTGAAGCCCAGAACTGCGCCGCACGTCGGTTGCCAACCCGGAGTCTACGAGTGCCGCTCGCAGTTCGGGGGTGAACTCCTCCCAGTAGGCGGCTGCGACGCCTGGGCGTGTCGGTCCCGTGCCGTGCGTGTGCCTCGACCCGTGCCCGAACGAGGGCGGAGCCACTGGATCGAAGGGATTTCTCGCACGGCTGTCCCAGTCGTCCCACGCAGGCGACACACCGTATCCCGCTGTATGTAAGGCCTCCGCGTGACGGGTGAGGACTTCGAGGAACATCGGTGCCACCTGTCGAGCGGGCTCCGCTGGATCCACCGGCCTGATGAAGCCGAGTTCCTCGCGCAGTACCCGGGCGGTCCGCGAGTCAGACAACCGATAGCCGTCCGGCACGACTCGCGCCAGTTCTCGCCAATAGAGCGCGGCCGTCTTCAGCCATCGCTCGTCGCGGAAGTGGATGAACGGGTAGTACAGACCGATGTGTGGCAGCATGACGACTCCTGATCAACGACCGCCCCCTCAGCAGTCCCGCCAGGGAACCGTAGTGGACCGAGGCACCCGCGGCACGCCGGCCGGAGTGACGCCCGGAGGCAGAGGAGTGTCAATCCCCTCCGAACGTGGAGACCTTCCTATGCAGCCAGCTCTTCGGTGAGGCCGGCCCAGTAGTCGTGTTCGTAGTCGATCGGGCTCTTGAATCCGCACACGCTGTGTAGCCGGCGCGCGTTGTAGAAGTCCGTGATCCAGGTCGCGATTCGGATCCGCGCCTCGGCACGGGTGGCGAAGGTGTGCCGGTGGACGTACTCGACCTTCAGGACGCTGTTGAACGCCTCGCTGACGGCGTTGTCGAAGCATGATCCGACCCGGCCCATGGATGGAAAGACGCCCAGCCTGCGGCAGGCCCGCCTGAACCTGCGGGAGCCGTACTCGCTCCCGCGATCACTATGAAAAGTGACGCCGCGCACGTCGCCGCCCCGGGTGGCCGCGGCCATGTTGAGAGCGGCGACGACCAGCTCGGCGTCGTGGCGTTCTCCCATCGCATAGCCGAGCAGTCGCCGGGAGAAGAGGTCGATGACCGTGGCCAGATACAGCTTGCCCTCCCCGGTCTCGATCTCCGTCATGTTCCCGCACCAGACCAGGTCGGGCGCCTCGGCAGTGAAGTCCCGCTTCACGAAGTCCGGGCTCGCCGGCCGTTTCCCTGGCCGGGTCAGCCCCCGTCGACGGCGGACCTTGCGGGCGACCAGGCCGAGTTCGGCCATGAGCTTGGCGATGGTGTTCACCGACACCCGCCAGCCCTGCCGCACCAGCGTGATCCAGACCTTCGGGGACCCGTAGGTGCCGCCCGACTTGGCGAACTCCGCCTTCACCGCCTCCACCAGCTGCTGACGACGGACCTCACGGCTGGTGGGCCGGCGGTTGCGGTGCTTATAGAACCACGACTCGCTCACGCCCAGAGCACGGCAGGAGACGCGGTGCGGGATGCCGTGCAGGGTCCTCTGGTCGCCGATCGCCCCGACGACGGACGCCGGGTCCGCCACGGCTACTTCACCCACAGGACCATGCAGCGTTTGAGGACATCACGCTCCATCGCCAGTTCCTTGTTGTCCCGTTTGAGCTGCGCATTCTCCCGCCGCAGCCGCTCCAGCTCGTCATTCCCGCCGCCCGGCGCGGTGCCCGCGCGGCGGGCCCGCGACACCCAGCTGGCCAGCGTGGTCTCGTTGATCCCCAGATCCTTCGCGACCTCGGCGATGGTCTTGCCGGTCTCGGTCACGATCCGTACAGCCCCCTCACGGAACTCCGCGTCGAACTTGCGCCGCTTCTCTGCCATGACTCCCAACTTCCCCTGCAGCCACGGTCTTCACGCTACGAGGGGAGGGACAGGAGCGATCAGAGCCCGTGTACCAGTGGACTGGCCACCCGACAGCCTCGGCTGGCACACCCATCGCTACAGACCGTTCCTCGATCGCCTCACCCTTCGGCTTCGGGCTTCGTACCGTGCACGAGCACGACGAAGTCGTCGGCGTACCGCACCAGTCCCATCATTGCCCTTCGCAAAGCCGAGGGCTGAGGGCCGCAGGGCGCAGGTCATCGCCGGTACCGCGCCAGGCCCGCCAACGTAGGAACGGCCGCTCAGACCGAGAGCGGTGGCCTGATTGATGGTTGAGTCTCGCGGGCGGTGAAGGTGCGCTATTTTCGTGCCGTATGGAAGACACCGCCCCACTGCGTCAGGCCGTCCTCGCCTGGCTCGAACAGGCACGGGACCTGCCCTCGATACCCCAGGCGATCACCGATGTAGCACTGTCGACGCAGCCGGAGTTCGATGCTGTGATCAACGCGGTGGTGGGCGCCGCGCCGAAATCCGAACACCGCGACCTGTACGGCAAGGCCGATGGTGACTGGGCGCCCCGATGGTCCACGCTCCTGGGCGGATCTGGACTGGGGGACGCGACCCGTCTGGTTGCCCAGGGGGCGACGGTGCCGGTGGAAGAGGTTGCGGACAGCTTCGTCGCCTTCTGCACGGCGCCCGCGCCGGCAGTGGAGGACTGGCTGCTGCTGACCGGCGACCTCCCCGAGGGGACACGGATCCCGCTGGGCCGGTACACCCTGCAGACCTTTACCGCCGACGAACTGAGGCAGTTGGGCCCGATGGCCGCCCTCCACGGCCTTCAGCCGGGCGGGCTCGACCTCCGTCTCCTGGCCGGCGCACCGTTCGTCCACGCCCCCGATCCGGACCGTACATCGGACCGCAGCGGCGTACCCTGGTTCGATTTCAGCGGCCCGCGGCCGGAAGCCCGGCACTGGAGGGCGCTGCTGCCGCTGATCCTGTGGAGCCCCGAGCTCCTCCATGTCGACGCGGTGTTCGACGTCGAGCGCGGCCGCGAGTTCGGGCTGCACCCAAACCACGTGCCCACCACCCTCCAGATCTACGAGGACCACGACGGCGGGTACGAGGAAGTCGAAGTCCGCGAGACTGGCAGCTTCCACGTCACCTGGGAACAACTCCCGCGCCTGCAAGCCTTCTGCGCCGCCGTGACCGCAAAGATCGACGCCGTGATGGACGGCGCCACCAGCAGTCGAAGGTTGCCCAGGAGGCGCGCCCTGCGCCTGGAGCGCGCGGCCCGGCACCTGCTGCAGGCCCACCAGCGCACCCACAGCGACTATGGCGTGTGGGAGCAGGAGGCCGACGAGCTGCACCTGGACTACGTCATCGCGCTGGAAGCCTTGATGGCCAGTCCCGACGACAAGCATGAGGGCGTCAGCGAGAGGATCCGGTCCCGCGCAGCCGCCCTGTTCCTCACCCCGTCCCTGCGCCAGCAGGTCGAGACAATCGTGCAGGACGCGTACAGCGCGCGCTCCAAGTACGTGCATGGGGACGTCCTCAAGGCCCAGGACGAGAGCGAGAAGCTGGCCGCCCTGCGTGACCTCAGACTAATCGTGCGGCAGGTTGTTCTGCGCTGGCTCGTCCTCTCCCCCTGCGACACTGAAGATCTTGCACCCCTCCTCGACGCCGCTGCCGCCGGCACTGGCCGCGAACGCGCCGTCGACGAACCCCTGGGCGCCTTCTTCCGTGCAACGCCGCCGCAGGACCGCCTCCGACCCTGAGCCGGACCACGGTGGCGGCCGTGAGCAGTGCGACGCGGCGCCATCGTGGTCCGGCTGGCGACTGGCAGCAGTGCGAGGGCGGGGCAGTCGCCGGTGGGCGGTCCGCGTGTTGGGGCCGTACCCGGTTCCCCCGCTGGCCCAGGCCAGGCTGGCTGCCACAGGCCCCCGAGGAGTCAGGTGGTGTTGAATTCCGCTACCGCCGCTGTGGCTCGTTGGTCTGCTTCTGCTTGCAGGGTTTCCCAGTCGGCGGTTGCCTGGCGTGTTCCTGCTGCGAGGACTGCGGCGCGTACTGCGGTGCGGACGTCGCCGGGGCCCACCCGCAGTCCGGCTTCCCTGAGGCTCTGGATTTCCGACAGCGCCTGCGCGGCGGCCTTGTCGAGGTCGGGGGCTGCCTCGACCGGCGTGTCCGCGGCGTCTCGGCACAGCACGATGACGTCGATGCGGTTGGGCTCCGCCGCTGCGGTCTTGGAGAGGCTGGTGGCCACTTCGGCGATCATGGCGCGGATGGCGGTGACGGTGAAGCCCGCGTCGGACAGCGACCGCATCAGAGCGCACCAGCCCGTGGTCTGCGACTGGTGGAAGCTGAACAGGAGGCAGCCGCCGGGTTTGAGGACGCGCCGGCATTCGCGCCAGACGCGGGCTGCGGTGGCTTGGAATCCATCAGGGGCGGCGTTCTGTACTTCTTGGACGGCCCGGGTGCTGGGTATGTCCGGGTAGCCCTGGTAGGGGCGCATGGTGTTGAGCCACGCGTGGAAGAAGTCGGCCAGTTCCGAGTAGTGGACGTTGTCGACGTAGGGGGGGTCGGTGACGATGAGGTCCACGCTGTTGTCGGGAAGATCCGTTTGCGAGGCATCGCCGGTGGTGGTGTAGGCCGTCGCGGGATTCCGCACGAACTCCTGCCACGTCGTGCTCAGGGGGCGGGCGACGGGCAGCGAGGACTGGTCAACGGCGAGGATCCGGCTGGCCTCGGCCCTGAAGTCCAGCGGGGCGCTCTTGTACTGGGCCGCTTTGTGTAGCCGGGTGAGCACCCCGGAGAACCCGGCTGATCCCCCCTGGGCGCCCCAGGGGTCTCCTTCGACGCTGCACCGCTCCGGTCGCAGTACGTGGTTGTGGAAGACCGAGCGGACCGGGCCGGTGCCTTCTCCTTTGTAGGAGCAGAAGAGGTTGTGGTGTTCGACGGTTCTGCCGAACGATGCGATGAGCGCCTCGCGTTCCGCGGACGCCTCGGGGAGATCGCGCAGTGCCGCGCCGATCAGCCCGAGGCTGTAAAGCTGGCGCTCGTTGAAGAACCGCTCCCAGGAGTCGTACCCCCAGCGCAGCGCCTGGATGGTGCTGACGCCTTCCTCCAGCGCGCCGAGCGGGCGTACGAGCTCATCAGGGGATGTGTCGGCGAGGGACTTCGCCGCCTCGTCGTACAGGCAGAGGTCGAAGTCGTCGATCGCCCGGTACTCACGCCTGCCGTCGGCGCGCAGCACCAGCTTCGCGTACATGCGCCGCTCCGGGACGGCGCCGTTCAGCGCGGCGATGACAGGGGTGCGGTGTCCGAGACGGCATGTCATGAATCGTCCGCGGGCGGCCCCGTGGAACGAGAAGGTCATGCCGCAGGCGGGGCAGTGCCCCCTCTCGTCCTTGCTCAAGTCGGTGACGCAGATGCCTCGGCAGCCCGGACATATTGCATGGGCGCGGGGGTGTCTGCGCGGGTATGCGTGGCGTGCGAATACCCGGGTGGTGAAGAGCTCCACGTCCTCGCCGCACTCCGGGCAGTGCGCGAGGGCCACCCAGAAGTAGTGCAGGACCGGTTCGTTGGAGACGGTGCGGTGCAGTTCCTGGACGGGGCGGGCGCATTTCCTGACGACCTGCCCGAAGAGGTCTGCGAGCACCTCGAGATCCCATGGTTGCAGCGCCTGCCGTTGGGTGAGCGTCGCGACGGGGTTGATGTCGCGGCCGATGGCGGCGGCCCCGAGTTTGGCCGCTTCGACAAGGGTGGTGCCCGATCCGGCGAAGGGATCGTAGACGACGAGCCCCCGCAGCCTGGCCGAGGCGTCCGTGATGGAGTCGTCCGGCCCGGACACGGCAGCCAACAGTAAGTGGCGTGCGACGCTGCCCAGGCGCCTCGCCCACCACTTGTGTACGTAGGTCGCGGGCCGGTGCACTTCCTTGCGCCATGACTCGTGTTCGGCGATCCGGCTCCACTCCACGGGCGCCGGGCCGGCCTCGAGAAGTGAGACCGGAGGGAGGCCCGCTCCTGACTTCTCGTTCATGTGTATGCCCCCGGTGGTCCGAACCCGGACTCACCGCCCTCGGATTGGGCAGGAGCAGGTGACGGCCTGTCAATGTGCGTTACTGTAACGGCAGGTAGTGGGGGGATACCAGGTGGGTGATGGCGCGCGTGACATATTTGGACTGTCTCGTCCCTCCCGACGCAGGCCCGGCGGACTTCTTCGAGCGCGTGCAGGCCCTTCGCATGACGGACCGCGGCCGCACCGTCGATCTCGGCCCGCTGGACCGTGCCACCCTGACCCTGCTGTCCCGCGCATTGTCGAGTGATCAACGCAGCGTGTACCTGGGCCTCCCGCGCGGGCGGCACGACCTGGCCGTGCTGATCGGGATCTACCTCCAGCTCATACGGCTCGGGGCAGAGCTGACCGGCGGATCGCCCTGCCCGGTCCCTGACGGACCGGTGGTCGTCGTCGGACTGCGCACCAACGTCACCGTACGGCTGGCACAGCTCGCGATCGGTAGGCAGAACCTCTCGCGAGCCTTGCGCATGCAGAGAATCCGCGGTGATGGCCGGGTCGTGGACCTCCAAGGAAAGATCACGAGGGCTGTCGACTCGCCCTCGGGACTGTTCTACCTCAACACCGCACTGGGCAGGCCCTCGCTGGGGACCAGCGTCGGCACCGTCGTCATCGACCGCACCAGCATGGCCAACGACCAGTCCTGGGAGCGCGCGTTGGCCTGGGCGAGCGAGCACGACGCCGCTCGCGTCGTGGCCGTGGCCGACCTGGGCACCCAACCGGGCAGCAGCCGGGCCTGGACGCAATGGCCGTGGACTCCCGCGCTGCGCACCGACGTGCGGCACACCCTCGGGTACCGCCCCGCATACGGCCCCCTGACCAGTAACGCCCTCCTCGCCCACCGCCCGGCAGCCGCACCAAGCGCGGCGGTATACCGCCACGAGCAGCTCGCCGAGCTGTACCGGACGGTCGTGGCGGGTGTGGTCGCAGCACGGCGTGTCCACACGTCGGAGCCCTGGCCGCAGCCGATCGCCGACGCCGTGCGTCTGCTCAACCTGCTGTGGTGCAGCTGGGGTTCGATCGGAAGGCAAGACGCCTGGCAGGTACTGATGGGGCGCGGCAGCGGCGCACGGGCGCTGGCCCGGTCGGTGTCCCGCGGGACATTGGAGGGGCGGGCCGGGCCGTGGGGGCTGTTCCGCGAGACCCAATGGCCCGACCTTCGGCGCGGCGTGCTGGACCTGTATGAACTGCTGTACGACGACAACCCGCGCCGGGACCTGCTGCTTGCGCTGACCGCGTGGGCACGGGCCGACCGGGCAGGCGTCCCCGTCATCGTCCGCACCCGCTCTCGCTCCGCCGCTGCCGCTGTCGCCGACGAGCTGGCCGACACACTCGGCGGCGATGCTGACTCCCTGCTGCTGGCCCCCCGGCCCGGGCCCGCCGCCGACAGGGGAGCCGGCGCGCTGCACGTGATGCCCTATACGGAACGCCTGGCCTGGGACGCCTCGCCGAGGCTCGAGCTTCACCTCGGTGTCCCCTCGACCTCACGCACCGGCGTGCTGTTCTCCGGTGCTGCCGATGAACACGTCGCCGTGGTGGAGCAGAGCGAATACACCTGGCTGGAGCGTTCGGCCGGCCGTGCGCTGCACGGTTGGCACGAGCAGATACGCCAGAGCGCCGCGGTGCTGAGGCTGGGCGAGGTACCAGAGCCGGCGACGCCTCCGCTCCCCGTCGCATACGGCCCCGTCGACCTCTCCGGACCATACTCCGCACCAGACGATTTACCCCAGCGCGACAGCCGGCTCACGCTCGACCTCTCGGCACTCTTCGAGGACTACGACGCCCCGGCCAGGGCCATCGGCACCCCGGCGGACCCCGGCCGCAGCGCCACAGCGGTGACGGCGGACGACCCGACGCCGGCCACGGCCGTGCTCACCGAACCCGACGGGGCAGTGCTCTGGCTGCGCAGCGACGAGCAGGTCGACGTCCTCATCGGTCAGCGCTACGCCAGGGTGCCCGTGACCGCTCTCACCCCCGGCAGCCGGCTACTGCGCGCACGCGGTGACGGGCAGTCCAGGCTCCACGACCGGCTCGTCATGGTGATCCACGACAGCGCCGAAGTGACCGCCATGGACACGGTGATCGGCTTCTTCCGCCAGGCCATCACCACCGTGCATGAGCAACGAGGGTCGTGGCCAAACGTGCTCACGGCCCTGAAGAACCTCGGGAGCGAGGTCTCGTCCTGGCAGGCGGTGAGCAGATGGGCCGACGGCAGCGTCATCGCCCCGGAGGACCCGCAAGACATCCACCGGGTTGCCCTGCTGGCCCGGGACACCCGGCTGACCGCAGGAGGCACCTGGCAGCGCCTGGCCCGCATGGCTGAGGAACTACGCCGCTTACACCGGGCGCTGGGCCACACCGCGGCGGCGGCGATGACCGAGGCCGCACGGGGCACGGAAGGCCCTGCGCTGCGCCAGCTGAAGACACTGTGCTCTGGGATCGACGTCTCGGAGGTCCTCGAGGAGTTTGACCTGGTCGTCGTCCGTCGCGTCGGCGGCCAGAAGAGCGTGTCCGCGGCCGCCCTGGGCCGCGTGCCAGGTCCTCGCAGCGCAAGCAGCTCACCACAGGAGGCGCCGTGAACGATGCCCGCAACAACAATCCGCTGGCGCCGCACTCCGACAGCGCTGCGGACAACCAGCGGGAGACGGTGCTGATCGACCACCTGACGCGGGTCCTCGCCGACAGACTCGCCGACCGCAGCGGCGCCCCGCACAAACCCCCATGGACACCACGCGACCACGTGGTCGTCGGAGTGCTGCCCGCCGTCGCGGTCCCCCCGCAACAACCCCCGATCCCAGGCGACGTAGCGACCGACCCGAGCCGCCGGCCCGTCGAATCCCTGCGCGGCACACAGACGCCGCCGGTCCTGGCACTCGACTTCCGGGTGCGCACTGCCCCCGGCCGCAGGACCGCCCAACTCGCCGTCCACTGCCGATTCGCCCTGTACTTGGAGGACATCGCCAGCTACGCCGAGCACATGGAGTACCTGCGCGGCAACGAAGACGCCTCCGGCGCACAGACCCGGCCGGGAGAGCTGCTGGGCGTCTGGCGCCGCCACGACGTTCACGTGCCCGACCTGGTGATCGAAGTGCCGCTCGGGGATGACGACGCCGATCCGCACGCGCTCAGCGAGGCCCAGCAGCTACTGGACCAGGCGATCGGCCGCGCGGTGGACACGCACTTCGCCCGCCCCGAGGCCCGTCGCCCGCTCACCGCGGGACCGCAGAGCCGCCAGGGGCGGCGCAGGCGCAACGTGCTCCCCGCGGAGGCCATGGCCGACGAGGATGCCTTCCACCGCCACGTCGTGGCACTGCTGGACCGCGACACGGCTCCCTGCGCACCCCAGCTGGTGCTGTCCGCGAACGCCCAAGCCCTCGATGGCGGCGACCACCTCATACGCGTCTCCCTGCACAACCAAAGCGACACGGCGCAGAGCGACTGGCAGGACCTCTCTGTGTACGACTGCCGCTTCGCGGTCCTCCCCGGAGACGGCATCAGCATCGTGCCCCAGCGCTTCCACCTCGCCCCACGCGACTACCGGCTGGAGGAGCTGGCGGAGGTGATCGGTCGCGGCACCGGCTGCGCAGCAGTTCCCCACGGCACCGGCCTGCGGACCGAGACCCTGCCCGTCCACGTCCAACGCACCGTCGTGCCCCGCCAAGCCGGGGTGCGACACCCGCAGTGGCGTGAGCTCGCTGACGACCCGGCCCCGATCCTGGACTCCGTCGAGGTCGCGATGGCCCGCTACTCTCGGGAGTTCGCCGCCGCCTGCCGTGCCGCCCAGCAGCTGCCGCACCACAAGGCCATCGAAGCCGACCGCGCCCAGTTCGACGACGAGGCCAGGCGGTTCGGCCTCGGCCGCGAGTGCCTGGACCTGGATCCGGACCTCAAACTCGCCTTCCGACTCGCCAACGAGGTCTTCGCCCGAGTCAACGACGGCCGACCGTACGACAGTTGGCGGCTCTTCCAACTGGTCTACATCGTCTCCCACCTGCCGGCCCTCGCCGTGCGCGAGCACCCGCAGCGGGCGGACCTGCGCGCTGAACTCGACCACACCGACGTGCTGTGGTTCCCCGCGGGCGGGGGGAAGACCGAGGCGTACCTGGGGCTGATCCTCACGGCCCTGTTCTACGACCGGCTACGAGGCAAGCACGCAGGGGTCACCGCCTGGCTGCGCTTCCCGCTGCGCATGCTCAGCGTGCAGCAACTCGACCGCACCCTGCGCATGCTGATCGCCGCAGAGGATCTCCGCGTCGAACGCAGGATCGGATCCCCCCACGACGACCCATTCGCACTCGGCTACCTCGCCGGCGGGACGGGCAGCCCCAACGACCTCCACTGGGAGCGGGGCTGGTGGCGCGGCTGGGAGACCGAGGCCGCCGCCACCCGGGCGGGGACCTTCGCCGAAGACCACCTACGTGACCGGCTCGTGATCACCTGCCCCTACTGCGAGGGCGACAGCGTACGGCTGCGCCTGGACACCGACGCGGTCCGCCTGCATCACGAATGCGCCGCCTGCCAGCGGATCCTGCCCCTGCACGTGAGCGACGTCGAGGTCTACCGCACCCTGCCGGCGATCGTCATCTCCACCGTCGACAAACTCACCGGGCACAGCTGGTTCCCCGAATTCACCGCCTTCCAGCACGGACCGAAGCACCGCTGCGCCGAGCACGGCTACTTCTCCTTCCCTCGCTTCGGAACCTGCTCGGCCGGGCCGGACCACTGCACCGCGCCGAAGGGCGGCTACCCGGCGGCCCGCCCGGTTAAGGACCCAGTACCGGCCCTGACGGTTCAGGATGAGATGCACCTCCTCAAGGAGGAGCTCGGCGCGTTCAACGCGCACTACGAAGGCATGATCGCCGAACTCCAGTCAGGAGCAGGCAGCGGCCTGCCCAGCAAAGTACTGGGCGCCTCCGCCACCATCGAGCAGTACCAGGACCAGCTCCGCCAGCTCTACGGCCGCCGCCCCCGTGCCTTCCCCGCACCGGGATGGACACTCGGAGAGAGCTTCTACACCACGACCCGACCCGACTTCCGGCGCGTTCACATCGGAGTGCTCCCGCACAAGCGCCGCAAAGCCGACGTCACCGCGATCGTGCAAGGCGAGCTCCTCACCGAGATCGCCCGGCTCCAGGAGGAGCCCAAGGCCCTGCGCGAGCGCCTCGCCCTGCACGGGCTGCCCGACTCGGACCTCCAACGACTCCTCTTCCCCTACGAGGTCTCCTTGGCCTATGTGAACAGCAAGCAGCACGGCACCCAGCTCGACGAGGAGCTCGGCCAGCTCTCCGACGACCTGCAGCACGCCGGACTCGACCGCGTCGAGCACGCGGTGCTCACCGGCGAAGTCCCGGTCCCCGACCTCGCTGCGGCCATCGCCCGGGTCCAACGCGAGCACCTGGACACCCCGCGAGGAGAGCGGCTGCGCGCCCTGGTCGGCACCAGCGTGCTCAGCCACGGGGTGGACCTCGAGCGCCTCAACCTCCTAATCCTGGCCGGCATGCCGCCGACCGCCGCCGACTACATCCAGGTCACTGCCCGGGCCGGGCGAACCCACGCCGGCCTCGTCGTCACCGTCTACGACCCCGTCTCGCGCCGCGAACGTTCTATGTTCTCCAACTTCCTGAGCTACCACCGCCTGCTCGACCGCATGGTCACCCCCGTGCCCGTCAACAAGTACGCCTACTTCGCAGCCCGACGCACCCTGCCCGGCATCGTGCTGGCGCTGCTCCACGACGCCGCCCGCGACCCCGCGCTGAAGCCACCACCGGAAGGAGCCGACTACTCCAAAGACTTCAAGCGCTGGTGGAGCGCCCAACGACCACTCCTCGACCCCTGGCTGGAACGACGTATCCCAGCCTGCTACCGCGAGCGCGTCCAGGGCGTCAACGGGCGCGGACTGGAGGACGACCTCGTTGCGCGGATCATGGACACGTGGCGGCAGGAGGAACGCCCCAACCTCAACAAGGGCGCAGAGGAAAAGCGCACCGCCTACCTGTTCCTCCAACAGCCGCTCACCAGCTTCCGCGACATCGACAAAAGCACATCGTTCCAGTCACTGACCAGCAGCCAGGACGCCTTCAAAGCGCTCGTCACCAACACCGCCGACAACAAGGGGGGCGAGGATGCACCGCAGCCGTAGCCAGGCCATGACCGCCTTCCTGCCCGGTGCCGTCTTCCGTCACGAACAGCGGCTGCGAGGCAGGGTCCAGGCAGTCGACGGGGACGTGGTCAAAAAGCTCAACGAAGACGTCATCTACGACGAGATCTCCCGCTACCTGGAGCGCTGGAGCGAAGACGCCAGAGCCGCCCTGCCGGTGCCGCAGGGCCGACTGCGGCAGAACTTCGTCCTGGTCAGCCCCGACCTCGTCCGCTTCGAGGTTTTCCCGCTCGTCCTCGAATGCGTCCGCCGCTCCTGCCGCCGCGTGCGTACCTACGTGAAGGCCCAGCAACTCGCCGCCGACCCCCGGTGCCGCACCTGCGGCGCACCGCTGCGGCAGCTCCCGTACTTCAACGCGCACAACTGCGGACGCATCCGCCCCATGTACGTGCCCAAGTGCCCTGTTCCCGCGCACGGCTACGACCACATCGTGTTCGAGAACACGGGAAGCTTCGTCACCGCCCTGTGGCGCTGCGTCGGCCCAGGCTGCGGCGGCGCGAAGCTCCAGGGCACCTCGCAGTCCCCCTGCGGCTGCGAATGGAAGGACGCAGCCGGCCGCTCCATGATGCGGGCAAGGACGTTCAACGACACCCGCGCCTACCAGGTCCACGCCCTCCAGCTCGTCAACATCGACAACTCCGAGTTCCGGCAGTACCAGCGCCACCCCCACTGCGGCCGGATCGCGGCCGCCCACTACCTGAACCTGATCGACTCCCTGGCCCAGGGCCTCGGCGACGCCTCCCAGAACGTCACCGTGCCGCGCCTGTCCCCGCAGGAATGGCAGCAGAGAGAACAGCAACTGCGCCAGATTCACATGGGGGAGGAGGCGATCGAGCAGCTCCGCAGAATGATGGGCCCCGAGGAGAGCGGCCTCGCTGCTCTGCCCAGTACGAACGCCGACAACGCGCGGTGGGAACTGCTCGGTGCAGACCGCCCCTTCGTGGAACGCGCAGCGGTCTTCGACCCGGCCCAGATCCAGCGCATCACCCTCGACGACCAGTGTGCACGCTTCGCCGAGCTCCAGGACCGGCTGGCCCAGCAGACCACAGAACGCGCCCGCGAGCAGGCCCGCACCCTAGGGATCGCAGAGATCGCGGTCACCTGGGAGTTCCCCGTAGCCCGAGTCGCTTTCGGCTACACCAGAGAAGAGCACGAGCCCGAGCGGAGCGTCCTGACCGGCTTCCACAACAAGCACCACCACGACGGAAAGTATCCGGTCTACGTCGCAGCATCGGACACCGAAGCCCTCCTGGTCACCTTCTCCGCATGTTCCGTCCTGTCGTTCCTGAACGCCAAAGGAATCACCGCCGGGGTGGCCGAAGACGAATCGGCGGCCCGCCAGCGGCTACTGGAACTGTTCACGGACCAGGACGACCCGGAAGCCGCCCGCGCGGCAGCAACCGTACACACGGTCATCCACACCCTCGGCCACCTCCTGCTTCGGTCCCTGGACGACGGCCAAGTAGGACTGGCCGAGAACACGCTCGCCGAATGGGTCGTCACGAAGGCGCTCACCGTCGCCATCTACGCCGACAACGTCCGTGAATTCACCCTCGGATCACTGTGGACCCTTCTCAGCAACCGCGTGCTCAGCTGGCTGGAGAGCACCGCCGACTCGGTCCTCAGCTGCGAGAACGACCCGCTGTGCCATCAGTCCTCGCCACGCTGCTGCGAACGCTGCGTCTACCTCACCTTCGGCTGCCGACTTTTCAACGACGACCTCGACCGGGGCCTCGCCGCAGAGTTCCTCCGCCACACCGCCGCCTCAAGCCACACATGACCGACGAACTGCGACCGCTCGTCCCGCTCGCCCAGCTACTGGAGCGCCTCGCGGGCAGTTACGCGGCAGCCGCCGAATGGACACGGGAGATCGCCAGAGCCGACACCCTTGACGCCCTCCGCGTGCACGGGGTCGCAGACGATCACGCTACCGCCGTACGCCAGCTCGCCGCCGAGTGCGGCCTACTGGGCTCAGGCCGGCACGCAAGGCTCGTCCCTGCACGCCTCTCCCAACTCCAGGTGCTCCTGGACGTCCTGGACGGACTTGATCCACCGCCCCCAGCACCACCGTCCGAGCGCCCCCTGGTGTTCACCACCCCGCGAGCCGCCGCCCACCTGGTAGCGCCCCCCGTCCGACGCCTGGACCTGCTAGTCCAGGACGTCATCGCCGGAGCCAACAGTGAACTCCACATCGGCGGCCCCTTCTGGAACCGCCGCGGCTGCGACCTACTGCGCGAGGTTCTGCTGCCCGCCGTCGCCGAGCGTCAGGTCGCCGTCCACTTCTACGCCCACGACCCGAGCAGCCGGGCCCAACCCCTGAACGACCTCGTCAAAGACTGCGCCGACTACGGAAGAACGTCCTTGTACTGGTGGACCGCGGCCAACCCCGGCATCATGCACGCCAAGTTTGTGGTCGCCGACCGCGCCACCGGCTACTTCGGCAGCGCGAACCTATCCTCCCTCGGTCTTCAAGAGCACTTCGAGATCGGCATGGAACTGGGAAGCACCCAGGCATCCTCACTGGTGGACTTGTGTACCCGGCTACGCCAGGAAGGCTTCTTCACCCAGGTCACCGAGGGGCCGGGACGCGCACCGGACCCGCTCGTCCTCGTGGAGACCGCCGACGGGAAACGTCGCTTCGGCCAGTTGCGATCCTGGCACACCACTAAGGACGGCCGCCGTGAAGCGGACGTGCTGTGCCGCCTCTCGGACGACGCTCCGCGGCCAGCCAGAGTCCGCGTCGATGAGAGCGGCATCCGGCTCTTTCCCGGCGTCGACTACACCAACGTGCCGGCAGACGGCGTCCGTGCAGGCGACGGCGAAACCGGATCCACCGGTTAGTTCGTGTGGCCGGAACACTGCCCCACACACGCCGCCGCCCCGGCGTCGCCGACTGGGGGCCCTCGCGGCCGCCGTCGCCCGGCACGCCGACGAGGTCATGGGAACCCCCGTGCACCCGGAGGCGCACCACCGCGGCTTCTCTGAGGGCCAGACCGTGGTTGCGTGACATGTTCTGTCGTCGGTGCTGCTCAGCGTGGTGTGGCCGAGCTTAACCATCGCAACAGGTGTGGTGCTATCGCCGAATCGAGTGATCGCTCAGAGACAGCACTCAGTCGGCACCCGCTCGACAACCTGCAGGTGCCGACTGGCCAGGGGCGGTTACTTCCGGCGGTTCCATCTGTTGAAGATGCGCACGCACATGTAGGCGACGGCGGCGAGCGTCGCAGCACCTGCGTGCCCCACTGAAACCAAGATCACTCCGGTGAACAACACCGCGAGGAAAAGCGCGACATTCATCCACTCATTGCGGCCGGGCTGCGGCTGACCGGGATAGGGGATGGGATAATGGTTCATGGGACGTCCTTCCGGGGCGTTCTTGAGCAGGTGCCGCTGTCTCTGGCCGAGGGGCGGCATGTTGCGGAGGGATCGTGCCGCACTCTGCGGCACGATCTTTCAACTCTTAGGGAGCGCGGTCCGCTCCAGGAGAAGGTCCAGCTTTGCTTCGAGTGCGACCAGCCGGTGCTCCAATCCGTCTTGATCGGCGAGCGCCTCACTCACCGTCGCATGCCTCCGGTGCTCTGGTTGCCGGGGTGCCCAGATCGCGTTCGGCTGTTCCTCAAGGGCCCGTGCCTTGCGAGCGACGGCCTCGGCGGCCTCGACGTCTCCAATGTCCCTCAGCCGTTCTGACAGGAGAGTCAGGCTGCTTGATCGTTGTGAGACGTTTGGAATCGACTCGGCGAGGGCTTCAGCTTGGGCGAAATCGCCTTGCTCGGTGCGCATGATCACCAGGTCGGTCAGCGCTGTGAAGTCTCCAGCGTCAACGGCGTGCCGATAGAGGCGCTCAGCTTCTTCATGGTCGCCGGCGTTCCGCCGCATGTCGGCAAGTGCCGTCAGGGCTCCGGGGTCTCCGACCTCGGCGGCTTGCCGATAGAGGCGCTCAGCTGCAGCGTGGTCACCGGCGTCCCGCCGCGTGCCAGCCAGGGCCATGAGGGCTCCGGTGTCTCCTGCTTCACCGGCTTGACGAAGGAGCCGCTCAGCCTTTTCATCCTGCCCGATGACTTCGGAGAGGGCTCGGTGGCGCTCATGCCGGGCTTCCGCCTCGATGACCGCCCAGAGGAGTCCAAGGTTCGTCGCTGTAGCTGCGGGCGACTCCATCTCGCCACCAGCCTTCGCGAGCTCAGTGTGCCTCTCAACGGCTTCGGCGAATCGACCATGGGCGGCCGTGCGAGTGATGCCCAGGGCGTCACCGATGGCTGTCCACGAGGCTCCCTGAGCCTTTTCGGCGGCAATGGCGGCGGTAAGGGTGAGGGGTATGGAGGCGCGGCGCGGCCGTTCGTAGCCTTGTAGATGGGGCCTCCGCGGAATCGGACCCGGCTGCGTTCAAGATTCTTTGCTGGTCCGCCCCCGTCTCGGGACCGAGAGGCGTAGGCACACGCCTCGTCCTCCTAGGGAGGTTCCCGTGTCCGACTGCACCCCTTCCCCGGACGCCCGAGCGCGGCGGCGCCAGGAGCTCAGCCGCATCTGGGGCGTTTCGGAGACGCAGATGCGGGATGTCGAGCACTCGGGCGAGCTCCGCTTTGGGCACGACGTCTTCCACTTCAGTGACCGGCCTTTCGCCGTGACCACAGACGGTTACGGGTACTCGCCCGGGTACTCACTCGATCCAAGTGCCATCACGCCGGCCCGCCGAGGACTGGTACGTCGAACTGTCGGCTTCGGTGAGCATCGACGAGGTGTTCACCGGCTCGCTGAAGCCCGATGTACGCGCGATCCATCGGCAACTGGTGCCGGTGTGGAGGCACAAGGTGGACGGTTCGCGAGTGCGGATGCTGGAGGCGCGCTGGGGGCGGGTGGTCTGACGCTGCTGGATGTGATGCCCGGCAGCCTGCGGATGGAGGACCTGGTCTTCGAGACGGCCTTCGAAGACCCGCGTGTCGATGCTGTGCTGCGGGGTCTGACGGAGAACGAGCGGCGGGTGGCGATGGCTTGGGCTCACCCTTCTACGGCCAGCTGGACCGAGGCGGCCCGGTTCGCCGGCGTGAGCGATCCGGAGGCGTTCGGTGAACGGGTCCGCCGCAAGCTGAAGCGGCTCGGCACCGAGTACACCCGCCGGCGCGCCTCGGCCGGTCATGCAACGAAAATTTGAGTAGGCACAGCATGTCCGACAACGTCACCTCTCCGAAGGCCCAGGAGCGTGAACCGCACCAAATACGCTCCGCGCAGGACGTCCGTGATCTCCATGCGAATGGAGAACCGCCCGACATCCCGAATCTCCTGCCCGAGCTTCATGTGGCGGAGGCATCACATCGCACCACTCGTGCCAGCGGAGAAAGCGGCGCCGGCAGGCCAGGAAGGGCCCCAGAGCCGGGGGGAGACGCGACCATGCCTGCCCGGTGCAGGCGACGTGGACGATGGCTTCCAGGATCTGCCGGTCGCAGCGGGGACAGCCATACGGCGGTGTGCCGTAGGCGTACTGCCCTTCTCGCTTTTGATGCGGCGGCCGCGGCGGAGCTTGGCCACGGTCATGCCGCGGTCCAACTGGGCGAAGACCCGCTGGACACCAGTCATCCAGGGCGCAGCCGTCGGTCGGCTGGCGGGGCAGCTCGAGGACCAGGACGTGATCCGTTCTGCGGCCCGCCGTCCTTGTAGCGCCGAGCAGTGGGACCGCCGTTCTGGCGTGATCCGCAACTTGCCACCAGCGGCTCGCTCGTGCGGCGATGCTGCTCACATGGTGCCCGTGCCGCGCCGGATACGACATCGGCCCCCAGCACCTACCCACAAGATCGTGTTACGAGTCTTAGGCTGGTCTGGGTGGTCCTGCCGACCTTCCTTCGGCAGGACCACCGTCGTTCCTCAGGATCAGTGACTTCGACGAACAGGGCCGCCTGTTCTTCAGGCTGTTATAGGCGCAGTTCCTCGGCGGCTTCCTCGCCGGATCGGACCCGGCCGCCTTCGTAACCCTAGCCGTTAAAGATCATCAGATGCCCTCCTACATCTATGGGCGCAGGTGTTCTAGCAGAGGAATGATCGAAGCCGCCCCGCTGATGCTGAGTAGCCAGGAGAGCAGAACGAGAGAGATGGACAGGTGCAAGTGCCGACCTGCCCTGAGTTCAAGACCCTGCCGGCCGAGGGTCAGATTCCACGTTGGCGGCTCATTGCTGTGTTCGGGCATGGACTTATCTCCTGTGCGACCTCGACCGGGTCGAGGGAGGCGATGGTTCGGTATGCCCATTGGAGACAGCGTCGCGGTACCGGGACCAGCAATCAGCAAGGACTCGTTCAACCTCGAATCTTGCAGCTCAAGTGCCGAACATAGATCGCTTCGACCGAACGGTTCCTCGATCCGGAGCCGTTCGGCATAGTTCGCTGAACCTCGTGAAAATTCGAGACCTGGCTTCTAGCCTTGTTGTCACATCAGCGGGAGAGGGGCCTGACTGTGTCTGGTGCCGGTGTGCCGGATCCCGGCGACGACGCCCTCATCGAAGCTGCTGAGCGAGCCAAGCTAGAGTTCGTTCACGCGCTCATGGCTCTCTATGTGGATTGCGGAGCTCCACGGCTTCGTAGCCTGGCCGACAAGGCGCGTACGCAAGGCCGCGTCACGCTTGCAGTCTCGTCGTTGTCAGAGGTGCTTCAGGGAAAGCGGCTTCCAAGCAGCGACTTCACGGGCGAATTCGTCAGACAGCTTGATGGAGATCTTGGTCTCTCAGAGGCTGTAAGACGTTCGTGGAAGACCGCTTGGCTGGCCGAGAAACAGGCGAAAGCGGCGAAATCCCGTCGTCGAGCCTTGGCCGCCGACGCGCTCAACCAAGCACAAGAAGCTCTAGCCGAAGCGGAGGGAATCCGTGCCGCGGCGTCCGCTGCGGTACGCCACCTGGATCAGGAGCTGGCCGAGCGCCGGCAGACCGTCGAGTCGCACGTCAACGAGAACGTGGCCTGGGCGGAGCAGCTGCGCGCCCGTACCGAGTCCCAGGCGCGCCGGCTGCTCGACGAGTCCCGTGCCGAGGCCGAGCAGGCCCTGGCCGCCGCCCGTGCGGAGGCCGAGCGGGTCGCGAGCGAGGCCAGGCAGCGGCTGCAGAGCGAGGCCGAGGAGGCCCGCGCAGAGGCGGACCAGCTGCTGCGCCGGGCGCGTGCGGACGCCGAGCGGCTGCTGAACGCCGCGTCCACGCAGGCCCAGGAGGCCGCCGACCACGCCGAGCAGCTGCGCAGCTCCTCCGCCACCGAGTCGGACTCCGCCCGTCGTCAGGCGCAGGAGCTGAGCCGGGCCGCCGAGCAGCGCATGGCGGAGGCCGAGGAGGCGCTGCGCAAGGCGCAGGCCGAGGCGGACAAGCTGGTGAGCGCGACCCAGCTGTCCAAGGCGGCCAAGACGGCCGAGGACGTCCTCAACAGGGCGCAGGAGGACGCGAAGAACACCACCAAGGCTGCCGCCGAGGAGGCCGAGCGGATCCGCTCCGAGGCCGAGGCCGAGGCGGACCGGCTGCGCGCCGAGGCGCACGACCTGGCCGAGCAGCTCAAGGGCGCGGCCAAGGACGACACCAAGGAGTACCGCGCCAAGACGGTCGAGCTGCAGGAGGAGGCGCGCCGGCTGCGCGGCGAGGCCGAGCAGCTGCGCGCCGACGCGGTCGCCGAGGGCGAGAAGATCCGCGCGGAGGCCAGCAAGGAGGCCGTCCAGCAGATCGAGGAGGCGGCCAAGACCGCCGAGGAGCTGCTGGCGAAGGCCAGGGCGCACGCCGACGAGCTGCGGCAACAGGCTGAGGCTGAGGCCGAGCGGCTGCGCAACGAGGCCGCGTCGGACGCGTCCGCGTCCCGGGCCGAGGGCGAGGCCGTCGCCGTACGCCTGCGGTCCGAGGCGGCCGTGGAGGCGGAGCGGCTGAGGTTGGAGGCGCAGGCCGAGGCCGTGCGGCTGGTCGAGGAGGCCGACCGACGCGCGAACGAGATGGTGTCGGGCGCCGAGCAGCACGCCCAGCAGGTACGGGACTCGGTGGCCGGGCTGCATGAGCAGGCCCAGGAGGAGATCACCGGGCTGCGCTCCGCCGCCGAGCAAGCGGCGGACCGTACCCGGCGCGAGGCACAGGAGGAGGCGCAGGCCGAGGCCGTGCGGCTGGTCGAGGAGGCCGACCGACGCGCGAACGAGATGGTGTCGGGCGCCGAGCAGCACGCCCAGCAGGTACGGGACTCGGTGGCCGGGCTGCATGAGCAGGCCCAGGAGGAGATCACCGGGCTGCGCTCCGCCGCCGAGCAAGCGGCGGACCGTACCCGGCGCGAGGCACAGGAGGAGGCGGAGCGACAGCTCATCGAAGCCACCAGGTTAGCTGAGCAGATGCTGAGTCTGGCCGCGAACGACGCTCAGCAGCCAATCCTCGAGATGCCGTTGGCCGACAGAGGGAAGGCCAATTGCAGCAGCACGAGACGGCAGCAGTCAGAAGTCCTTCGACCACTGCTGGTTTGGCCAATGCCCGACACCAACACGCAGCGGGCGCTGAGCAATCGTGGTTACGAACTCGTCGCTGTGCGATCACGCGATGAGTTGGCTACTCGGCTCTCCACTTCCCCGGCCGCGCTATTCGTGGACCCCCTGACCGGTCCAATCACCCGTACGAATCTGCAATCGATGCGGCAGGCAGCACTAGCCGTCCAAGTGCCGGTAATGGTGACGGCGGGTCTCGGGCAATCGGGGCGCGAGGCGGCCTACGGCGCTGACCCCGCCGTGCTCATCAAGGCACTGGCGCCTCGTGAAAGTGAGCGGCACCAGCCACGCGTGTTGCTCCTTGAAGAACAAAACGAGATCTCGGAAGCCCTGACTGTTTCTCTGGAGCGGCGCGGGATGCAAGTGGCGAAGGTCGGCAACGCCGATGAGGCGGAATCTATCGCTAAACAGTTGCGGCCAAATCTCGTCTTGGCGAACCTGCTCGAAGTGCGGCGCCAGGCTGCCGTCGTCGATTGGCTTAGGGACGACGCCCTGCCCAATCGATCTCCACTCGTCGTTTACACCACTGACGCTGATCAAATGAATATGTCGCAGCTAGCCTCTGGCACGGATGTGCTTTTCCTCGCGGAACGCTCGACAAGCAGTGACTCGGTGAGCGGGATTATTGCAGTGCTGGAAAGGCTGGTTCCCCCGTGATGCTCCTGCCATTCACGGCTTCATGGCCGAAGAGGAGGTGGTTCCTCCACCATGTATCGGGCGTCAGCGGCACCTCGTTGCGCCTCCTCGCCGACCACATAGCCTACAGGGGGCTTGTGCCAGCCCGCTGGTGGAGGCTGGATCCTGCTCTCCTGCCCACCGGCGCCCTTCGGACACCTCGGTAGCGTGGGCCCGAAGCCACAGGGTTTAAGGAGCAGGCATTCACGGGCGCAGGAGGATGTTGAAATCACCCGACGTGGTGATCAGCTGAGCAGAGGCTAGTTACCAGACGCTAAGCCGTTCGACCCCGATCTGCTGGTCGTAGTAGTCGTCGAGCTCCTCAAACAATGCGGTCTCCGCGTAGGTGTTCACAACCGAGTTGGCCATGATGCTCCGGGCTCTCCCATCCAACTCCTCACCGTTGTAGTAGGTGTGTCCTGAGGACTGGTCTTCCCGTCGGTGCTTTTATTCCCACTGTTCCCAGGCAGGGTGCGCGGCCGTCAGTAGATTGGAGAGGAAGAAGACCGCCACCAGCAGCATGTTGCGTCTGGTGAACGCGCTGAAGCGTTCTGTCGTGGAGTTTTTGCTCTCTGCAGGCGGTGATGGCTCATCCGTGGTCATGGTCGGCTCCCCGGCCGCAAGATCTCCGACGTTGAGTGGGGTAATTGGGGCATTGCCGAGTATTGCTGGCAGGTGTACGCGATGCCGCTGACCCTGGCCACCTCAACCGATGTACTCACCCAGCGATGAAGCCGTCTGGCTTACCTGAACCGGTTGCCTCGATCCTCAGCCACATGGCGACCAGCGAGGCAGAGCGCTCTCTTGGATCGCGGCCCGTTTTGTCTGCTTCCTATCCGTGGGTACGACCTCTCACACGAGGTGTCTGCGGAGGCGGCGTACGCAACGGCATGAAGACCGGTGCACACCCCGCGGCCCGGTCTGCGCAATGAGCTGCGCAGTCGCGTACGTGGTCATTGCGCAGACCCGGCTTGCAGGCCTGCCCGAACAGCACATCGGCGTGGGCAGTGTGCAGGTTGCGCAACCAATCCGCTTTGCTGGCATCGGCGGTGCGCAATGGTCGGCCCATTGCCGTTCACGGGCCCGGGCGGTGAGAGTCGTGGGCGGGGGTATTGCGCAGGACCGTGCGCGGCTAGGGGTGGCGCGAGTGCGTCCAGCTGACTCTCTGGTCGGGGTCCTGGACGGGGCGCCACACGGGCGCTGAGGGTCCGTTGTGCAGCAGGTCGGTCAACGGGGCCGCGAGGATGGGCACCTGGTGCACGAAGCCGGGCTGCGCCAGGTCGCGGGCAGCGGCCCGCAGGGCTCGGATCCGGTTGTCGACGCCGGCCGGACCGGTGCCGTCCAGGACGAACAACAGCCGCGGGAAGATGGGGTAGCGCCGCCGCCAGTCCTCCCATGTCGGCTCCTGGTTGAAGTCCGGTCGGGGACGTCCGACCGTCACGGGTACGTACGCGTACAGACGGGCGTAGGCGGTGATCTTTGCGGCCAGGCGTTCCGGGCCCATCGTGGCCCGGTCGACTTCCACGAACGCCCGCAGCATGGACCAGTCATCGTCCTTATGGCCGCTGCGGTAGAAGAGCACGGCGTCCGGGATGACAGCCTCACCGCCCCCGAGCGGGTGGTAGACCTCCGGGATCCAGTCCAAAGGCCGGCACACCTCACCGCGGCGGCGCGCGTCCTGCAGGAAGCCAGCCCGGTCTCCGTCACGACAAGGGAGTGGCCCGCCCGCAGTCTGGCGGCCGTGCGATCCGCCAGCAGCCGCGACGGCCGCCAGTCCCGCAGCTCCGGCCACTCCGCGGCGACTTCTGCCCCGTACTGGGTGGCGAACCACGCCCGCGTCCGGCCGGCGCGCGGCAGCGTGATGCGGTCGACCAGGCCCTCATCCCGCAGCTTGGCCAACCGCCGTCGGGTCTGCTCGATCCGCACCCCGGCGCGATCACCAGGCATCTGCTCCGTGGTCGCCTGTGAGTTGGGGGTGTGGTGGCGGTGGTTGGGTGTCTTTGGTGGGTGACAGCTTTCTGGCCTGGTAGAGCGTGGTGTCTCGTTTCCTGGTGGCTGTCGTGGGGTGACCACGTGGGTGTCATTTGCCGGTAGCACGGGGACTGGGTGGCTGTCATGGGGGTGGGAGTTCCTGTGTGTGCGGTGACGGGGCTGGGGTGGGCTGGCGTGTATGGCTGGTCGGCTCGGGCGTGGTGTTGTCGACGAAGGCCCGCAGCATGGATCCGCCGTCGTCGCAGGTGCGGTAGTAGAGCAGGGCGTCGGGGATGACGGCTTCGCCGTTGCCGAGGGGGTGGTGGACCTCGGGGATCCAGTCCAGTGGTCGGCACTCGTCATCACGGCGGCGGGCGTCCTGCAGGAAGGCAAGCCCGGTCTCCGTCACGGTCAGCGCATGCCCGGCCCGCAGCCGGGCCGCGGTGCGGTCCGCGATCAGCCGCGGCGGCCGCCGCTCCCGCAGCTCGGGCCACTCCAAGGCGACATCCACGCCGAACTGCGTGGCGAACCACACCCGCGTGCGACCGGCCTGCGGCAGCGTGACGCGGTCGACGAGCCCCTCGCCACGCAGCTTGGCCAGCCGACGGCGCGTCTGCTCGATCCGCACCCCCGGCGCGAGCACCAGATGCATCTGTTCCGTCGTCGCCATCCGGTACTGCGCCAGCACCGCCAGCGCCACCCGGTCCCCACCGCCCACGTCCACGTTCAGCATCCCCACTGCTGCCCTTCGAGTACGGTGCAGCGCCGCTCTTGTCCGGCCGCTGCGCGTACTTCCCAGGCCAGCAACCGGCCCCGACCAGAGGACCGACCACGAAGGCCCGACCAGCGTCACGATGCGATAACCCCGCCCCCGACCACGCCAGCAACCCCACCGGGGACCCCGTCGACAACCCCGCCGACAACTGTCCGCACCCATCCGGGACCTGACGGCGTATCCGCAGGTCACCACGCCTTTCAGCCGTGGTCGGGTTGCCCGACATCCCCCTCTGCACCCAGACAACAACCCCACCCAAGAAGGAAGAGGAAAAGGTGCCCCTATGGTTTTCGTCAAGCGGTGGCCGGGGTGGGCGGCTGGTAGAAGGTTCCGTCTCGGAGCATGGCGAAGAGGACGTCGATGC
>NZ_JBIAVX010000045.1:0-26433 GCF_042894725.1 Streptomyces sp. NPDC001480 | reverse complement strand
TCGTGCCCTTGAGACCGCCACATAACACGCTCATGGCCCCCGACGCCGCATGCCCCGTGATCACGCTGGCTTCACTCGAATTGGGCAACAGGGTCCCTCGATGTACTCGAAGATCGCGATTGCCAACTCGACCCGGGTCTTCCACCGTTTGCGGTTCAACAGCTCGATCTGCATCGAGGACCAGAACCACTCCATCATCGCGTTGTCCAGACCGTCTCCGACCGTGCCGATCGATGGCAGGAGCCCGGCGGAGCGGATCCTTTCCCCGAAGACCCAGGAGGTGAACTGGGTGCCGTGATCGGCGTGCACTATCCCGCCTGGTTCGGGGCGCCGGTTGCGGAGGGCCGCATTCGTTCGCCCTTGGGCTCCGGTGATGCAGGAGCGCTCCAGTACTTCACCTGCCGAAGGGCCATGTGGTCACGACGGCAGTTCAGTCCCGGCCTGCTCACGCACCATGTACTGCGCGTACCAGTCCGGCCAGTTCCGGTCCTCCGCACCGATGCTTGCCTCATGCTCCCCGTGCGCGGCCGCGGCACGGCGCAGCGCGCTCGCCAAGTCCTCGGCCGAGGCGAACGTCGTGGTCGCCGGATCAAGGCGTCCCGGGAGCCGTGTGGTGACCTCCTGGAGAAGCCACCCGTTGCCGTCCGGGTCGCTGAAAGACAGGAACGAACCGTAGCTCGTACGCTGCGGATCCGGCCCCGGCAGCCGGGCCTCTGTCCCGGCGTGGTGGAAGATGCCGCCGGAGTCGTGAAACACCTCGCTCGGCTCGACGCCGAGCCGTTTCAGCTCATCGTATGCGGCGTTGATGTCGTCCACGATCAGGTGCAGGCCCTGAGCCGAGCCCGGCGTCTGGGTCGTGACCGAGGTGCCGAAGATGACCGACGTCGGCGAGCCCGGCGGCGTCACCTGCACCACCCGGAAGTTCTCGTCCGGGGCGATGTCCGCGTCGAGCCTCCAGCCCAATCGCGTGTAGAAGCTCTTGGCCCGGTCGACGTCGGACACCGGAATTATGACGACTTCGAGTTTCATGTCCATGGTTGAACTTCTTCCACTCCTACAGGATGCCGACATGACGAGGCTTGCACGGCCGGAGGCGGACCGCGCCCGGGAATCCTGCAGACGGTGGCCAGGTCCACGCCTGGGCCAGGTCCCGGAGGGAGGCGACGGCCAGATGGCCTGGCGGGAATTCGGGACACGCGCTCGGCGGGCTGGCCTGGTCCAACACCTTCGGGGCTCCGCGCCGACAGGCATGATGGTGGGCTCACGATGCTCGGGCGGCGGTCCAGAAGCAAACCACACCCCCATCAGCAGGGAGCCGTGGCGCGCATGGACAGCGGCCGTGGCTGGCAGACGGCCTACGGTTTCTGACCGACACCGATACCGAGTCGGCTGAGCAGCCAGAAGGTGCTTGCAGTACCGGCGCCGTAAGCGACGTGCGCGCCGAAATCCCAGGCCACGATCTTGGCGTCGTACTGCCAGATCGGCTTGTACAGCCCTGCGATCGGCAAGATGACGTAGTCACCGGCGAACACTGCGGCACCGAAAGGCACGCCATACACGGGGGAGGGGCTGGGCAGTGATCCGGCCAGGATGCCATAAGCCGCGCCGGCCGCTGATCCGTAGGCCCAGTGCGCCACGGTGCTGATGAGCCAGGCGGAACCATCAGGAAGTCGGCGCCGGGTGAAACCCTCGATCACCCGCTTCGCCACCTGCCCCGGATCAGGGGCCTTATCCCAGCTCTCGACCGGCGCGAATTCCCAGGCGAGTGGGCTGTCCGTCCCTCCTTCCCGACGGTACTTCAGGTAATGAACGGCATCCAGGCACACCGTTCCCACCGCCCCGGCCAGCAGGCCGCCCGTCACCGCCGCGAGCGGGGTCAGCGGATTCCTCTGGGAGCGCATGACGCAATCTCCTCATCGGTCAGGGCCGGGAAGCAAGGCAGATGTTCTTCAGCGCCCGGACTGCGGTTGGGAGGCATTGGGCCCGCATCGAGTATCCGGCGGCCCGGACGTGCGCGCACGAGGAGAACGTTCGCGGGCGCAGGCGGTGAGAGACCTGCGGCCAATGGTTGTGAGCGGTCCTGCGCAAGCAACTGACCGTCCGCGCGGCCGCGACAGGCAGCCGCCACTTCGATGCCGTCGAGCGCTGGACGTCCGAAGACGACGGCACGCAACGTGGGGCGTGGCAGCGCCGCCGGGGTGGAGACGGAGATGCGGGCCTCCGTCCCGGAAGCCCCCGGAACTGGGGCAGAGACCCGCCCATGTCCGGCTGCGGGGCCGGCGTCGTGGGCGAGAATGCTTTCCAGGGCGTGGGGCCCCTATGTCCTTCGTCAAGCTGTCGTGATGATGGCTGACATGACGGATGAGGTTCAGGGCTCGGACCGTGAGAGCCGCCGGGGGTCATCCGCCGCTGCATTTCGCGGCGGATGAGTAGGATGCCGCGGCTGTCGGCTCTCTCCTGGCGGCGGGTGCGGGAGTGGATGCCCCCGACGAGCAGGGCAATACGAGACGCTCGCCGGGACGGCCCACGCGTTCTCCCGCTCGGCCACCGCGAATGCCGTCCGCTGCCGGCCGCCGAGGTGCCGCGCGCCATCCTGCGGGAGCTGACCGGTCATCGCGGGCGTTCGGTCCCGGAGGACGACGCCCTGGTCGTGTGCCTGGACTGGCACGGGCGCTGAGCCGCTGACTCGCGAACCGTGGATGTGGCGATGCTGTGTCGCTTCCGCCGCACGCGCGATGCCAATGCTTGTCATATGGCAATAATGGGCGCGGTTGTGCCGGTCCTGGCGCAACCGCCTGTTCTCAAGGGAGACGATGCAGTTGTCGGAGCAGGCGGCGGCCGATTCGGTGGCGGGGGAGCTGAGGGCCTTCCTGGAACGCCGTCGCGAACAGATCGCCCAGCGACGGGCGGACGCCCCTCTTTTCAGAACGGTCTTCACCGTCTCCCGCGACGAGGCCGTGGAGGCGTGCAGGACCGTTGTGGATGCCCTGGCAGAAGTGGCCTCGGGCGGCAGGCTGGAAAACGTGGCGGCCCCCGGCTTCGACTCGATCCGAGAGCAACTGGGGCGTATGGCCGCCTCCCGTGCCCGCAGTGGATTCAGCCCGGCCCAGGTCGCGGATGAGGCGGCCGGCCTGCGCGTGACGGCCGCCGAGCTGTTGCGCGGCCAGGTCCACAAGCCGTCCGGTGAGGCGGCGCAGGAAGTTCCGACGGCCATGGCCATCCTGATGGGCACGCTGAGCCTGGTGATCATGGAGACGACGGTCAACTCCGGCGAGGAGCTGATCGCGCGGCAGCGGCAGCGACTGCTCGAGGTGGGCACTCCCGTGATCAGCCTGTGGGAGGGCATCGTCGCCGTGCCCCTGATAGGCACGCTGGACAGTGCCCGCAGCCACGTCGTCATGGAGTCGCTGCTGAACGCGATCGTGGATCAGCGGGCCCGCTACGCGATCCTCGACATCACCGGTGTGCCCACGGTCGACTCGCTCGTCCGCGCAGCACCTGATGAAGACGGTCGCCGCGGCCCGCCTGATGGGCGCCGAATGCATCGTCTCCGGCATCCGTCCGGCCATCGCGCAGACCATCGTGCACGTCGGCATCGATCTGAGTTCGGTGCTCACCCACAGCTCCCTGGCCTACGCGCTCGGCCGGCAGGGCATCGAGGTCTCCCGCGCGGCTGGCGTGGCCGCGCGATGACCGCCTCCCGACCGGGCGACTCGGCAGTGGTGCCGGTCCTGGCACTGGGGGACATCCTTCTGGTCTCCCTCCAAGGGGAGTTGCACGACAGCGTGGTGGAGCAACTCCAACAGGACATCACCCAGCGCGTTGCCCGCAGCGAGGCGAGCGGCGTGGTCGTCGAGGTCTCCGGCGTCGAGATCGTCGACTCGTTCCTGGGCCGGGTCATCGCCGAGATCGCCGCCGACGCCCGTCTGCTGGCCGCTCGCACCGTCCTGTGCGGGATGCGCCCCGCCGTGGTGATCACCCTGGTGGAGCTGGGCCTGACCCTGCCTGGCCTGGTGACCGTGCTCGATGTCGAACGTGCCCTCGAACTGCTCCAGCCGGGTGCCTCCGAGACCGCCCTGGGCACCCGTGCGGGGTGTGCGTGACGCCGGCCTCCGAGCCCGCCACCGCGACGAGTCTGCCGATCGGCTCGGACGCGGACCTCGCGTGGGTGCGTCACCAGGTGCGGCAGTTTGCGGCCGAAATCGGGTTCGGGCTCGTGCAGCAGACGAAACTCGTCACCGCGGCCAGCGAACTGGCCCGGAACACCCTGCTCCACGGCGGTGGAGGGCAGGCGAAGATCATCCCATTGATCAGTGGACCGGCGCGTGGACTGCGACTGTCCTTCATCGACACCGGCCCCGGCATCAGCGACGTCGAGCTGGCGATGAGTGACGGCTACAGCACCGAGGGCGGCCTTGGGCTGGGCCTCAGCGGAGCCCAACGGCTGGTGGACGAGCTCACCATCGACACCGAGCCCGGCAGGGGCACTGTCGTCACCGTCGTTGCCTGGGCCACCGGCGTGCCTGCCCCTCGTCCGGGGTCCCGATGACGCGCGTCCGGACCGTTCCGATGCCCGTTCGGGACGGGCGCTCACGGTCCGGCAGTGCGGCTCGTCGCCCTGGACCCGGTCCAGGCATCCGCGAGGTCCCCGGCGGCATACGGGCGCGTTCGGCCTGTTACAGCAAGCGGCGAGCGCGAGGCGTCGACCCGGGTAACGAGCCGCTCGGCCACACCCCACGTCCGTCCCCTCCTGTGCCGCACCCTCCGTTCGGGGGCCAGCAACCCCGGCGAGCCCTGGCCACGCCGGCCGCTCCGGACCGGACCCCGATCGCGATAGCGTGGAGTTCGCAAGGGGAGAGGATGGAGACACGGTGAAACCCTCTGAACCGGGACCGTCCGCGGAAGCCCAGCTGCGCGCAGCTCCGCCGCATGCTCTGGTGGCCACCGCCGGCCGCCTGCTGGCGGAGCGCTTCGGCGTCCTGAACGTGGCGCTCCTCCTCGCCGACTACGGCCTGACGGTCCTGCAACCCGTCACCCATCTGCCGCAAACCGGCGATCCGGTGTCCGCCCACGACGGCCCCGCCGGTACCGCCTTCACCACCCAGAAACCCGTGGTGGAAGTCACGGCAGACCCGGCCACGCAGATGGTTCACCTGCCCATCACTGTCCGCGGGGACCGTATCGGGGTGCTCTCCCTCCGCCTGCCCGCCTGCTCGACCGACCCGGGCTCGGTGCTGCGACTCGACGACTTCGCCACCGCGTTGGGCCACGAGGTCGTTACGGCGGGCCGGGACACCGATCTGTATCTCCAGGCCCGCCGCACCCGTCGTCTCACCCTCGCCGCCGAGATGCAGTGGCAGCTCCTCCCAGGCCGCGGGTGCGCCCGCGACGAATACGTCATCGGCGCTCATCTGGAGCCGGCCTACGCCATCGGCGGCGACAACTTCGACTGGTCGACCAGCGCCGACCACCTCACTCTGACCGTCACCGACGGCATGGGGCAGGGCATCGACGCCGCCCTGCTCACCAGCCTCGCCGTCGGCGCCCTGCGCAACGCCCGCCGCGCCGGCATCGGCTTCGCCGACCAGGCGTGCCTCGCCGACCAGGCCATCTACTCCCAGTACGGGGGCAAGATGTACGCCTCCACCCTCCTCCTGGGCTTCGACCTGGTCACCGGCACGGTGTCCGCCGTCGACGCGGGGTCTCCCCAGCTCTACCGCCAGCGCGGTGCCATGATCGAACGCATCGAACTCGAGGCTCAGATGCCTCTCGGCATGTTCGAGGAGACCCTCTACGAAGAGCAGAGCTTCCAGGTCGAGGCGGGTGACCGCCTGGTCGCCATAAGTACCGGCGTCCACGGCACCCGGTCTGCGAGCGGGGAGGTGTTCGGCGAGGGCGTCCTGCGCCAGATCCTGAGCGCGACCCGGCAGACCTCGCCGCACGAGGCGGCACGATCGGTCGTCGCCGGTTTGATCGAGCATGTCGGCAGCGAGGGGCTCCTCTCCGACGCCGCCGTCGTCTGCCTCGACTGGGCAGGTCGCGATGCTGGGACGTCCCCGCAGGCGCGGCCGGACCGCTGACCCCTATGGCGCCCGCGGTGGCTGGAAGGGTGCCTCGCCCTGTGCGGAGAGGAAGGCCTTCATGCCGCGGATCAGCGCCGATCGCTCCGCGGGTTCCATGGTCGTCAGTACTCCGGCCAGGGCCTGGGTGCGTCGACGGGCCACATCTCCCAGAACACGGCGCCCCTGACCGGTGAGCCTCAGCTGCAGTTCGCGACGGTTGCGCGGGTGCAGCGCACGCTCCAGCAGGCCCGCTGCCTCCAGCCGGTCGCAGAGGCGGCTGGCGGTGGGAATCCCTATGTCCATGCGGGCCGCAAGGCCGGTGAGATTCACCTCCGGTGCCGTCTCCACAGCCCGAAGTGCCCGCAGTTGGTGGAGTGACAGTCGTACCGTCGCTTCCTGAGCGGCCACGAACCACAAGTCTGTAAGACGTTCCACGGCATCGGCGATCTCCTGCGCGTCGGCGCTCGGATCGTCGGCCGAGCCCGCAGCGCGGTCGTCGGCGCCGCCGGGGAGTGTCACGAACACATCACTTTCGGTGATGAGGGTGCCGTGTGAGCGCCCCCGTATCCCATCGCTGTACCCGGGAAGCCGACACGCAACCAGCGTCACTCGAGGCCCACGACCACCCGCCCGCGGGCTACGGGCGGTCCGCCGCGCACAGCGCTCGATCGGCTCCCTTCCCTTGGCCGGCCTTCGTCAGCTCCGCGTTGAACCGCGCACCGATCAGAAGGGCCAGATTGGCCAGCCACAGCCAGACCAGGAACACCACGACGCCCACCAGTGAACCGTACAGCCGGTGACAGGTACTGGCGTGGGAGGTGTATTCGGCGAACCCGAGCGAGACGGCCAGCAGGAGCCCCACGGCCAAGGTGCCGCCGGGTGCCATCCTCCGCACAGGGCGGGCAGGCGCCGGGCCCGAACGGTACAGGACGAGCACCAGGGCGATGGCGACCGCGGCCACGACCGGCCACCGCAGTGCATCCCAGACGGCCTGCGGCCCGGTACCCAGGTCCAGCGCCCGGCCCAGGCGCCGGGCCAGACTGCCGGTGACAAACAGCGCCAGGGTGGTCGTGAGGAGCAGCGAGATCAGGACGAGGGCCGTGGCGATGATGCGCGGAGCGGTGCGCCAGACCGGCCGGTGCGCACTGACGCCGTGCATGGCGTGCAACGCCCGGCGGAAGACGCTCAGATAGCTGGATCCCGACCAGAGCGCTCCCGCTCCGCCGATGGAGATCAGCGTCCATGCCGCTGACGACTGTTCGGCCATCTGCCGCAGGGTGCCGCGCAGCAGGGCCCGGGACGCGACCGGGGCGGCCTGCGACATGCGGTCGATGACATCCGGTGTGGCCGTCGGAATGGTCAGACCCACGATCGAGAGGATCACCAGGAGTACCGGGAACAGGGCCAGGACCGCGTAGTACGTCAAAGCGGCAGCCCAGTCTGTGACGTCGTCGTTCCAGACTGCCACCGGCGTGCGGCGCAGCGCCGCCGACCATCGAGCCGCGCGACCGTCTGCGTCGTTCATGAGGCGGATGCTCTCACCTGCTGTGCGCCTTCATCCGCCACCCGGGAGAGCCGTACCGAGCCTCGAAGGCAGTGGTCTCGTCGTCGTTCCGGTCCTCTTCGAGGTACATCCAGCGTCCTGCCTCGGCGGCGTCGCCGTAGAGCCGGTACACCTCTGCCGGACGTCGGCGCAGTCGAATCCGCGCCCAGTGGCCAACTCGACTGCCCGGTATCCGCTTCCGTGCCCGCGGCACACTTATCTATCAGGCTCCTGCCCTTTCCAAAGCCGGCTGCTCAGCCGCCGCGCGAGCCACCGCACGACTGGCCTTGGACGATCTCGGACGAGACGTAACGAGCGATCACTTGCCGGAAGAGCTCGACGCCACAGGCAGCCGCTCAGTGGCGGCGGTCGAAGACGCTCCAGGTCTGTGGCTACAGGCGCGCATCACCCTGATGCTCGCCGAACAGGACGCCGCTCGGGCCCAGGGGTCTCAGGACGCCCTACGCGCCGTGACGCTCGGGCAGGAGCACGAAGGCAGAGAACTGTTCCGCCGAGCAGTCTTGGACCTGCCCGACGCCATGCGAATCTGGTAGCTCGAACGCCACGGTGACACGTCACCACGACGAAATGGTGTATCGACACCACGGACATCTCGCTGAAAACTCGCGCGACGAGCAACGGTGAGGAGATGAGAGGGGAGCTACGCACCAGCGGCGCGAGGGCCGCGCGACGCGTGAACCGTCCACAGGTCTCCAGCGCCCCCGCGCCGATGATCGGTGTAGCGACCGGCCGGACCTGGCCGTATTTCAAGAGTCGGGCGCGAAGGGTTGCATGCGTGCGATGAGGACGGCGACATCGTCCGGGTCGGCGGGAAGCCGGAGTTTGTGAAGGAGCCGGTCGCAGGTTTCTTCCAGGGTGGGGTCAGGTGTGTCAAGCAGGCGCAGGAGGGTGTTGAGGCGTTCGTCGATGGGGTGATGACGGACCTCGACGAGGCCGTCGGTGTACAGGACCAGCCGATCACCAGCGTCGACGGGGATGGTCGTGGTCACGAAGGGCACGCCGCCGACCCCGAGCGGGGTGCCGGTCGGAAGGTCGAGCAGTTCCGGGGGCCTGCCATTGCGCACCAAGACGGGCGGCAGATGGCCGGCGACGGAGATGTGGCACTCCGCGCAGTGCGGATCGTAGACGGCATAGACGCAGGTGGCTATGTACTGCTCAAGCCCTGAGGTGATCTTGTCGAGGTGATGGAGGACCTCGGCGGGGTCCAGGTCGAGGTCGGCGAAGTCGCTGGTGCCGGTGCGCAGGCGGCCCATGGTGACGGCGGCGTGGATACCGCTGCCCATGACGTCCCCCACAACCAGCACGGTCTTGTCGCCGTCGAGCGGGAGGACGTCGTACCAGTCGCCACCGACCTCGTAAGCCGCCTGTGCAGGCCGGTACCGGGAGGCGACTTCCAGGCCCGGGAGATGCGGCGGGTGGTCCGGGAGCAGGCTGCGCTGAAGGGTCTCGGCCGTATTGCGCACCGTCTGGTGGGAGCGGGCGTTGTCGATGCACACCGCGGCGCGGGAGGCCAGCTCACCGGCGAGGGCGAGGTCGTCCTCGTCGAATGGCTGCGGGTTACGGGCGCGGCTCAGCCCCAGGAAGCCGAGGATCTGGCCGCGGGCGGTGAGCGGGAGCAGCATGTAGGAGTGCACGCCTGCACGGGCCAGCAGTGTGGCGGCGCGGTCGTCGCGGGCGATGCGGGCCATGGCGGCGTCATCCATGTGGGAGATCAGGATCGGCCGGCCGGTGCGTACGCATTCGGTGGGCAGGCGGTCGGCGTCGTAAGCAGCGATCTGCCCGGGCGGGTCGGCGGCCTGGACGGCTTCGGTGGCATACGCGGCCTGCACTGCGAGGGCGCGAAAGAGCGCTGGACCGTCGCCCAAGGGCAGGCGGTGCTCGTGGAGGACGGAGTCGAGGACGTCGACCGTGGCCATGTCGGCGAGCTCGGTAACGGTGACGCCGGCCAGCTCTCGGGCGGTCTGTTCCACTTCCAGGGTGGTGCCGATGCGGGCAGAGCCGTCGGCGATCAAGGCCAGGCGATGGCGGGCCTCGGCAGCCTCCGTGGCCGCCTGGTAACGGTCGGTGACGTCCACCACCAGGTCGGCCACCCCGAGGACCCGCCCCTGGGGGTCGTCCAGCCGGTACAGCGAGATCGACCAGGCGTGCACGTTCGGGTCGGCGGGGGTGTGGCCGACGATGGTGTACTCGTCGACCATGGGGACCCCGGTCTTGAGGACCTGCCGCATCCCGGCCTCCGGCCCCTCGAACTTCGCCGAGTTCATGATCTCGCGGTAGTGCCGGCCCAGATGGTCTTCCGCGGGAATGCCGTGCATCCGTTCCAGAGCGGGGTTGACTGCGACGTACCGCAATTGGGTATCGAGGATCGCCAGCCCGATGGGCGACTGAGAAATCAGCCGGGTGGACAGGGCGACGTCCCTCTCGACCTCCCGAAGCCTTGACCTGTCGGTGGCCAGACCAAGCGCGTAGAAGTCACCCAGGCTGTCCAGCAGCCGCATGTTGCGGAACTCCACCAAGCGAGTGCTGCCGTCCTTGTGCCGGATGGGGAAGGCCCCGGCCCACCTCTCCCCGGTAGCCATGACCTCGGCAAACAGCTTGATCATCAGATCGCATTGCTGCTCGTGAACGAGTAGCGGCGCAGCGTACTGCCCAAGCGCCTCCTCAGCGGTATAGCCGAACAGGTCCTCGGCCTCCGGGCTCCACAAATCGATCCGCCCATCGGCATCCAACAGCACCGCAGCAACGCCGAGAAGATCCATCAGCCCACTCGGCTGCGACGATCGCCCCTCCGGCTGGCCGGTGTCACCCGGACGCCCCTCGGCTGCGCTCACACGGGCACCCCTTCCATGCGCCGGACCACAAGGGCCTCCACTCACGCCAGCCCGTGGCCCTGCCCCGTACCTACGGAGTGCTTCGGCTTCCATGGTCCCCCTGGAGCGGCCTTCCGCGCACGCACTGGACCGAGACGGCTCCGCTCTCTTTCATTCGTCGTGAGCACTGCCTGGAATCAGCGGCGCAGCCTGGTAGGTAGCGGTCTGGGTTCGGGAGTACCAGTCGATGCAGGCTGCTGCGAGGGGCTGACCGAGGGCAGCAAGGGCCTCTCCCGGGTGAGCGTGCGGTCGCTGGGGGTGCAGCCGATGACGTGGAGGAGTGTGGTGTCCGGGTGCCCGGGGCGGTGGGGCAGGTACTGGAGTGTCCATGCGGGCGGGCGTTTGTGGGACGGGGTGTCTGTTGCGGACAGACGTTGGGTCGGGACGTGCTCGTAGGAGACCCGGGTACCGGGCGTGTGTGTGGGACTCACCCAGACTAGGTGCTCGGCAGGTTCGGCCAAGCCGTTTGCGCCGTACTGCCACACCAGGATTCCTACCTGGTAGAACCAGCCGTCCTTCACCTGTCGGCGAGCGTGCAGCCGTCCGCGGACTTCCTGGGCGTTGGGGACTATGACGTAGATCGGAGCCCCTTGGGGTGACGTTATGGTCACGAGCGGTCTTGGAGTTCGAGCAGCGCTGCGAGGGCCGTGGCGGGGTCAGGGTCGGGTTGGCCGATGGGCCACCAGGCGCCGTCTTCCTTTCCGTACGGATACCAGCGGCCGTCGCGGCCGTAGCGTAGTTGGCGGTCGCGGCCGACGACGGTGAAGCGGTTGCGCCACGCGCGCAGTTGGGGAGGCCCTCCGTCCGCCCAGTCCTCGGCGAGCGAGGCTCGGGCGCGGGTGAGTACCGAGGGGTCCGGGGTCCAGGGCTCCTCCAGGACCGCGAGTGCGGCCGTGCCGCCGTAACTCCAGGCCCTTACCGCCTGGGCGAGCTCGATCGGCGGGCGGCCGGTGCTCTTGGCGATCCGGGCGAAGATCTCTGTCTGTGGGTGCTCGGCGGCGAGGCGCACAGCGTCCTGCCACTCCGTCAGGTCAGGCGGATTGGGTGGTGTGCCGCCTGCCAGTGCGGCGGCGAGTTGGCGACGGGCGCGCTCAGCCGTGTCGGCGGCCAGGGTTTGAAGCGCCTCGGGGTCGATGCCTGGTTCGGCGGGTCGGGACGTTGCGAAGACGGGCGGGTGCCCGGTGCGTTCGGGCAGGGGCGGCGGTTCGGGCAGCGGTGGCAGATCGGCCCGCGCCGCGAAGGCTTCCCGGGCCGGTGTGCCTGGAGTTGGGGCGGGAGTTCGCGGGGACGGAACCGACGCCGAAGCCGAGGCTGCCGCCTGCGATGCCGCGCGGGCGGCGTTGCGGCGGGCGAGCTCGTCCATCAGTTGCTGTTCGCCGCGGCCGCGCATCAACAGCAGGACGAAGGGGTCTTCGTCCAGCAGGCGTGCGACCTGGTAGCACAGCGCGGCGCCGTGCTTGCACGGGTAGCCCCAGTCGGGGCAGGAGCAGGACGGCTCCAGGTCGTTGGCGGACGGTAGCAGCCGTACGCCAGCCTTCAGCGCGTCCTTGACCAGCTCGGTGGGCATGTCGCGGTCCAGCAGTGCGGCGATGTGCCCGGCGCGCGCCGCCACCGCGTTGAGGAGCCGGTCCCATTGCGAGTCGCCCAGGACGGGGATCGCCAATGACACCCGGTAGGGCCGTGGCCTGCTGCCCTGCACCGGGGCACTGATCCGGCCCGGGACCACGGTCATCTCGCCCACGGATCCGCGCCGCGCGTAGGTGCGACCGCGGGTGAGGCGGCCGGAATCGAGTGAGCACTCCTCCAGCGCCGACACCCACGCCTGGCCCCACCAGGTTGAGACGAAACCGCCCCGGCGGCCGGGAGCCGGAGGGAAGGGAGGGAAAGTACGGGCGAGCTGATCCTGGGCCCGCTGCTTGGGCTTCGTCGGGCGCGGGCTCACTTGCGGCTTCCCCTCGTGGTGCGCTGACGGTCTGGGCTCCAGGGCGTGGTGCTGTGACGCATCGTTACCAGTTCGGCCAGTTCGGCGTCGGAGAGTTCGGTGAGTGCCGTCTCGCCATGGCTCAGCACTGCGTCCGCGAGCCCCTTCTTCTGCTTGAGCATCTCGGCGATCCGGTCCTCGACCGTCCCCTCTGCGATCAGCCGGTGCACCTGCACCGGCTGGGTCTGGCCGATGCGGTACGCACGGTCGGTGGCCTGCTCTTCGACCGCTGGGTTCCACCAGCGGTCGAAGTGGATGACGTGGCCGGCGCGGGTCAGGTTAAGGCCGGTGCCGGCGGCCTTGAGGGAGAGCAGGAAGACCTGCCGTTCGCCGCGCTGGAAGCGGTCAACCATCTCCTCGCGCTGCTTCACCGGCGTCCCACCGTGCAGAAACTGCGCCGCCATGCCGCGGGCTGCGAGATGCTGCTCCAGCAGTCGGCCCATCTCGACGTACTGGGTGAAGACCAGCACCGAGCCGTCCTCGGCCACGATCGCATCCAGCAGCTCGTCGAGCAGCTCCAGTTTGCCGGAGCGGCCGACGAGTTTCGCGTTCTTCTCCTTCAGGTACTGCGCCGGGTGGTTGCAGACCTGCTTGAGGCCGGTGAGCAGCTTCATCACCAGGCCGCGCCGGGCCATTCCGTCCGCCTCGCCGATCGCCGCCAGCGACTCGCGCACCAGCGCCTCGTACAGGGACGCCTGCTCCTTCGTCAGCGAGACAGGCTGGTCGGTCTCGGTCTTGGGCGGCAGCTCGGGGGCAATGCCCGGGTCGGACTTTCGGCGGCGCAGGAGGAAGGGGCCAACCAGGCGGGCGAGACGGTTCGCACTCTCCTGGTCGCCGTCGGCCTCGACCGCGCGGGCGTAGCGGTCGCGGAAGGCGGTGAGCGTGCCGAGCAGGCCGGGTGTCGTCCAGTCGAGCAGGGCCCACAGCTCGGAGAGGTTGTTCTCAACTGGGGTGCCGGTCAGCGCGATGCGCCCGGCGGCGGGGACGGTGCGCAGCGCCCGCGCGGTGTCGGAGTACGGGTTCTTGACGTGCTGCGCCTCGTCCGCGACGAGCAGCCCCCACGGCACAGCGCTGTCGGCCAGGCGCTGGGCGTCGCGGCGCAGGGTGCCGTACGTGGTGAGGACGAAGGCGTTCGGTGTGAGGTCGTCCAGGGTGCGGCGCGGGCCGTGGAAGCGGCGTACGGGGATGCCGGGCGCGAAGCGCTGCACCTCCCGCTCCCAGTTGCCGAGCAGGGACGCCGGACAGACCACCAGGGTGGGGCCGTGGGCCGATCGCTCGTGACGGCGCAGGTGGAGGGAGATCAAGGTGATCGTTTTGCCGAGGCCCATGTCGTCGGCGAGACAGCAGCCCAGACCGAGGGAGATCATCCGGTCCAGCCAGATCAGGCCCCGCAGCTGGTAGTCGCGCAGGGTGGCTGCGAGCATGGCGGGCTGGCCGGTGGTGGCCGATGCGGCGCCTTGGCCAGCCTCCGGCTCGGCGATCCGCGCGCGCAACTGCTCCAGCGTGCCGCCCGCGGTGACCGGTACGGACGTGCCGTCGATCTCTACCTCGCCGGTCAGCGCCGCGCCCAGGGCGTCGATCGCGGTGAGCTCCTCGCCGCGCTGCTTGCGGACCTTGCGGACCAGCGCCTGGTCGACCACCACCCACTGGTCGCGCAGCCGCACCACCGGGCGGTGCGCCTCGACCAGGCGGTCCATCTCCTCCTCGGTCAGCGGCTCCCCGCCCAGCGCCAACTGCCAGCGGAATTCAAGGAGCTGACCGGAGGAGAGGAAGGTCTCCAGGTCCGACTGCGTCTTTTTGCGCCGGGGCGGCTCCAGCAGGCCGGTCGCGGTCAGCTCCTTCGCCAGGCCCTTGGGCAGGTGGACCTGGATTCCGGCGGCGGCCAGCCGCTCCGCGGCCTCGCCGAGCAGGTTCAGCAGCTCGTCGTCGACGAGCTGCAGCGCGTCGGGCGCGGCGGCCAAGAGCAGGCGCGACAGCGGCGGCCATGCCTTCGCGCCGCGGCGCAGCGCCAGCAGCGCGTCGATACGGGTACGGGCGCCGAACTGCTCCGGAGCGGCTGCAGCCCCGGCCCACAGATCGGCCGCATCTGCCACCAGGGTGGGGTCGGCGAGGCTGTGCAACTGCACCACGGCCCGGAACTTTGGCCCGGCGCCGCCGCTGTCGCCGAAGTCTCCGCCATCCCACGCGTCGCTGTCTGCCTCCAGGCGCAGGGAGACGCGCACGCCCGCGTCCATCCCCGCGGCCACCTCGGCCGCCCACTCACGCTGTTCGGGGATAGGCACCGGCATCCGAGCGGCGAAGGCCGGACCGGCCATCAGGTGGGGCGCTGCCGGGGAGCGCGGCAGGCCGTCCGCGACCGCGTCCACAAAGGCACGCAGCAGCGGCTCGGCGGCGGGCAGCGCTACGGGCGACGAGCCAGGCAGCGGGACCGCGCGCGCCTCCGGCGGCATCGCCGCCGCGAGGTCGCGTATCCGGCGCACGTCGTCGCCGTCCAGCGGACCGAGCCGCCAGGCGTCGAACCCTGCGGGGCTCAGCCCCGGCAAAAGCCGTCCTCGCGCGGCAAGTTGAAGCGCGACCAGAGCCCCTGCTCCCCACCACGCGGCGGAAACGGAGGCGTTGCCGCTTGGCATCATGGCGCGAGCGCGGGTGAGTACGGGCACCGCCTGCGCGACCGGCAGCAGCACCGCACTCACGCTCCGCCGCCGGATCCCGTTCCCGTGTGGCCGCACGACGGTCAGCTCCCTCGGCTCCACACCGCAGTCGGGCATCTTGCCGCCGTCCGCCCGCCAGAAGGCAACATGGCCTTGCCTGGCCGGATCTCCGGGCAGGAAGACGGCCTCGCATGCGCTGAGCGCGGCTGAGGCAGCCGGCGCGACCGCTGGCGGCTTCCTCTGGGCGGCAGGCTCATCCACTTCGACGACCTGGGGGATGCGCGCCATGATCGGATGTCCTTCGAGCCGGGGTGCGAGTATGCGCTGAATGACATCGTCACGCCTTGTCATCACGCATTCCCAAGCTGTACGGCGGCAATGCTATCGAGCCGTGACGGGCGCTCGTGGCTGTGTCACTTTTCGTGGGCTCTGGTCCACTTCCTGCGGGCGCGTACGCAGGGTGACTGTTGATCTCCGTGTGATGGAGGGTGAGCGCCCGATGATCGCCCGGCTGGTTGGTGGCGTGGTCGACAGTCCTTCGCCGTGAACGAAGTACTGCCGCAGTTGGACGAGCTGCTCGCACTGCGGCCGTTACGCCATCGCCTGCCGGTCTTCGAGTTGATGCCGACGATCCGGCAGGCGTCCTCGTAGGGAGTTCCTTGATCCACAAGCCGAAGGTATTCCTCCCGCTCCCGGACCAACTGCCTCTGGCCCTGCGGATTCCGGTCGTCCCGGATCTTGAAGTCCATCGCACCCCTGAAGTGGGGTGTTGCGACGACCGCTAGAACTCAAGCTCGGCCCCGGCCTTCCGCACGCCGCCAAGGGCCGGTGAACGCCATGTAAAGACATGTAAAGACCATGTAATTACGCTCCGCCGCGCCCATGCTTCTGTTTATCCCGACGGCAGGGCATATGCCAGAAGCGCCCCACAAGGGATTTACTCTTCCGACATGACGAATTAACAGCGGTACTGCCATCGATGTGTGGATCCCGTGTATAACTTCGTACTGTCTGATTTTTAGGTACAGGCACAGAGTGGGCGGTGTCGTCACTCGGTTCAGCATTGACAGGGGGTTTGGGGGATTTCTCCGGCGGCGCCTTCTCGCGCCGTCGCGTTGTCGGGCGCACGCCAGGGGAGGCGTGTCTGCGCCGGACACACTTCAGTGAATTCACGGTGAATCACGCCCACATGCGGCTACTGGTGCGAAGCGCCGTGGTCCGCGTGGTTTGGCGTTCACCTGTTCCCTGTCACCGAATCCTCTTATTCCGATTCCGTATTCGGCGTGCCCGTCGGCACCCGAATTCGAACAGGAGACTGATTCAAATGGCCAGAATCTTCATCGTCGGTTCCGGTGTCGTCGGAACAGCCACCGGCAAGGGGTTCCTCAACGCCGGACACGAGGTGACCTTCATCGACGTGTCACCACAGCGCCTGGATCATCTGCGCTCCGAGGGCCTCGACGCGCGTGACCGGCTCGACCTGCGCGCCGAACCGGACGCGTTCGTCTTCCTCACGCTCCCCACGCCCAACGTGGGCCACCGCTACGACCTGTCCGCGTTCGAGGCGGGCACCGCCTCCGTGGGCGAGGCGCTGGCCGACGCCACGGGCACGCCCGTCGTCGTGGTCCGCTCCACGGTCCCGCCGGGCACGGCCGAGGGCCTGGTGCTGCCGCTGCTGGAGAAGCACTCAGGCAAGAACGTCGGCGAGGGCTTCTCGCTGGCCAGCAACCCGGAGTTCCTGCGTGCCGCCACCGCCGTGGAGGACTTCCGCCACCCGTGGATGACCGTCATCGCCTCGCGCAGCGTGCGCACGCGGGAGCGGCTGGCCGAGCTGCTGGCGCCGTTCGGCGGTGAGACCCGTGTCTTCACGAACCCCGCCGAGGCCGAGTTCGTGAAGTGCGCGCACAACATCTACAACGCCACGAAGATCAGCTTCTGGAACGAGATGTGGCTGGTCGGCCAGCACCTCGGGCTCGACCTCGACCCGATCGCGCAGACCGTGGCCCGCTCCGCGGAGGCCTCCTACAACCCGCACTACGGCATCCGGGGCGGCGCCCCGTACGGCGGTGTCTGCCTGCCGAAGGACACCCAGGGCTTCCTCGGCCTCGCCGCGTCGCTCGGCGTCGAGATGCCGCTGCTCCAGGCGGTCGTCGCGGTGAACGACAAGCTCGCGGAGGTGGCCGAGATGGAGGCGGAGGCCCTGACGGCGTAGGCCCAGCGGCCGACCGGACCCGAGCGGGAACGTTTCTGCGCCGGGGCGTCCCGCCGGGGCTGCTCCCGGGGGCTGCTCCAGAGGGCGATTTCCGGCCGGGGGCGATTCCGTGCGGGCCGGCCTCTTGAGGGTGGTTTTCGGACAGGGGTGGTTCCGCGTGGGGCGGTCTCCTGGGGGCGGTTTCCGGACACGGTCGCCGGCTCCGGGCCTCAACCACCCCACGACCATCGCCCCACCACCCGCTGCCCCGGCCCCCTTGCCCCTTCCCCCGGACCCCCTGCCAACCACCTGTGGACTCAACAAGAACAGGCCTATGAGCGGACTATTCGACACCACGTTGCTGGACTTCCGGTACTACCTCGTCTACCTGCCGTTGGGCGTCCTCGGGCTGGTCCGCTGGGCCTGCTGGCTCGTGCGGCGGGCGCCCGCGGCGCTCTACCGCTCCGTGGCGAACGACTACTCCCTGCCGCTGAGCATCGTCGTGCCGGTGTACCAGGAAGACCCGGAGATCTTCGCCCACGCGATCGAGTCATGGCTGGCGAACCAGGTGGACGAGGTCGTCCTGGTCATCGACGTCACCGACAAGGCCTGTCAGGAGATCGCGGCCCGCTACCCGGTGACCGTCGTCATCACCGACGTACCCGGAAAGCGCGACGCCCTGCGCAAGGGCTGGGAGGTGTGCTCGACCGATCTCGTGGCGCTGGTCGACTCGGACACCGTCTGGGCGGACGACGTCGCCCAGGAGGTCTGCAAGCCGTTCGCCGACCCGAAGATCGGCGGGGTCGGAACCCGGCAGAACGTGTACAACCCCAAGGGCTTCCTCCAGCGGGTCAACGACATGTTCCTGGACTACCGGTACTTCGACGAGAACGCCGCGCAGACCGTCATGGGCCGCGCCGTCTCCTGTCTGTCCGGCCGCACCGCCGTCTACCGCCGCGAACTGCTCCTCGAGATCTCCGAGGACTTCATGGAGGAGACGTTCATGGGCGTCCCCTGCATGTCGGGCGACGACAAGCGGCTGACGACGCTGATCCTGGAGCGCGGCCACCTCGCCTACATGCAGCGCTCCGCCCGCGTCTGGTCCACCTTCCCCGGCACCCTGCGGATCTTCGTCAAGCAGCGGCTGCGCTGGGCCCGCAACACCTGGCGCTCCGATCTGAGGGCGCTGTCGCGCCGCTGGGTATGGCGGCACCCCTTCCTCGCCTTCACCATGATTGACAAGGGGGTCAGCAGCTTCACCCTGCTGTTCTCGCCGTTCTTCATGACCTGGGCGATCATCCGGCAGGACTGGTTCTTCGTGGCCTGTCTGGCCGGCTGGTGGTGGGTGAGCCGGTCGATGAAGATCCTGCCGCACCTGGTGCGCAAACCCTCGTCGTTCTTCCTGGTGCCCGGGTTCGTGCTGATCTCGTTCATGATGGCGGTCGTCAAGCTGTGCGCGCTCGCCACCATCCGCAAGCAGCGCTGGCTGACCCGTCAGGTGTCGGTGGAGAACGGCGTCGTCGTCAGGACCACGCAGGCCACCGAGGCGGAGGTCGCCGTATGAGACGCCTCGGCCCCCTCGCCAACCTCGTCTCCCTCGCGCGCGCGACCCGCGCCGCCCTCGCCGCGACCGCTCTCCTCGTCACCGTCGCGCCCGCCGCCCACGCCGTCGGTGCCGCCCAGGGCGATCAGGACGTCGCCGCCTGGCAGCGCAACGGACATCCGGACCGGCTGATGGTGGTCAGGCCCGGCACCGTCGCCCTGGTCAGTCACGGCTCCGTGGTGAAACGGCTCTACCCGCCGTACGGACCGCTCCCGCTCAGCTGGTTGGCCGTCAACGCCGGTCAGAACTGGGTCGGTTACGTGTCCGGGAAGTCGGGCGCGGGCAAGACCGTGCGGATCAACACGGCCGTCCTGCTCGCCCCCGGCTCCGCCCTGCAGATGGGCCGCCGCACCCCCACCGTGCTGATGACCGCCGGGAAGACCGCCGCGTCCGGCACCTGGATCAGCGGCAGCCGGGCCACCCTCGACATCGACGACGTCACCCTGGCCTCCGCGACGGCGGGCGGGACCGACCCGGCCCCCGCGGACCTCGCCGGACGCCCCTACCTCGCGATGGGCGCGGGCGGCCATATGACGATCAGCGGTACGACCGTGATCGGCTTCGGCCGGGGCGTCGGCGCGTCGGCCAGGGAGTCCGGGGTCGGCTGGGGCAGGTCCGCCACCGGCTCGGCCACCGGCTCGACGTTCCAGGGGGGCCATACCGGTCTGCGGCTGGCCGGGTCGACCGACGTCGCCCTCGACAAGGTCACCGTCAAGGATTCCGTCGAGGACGGCGTCGTACTGAAGGACGACCAGGGCACCACCGTGCGGGAGCTGACCGTCGAGGGCAGCGGCGGCAACGGCGTGACCGTCGGCGGCACCGACCGCCGTACGCTGTCCGGCGTCACCACCCGCGACAGCCACGGCGCCGGCGTCAAGGCCGCCGCCCAACGCGGGCTGACCCTCAGGGCGACCGTCTCGCACCATGACTCCGGCGGCGGCATCCGGCTCTCCTCCTGTGTCTCCTGCACCGTCGACAAGGCCGTGGTGGACGGCTCGCCCTCCGGGATCGAGGTCTCCGGAACGGGCGCCCAGGTCGCCGTACGCGACGCCCGGCTCACCGCCGGCGGGGACGGGCCCGGTGCCGGGGTGTCGCTCGGCGCGGACATCGCCGGCGCCACCGTCACGGGCGGCACGATCAGCGGCTACGACAGCGGTGTCGCCGTCGGCGGTCCCGGTGTACGAGTGGCGGGGACGACCGTCAGCGGCGCCGGTACCGGCGTCAAGGTCTACGGCCGCGCCCACGACGTCACGCTGGACTCGGTGACGGTCCGCGGCGGCCGGGCGGGCGTCACCGCCTCCGCCGGCACCAAGGGGGTCGTCCTGTCCGGCGTCCGGATCAGCGGCACCTCCCGCAAGGGCCTGACGTCCGCGTCCGAGGGCCTGGTGGTCGACGGCGGCTCCGTCTCGGACACCGTCACGGCCGTCGACCTCGGCGCAGCTGCCCGGCTGGAGAAGCTGACCGTCAGCGACGCCAGCAGGGGACTGCACCTGGCCGCCCATGTGCACGCACAGGGCACCGGACTGGACATCCTCGCCGAACGCAAGGGCATCCAGGCGGACTCGGGCGCGTGGATCAGCATCACGGACTCACGGGTACGGGCGCCCACCGCCCTCTCCGGCGACGGCACGGTCAAACGGCTCGGGCACACCGAGGTGACCCTGCCGCCGTTCCCCTGGCTCGGCTTCGCGGCACTGGTCGCGCTCACCCTCGCCGTGCTGTTCCAGACCATCCACCAGGTCCGCCACCGCAGGACACCGCGTCCCCGGGTGGCCGCACATGTACAGAACACCGCATGACCCACGGCACCACCGCACCCAACCCCCGCGACCAGAGCCGAACCGGGGGACACGTCAGGAGCTCCACATGAACGACCAGCCATACAGAGCCGCCACGCCCGCCCGCCGCGGTGCCCGCCGTCTCGCCGTCTCCCTCAGCGTCCTCGGGCTGCTGACCGGCCCCGTCGTGCTGTTCGCGGCACCGGTGCAGGCCGCCTCGTGCTCCGGTCAGGTCCGCTACGCCAGCAGCACCAACACCATCTACCTGACCTCCGGCACCGCGAGCCTGTCCGACATCGACGCGCTCTGCCCGTCCGCACCCCTGGTGGAGACGGGTCCGTCCACCAACACCTGGGAACTCAGCGCGGACCTGGTCGTCCAGAACGGCGCCAACCTCGACCTGCACGGCAGCGCCGTCGGCGGTGACGTCGACACCCTGCGGCTGCGCAGCCTGTCCGACAACGTCGCCACCCGCGTCAGCGCCATCACCGCGCAGTACGGCGACATCGACATCGACCACGTCAAGATCACCTCGTGGGACGACGCCACCGGCGCCCCCGACACCGACCCGTACCTGCCCGCGGACGCCCCGGCCGGTTCACGGGCCCGCGCCTTCATCCGCGCCCTGTCGTACCTGGACACCGACGGCACACCCCGTGAGTCGCGGATGGACATCAAGGACAGCGACATCGGCTACCTCGGCTCGCACGCCGCCGAGAGCTACGGGGTGTCGTACAAGGGACGCGGCTGCGACTCCACCCACCTCGACGTGTGCGCGGCGCTGAAGGTCTACGGGTCCGAGACGAACAGCCGGTTCCACGACAACTTCATGGGCACGTACACGTTCGACGCGTACGGCATGACCTTCACCGGCAACGAGTACGACCACAACGTGATGTACGGGCTCGATCCGCACGACGACTCCGACTACCTGACGATCACGCACAACCACTCGCACGACAACGGCGACCACGGGATCATCTGCTCGCAGCGCTGCGACCACCTGGAGATCACCCACAACGAGGTCGACCACAACGGCATCCCGCCGTACGTGCCGACCGGTGACGACGACCCGTCGGACAACCAGGTCCACGGCATCATGATCCACCGCGGGGTCACCGACAGCGTCATCGAGGACAACTACGTCCACGACCAGCCCAACGGCGCTGGTATCGCCGTCTTCGACAGCAGCGGCGACACCATCCGCGACAACACCATCACCGGCTCCCAGTACGGACTGCGCTACAGCGTCGGCTCGACGAACATCACCACCACCGGCAACACGGTGAGCAACAGCAGCCAGTACGCCGTCTTCACCTACCAGGGCTCGGACGTCCCGGTCTACACCAACAGCACCGGCCGGCCGAGCAACCTGACCTTCACCGGCAACACCTTCGACACGACCGCCAGCAACGCGGTCAAGCTGAACCAGACCGACGGCACGGTGTTCAGCAACAACACCTTCAGCGGCTCGTTCGCCTCCGGTGTGCTCACGCAGTGGAGCACGGGGACGGTCTTCTCCGGCAACACCCTTCCCACGTCCCTCACCTACTCGGTGAAGGGCGACTCGACCACCCCGGGCACCATCACCTTCAAGAACGTCAAGCAGTCCACGAAGGTGACGGTGGATTCGGTCAGCTCGGCCAGGTTCACCGGCTACACGGGCACCGTCTACAAGGCGAGCGGCTTCCCGGCCGTCACCACCGCGCTCGGCGCCCCCGGCGCGGGCAGCACGGCGACACTGACCGCGGCGACCGTCGGTACCTCCGCCGTGACCGTCACCCCGCAGTCCGTCGCGGTGGTCCCCGCGAGCGGCACCGCCACCGGCCGGGTGCCCACCGGCGCCGGGGCGTACGAGGTCCTGGTCGCGCCCTCCACCGCCGGCACCGACCTCGCCTTCACCGCGACCGGCCTCACCGCCGGCGCCCAGTACGCCCTGACCGCGGGCGGCACCACCCTCGCCACCGGCACCGCCTCCGCCGCCGGCACCCTCACCCTGCACACCGCGCCGGGCACCACCCAGGAGGTCGACTACCGGATCGTCAGCACCGGCTGACCCGCGAAACGGCGGCACGGGACACGGGAGAAGGAGCGGCGGCAGTGCGCAGACGGCAGTTCATCACGACATCGGGGGCCATCATGATCGGTACGGGACTCGCCGCCTGCTCCTCCGACCCGGGAGGCGGCCACTCCGCCACCCCGGGCCGCTCCGACCTCCCCGCCACCGCGCTGAGCGCCGACCCGGCGGCCCTGGCCCGCTTCTTCGGGTCCGGGCTGACGGTACGGTCCGGCGGCTCGTTCGGCCTCGACCGCGCCGCACTGCTGCCGGACAGCGATCCCGTGCTGGGCCGGCTGCTGCGGGTACGCTACCCGGCCCACTCCGCGAGCCCGAGCGTGGCACGGCAGTACGGCCGCCCCCAGGGAGGGGCGCAGGTCTACCTGGAGCTCGGTACCGGCCCCGTCGACTCCCTCCACCTCCGCTACTACGTCCGCTTCCCCGACGACTTCGACTTCGTCAAGGGTGGCAAGCTGCCCGGCCTGTACGGCGGAACGGTAACCAGCGGCCGCCGGATCCCCGACGGCGAGGACGGACTGTCCACCCGCTACATGTGGCGGGCGCACGGCGCCGCCGAGGTCTACGCCTATCTGCCCACCTCGGTCGCCCACGGCACCTCGCTCGGCCGGGGCTCCTGGGACTGGCCGCTGGGCCGCTGGGTCTGCGTCGAACAGGCCGTACGCCTCAACCGGCCGGGCCGCCTCGACGGCAATGTGACCGTCCACGTCGACGGGCGGGAGGTGCTGAGCCAGAACGGGCTGGAGTTCCGAACCTCCGACCGGCTCGGCATCGACGGAGTGCTCTTCTCGACCTTCTTCGGCGGCAGCGACCCGAGTTGGGCGACACCGCGCGCGCAGTACGCCGACTTCGCGGCGTTCGCGGTGTCCGAGCAGCCGATCGACCCACTGCAAGGCGTCTGAACCCCACATCACACAGGCTCGCATCCCACCAGAAGGGACCCCCATGACCATCACGCATGACACGGATCTCGCCATCACCGGCTGGGGCGGATCGCACGTCCGGCAGGCCGTGATCCTCGCCGGCGGGCAGGCCAGCAGGCTGCGCCCGTACACCGACCACATACCCAAGGCCCTGGTGGAGGTGGCGGGCCGGCCCATCTTCGAGCACCAGGCGCACTGGCTGGCGGCCGAGGGCATCGAGGAGGTCGTCATCTCCTGCGGCTACAAGGCGGACGTACTGCGCGAGTTCGTCGCCACGAGGCGGCTGCCGCTGCATGTGCAGGTCGTCGTGGAGGACGAGCCGCTCGGCCGCGGCGGCGGCCTGAAGTACGCCGCCGCCCACCTGCCGTACTCCGGCGAGCGGTGGGCCGGCCTCAACGGCGACATCCTCACCCGGTTCTCGCTGCGCGACCTGGCGCGGGCGCACGTCGAACGGGACGCCCTCGCCACGCTGGCGGTGACACCGCTGAAGTCGCCGTACGGCATCGTGGAGATGACCCACTCCGACCGGGTCACCAGCTTCACGGAGGCGCCGGTGCTGCCGCACTGGATCAACGCGGGGGTGTACCTGTTCGAGCCGGAGGTCACCGCGCTGCTGCCGGACCTCGGCGACCACGAGGACACCACCTTCCCCGAACTGGCGCGGGAGGGCCGGCTGTCGGCGTACCGGATCAACGGCTACTGGCGTGGGGTGGACAACGCCAAGGACCTGAAGACGGCGACGAAGGAGATCACGGCGTTCGGCTGGGTCCAGTCGGTCACCGCCTAGCAGCGACGAGAGGCTCTGTTGTGCGTGACTACTCCCAGCTCGTCAAGGCCTACGACATCCGTGGCGAGGTTCCCGAACAGCTGAACGCCGTCCTCGCCCGCAAGGCCGGCGCCCTCTTCGTACGGCTCACCGGCGCACCGCGGATCGTGGTCGCCCGCGACATGCGCGACAGCAGTCCGGCGCTGGCCGCGGCGTTCGCGGCGGGAGCGAACGCGGCGGGGGCGGACGTCGTGGACGCCGGGCTCGGCTCCACCGACTACCTGTACTACGCCTCCGGCAGCCTCGACCTGCCCGGCGCGATGATCACCGCGAGCCACAACCCGGCCAAGGACAACGGCATCAAGCTGTGCCGGGCCGGAGCGGCGCCCATCGGTGAGGACTCCGGGCTCGGGCGGATCCGGGCCTGGCTGGAGGCCGACGACATCCCGGCGCCGGCCGCCCGTCCCGGCACCACCACCTCCCGGAACCTGCTCGGTGACTACGCCGCCCATCTGAACGCCCTCGTCCCGCTCAAGGGCAACCGGCGCCTCAGTGTGGTCGTGGACGCGGGCAACGGCATGGCGGGCCACACCGTCCCGGCCGTCCTCGACGAACTGAACCTCGACATCTACGCCCTGTACTTCGAACTCGACGGCAGCTTCCCCAACCACGAGGCCAACCCGCTGGACCCGAAGAACCTCGTCGACCTCCAGGCGCGGGTCCGCGAGACCGGCGCCGACCTGGGCCTCGCCTTCGACGGCGACGCCGACCGGTGCTTCTTCGTCGACGAGCGCGGCGAGGCGGTGTCGCCTTCGGCCGTCGTCGGCCTGGTCGCCGCCCGTGAGCTGGCCCGCCACCCCGGCTCGGCCGTAGTGCACAACGTGATCACCTCCGCCGCGGCCGTGGAGATCGTCCGGGAGCAGGGCGGCACGCCGGTCCGGTCCCGGGTCGGCCACTCCTTCATGAAGGCCGCGATGGCCGAGCACGACGCGGTGTTCGGCGGCGAGCACTCCGGTCACTACTACTTCCGGGACTTCTGGCGTGCCGACACCGGCATGCTCACCGCCCTCCACGTCCTGGCCGCTCTCGGCGAGCAGGACCGGCCACTGTCCGAACTCGCTGCCCGCTACTCCCGTTACGCGGCCTCCGGCGAGATCAACTCCGTGGTGGCCGACGTGCCGGGCACCCTCGACCGGGTGGAGGCCGTCTACGCCGCCGAAGGCGTCGGCACCGACCGGCTGGACGGCCTCACCGTCGACCTGGGCGACGGCCGCTGGTTCAACCTGCGGCCGTCGAACACCGAGCCCCTGCTGCGGCTGAACGTCGAGGCCCCGCACCAGGCGGCCGTCGACGCCGTACGCGACCGGGTGCTGGCCCTCGTCCGCCGCTCCTGACACAGACGGTGACCGGCCGGACCGCCGACGCGGTGTCCGGCTCGGTCCTGGCCGTGGCCGCGGTGTCCGTCTCGCGGTCCCGACGGGGTGCTGATGACGGCGTTCAAGGCACTCGCTGTCCGGACCAGCTCAGCTCGACCATCCGTGCCCGCATCACCAGATCACGAGGCGTCTTGCGCGCCCGCGCCAGCCGACGCACGAGCCCTTCCTCGCTCTCGTCACGGCTCGGCCGTGCCCGTAACACCACCGTCCAGCACCCGCCCTCGAGTAGCCGAACTGCCCCGCCACCAGGACATATACCCAGTGAAAGAGGAATCCAGCACTAGGGCGAGTGGAACACCTGAGGCTGAGGACCAGCCCGACCGGCGGCCGGCCCTCCAACTTCCCAACACGCGCAATGTAGGTTCAGAGCAGAAGGCAAGATCCCCGACAGCGTCAGGCACTTAGAAGTCATCTCATTTGGTGAGCCGGCGGTAGCAGTTGAGGGTGCAGGCGAGGCTCGTGAAGGCGAGGAAGTGCTCGGCTTTGCGCTCGTAGCGACGGTGGAGGCGACGGCATCCAGCGAGCCATGCCATG
>NZ_JBIAVX010000044.1:0-27753 GCF_042894725.1 Streptomyces sp. NPDC001480 | reverse complement strand
TCCGAGTAGTCCTTCATCGCCATCGGCGGTTGTCTCGCTTCCTCCGGATCAAGCAGATCCAGTATCAGCGTGTCCACCACTCAGGGGGAGGCTCCGGTGGGTGTAGACGACGTTCAGCGTGATCGACGGCTTGGCGTGACCGGGCCTCATCTGTACCTGCTTCGGCGTCGCCCCGTATTTGATCAGCACTGAGGCGTAGAAGTGCCGCAGATCGTGAAGCGTTGTGTCCTCGGGGACGCGAACCTCGCGGCCTGAGTTCTTCAGGTGGGCGTTCGCCCGCTTGACGTTTTGGGCCCACACTTTCGCCCAGCTCCCGCGCCGGATCGCTCCGCCGGTTTCGCTGGTGTACAGCAACCGGGCATGGCGCCATGCGGGCTTCCTGGGGTTCGTCCGATCCTCGATGTACACGGCCTGCGGCGGGAACTTCTCGCGGTGCCGTTCGATCTCGTCTACGACCGAACGTCCTTGAGGAACGGACCGGTAGCTCTGCCTGGTCTTCGGTTCCCCGAGGTACGGCACCCCCTTGTCGGGACCGATCAACTGTTGTTTGACGGTCACGGTTTCGGCGGGGTCTCCGTCCTCCAGCCCGAACAGCTCGCCTTGCCGTAAGCCCGTCGAAGCGGCTTGCCTCACCAGGGCCCGGTACCGGGGAGACGCGGTCACAATGAACGCCTTCACTGCCTCCGGATGGAGCGGGTGGATCTCCGGATAGAAGACCTCTGGCGGGTTTCAGCCTCTCCCATGGGTACTTTGGGGTGATCCCCTCTTGGTGGGCCATCTTCAGGATGCTGGTGCAGACATTCCATGGCGTCGCGAAGGTCGACGGTGCAATGACCGCCGACCGCTCCTTGATCCACCGCAGTCCGTCTGCCCGCTGAATCCGACCGATCTCCCGATTGCCGAACGTCGGGTAGATGTGCAGCCGTAGGGCTCGCTCAACGTTCGTCTCTGTCCGCTCGCGGTGTACGGCTGTCTCCTGCCGCGGTGGGGGCGCCACTTGGCGGCGTACTCGCCGACGGGGTCTGCTATCGCTTCGCCCTGTGGATCGGGTTGTCCCAAGCAGTCGTCCAGGCAGGTCACGTCCGCTGGAGTGGTGTATCGACGGTCACTCGGTGATCTCGTCTTTGAGGCTATGCGGTGAGTTCGGTCGGAAGGACGGTGTCGTCGGTTTCTGACTCGATCGGGTGGAGGCGGGCCTTGGCGAGCAGGTCGAGGCCCATGTAGCGGCGGGCTTCGGTCCACTCGTCGTTTTGCTCGGCCAAGACCGCGCCGACGAGCCGGATGAGGGCGGTGCGGTCGGGGAAGATCCCGACCACGTCCGTGCGGCGCCGGATCTCCTTGTTCAACCGCTCCTGCGGGTTGTTCGACCAGATCTGCCGCCAGATCTCACGTGGGAATGCGGTGAACGCCAGCTGGTCGTGCTGGGCGGTGTCTAAGTGGGCTGCTGCCTTAGGGAACTTGGCCTCCAGCGCGTCCAGCACGTGTCGCATCTGGGCCTGGACGGCGTCGGCATCGGGCTGTTCGAAGACCGTCCGCAGCAGCGTGGCCACCCACTGGGCGGACTTCGGCACCTGACTCAGCAGATTCCGGGCGTAGTGCGTACGGCATCGCTGCCAGGAAGCGCCGGACAGGACTGCGCCGATCGCGTTGACCAGGCCTGTGTGGGCGTCGGAGACGACCAGTTGGACGCTGGATAGGCCGCGGGCGGTCAGGGAGCGCAGAAAGGCGAGCCAGCCGGCGCCGTCCTCGGCGGTGGCGACGTCGAGGCCGAGGATCTCGCGGTGCCCGTCGGCATTGACACCGACCGCGATCAGCGCGTGGACGTTGATGATCCGGCCGCCCTCACGGACCTTCTGTGTCAGCGCGTCCACCCAGACGAACGCATACGGGCCGGCGTCCAGGGGCCGGTTGCGGAAGGCGGTGACTTGCTCGTCGAGGTGCTTGGCCATGGCGCTGACCTGGGATTTCGACAGTTGAGTGACGCCGAGGGATTCGGCGAGTTTCTCGACTCTGCGAGTGGAGACGCCCAGCAGGTAGGCGGTGGCGACCACCGAGATGAGGGCCTGCTCGGCCCGTCGGCGCCGTTCGAGAAGCCAGTGCGGGAAGTAGCTGCCCTGCCTCAGCTTGGGGACGGCGAGCTCGACGGTGCCGGCTCTCGTGTCCCACTGGTGTGGGCGGTAGCCGCTGCGGTGGTTGACGCGTTCCTCGCTGACCTGCCCGTATTCGGCGTTGCACAGGGTGTCGGCCTCGGCGGACATAAGTGCGTCGGCGAACGTCTTGACCATCGCGCGCAGCAGATCGGGACTCGCCGCGGCGAGATTGTCCTCGGCGAGGGCGTGCAGGGGCAGACTGTCAGGTGCGGTCATCGTGCTGATCTCCTTCGGGCTTCGACACCTCGAAGATCAGCCGGTGGCCGTTCATCTATGCGGGCCCCATCCCGATGCCGGAGCAAACCCCCGGATCAGGTCGAACCCATACGCCACATCCCTGGACGCAACCTCGTTCTTCCCAGAATCTGGCAACAACCGTTTCTCCATGCGGCCTATGTAGCCACTGCGGTCAGTCGGTGGCCGCGAGGCCGTGATCTGCAAGGAATGAACGGGTGGCGCCGATGGAGGCGGCGAGTGTCGCGCGGTGGCACGGGCCTGCGCGAAGTGACCACCCATGCGGCCGCGTGATGCGGATCGGCGGCGTCAGCGACGGCCAGGTCGACGAAGTCCTCACCACGGCCGCCGACTTCCTGCAGCGCCTTCCAGGCCCGGTAGTGGTCGTCCGCCTCGAGCAGGTGCCGGGCAAGGTCCTCCAAGTGGCCCATCGGGGTGTCGAGAGCGGCCCGGGCTTCGGCGAGCACCTCGCCCGTCTGCTGCACCGTCTGTGCCGGAAGGAGGCCTCGGACCCCGTACGCACCCGCGCGCTCGCGGGCACGGCGCAGGCTGGCCAGCCGGGCGCAGCGCTGGGCCACGTGCCACAGCGTGGCGTCGACCGTGGCCAGCAGGGCCGGTTCATCGAGGTGGACGGCCTTCGCAAAATCCGCTCTGTGCTCGACGCCTCCGCGCAAGAACATCGTGGAACTGACCCCGAAGGGCCGGGACCGAGAAGGCGCGCCGAGAGGCGGAGCGCCGTTTCCTCGCCTCGCTGGACGAGGAGACGGCTGTATCACTCGTACGGGCCCTGCAGGCGCTGGTGCTCATGGAGTGACCGTGTAGGTCTGCACGTCGAAAGTACGCCCCAGCGAGTCGGTCGGCGCGACCGTCACCGAGGTCCCCTGCACGGTCACCTTCAGGAAGTGGTAAACCTGAGCGTCGTCGGTCGGCACCGTGCCGGCCCCGCAGGCCGAGCCGCGATTACGGCTGTACGACCAGCCGATTCCGTAGGCGTCGGTGGCCGAGCAGCCGTTCTCACCCACGGAGTGCACATCGGCGCCGCCGCCCCCGGTGACATACGAGACGATCCGGCCGGGGCCGGCGCTGTTGCGCTGGTAGAGGTGCGAGTGGCCGTTGAAGACGAGGTCCACACCGCCGCCGAGCAGGGTCTGCTCGACATTCGAGAGGAAGGCGTCGCTGGGCTCGCTCGCGCTGTCGGAGTGCAGCGGGAAGTGGAAGAACGCGAACTTCGGCCCGCTCGGATGGGCGGCCAGATCGGCCTTCAGCCACTCATACTCGGCCACCCCGTCCTGCCAGTGGGCGTGCGCGTCCTGCTCGTAGATCGCACAGTGTGACCCGCACGAACCGCCCGTCGCGTCACCGGTGTTGGAGTTCCCCCAGGCCGCGTCCAACATGTAGAAGCGAGCGCCGCCCGTGGTGAAGGCGTAGTACGACGTCGGATAGCTGGTCGGGCTCGAGTTCAGATACGACGGGTAGTCGACCATGCCCCACACCCCGCCCGACGCGGCCGCCAGCGCCGACTGTTTCCACACCGACAGATAGGTGGCCGTCATGCTGTGGTTGCCGACCGTGCCGATGAGCGGGATGCGCATGCCGGGCTGCGTCCAGTACGACGGCCCGAACCACGAACTCATCTCCACACCGGTCTGGTTGAGGTCGCCGTACTGTGTCTGCGAGGTGCCCGGGTGGGTGTTGTCGCCGGTCTGGACGACGAAGCGAGCCCCGCTGGAGGCGATCTGGCTCATCACGTTCGCTTGGTTCACGTTCAGGGAACCGTCGTCGACCCCGGCGTTCGTGGTCTCGCCTGTGTCGCCGAGCACGTCGAAGGTGAAGGGGGCGGTGGAGGTCGCCGAGTCGGGGGTGGTGAAGCTCGGTGTCGCCAGGGTGGCGAGCAGGTCGGTGCCGGAGGCGGTGTACACGCGGTAGCAGTAGCCGGTATTCGCGCTCAGGCCCGTCAGTGCCACCGAGTTGGCGTACTCGCGGGTGGTGCCGACGGTGATGGGGCTGCCCAGGGTCGCCGAAGTCGCGGTAGTTCCGGCGCAGTTGCCGATCGGGCCGTAGCGCACCGACCCGTGGCTCTGTGTGGTGGTCGCCCAGCTCACCTGGACCGATGTCGTCGTGGCGTCCGAGAGATACGGCGCACGCGTCAACTGAGCGTCCGCGCCCGGGAGGTCGGCGTGGGCAGCGGGCGCGAACGACAGCGCCGTACCTGCCCCAAGGGCGAGGGCCGATATGGCGCTGCGTAGGTTCTTGAGCTTCTTGGACGTGCCTCTTCTGGTCATGTTCTTCCTTCCCTTCTCCTTCTGATCCCCTGCAACCGGGTCAGGCCGGTGACCGCGCCCACCAGCAGCAGCGCGCTGCCGGCGAGGCGCAGCAGGCCCGGCCAGTAGCCGAGGGGGTCATGGTGGGCGGCTCGCGAGGGATGTACCGAGGGGGCGGCCGAGGCGGGGACGTTCCGCAGCCGACGCAGGGCGTCGAGTGCCTGTGTGCCGTGCTCCACCGACGGTTCCACATGTGAGTTCTCGCTGAACTCGTTCCAGCTGATCAGTCCGAGCACATCCGGGCGCGAGGCCATGGCGGCCGCGTACTCGGTGCGGAGTGTCCGGCCACCGTCGCGGGGGACGGCCTTCGTACCGCCCACCAGCCGGGCGTCGAAGCCCGGCGCGAACGGTGCCATCCAGTAACCCTTCGCCCGGTGCACAGTGTCGGCCATGTCTCGCAGCTTGGTCTCATGACGGGCGTTGGTGTCCGGATTCACCGACGACCAGTAGTAGGCGTCCCCGTCGGTGACTTGGGCCAGCCTGCGGATCCCCGTCGGGTTTTTCTCCGTGTCGAGCACCAGCATCTGCTTGCGCACAGGTCCGGTGATCCGCGCGACGTCCGCGGCCGAATACTCCCAGGTGCCGCTGAACACGGTGAGCGGTTTGCCGCCGAGCCGGAAGAACGCCGGGTGGTAGGCGTAACGGTCGTGCAGGAGACGGAAGTCGGCCGCGACCCGGGCGGTCTCCAACGGTCGCCGGTGGAAGTCGAGTCCCTGATAGATGACCGCCACCTTGAAGTTCCGTTCCTGTGCCACGTCCAACAGCAGCTGCAGACGGCGGTTGTTGGCGGCACCGGACTTCCAGCTCACCACGAAGCCATCGATCCCCGCGGACCGTGCCCGGTCGATGTGCGTACGGATCACGGAGGCGTCGTCGCTCGAATAGCGGCCCAGGCGCGGGTAGTCGGTCTTCGCCCGCTGCCACGAGGACTCCTCGAACCATTGGTAGTAGTACGCGAGCAGCGGCACTCGCCGGCCCTCCATCGAGGTGGCTGAGGCCGGGAACAACCCGGCCAGCACCAGCGCCAACACGGCCAGCAGTCCGGCTCTCCTCACCCCTTGCCACCCAGCCGTCTGCGCAGTCTCCGCCCGATCACCAGCAGTCCGGCGGTCAACAGGGCCAACACGCCCACGACCACGATGAGATCGGCGCGGCTGACGACCCGTACCTGCATACTCTGTGTCTGCGACAGCCGGACCTGCCGGGTCGCACGCAGTCCCTGACTGCCCGTCACTTCGACCTCATACTGCCCGTGGGGCAGATCCCGCAGTGTCGCCGACCGGTCCGCGCCGAACGGCACCTCACGTACCGACCCGTCCGGCAGCCTGATCCGTGCAGTCCGCCCTGCCGCCGATCCGAACACCGCATCGCGCGCCGAGACCGTCAGATCGTGGAACGGCGTGACGAAGGTGACCTCACGATCCAATGCAGGCCGAAACCGCTGGCGCCCCGCGTCCACCGTGTTCGCCCCGTAGGCGTCCGCCGACTGAAGGGCATAGCCGACCGTCCGCGAGGTCAGCACGCTCTTGCGGTACACGGGCAACAGCCCGTCCAGCCACACCGGTCGGCCCACGGGCAGCCGCTGGGTGTCCCCGGTATCGCTGCGCACGCTCAGATACGGCACCCGGTCCCGGGGTACCGCCCTCCCTTCCTGGTCCACACAGCGCACGGTCACCCGGTACCGCGCGGTGAAAGCCGCCGTCACCGTGTAGTCCGCCCGGAGCGGCAGCCCCTCGACCGTACGCCTGAACGCCTGGTCGGGATCGCGCTGCCCGGCCCACCGTGCAAAGGTGAACTGCCGCTGTGGTGAGGCCAGTTCGGCGTCGTCGACGGACAGGGTGTGTCCGGCGAAATCGTGCGCGCCGGTGAACTGCGCCGTGCCGTCCGCGCCGGTCGTCGCCGTCTGTCCGTCGAACACGAAGCGGACATTGGCGAGTTGGGGTGTCGTCCGCACGGTGACGGTGACGGGCGTCGCCGCGGCGGCCCGCGTCGGAGCCAGGCCCGCCAGGACGACCCCGGAGAACACCAACAGCTTCACGATGTACGCCATTTCGGCCGCACCGCCCCCCACATCAACCCGGCCACCACCGCCGACGCCACGCCGTACACCGTGTACACGGGCGCGGGCGACGGGCGCCGCGCCACAGGAAGGGCCGCCCCTCGGGCATCGGCGGGAATGAGTTCCGCCTGTCGTGGGGGCGCCCCGAAGTCGAAGGCGTCGGCAAGACTGTGTGCCCCGGTCGTACGCCCGCCGAGCGGCCGCAGCCCCCAGTTCTCGACCACGAATCGCAGCGCACTGGCCGCCTCGAACTGCTCGTGCTGCACGGCGCCTTGCGGCGCGTACGGACTTACCAGCACTGCGGGCACGCGCAGCCCTCGGCCGGACGGCGGCTTCACATGGTCGTACCAGCCGCCCGAACCATCGTATGACCACAACAGGGCGCACGACGGCCAGTAGTGACTGACCATCAGCTGAGAAGTCAGCTTTCGCGCCAAGCGCTGTCCGGCGGGTACCGAGCGTGCCGACCGCTCGCCCGCGCCCGACGACGCGATGTACGCCACCGCCGGCAGCGTCCCGCGCTCCAGGTCCCGGTAGTACTCGCCGAGGTCGGCGATGTGCGAATTGAGCTTCCGGCCGTCTGCGAAGCGCGGGATGTTGAGGAGCGGGACGCGCACGGTCTGGGTCGTGAGGGCGTCGGACGAGCGGTAGGTCTGCTTCGGGTCGTAGTTCTGGACATAGAACTTCCAGCTGACACCGTCCTGTTGGAGCCGGTCGAAGATCGTGGGGCCTTTCAGGTCCGAGGTGCCCGCCACCCAATGGGCGCGGTTGGTGCGGGTGCCGTCCAGGGAGGAGGCGAAGAAGTGGTCGAAGAGTTCGTAGCGGTCCGCCGCGTTCCAGTAGAACGGCAGGTCGCGGCGGTCGTAGTAGCCCATCGCCACCCGCCCGTCCCGGCCTTGCCGCTCGAAAACGGAGACGAAGGAGTCCATCCGCCCGCCGTCGAACTGCCGCTGCACCAGGCGGGGTCCGGCACCGGGGGAGACCGGTCCCGAGCCGTGCAGCGGGTACGGTGCGACGGCGCCGGTGGCCGGGTGCGCAGGATCGACCTCCTGTCGGTCCCCCTGCGTCAGACCGTCGACACCCGGATAGGTGCCGAAGTAGTGGTCGAAGGTACGGTCGCCCTGCATGAGATAAACAAGGTGCTCAATGGGCGTACGAGTACGTGGAGTTGACGCCGTAGCCGGTCCGGCGCCCGCCAGCAGGAGGAGCAACGCGACGAGCATAACCCTCATGACGGCCTCACTCGGTAGATCACGACCACCTTCACCCCGCTCGCATTGCGCGCCGTGAACACCGCATGCCCGTGGTAATGCTTCACCAGTTCCGCCAATTTGCCGGTGAAGAACTGCGTACGGCGGGCTGTGTACGCGTCCCACACCAGGTACTGGAAGTCGCCGTCCCGCAGCGCCCGGTCCGGATTCGGGACCGCGCGGTAGCTGGGGTTGCGGCGGGCCGGATCGGGCGAGACGGACAGCGCGGAGACCGGACGCAGACCGTAGTACTGCACCACGTTGGCCATCGACGGTCCGATGGTTAGCAGCCGCGCACCCTCCGGCGCGTACGTCCGCACCCATTGCCCGGCCTCCCGCCCGCCCGGCAGTCCGCCGGTCCCGGCCAGGAACCGGGTGCTTGTCTGGGGTTGGATGCGCACCCAGGACGGAAGGGCCAACGAGCCCACCACCAGCCAGATCGCCGCGGCAGCCGCGAGGCGCTGCGCCCGCACCACGCGCGGGATCGAGGTGAGCGTCCGTCCGGCCAGCACCGCGAACACCGGTGCCGCGGGCAGCAGATACTGGAAGCCCTTCACCGGCCACACCGTGAAGAACAGCGCGGGCACGACCACCCAGCACACCAGCAGCCGCTCCCGCCAGGTGTTCTCGCGCCGCAGCCACACCAGCCCCGCGACGGCCGCAACGACCACCAACGGGCCGACGGCCCATGGAACTTCACGGCCGTAGAAGTAATAAGGGTGGTTGGCGCGGCGGAACATCTGCCACAGCAGATAGCTGCCACCCGTTCGCGCATGCCCGGCAAGCAACTGCGACAGTGGATGCGCGAGGGCCACCACCCCGACCACCCCGAGAGCGGGCAGTAGGTGCCACCAGCGGGTGCGCACGGCCGGGGTCAGCGCGAAGAACGCGTAGAGCGATCCCAGGAGGACGATCGACGTCTCCTTGGCCAGGACCGTGAACCCGAGCATGCCACCGGCCGCCAACAGCCAGCGCGGGGCAGGGGATTCCGCGTACCGCACGACGCAGTACAGCGCCCCGGTCGCGCACAGCGTCATCGGTCCGTCGAGGAGCACCTGTCGGCTGACGACGACGTGGTACGGCATCACGGCCAGCAGCAGCGCGCCGACGAGCGCGGCCCGCCGCCCGTGCAGCCTGCGCCCCAGCCCGTACGTCAGTGCCACCGTCACCACCCCGAGCAGCGCCGGCACCGCACGCGCCGCCCAGTCGCTCTCGTGGGTGCGCAGCGCGAGCGAGACCAGCGACTGGAACAGCACCGGGTGTGCCCTGAACACCGGGAAGAGCGACCCCAGTCGGCCGTCCCCGGCGAGCGAGGCCGCCGTACCCGTGTACACCGCCTCGTCGCTGTTGAACCCGGTCGCGGTCAGCTGCCACAGTCGCAGGAACGCCGCGACGAGAAGGATCAGGGCCAGTGGCATCACGGCCCGTACCCCGGCGCCGGAGGGGGCCGACGCCGGGGCGGTACGGGATGCTCCCGAGGGGAGCACGGAGCCGTCGGTCATGCGGCCGAGCTGGGCTGCAGGCCCCACCGGGGCCAGGCCTCGGCGCTGCTCACCGGCGGCCGTTGGCCCTCGCCCGCCAGCAGCCGCGGGATCTCGTCGGCCCACCCGAAGCGGTCCGATGCGATCACCCGCGTACGGACCCCGGAGAGGAATCCGGCGAGTATCTCCCGCTCACGGGCGCGCAGTTGGACGTGGTCGAGACCGTCGATGTACAGGGCGGGCGCGAGATGGCGGTACGGCGGGAAGCCGTACGCGTCCTCGGTATTGACCAGCATCCGTTCCAGGGCCACGTCGGCATCGAGGTCGTACAGATCCGGCGCCCCGCGCTCGATCACGAAGAGGTCCTTCACCTCGGTGCTTGACCCGAGCTGGCACGGCACAAGCCGGTCGACGTTGTACTTCGGCGGCGGCACCAGGATCTGCGTGAGCGCGTTGATGCCCATGATGGGCAGGTTGAATCGGGACAGCATGAGCGCGATCGACCGGCCGCCCTTGCTGTGCAGCCTCGACTGGATGTTGAGCCGCCTCCACTCCTTCCTCGTGAGGTCCTCGGCCTGCACGGCACGCAGCGTGTGCGCACTGATGGTGAGCGGCTTCGGGAAGCACACGGCCAGCCCGGTCGCGTCGACGACGGTCATGTCGTCCGACAGGAACCGCCCGCCGTGCTCGCGCAGCAGCCGCAGCACGGTCGCCGTCTTGCCGGTGTCCGTGAGCGCCGACAACATCACGCCCCGTCCGTCCAGTTCGATGCAGGCGGAGTGGAGCAGCATCCGCCCGCGCGAGATCAGCACGAACCGCAGCAGCGCCTCGACCACGTTCGTGTACACCACATGCGGCGAGCGGGCGAGCAGCGGGCCGACCTCGACGGTGATCGGCGGGCCCAGCCGGACCCGGAAGTTGGCGCCGAAGCGGCCCAGATGCTCCTCGTAGCGCAGCGCTGCCGACGCGCTGCGATCCTCGGTCAGCTTGGCTCGCCCCCGCGGCCTGCGCCGCCCGACGTCCCCGACCCGTACAGCGATGTCCACGTCCGCGTCCGGAATCCACTGCGCGCGGAAGAACTCCAGCTCGGGCAGTCGGATCTGGGAGCCGATGGTGACGGTGCCGGCGACGTCGTAGCGATACGGCAGGTACACGGACCGCTTCTTGCTCACGGGCGGCACCGGAGAGTCCGTGTCGACCAGCATCTTCACGGGATCGCGCCGCTGGACCTGCTTCTCGCCGCCGCTGTAGATCATGCGGTCGCTGATCAGGAATCGCAGGAGGAAGAGCAGCACGAGGGTGAGCGCGTTGGCGGTGAGCACGCCCATGCCGGCGACCACCAGCCACTGCAGCAGGGGCAGCCGGGCGACGAGCAGCAGGTTGTTCATGGCGAAGAAGCGGCCGGCGCGCCCGTACCAGGTGCCCTTGCGCTGACCGTTTCGGTAGACGGCGGCATCGGTGAGCACGAAGTTCCAGGTGGTGGAGAACTGGGTCGCCAGTGCCGCCCCGACCAGGTGGTGCACCCCGAGCACATTGAAGAACAGCCATAGCGCGGTCGTGTTGACGGCGATTCCGGACGCTCCTACGAGCCCGAAGGCGGTCATGCGGATCAGCTGCCGCTGCCCGCCGGCCACCCCTCGACGCAGCCGCGCGACATGCCGTACGAAGGCGAGGCCTTCCCTGACCGAGGCCTTGGACCGGCCCGCCTCCCGGGGGCCGAAGGTGTAGGCGACCTCGGCGACGCGGGCCGCCGGATGCCGTACCAGGATCTCCAGGAGGATCTTGAAGCCGACGGGCCGTAGCCGGTCCGTGTCGATCGCGTCCCGGCGGAAGGCGAACAACCCGCTGAGCGGATCGCTGACGGTGGCTAGGCGGCGCGGAAAGGCGGCCTTGACCAGGCGGGTTGCGGACGACGAGGTGACCTGTCGGCCGGCGCCCGAGAGCCCCTCGGACTGACCGGTGCCGGCGTACCGGGTGCCGACGGCGATGTCGACGCCCTCCCGCATCGCGGTCCTGGCCAGCAGGGCGGCCGCCTGCGGCGGATGCTGGAGATCGGCGTCCATGACCAGCACCCAGGCGCCGCGCGCGGCCCGGGTCCCCGCCACGACGGCACCGGACAGCCCGCCGCCGCGCAGGCCCTGCGGCCGGTGCAGGAGCCGGACCGGCACGGGAGAGGCCGGGGCGACGGCGGCGATCTCGTCGACCGTGCCGTCGTCGCTGTCGTCCACGAACAGAATCTCGGCCCCGAGCGCGGCGACCGCGGGGCCGAGCCGGTTCAGCAGCAGCGGGATACTCTCCTGCTCGTCGCGGGTCGGTACGAGGACGGTCAGCCGGGGCGCTGCGCCGTCGCCGTCACCCCCGCCGAGTTCCCTGCCAGCCGTAGGCGTGCCCTCCTGGGCAGCCGTATGGGAATGGATCATGTGCGTCATGGAGTCCCCCAGAACGCGTGCCGTCGGCTCAGCGGCGCGACGGACACCGAGACCGCCCGAGGACACGGGCGGAGGAGCGAGTGGTGACCCTCGCGGACGTACGGTCTCGACGCGGCGCGGGGAGGTGCGGGACGTGCCAGAGGTACGGAAGGACGTACCGGCTCCACGGTCAGGAGCGGATGCCAGAGGCTAGCAGCGGGCTCGCACAGTTCGCCCGGGATTCATCCCGAACAAGCTGCCAGTTAGCCTGATGTTTACGTGCTCCGCTCGCATTGCGTCACATCTGTGCCGCCCTGCACCATCCGTCCCGGTCAAATGTAGGCAGATATATGCCTTGATTACGCAGAGGTGAAAGTCTCCGCATTCTTCGCAGACGCTCTGCTGAACCTGTGATTCCGCGACAAGCATGGCCCTCATGTCTTCCGACGGACCGAACAGCGCCGCTCCCACGGCGGCCCGGGACCACATCGCAACCCTCATGGATGCGATGCGCGCGGTTCTCGCCCTGATCGATGACGTGGAAGCGCTCAGAGTCGAGAACCGCCAGCTCAAAGAGGCCGTGGAGGCCCGCTCCGTGATCGAGCGCGCCAAGGGCATGCTCATGGCCCGCCGCGGCTGCGACGAGGCCACCGCCTTCCAACTGCTCGTCACCCTCGCCCGCAAAGAGCAGCGCAAGGTGCGCGCGATCGCCGCGGACTTCGCGGACGACGCAGGGGCGCATCCGCTCACTTGACAACCGGGAGGTGGCGGAATCCGACCCCTGTATGTAGCCGTTCCACCACCATTGGTGGCGCGTCTGTGCTGGCCGCAGGTGCGCCGCGGCCGGCTCTCCCTCAGGTGGATATGCAGGTGAATGGCACGTGATCCCGTCCGCGTTACATGATCTTTGCTCCTGGCCGACGACGAAACACGGTGCTTGCTCGGGCTTGCGGCGAACGTGGACGGCCGGACCCTCACGGGCCTGGGACTCGATCCCAGAGCCGAACAGCTCTTCCTGTCCGGCAGAGCGACCACGGACGAGGCGGTCGAGGTCGGTGACCGGCTGCTGGCCGTCAGCCAGCGCCGACGCCTTGATCATCGCCGGTATCGGCTTCGCCGGGTTCCTGCGCGGCGGTCCGGGCGCTGGCGATCAAGAAGGCCTTCGGGGACTTCTCCCATGTCTTCCCGATCGGCATCGACGCGGTCTGAGGCTGATCCCCTGGAGTGGACACCCTCACAACGGATCTTGAAGGTCCAGGAGGGGATGTCCAAGTGGGACGCCAGTCTCCGTACCCGGAGGAGTTTCGGAAGGATGCCGTCGCGTTGTACGGGGCTTCCGGTGGCAAGCGCACGTACGCGGTAGTGGCTGCCGAGCTCGGGATCACCGGGGAGACGCTGCGCACGTGGGTCCGTAAGGACACCGCCAGCACACGTCCGAGCGCCGTGGGGCCGAGGCTGGCCAGAGCTCGGCGGAGGAGCTGGCCCGGCTGCGGGCTGAGGATGCCAGGCTGCTGAAGGCGGAGAAGGAATGGCAAGACACCCGTGCAGGTCACATAACGGCTTCGGACACCCAGGCGCACCAGGTGGGCCGGTCGGCGCCAGCGTCGCCCAGGTGTTTCTCGGCTGCGGTGAGAGCAGGGCGTCCGTGTCAGCTTCTTCAACACGACCTCGCACGAGTACCGTCATGTGCTGTTGGTCTGGCCGTACGTCAACTCCAAGAACCACACATCCTTCGACGCCCTGCACGCGAGCGAAGGCACGTGCGTATCCGGTGCGCCCGTGACGAAGTCCTGCGCGGCACAGAACGGCATCCACGCGGGCGGCATGGCCTGGTACGGCAACTACCTCTACGTCGCCGACACCGCCAACGGCCTGCGGGTGTTCGACATGCGCCAGATCCTGGACCTCAATCCGGACAACGACGACTCGGTCAACGACGCGACGCCCGACGGACTGAAGAGCGACGTCACGGAAAAGAAGCTGATCGGCCGCCAGAGCAACGTCTGGTACAGCTTCGGCTACCGGTACGTCATGCCCCAGGTCGCCTCGCTGAAGATGACGACGGCGAAGAACGGCGGGGACACGGACAAGAACCAGTGCTACTCGACCGGCCGCCCCAAGGTGTCGTACGTCTCCCTGGACCGCACCGGCACGGACCACATGGTCATCGGTGAGTACTGCAACCTCAACGGCGGCGGCGACAGTCCCGGCCGGGTCGCCATCTACCCGATGACCGCGCTGACGGCAGCCGTCGAAGGCTCGGCGGGCACCCTCGCCGACGCAGACGCGGCCTACGGCCTGCCCGCCACCGGGACGTTCAACGGCGAACCCCTATGGCACAAGATCCAAGGTGTCATGCGGTACGAGGGCAAGTGGTACTTCCACCGCAGCAACGGATACAGCACCGGCCGCCTTTTGCAGGCGACCGTGCAGACCGTCGACGGCACCAACCGTCTCGTCGCCAGTTCGACCGTCCTGAAGTCGGCCATCGGCCCTGAGGATCTCTACCTGACACACGGCCGGACCACCGGCCTCGCGCCTCAGCTCTGGTTCCTGAGCGAGCACCCGCCGAGCGACTGCTCGTCGTGCAAGCGGGAGATCTACAGCTACCAGGTGAGCAATGTGATCGGCGGATTCGGTTCCTAGCGGTGGTTTGTTGACGGTGGGTCTGTGCGGGAGTGGGCCGTGAGGTGAAAGCTTCAACTACGGCCTGGGGAGCCCGAGATGACGAAGCGGCTGCCGTGCCCGCCCGCGCCTGGTCCGCTGGAAGCCTACGCCGTCCGGTTCGATGATCTCTTCGGGACGCTGGCTCAGCGGCGTGGGTTTCCCGAAAATACTTGAAGGGAGCCGCGCTTGCTGCCCGGCTCGTTCAGCACAAGCTCCAGAACCCGATCGAAAGGCGACTGCTTCTCGCCGGCGGCCGGAGTGAACAGCGTGTACCCGTAGGCAGAACCGCCCAGGTGGATGCCATCGGCGCTGGCGGTCTGCATGGACGGCGCGTAGTAGCCGATCATCTCCAGGTCGCGGCGGCCGCCGAGATACCAGAGCGCTTCGGCGAACTGGAAGACCGGATTGACCTTGCGTTGGCAAGGAAGGGCAGCCGCTGACGAGGGTCGGACAGCCGGAAGCTGACGCCGATGACCTCATGGGCTGCATTGCCGCGGGCGTCGATGCGCCGCTCGGGCTCCTCGGTCGCAAGCTGCAACAGGCCGATGTAGGCGCCTTCGACGCTGCGGAATGTCGGTGCTGTGAGCAAGGCACTCTCCAGCTCGGGGATGGATGGTTGACCGGCCGACGGCCCAGGCCCAGGGGGAGGGGGCAGCCGGGCCGCCGGACAGGGTCTATGCGGCCAGGGGCATGAGCTGGTCGACGTCGACGGGGGTGCAGCCGTGCAGGGTGACGACGTCGCGGGCGGCGATGATCCAGCGCAGGTCCGGGTGCCCGTGGGGCACGAAGTCCAGGTCCTCGTTCGGTGGGGCCAGGAGCGCGGTGAGGGTTCGGGGTTGTGCAGGATGCCGGCGACACCCCACGGGGACGAGTACTTGACCCGCGCCGCCACTGCACCGCGGCGCAGGTGCGGGCAGTTCCGGAGCGCTTCCGCTGCGCATTCCTCGTGTACGGGCGGAACTGCTGTCCGCTCGCCTTCGATGATCGGTCTGCCGTTGCGCTCGCCCATCAGGAACAGATGCCGTTCTTCCTGCCCGGCGCAGGTGGACGTGCCGCACACTTGGCACAACAGGTGCGTCATGGCCTGACGCTGCCGGAGTGCGTGCACGCCCGCGAGGCGGGGTTCCCCCACGCCACGCGCGCGATCCACCCCGCATCGTCCAAGGCGGCAACCATGCTCATCGTCACCCGTGAGGGTTACCGCCGCTGCAAGCTCCCGCCACCGTTCTGACGGATGCCGAGACCGGTGAGAGGATCGACGTCTTGCCCGGCCGGAGCGCGGGCACCCTCGAATGCTGGATGCGCGAGCACACCGGCGCTGAGATCGTCTGCCGGGATGGCTCAGGCGCCTACGGCAAGGTGGTCCGCCGGGCCCTGCCCGGCGCGGTGCAGGTCAGCGACCGCTGGCACCTGTGGAATAACCTGTGCGGAAAGACGCTGTTTCGACTTCGCCCTCGATGCCGAAGGGCGATGGTGGTTCCTGGAATGCAACCCGTCCGGGGCCGGTGCTGGGCGGGCACGTCAGTTTCATGCTCGCCCGCCCTCATATGCCGCCCCCGCTCGGCCTGCTTCCCGACATCAGCGCGGGCAAGGAGCGCGAGGCCATCGTCGGGGCCGATGTTCTGACGGACTGGACGACCCCGTTCGTCGCACAGTTCGCCGTGCCGACCGCGCAGCACCTGAAACTGCGACAAGGCCAGCAGGACGAGGACATCCTGGTCGACGTCGAGACCGGCTCATGGGCTCTGCTGCAGCAGGAGGACAGCCGCTGGGTTGTCTGGCAGGGCGGTCCTGAACCTCTCTGGGATGCCGTTGAGGAGCACCTCGGCCGCTGGCATGCCGCCGGGACACCGGCGGTGGAAGAGGCAACCGTGCGCGTCACTACGCAGGCGCAGACCCTTCACTGGTAGGCCCCACGCCCGGCCCCGCTCGTCCGTCTCCACCCGTGGCGGATGTGCGGGGCGTTTCGCGGTACGCGGGCGACGCCTGACCGGCCCAGCCCCGTCCGTGGGGGAGGGAAGTTGCCGCGGCAACGCTGCTACCCCTCCGGCACCTGGGACGACAACTGGGCACTGCTCGAACCCCTGCTGCCGACACCGGCTGCGAGACAAAGGCAGGCAGCCGGCCCAGCCTGGTCCCAGACATACACTGTCGCCTACGCCCAGGAACTCGGCTACAACTGCGCCCCGATCGAGCCATACCGGCGGCGGGAGACCGGCGCTTACCCGGACCCATGGCCCGGCCCAAGACCGCCTACGTCGACACCCTCGCTGACCTGAGCGCCACCAAGGACCTCAGCGACACGGAGTTCCTCGCGGCATGGCTCGGCACAAGCAGGTCGCCCCGCGCCTGGCGGTCGTCCTCGCCGCCGTCAAGGGCGGCGTGGGCGATTTCCGCGAGAGCCCGCAGGGACGCCGCTACAAGGACGACGAGAGGCGGCCAGCCCTCGAGCGGCCCACCTTGCGCCCGGACATCCGCGCCGCCGTCATCAGCAAAACTCGCGTCAACATGCACCGCAAGATGCGGCCGGTGTTGCTGCCACTCTGTTGCGCGAGCCTTGCGTTTCCGCAGGTCACCGTGCAGGTTTGGGCGTGGTCCGGGTGCTGACATCCCCGTTGCGGCCGCATTCGCCCATGTCCCTGCTGGTAGCCCAGCGGGTTGTCGTGAGCGGCCCGGGCTTCGGCGAGCGCCGCGCCCGTTCCTTGCACGGTCCGTGCCCGAAGGAGGAAACCCGCCGACGGACAGGGCATTCCGCTCGCGGTGTCCCGGACTGATGGCAACTGCCATGACGTCACCCGGCCTTCGGGATCCGTAGCGATGGCCGGTTCCGCGAAGCCGTGTGGCTTCGCGGGGGAGGGGTGGCTGGCCTCTCCATACCGGCCATCGTGCGGCGTCTGGTCCGCCGGGAGTTCGTCGTTACCTTAAACCAGAGGCCGCGGGTCTTACGGTATCCCGCCTGCGACGCGCTTCGGCGTGCCGCAGTCAGGAGCATGAGGAGCGGTACACCAGCCCGTACATCTCGTTTTTCGCGGTACTGGAGGGCCGTTTCGTAGGCGTCGCCACCACACGCACCTCGGCCGACGCCGGCAGCGCGTACAGCAGCCGGGCGTCCAGGTCGGTGCCGGTCGCCCACCGCACCACCCACGGGGTGGCCGCTTCCTGACCAACCCCCACTTCACGGATTTCTGCTGCCACCACGCCCGCGACCCCTCCGGCGTACCCGCCGACAACCCCGCCGACAACTGTCCGCATCTGTCAGGGGCCTGACGATGTATCCGCAGGTCACCATCCCTTTCAGCCGTGGTCGGGTAGGCCGACATCCCCCTCTGCGCCCCCCAACGGCCCCACCCAAGAAGAAAAGAGGAAAGGGGAGGGCGGGCGTGGTGTGGTGGAGCGTCGGAGGATCGGGCGGCCCTCAAAGGGGTGTTGCGCGTCGGCGGGGCCTCCGCGCTCAGCGCCGGGTCGACGCGCCAGGAGGACCAGGGTGCCAGCCGGGCGCAGCTGGCGGGAGCATAGGTCAGCCGTCCTTCTCCTGGCCGTGCTCGTACACGGCGCGGGCCTCGGTTACGGCGCACTGCCAGCTGCGCTCGTTGCCGCAGCATTCGGCCGGGCCGCTCCGAGGCACGTCGCCGGCTGGCATGACACGGTGAGCGCCTGGACCAAGACGGCCCACCGCTCGATGAGCCCTGACCCTTTTTCTCCTCCAGCCTCGAGTAGTCGGCCGTTCGCGGCCCCAGGTGGCCAGCGGCTGGAGTGCGTCGGTGAGGCGGATACCGTCCTCGGTCAGCGAGTACTCGAGGCGGGGCGGCAGGGCCGGGGCGGGCGCTTGAGTTCCCGCCCTCAGTCGCGGCTGAAGGTGTAGGCGCGCTCCACCCGCGCGACTTCCACGCTGTACGAGGAGTACCAGCGTTCACGACCGAGACGCTGCGCTTCGAGATGATCGGGGTGGGCTTTCCAGGCCGTTATCGAAGCCTCGTCCGCGTAGTAGATGACCACGAGATCCCTGCCGTCCTCGTCCGTCAGTGACTCACGACCCAGATAGCCTGGCTGTCCTTCACCGAGTTCGGCCATGCGCTCGGCCATTGCCTCGTAGCCGTCGAGATCCGCGGCCGGCCGCGTGGTGATGATCACTGCGTAGTACGGCGGTTCGGGGCGGACGAACGAAATGGCCATGCGTGAAGCCCTCCATCAGTAAGGAGCATGCGACATCAATGCTACTGACGTGATCCTTCGGTGACTACCGCGTCAGCACGTTCTCCCAAGGTTTCAGAGTCTCGTACTCCTCGGCCGGGCGGCGGCTAAGACGACCCGCGCGTTGCTCATGACACTGCCGTGAGGCCGGGGCCCCGGTGCGCAGCCGTCATGACGGACGGATTCGGGGTCAGGTGGTGTAGCCGCCGTCCACGGCCAGGGAAGTGCCGGTGATGTAGCGGCCGGCCGGTCCCGCCAGGTAGACCACCGCGGCAGCGATGTCCTCGACGTCGCCGTACCGGCCGAGGGCGGTGAGCGAGGCCTGCCACTCGGCGGAATTGCCGTCGGCTGGATTCATGAGGGTGTCGATGGGGCCCGGGTCGACCAGCGTGGCGGTGATCCCGCGCGGCCCCAGCTCTCGGGCGAGTCCCTTGGTGAGGCCGATGAGCGCGGACTTGGCCATCGCCTGGAGGACGAAGTTCCCGGCGGGGACACGGCCGTTGAAGCAGGAGCCAATGCTGATGATCCGCCCGCCGTCGCTCATGTGCCGGGCGGCGCTCTGCGCGGCCAGGAACACCGATCGGACGTCGGCGGCGAGCACCTTGTCCAGGTACCCGGAGGTCACCTCGTCGAGCGGGCCGTAGGCGAGGAAGCCCGCGTTGTTCACCAGGACGTCGATGCCGCCCAGCTCCCGGACGGTCCGTTCCACCGCCTCGACGGCATCGTCCGGACGGGTCATGTCCGCCCTGACGACCTCCGCCCGGCCGCCGTCCGCCTCGATCGCCTCGGCTACCTCACGGGCCCGGTCCTCCGCCCGCACATAGGTCAGCGCGACCGCCGCTCCCGCGTCGGCCAGCCGCCTCGCCACCGCCGCGCCGATACCGCGGCTGCCGCCGGTCACCAACGCCACCTTGCTGGCCAAGTCACTCATCGTTGCTTCCTTCGTAGACGGTTCACTGTTCGCCGTACGGCTACGCTAAAAGCTGACACCAGTGTGAGATTCAAGGTCTTGAAGGATGCAGGGGGCAGACCATGCGGATCGGTGAACTGGCCAGGCACAGCGGGGTGAGCGAGCGGTCGCTGCGTTACTGCGAGACACAGGGCCTGCTCCAGGCAGAACGAACTCCCGGCGGACATCGCGACTACGGTGAATGGGCCGTCGACCGGGTCATCCTCATCCAGGCTCTGTGCGCCGCTGGCCTGAACAGCAAGAAGATCGCCCTGTTGCTGCCGTGCATGCGAGACGGTGACGGCACACCGAGCGCCAGCGCGACGCCGCGGCTCATTGACGAACTCACCGCCGAGCGCCACCGGCTCGACCGCATGATCGCCGACCTGGTCCGCTCCCGCGAAGTCCTGGACGGCATCATCGGCACCGCGTCGACGGGCCTGAGTACGGCCGGCCTCCCTGGCAGCGGCTGACCAGGCGCTCACCGCCGAGGCCTGCGGAGTCTTTCCTGAAGGTCATGGTCGCGTGAGGATGCGGGCGCGCGGAAGAGGGAAGGGTACCGGGCCTTACTTCGCTGTCTTAAGTGTTTTCACCCGGTTCACGTTTCTTCGACGACGCTGCCCCTTGTGTGCACCCAATTCGGCCTGCCCAGCCTGGAAAGGCCGAGGTTGGCGAGGCGACCGGTGCCGCTGCGATTGAGCGGGTGGCCTGTGCCGGGGCTACGGCAGGTAAGCAAGCACGTACACACCAGCTCCGCCGGCGGCGCACAGCAGCGTGGCACTTGGGTGCCAGGCGATCCCGGTCAGATCGCTGGCGACGCGCAGGGCGCAGTGGCAACGACCGGTGCCTACCTGGTGCCGTCGGTGACGCGCCAGAGTCGTACCGTGCGGTCGTCGCTGGCTGTGGCGAGCAGTGTGCCGTCCGGAGAGAACGTGCAGTTGTACACCCCGTCGGTGTGGCCGGTCAGCACGGCTTGTTCGGTGCCGTTGGCAACGTGCCAAAGCCGCACCGTGCGGTCATGGCCAGCAGTGGCAAGCAGGGCGCCGTCGGGGGAAAAGGCGCAACCGCGTATCCAGCTGGTATGCCCGGCCAGTACCGAGACGACCAGCGGGCACCGCCGTCGGCGGGGCCGTTGCACTTCGGCGGCCCCGTCCTGGCCACCCGGCCGCAGCCCCCATCGCACGCAGCTGCGACGGCGACACTGCGGCCGTCATCGCGGCTCTGGGCGACCGTCGCTCCGGACCCACATAGGTCGCCCGTCTACCGGTAGTTCGTTGAATTCGGTGGCGGTGCGGGTTGACGTCAGGGTGGGTTGGTCGTAGGCCGGTGGGAGGAGTCAACTGCCTTGCTGGGAGCTGAAGATGACCGTTCGCCGTCCGTGTCCGCCTGCGCCGGGGCCGTTGGAGGAGTACGCGGCCCGGTTCGACGACCTCTTCTTCAGCCTGGCCCAGCGCCGGGGTTTCGCGAGTACCTGACCGGGCTGTTGGCGCCGCGGGAGCGGAACAAGACTCTCACCTGCCTGGCCGGGGCGGAGCCGGTGGCGGGTGCCGGGGTGCCGGGGGTGCAGCGGCTGCAGTTCTTCCTGTCCGAGTCACCCTGGGAGGCCGAGCTGGCCAACGACAGGCGGCTTGAGCTGCTGCGTGAGGAGCCGGCGACGGCTCCGCACGACGGCGGGGTGATCGTGATCGACGATTCCGGGGACCGCAAGGACGGCACGGCGACCGCGCACGTGGGCCGGCAGTGGCTGGGCCGGTTGGGCAAGACGGACAACGGCATCGGCACGGTGACCACGGTGTGGACCGACGGCCGCGTGTATTACCCGCTGCACGCGACTCCCTACACCCCTGCCCACCACTTCGACCGCGGCCGCTCGGATCCGGCCTTCCGCACCAAGCCGCAGCTGGCTGCTGCCCTCGCGGTCCGCGGGAAGGGGGCGGGCTTCGGCTGCCGGGCGGTGGTCGCCGACTGCGCCTACTCCGTCAGCGACGACTGGTACCTCGCGCTGCGCGAGGCCGGCCTTCCCTACGTAGTAGCCCTCAAGCCGCGCAACGGTGTCTGGGCCCCGGCCCACGAGCCGCACACTCCCATCGAAGCCGCACACGCCCTGACCTGGAAGGGTGCCAAGCGTCCCGGCGACTGGACAGCTGTGGAGCGTCACTTCCGCGACGGGCACACCGAGACCTGGTGGGCCGCCGACGCCCGCCTGGGCGGCTACGGACCCGACTCATCCTGCCGACTGGTCGTGGCCACCACCGACCCGGCCGGCCTGCCGGAGAAGGCCACCTGGTACCTGGCCACCAACCTGCCCCACCCCGACGCACCCCACGCCACCACCAGCCCGCACCCGCCGGCCGACCTCGCCGAGATCGTCCGCCTCTACGGACTGCGGCCGTGGATAGAGCAGAGCTACAAACAGATCAAGGATGAACTCGGCTGGGCCGACTTCCAAGTCCGCTCCGACCGCGCTATCCGTCGCCACCAGACCCTGGTCAACTGCGCCTTCTCCTTCTGCTGGGACCAATGGTTCGCGCCACCGGGACCCCTGGACGCCACCGCGCCGGACCCGTGCCCCGACGAGGGCCCAGAAAGGGGGTCCAGCCATACCCCTCCGGCCCCAACCGCCCTGCTGGCCAAGGGCCTTACGGGCCATCCGTTCCTGGCTCACCCCCGCCATCACCCTCACCCGATGGTGGCGAGCATGGACGGACACCGACCCACCCTCCGAACTCCAGGCCCTGATCGACGCGGTCACCACCGGACACGGCATCGACCTCTACCTCCGGATTTAACGAACTACCGGTAACTGCACGACCACCGCGGCGTCCTCACTCGAACCGCTTGATCGAGCGCGCCCGGTGATCAAACCCGGTCCGAGGTCAACGCCGTCGAGCTGCCCACCCCTGACCATGTCCCAGCCCTCGGTGCCCACAAGCTCGCGTTGGGAGCACCGAGGGCTGGGACATGCTTGACTGGCCCGCATGCCGTCAACTCTCGGTGCTCCGCAGCCCCGGGGGGGCGACGACACGGTGATCGACGTCGACCGCGATCCGGCCAGTCGGCCCTGGCACGCGGGCACGCCGCGTGCCAGGGCCGCGTTCGCCCCGCTCCCCGTCCCCTCCCTGTCCGCCGCCCTGGCCGACGACGGCATCATGCGCCGCCTCGGCGCCGCGCTGGAAGCATACGGCGCGGCCAAACACGCCGCCGCCAGCCGCATGGATCTTCGTCAGAACTCCCGCCGGGCGGTGGCCCGTCGCCGCCAGCATCGGTTCCATGGGCGCCGGAGCACCGTGGTCCGGGCCGGGACGAAAGTCGCCGGCGCTCCGGCGCTGTCCTTCGTGCGCTGAGCCCCACCAAGGGGTGATGCGGGAAGCTCCCGCCGGATGGAGGCACCACCGAACGCCGGGCCGACGACGGGAGCGGCGGGCGAGGCCGCGGTCCCGGGAACTCCCCGAAGGGCTCTCAGTTCCCGAAGGACAGCACCGGAGCGCCTGGCATCCGTTGTCGCTGTCTTCCTGGTTCCCAGAGATGTCACGCACCCCGTAGACCGTTCGCTGCGCGTACTGCCGCAGCTCCAGCCGCAGGCGGTCCCCGCGGCCGGGGTCGTACAGGAGGGCGGCCGCGAGGACTCCGCCGCCCACCCGGTCGTAGATCTGCCGCTGCTGAGCGACGGCGGCTCCAGGATGGCGATGGCCTCCGCCCCTCGGGCGCCCGGCCTAGCCAGCGGCTCCTGCTCCAGTAACACTCCGCGACCGCTACCCAAGATCTGTGGCAGAACCGGAGGGCAGGTATCTGCTGTGAAAGGCGCGCATCAGGAGCCGAAGCGTTGATGGAATTCGTCGGCCACGGCGCCGCCTGCCGCCTCCACCAAGTGGAGTACCACCGGGTGGATCACCAGTCCCGCCACTGCTTCTGTGAGCGCGGGCAGGTGGCGGCTGAACCAACGACGGACATACGCCATGGTGGACGGAGCGTCGGCGTCGGGGGCGGTGGCGGACTCCTCCAGTTCGTCGAGCAGTTCCCGCGCCCGGTCCGCGTCGCTGGCATCCTGCGGTACGAGCGCGCGTACACGAGCAAACTCAGCGCGTAACTCGCCCAGTTCGCGTTCGGTGACTGGGGCGGCTGCGGGCGAAGCCACCTCGATGCGGCTCACGGTGTTGTCCCGGCCGACGACAAGTTGTCCGGAGACGTCGTCGGCGTGCACGTTGTAGCGGTCGCCTTGCCTGTCAGTCATGTCTCTAACCACCATTTGTGGGTGTCGTGGCACACGTGTAGTACGGAGATTCGAGCGGGGCCCAGTCCGACACCCCGGCGCTGTTAACGGCGCGGACTCTAAAGCACATGTGTGTGCCCGGGGCCAAGCCCTCCCAGGTGTACGCGTTCCGGCCGCCGGGAACCGTCTGTGAGGTCTCCCCGTTGTTGATCTCGATGTCGGTCGGATTACCGGGAACATACCCCCATGAGATGAATATGGAGGTCGTGCTCACAGGGAAGGAACCGACATCGGTTGGCGCACCGGGAGGGCCTTCGGCGGAGGTTCCGGTCACCTGCAGCGTCATGGATTCACGTCGTGAGTCGTCGAGCATGGTGACTCGTGCGGTGTATGTCTGGCCCGGATCCTGAGGTGTGAAGACCACATCGAATTTACAGGCCCCCGACTGGTCTGGCGGCGGACAGGAAGTCGGCTCCACTTTCCAGTTGGTCTCGTCGTCGACGGCCAGAGTGTTCTTGTCGCCGCAGCCCGACAATGCGGCGAATTCCATGTGCCGGGTTTCCTCCTTCCCGGCCGCCACCGGGCCGAACGTCTCGGGCCCCATCGAAACGGCTGTGCACGTGCTGTGGCTGTCATCGGGCTTGCTTGAGGGGGGCTCGGTGTCCTGTTCTGTCAGGGAAGGCCCAGAAGACTGGTTCGTCGGCTTTCGGGACCGGGACGGATAGGGTCTCGGCCCCAAGGACGAGGCTGACGGGGGCGGGGTGAAGGCCGTCACCTGTGATGACGCAGCGGGCGCGGCCGCCGGCTGCTCACCGCCGCCGCCTACGAGGCCTGCTGTGAAGATGCCTCCGGCCACCAGGGCCGCCACCCCGACGCCGATCGCCGTCGGACTGGAAGCGATCGCGGCTACGCCTGATTTGGCGGCCCCTGACGAGGCCACGCCCGATTTGGCCGTGGCGCCGTGCAAAGCACCCTGGCTGAGCACCGCCGCCGCCCCGGCCGTGACGCCGGCCGTCATCCCGGCCGCCAGTCCCAGTCCGCGCCTGCGCACCTGCTCTTCGCGCGAGAAGTACGCCATGTCTTCGGCCGATCCCAGCGCGCGGGCCGCTTCCAGGCCGAACTCCAGGACCTGCCGCCAGGCGCCCCAGCGCAGCGTACGGGCGAACACCGGCGCCGTGGCCCGCGCCAGGTCCCGTACGGCCGCGTGGTCACCTGCCCGGGCCGCTGCCGCGAGGACGTGGCAGATCGCGGCGGCTTCGTCGGCCACATCGCGCCGGGCGGTGGTGGTCTGTATCCAGTCCACCAGCGGCCTTGCCAATTCCGCCGCACCGCGAACGGTCCCGGCCCGCTCAGCGACCAGCGCGGCGAACCGTCCCACGACGCGGTAGCCCGTGCTGTCACATGCAACGAGGGCCAGCGACTCCAGCTCCGTGACGGCGGCGCGGTCCATGCCGCCTGCGAGCACAGTGAGCAGGGCCGGGGAGAGGGAAAACGGCTCGAAGGCGCGAAGGAGACGCAGGAGCTTGCCCGCTTCATCGCTCAGTCGGCCGGCGAGCCCGACCGCGAGCGCCGACTCATGCACGTCGAAGCCCGTGCCAGCGGGAACCGCCCCGGATTCGGGCTCTCCCCCCGGGTCCGCCGTGGTCGCCGCAGTGCTGCGTTCGGCGGCGGCAATGGCACTGGCGGCCTGGACAAGCGTCAGCGGGTGCCCCTGGATGGTGGTGATCAGACCTCTGGCCGCGTCCAGTTCTCCGCCGCGTAGCGGGCGGCCGAGTTCCCGGGCCAAAAGCGCGAGTGCGTGCTCTTCGGCGAGTCCGTTGAGGCGTAACGCTCTCGCCTCGTCCCAGGCGATGTGCTCGCCACAGGCCACCACCACCTCACAGCCCGGAGCGGCATCAACGAGGGTGGCCAAATCCTCGGGGCCGCCCTGGAAGTCATCGACGACGAGGAGAGCACGGACCGCCCCCATCAACCGCCGCACTCTGGCCCGGTCGGGTTTGTAATCCTCGGTCTCGAAACAGGCGTGGAAGAGATCCTGAACGACATCTTCAACGGGCAGTCCGATGGCCGGGAGGTAGATCACGTCGCCGCCGCCGGGTCTCGCGGCGCGGTCCGCTGCCACGCGCCGCAACAGCGCGGACTTGCCGACTCCCGGCGGTCCGTATATCTGCACCGGGTGCCCCTCAGCCAACCAGTCGTCGAGCCGGGCCAATTCGTGCTCACGCCCGAGCAGTGCGGGAATGCGACGGGGCAGAGCCCGGCCCACGGGCCGACCGCGCCGTTCAACCTGCGGGGGCCCTTCGGGGCGCACCATGACGGAGGAGCCCTGTGCGGCGTTGACGACGACGGTCTGGACGACGTTCCGACTGCCGACGACCACCTGCCCGTCGACATCGCCGTGTACGTGGACGTTGTTCGTACTTGTCATTGGACTGTTCCCCCGCGGCGCCCGCACTACCCCCAGGGAAAGTCGTAGCACCTCAAATCAGGTGCCGTGTGTAAAGTTTCGCTTTTGCCTAAAAATGGCTCTCTTGCCGTATGTGTGGGTCACTCTGTTGCGGGTCGACGTCCGGGGGATTGTCACATTGGCCGAGCAGCTTGGGATGATCTTCGTGTTAATCCTGCTGGGGAGGTTTCGTGTCGGGTGAGTCGCCGCCGTACAAGGGCCGCCACTACCCGGCCGAGCTCATCGCGCACTGCCTGCTCCTGCAGCAGCGGCAAGCCAGTGCTGGCTCCGGCAAACAGAATGGCGAAGAGCCGGTGACTGCGCCTGCCCCGAAGCCGATCACGAAGGAACTCCCCCGGCCCAGGACACGCAGGCCCTCAGCGTCCTGCTCATCCCCGCCCCGTACGTGCCGTGTCCGCCAGCGTCTGTTCAGGACACCAGCGGACACTGAAATCCCCGGGCCCGCTACCAGCAGCCCAGCAGCGGACCTGCCCAACTCTGCGGCAGACAGCAGCAGGACACGCCCCCGGACAGCCAGCCTCACTCCCATCTGGTCCGCATAACAGAGGTGACCACCCATTTAAGGAGATCGCGATGTCTACGCTCCAGATGCTGATGCTGCTTCTGGCGCTGCCCGGGGCCATGCACATCGGCTGCGCAGCCGCCTTCGCTGCCTGGAGCGCCGGCACCCACCCCGCCACAGCCCTCCTGATTGGCGGCAGCGCCACCGGCACCGCCACCACCGTGACGGCGCCGCTCTATCGGGAGGCCTCAAGGGCCCGGGGCCTTACAGACGTCCGTCACCAGACAGCCCAGAAGTCCAGCTACGGCTTCGGGAACCACCTTCACTACGGATTAGGGGCCTTGCCGCACAAGGCACCATCACAGTTCTGACCGCCCACCGGCCCGGCGTCGGCCAACAGCCCCATGCCGATCAAGGAGCCGCGTGACCGTCACCAGCATGCCCCAGACGACTCTGCCCGCACAGTCAGAACACCCGCTGGCGGAGGACGTGGTCCTCGGCGTTGACACCCACAAAGACGTGCACGTCGCCGCCGTAATCACCATGCTCGGCGCGCCCCTGGCCCACCAGGAGTTCCCGGCAACTGCCGCCGGATACCGCCAAATCTTGTCTTGGGTCCGCTCCTTCGGCCTCATGCATCGCTGAGCTTGTTCCGCTTTGGCGGACACCATCGGTGTGGTGGTCAGGCTGCCAGTGCGGCCTCGTAGTCGGCGGGACTGCGGTAGCCGAGGCTGCTGTGCAGCCGGTGCAAGTTGTACCAGCTCTCGATGACCCTGTTGCCCAATTCGAGTGAAGCCAGCGTGATCACGGGGCATGCGGCGTCGGGGGCCATGAGCGTGTTATGTGGCGGTCTCAAGGGCACGA
>NZ_JBIAVX010000043.1:0-30403 GCF_042894725.1 Streptomyces sp. NPDC001480 | reverse complement strand
ACCAGATGGCCGACCAGCTGGACCACGCGGTCGAGCAGCGGGGCAAGGGCGACCTGGCCGCCCTGCTGGCCGGCGGCGACACCTGGACCGTCGTCTGAGCCGTGCCGGCACCCACTACGGGGTGGCGGCGGGGCCGTACGTCCCCCACACCTGGCGCAGGGTGTCGCAGACCTCGCCGAGCGTGGCTCCGCAGGCCAGCGCGCGCTTCATCGGGTACAGGACGTTGTCGCGGCCCCCGGCCGCGGTGCGCAGGGCGGTCAGCGCGTCGTGGACACGATCGGCGCACCGCCAGGCGCGCAGTTTGGCCAGGCGTTCCGCCTGGCGCCGCCCCGTGGCGGGATCGGGGCGGAGCCGGGGCTGCGGCCCGCCCCCGTCGGGAAGGGCGCGGTGGGCGTTGCGGGCGATCTCATCCCTCTGGAAGCCCCGTACGACGGCCGCGAGCGCACCACCCAGCTCCTCCACCCGCCCCATCAGCTCCAGCGCCCCGGCCTCCACCTCGTCGGCCGCCGCCGCGACGTCCCGGCCGCCGGCGAGCGGATCCGGGCGGGCCGGGTACCGTACGCCGTACCGCTCCCTGAGCACCCGGGACCAGATGCGGCAGGCCGCACGTACGGTGGCGGCCTCCTCCAGGAACGAGGTCCGCGCGCCGTACACGAAGGACAGCCGGGCCGTGAAGTCGTCCGGGTCCATCCCGAGAGCGAGCGCCGTGCGCAGGTACTCGATGCCGGCGGCCAAGGTGAAGGCGACCTCCTGCGCCGGCGAGGCACCCGCCTGAGCGAGAGGTACCCCCGAGACCGAGAGCATGTTCCACTCGGGCAGGTGAGCGCGGCAGTACGCGAAGAGGTCCGCCGTCAGCCGCAGCGACGCCTCGGGCGGGAAGAGGCACCGGCCCGGGGCGAGGTACTCGGTCAGTACGTCGTTGTGCACCGTGCCGGTCAACCGGTCGGCGCGCACGCCCTGTTCCTCGGCGACCAGCTGGTACAGCAGCAGGAGCACGGCCGCCGGCGCGTTGGCCGCCAGTGACGTCGACACCCCCTCCAGAGGGATCCCCGCGAACAGCACCCGCATGTCGTCCAGCGAGTCGACCGCCACCCCGGCCCTGCCGACCTCGCCGGCTGCGATCGGGGCGTCGGAGTCATGGCCCAGCTGCGTGGGCAGGTCGAAGGCGACGGACAGCGCGGTCGTGCCGCCGGCGACCAGGCCCCGGTAACGGGCGTTCGCCTCGGTGGCCGTGCCGGGACCGGTGTACCGGTGCACACTCCAGGGGAAATCGGTGATCATCGGGACCTCTTCCCTCCCTCACGGCCGGCCCGACACGGGGCGCCGTGGGCCGCCACCGTACGGCGGAACGCTAAAGCCCCGGCTGAGGGCACTTCCTGTCGTGCAGCCACTGGCCACCGCTCCGGCTCGTCGCGCCCGGCATATGCATTCCTAGACTGCCGGGACGAGGAGGGAATCCGACCGGGAGGGCGGCCCCATCGTGCTCTTGCACCGAGACGACGAACGCGCACGGCTGGACAAGGCCCTGCGCACCTGCACCGGCGGCACGGCCCAACTGGTGCTGGTGGAAGGGGCACCAGGCTGCGGCAAGACCCGGTTCCTGCAATACGCCGCGGACACCGCCGGCGCCCGCGGGCTCACCGTCCTGCACGCCGCCGCCGACCCGGCCACCCGACATGAGGACCACGCTCTGCTGCGCCGGCTCGCCGCCTGCCGCGCCGGGGACCCGTCCCCGTCGGTACCGGGGCCGGATCTCACCGGCACGGGCTTCGCCGACCTGCTCCGCGCGGCCTGCGAGGACGGCCCGGTCGCCCTGTGCGTCGACGACCTCCAGTACGCCGACCACGCGTCACTCGCCGAACTGATGCACCTCGTCCACGCCCTGCGCGGGGCACGCCTGCTGACGGTGCTCGCCCGGTCACCGCACCACCGTACGGACGACTCCGAGCTGCACACGGAACTGCTGCGCCACCAAGGCTTCGTCCGCGTCCCGCTCACCTGCCTCGACGCCCGCAGCACCGCCGAACTGGCCCGCTTCTGGGGGACGCCGGTGCCCGCGGCCGCCACCGAGCGGCTCCACCGCCTCAGCGGCGGGAACCCGCTGCTGGTGCGGGCCCTGCTGGCCGAGCAGCAGGATGCCGCCGACGGCCGGCCCGAGTGGCCGGAACCCGAACCCGGCGGCCCGTTCGCCGAGGCCTTCGCGACCTGTGTGCGACGCTGTGGCCCCGCCGCCCGCCGGCTCGCCCTCGCCCTCGCCGTGCTCGGCCCGCAGGCCGACCTGCCGCGTGCCGCCCGGCTCGCCCGACTGGGCACCGATACCGCCGCCCGGGCCAGGAACGCCCTCGACGCCGCCGGACTCATCGCCGGTGCCAGGCTGCGCCACCCCACGGCCGAGTCCGCCGTGCTCGGCCCGCTCACCTCGCCGCAGCGCCGGTCGATGCACCGGCAGGCCGCCCGCATCCTGCACCACGCCCTGGCCGAACCGCTCGCCGTGGCCCGTCACTTGCTGGCCGCCGGGGCAGCCGGGCACGACTGGGAGATCCAGGCCCTGCGGGACGCCACCCGGCAGGAGCCGTTCTCGCCGGGCGACCCCGACGATGCACAGGCCTTTCTCCAACTGGCCCGCTCGAGCTGCCCCAAGGAGCCCACACGGCTGCGGATCACTCTTGAACTCGCCGACCGGGCATGGCGGTTGAACCCCGCCGCGGCCCATCATCTGCTCGACGAGCCGCAGGCCGCGCTGCGCGCCGGGCGGCTGGCCGCGGCCGACGCGGGGTGGCTGGCCCGGCTGCTGGCGGGACAGGGCCGGCTGGAGGAGGCCGACGAGGCCCTCACCCTGGCAGCCTGGGACAACGCCCGCCCGGCCCCGGACGGGGTGCCGTCCGTACCGCCGACGCGCGTCGCGGAGATCCCGGCCCAGGTCTTCGGCCGGGAGGTGCGACCGACCGGACTCTCGCAACAGGCCCGGCCCGAGTACCCGGTCACCCACGAGCGTCCCGCCGGACCGGTCACCCGGGCCGCCGCGCTGTGGTTCCGGCCGAGCACCGGGGACGACGTACCGGCTGCCGAACGGCTGCTGGCGGACACCCCGCCGGCCCAGGCCACCTTCGGGTCCGTGGGCCTCGCCCTGCACACCCTGGTCCACCACCGACCACACCGGGCCGTCGCCTGGAGCCGTCGGCTCGGCGAGCGGATTCCCGCCCCGGGCGCCCCCGGCTGGCAGGCCTTCTTCGCCACGGCCCGCGCCGAAGCCCTGCTGCGGCTCGGCGACCTCGCGGGTGCCCGGCGGGAGGCGACGTCCGCGCTCGACCACCTCGCGGGGCGCGGCGGGCCGTTCCTGCTCGCCCCGCTCGCTGTGCTGCTCCAGGCACTGACCGAACTGGGCGAGTACGCCGCGGCGGCCCCCTGCCTGCACCCCACCCTGCCCGGCGAGTCGTACTCGACCGTGCACGCCCTCGCCTTCCTGCGCGCCCGCGGCCGCCACTTCCTGGCCACCGGGCGCCCCCAGGCTGCTCTGGAGGAGTTCCTGGAGGTCGGCCGGACCGCAGGGCGCTGGGCCCTCGACCAGCCCGAACTGCTGCCCTGGCGCACCGACGCCGCTCAGGCGCTGCTCCGTCTCGGCCGGCCCGCCGAGGCTCAGACCCTGGTGGCGGACCAGCTCGCACTGCCGGCCGCGACCGGAGCACGGGTGCGCGGAATCACGCTCAGGCTCAGCGCGGCCACTGCGGAACCCCGACGCCGCGTCGCACTGCTGATGCGCGCGGCCGACGAACTCCGCGACTACGGCGACCGGCTCGAACTCGCCCGCTGTCTCGCCGACCTGGGCAGCGCGCTGCGGCTGGGCGGCGAGGGAACCCGAGCGGGGACCATCACCCGGCGCGCCTGGCAACTGGCGGACGACTGCGGGGCGGTGCCGCTGCGCGAGGCGATACGACCCGCCGCCGCACCGGAGCGTGCCGCGCCTGCCACGGGCCACGGGGACATCGTCCCCCTCAGCGCACCGGAGGAACGGGTCGCGACCCTCGCCGCGCAGGGCCACACCAACCGGGAGATCGCCACGAAGCTCTTCGTCAGCGCCAGCACGGTCGAGCGCCACCTCACCTGCGTCTACCGCAAACTCGGCATCTCCCGCCGCCAGGACCTGCCCATGGAACTGCGGACGCACAGCTACGAACGCGTCTGAGCCGTCACCACGTCTTCAGCGGGGCGAGAGCGGGTGTCGAGCGGCATGCGCCACAGTGGCTCAGGACCTGGGAGGAGAAGCCATGGGTGACGCGGTCCGGGGACGGTTCGCCGTGCGTGTCGAACGAGGGCAGGCCAGCGAGGAGGAGCTGGCCGCGCTCGCGATAGTCCTGCTCACCCGGTACTCGCACGGGCGGACGAACAGCAGGGGCACGGCCCCGGCCGGGACTCCGCGCTGGCGGAACGGGCCGCAGGCCTACCGGGCTCCCCACAGCTGGCGGACTTCCGCTACTTGATGAACTCCGGCGGCACCCGAGGCGGCCAGTGCCCCACCGTCAGCATGCCGAGGGAGTGGGCGCGGGCGACCAGGGCGGCGCGGTTCGGGGCCTTGAGTTTGCGGAGCATCAGGCCGACGTGGTACTCGACGCCCTGCCGGCTGAGGTAGAGGCGGGCGGCGAGCTGGACGGTGGAGGCTCCGGCGGCGACCCCCTCCAGGACCTGTGCGTCGAGCTTGCTCAGCAGCCGCTCGCGGGGGTGCGCGACCGGCTCCTCCACGGCCGTGGCCTGGTTCTCCTGGTCGGGGCGCACCTGGACGACGATGCCGGCGAGGCCGCCGCTGGTGTCGTGGACGGCGATGCCGGTGAGCCCGGCGGAGAAGACCCGGCCCGAGTCGCCGAGGCCGACCATCCGCTCGTCGAAGCGGTTGCTGCGCCCCTCCGACAGCCGTGTGAAGTGCCGGTCGAGGTACGACGGGGAACTGGGGTGGAGCAGCTCGTAGAGGCTGCGGCCGCAGGTGTCGGCCGAGGTACGTCCGAACTGGCGGGAGAAGTCGGGCTCGGCCGCGACGATCTGCCGGTCGGGATCGAGGTGGGCGGTGTAGGTGCGTCGTCCGGCGGCGGCGAGCGGCCGGCCGGCTTGCCCGTGCCGGTGCCCGCCCGCGGTGTGAGAGATGGTCGTCCGGTCGTTGGGGTGCAGGACATCCGTGATGCGAGTGGTCATTGCGACGTACCGGCTTTCTGTATCCAAGTGCGGGCTGGTGCGGGCCTCGTTGCACGGACGGCTTTCGCACAACACCGGGCGAAGGCCGGGGAACCGTGCTCGGCGGTTCGGGCGAAGGGATGCTGACGACGCCGGAGCGACAGCCATCGCCGGTGGCCGATGAGCCTCCTCGTTGCCTCGTGGACGGAACAAGTCCTGTTTCGACTGCACCATCCGGCGCTTGCGGGGCTTTTGTGCGGGGCATGGGGGACCCCTACGGCAGCCGTTCGCCGGTGCCCGGCCGCCGTGACCGCGCGCTCAGTCCCCGCATGGCGCCAGGCGCCACACCCCGGGCCGTACCTCCGCCCAGCCCGCCGGGCGGTGGTCGCTTCCGTGTACGCGGTCGAGGCAGCGCCGTGCGTACGACTCCAGGCGCGCGTCTCCCAGGGCCGTCGCCAGGCCCAGGCAGTCGGCGAAGTGGACCGCGGCCGCGTCCGGTCCGGCGTTCTCCAGGGCCAGCAGGCCCAGCACCCGGTGGGCCTCGTAACGGCCACGGGGGTCGTCGGCCACCGCGTCGAGCGCGGGGGAGAGCAGTGTGGCGGCCTCCTCCAGTCCGCCCGAGTCCAGTTGCAGTTCGGCCAGACCGACCAGGGCCCGCCCGCGTTCGACGGCCAGCGGTGCCGCGTCGGCCGTCAGCAGCGCCCGCTCGTAGTACTCGCCGGCCGTCGTGAGCCGTCGCCGCTGCCAGGCCAGGTCGCCCAGCGAGCGCAGCAGCCGGGCCTCGGCGGCGAGGTCCTCCTGCTTGCGTGCCGCCTCCAGTGCCAGACCGTGACAGGCGTCCCATGCGTCCCACGCCGCCAGCGACTCCAGAAAGCCGGTCATGGCGTCCGTGAGCTCCATCGTCCGCGACCACAGACCGGCCGCGTGGCAACGCCGTACGACGTCCACCAGTCCGTCCTGCCGCCGCCCGAACCACTCCAGCGAATGCACCCCGCGGCTCTCCGTCCGGCCGTGGGCCGCACGGAGCTGGGCGGTGAACTCGGCCGCCAGTCTGTCGGTGGCAGCCCGTGCCTGATCGGCCGGGCTCTCGTCGGCCAGGCACTCCAGGGCCAGCAGCCGCCACAGCGGGTGCAGCCGGTGGTGCGTGCCGTGTTCCGGGCCGCCCGCCACCCGGCGCAGCAGCCGCGCCTCGACCAGCCCGTCGAGCAGTTCACCCGTCCTGGTCATGTCCTCATCGAGGACGGCGGCTGCCGTAGGCGGGTCGAAGGGGCCCTCGGGGAGGAGTCCCAGCAGGCGGAAGGCGTGCCGCAGGGCGGGCTCCGTCTGCTCGTAGCAGGAGCGCAACCGGTCGTGGAAGCCGGGCGCCGCGGCGCTGAGCTCGGCCAGCCGCCGCTGCTCGTCCCGCAGCCGGGCGGCCAGCATCTCCAGGCCCCAGCCCGGCCGGGAGGCCAACCGTGCCGCCGCGGCGCGCAGGGCCAGCGGCAGCCCCTCGCACAGCGCGGCGATCTCGCGCACCGGCCCCTCGGCGCCGTGCTGCGGGACCAGGCGGCCCGCCGCCGCGGTGAACAGCCGCCGGGCCTCGTTCTGGGGGAGCACGTCCAGTTCCAGCACCCGGTCGGTCAGCCCCTCCGGCACGCGCCGGCAGGTGATCAGCGCCGTGCTGCCCGGAGTGTCCGGCAGCAACGCCCGTACCTCGTCCGGCGATCGGGCCCCGTCCAGGATCAGCAGGACCCGCCGGCCGTCGGTCAGCCGGTGCAGCAGGCGGCGCAGTTCGTCCCGCCCGTCCGGCAGCGGCCCCTCCACCCCGAACCGGCGCAGCAGACGGCTCAGCGCGTCCGTCGCCGTCGCCTGCCGGGAACCGTCCAGTTCGAGGAAGATCCGGCCGTCCGGGAACAGGCCGCCCAGCTCGTGGCCGGCCGCGACGGCGAGCGCGGTCTTGCCCGTGCCGGCCGCTCCGGCGATGGCGGTACAGCCGCCGGCCGGGACGTCGCGCACCAGGGAGCCGAGCCGGTCCAGTTCCTCGGCGCGACCGACGAACACCGGGTCGCGCGGGGGCAGCCGGTCGAGTGCCTCGCCGGGCAGCTGGGCCGGTGCGGAGCGGACCGCTACGGAGGGGACCGGATCCGGTGCCGACCGCGCGGGCTGGTCGTCGGGTGCCGTCTCGGGCGGTGCCGGCGGGGTGGACGAGGGGTGCAGCAGCTCAGGGTCGCCGGACAGGATCCGCTGGTGGAGCTGTTGCAGCTGCCTGCCCGGTTCGATGGCGAGTTCCGTGACGAGGTCCTGGCGCAGCTGCGCGAACACCCGTAACGCGTCCACCTGACGGCCGGACCGGTACAGAGCCGTCATCAGCAGCGTGTGGAACTCCTCGCGCAGCGGCATCTCGGCCACCGCGGCGTGGAGTTCACCGATCAGCCGCTGGTGGTGGCCGAGCTCGAGTTCGGCGCGCATGCGCTGTGCCAGGGCGGCGGCGCGGACCTCGCCCAGCCGTACCGCGGTCCGGGCGAGCAGCACGCCGTGCGGGGTGTCGCAGGCCAGCGGGGCCCGCCATAGCTGGAGCGCACGGTGTTGCAGGTCCGCCGCGGCGGCGTGATCGCCGCGCGACAGCGCCGCCTGGCCCTTGTGGTGCAGTTCCTCGAACACCGTCAGGTCGAGCTGCGCCGGGTCCAGGTACAGCACGTATCCGGGCGGGCGGGTGACCAGTGCGTCCCGGCCGTACTCGGGGTCGGCGGTGTGCAGCAGTTTGCGCAGCTGGGAGATGTAGACCTGGAGGGTGGTCGTCGCGGTGCGCGGCGGCTTCTCGCCCCACAGCTCGTCGATGAGACTCTCCACCGAGACGATCTCGTTGGCCCGGACCAGGAGGGTCGCGAGCACGGCGCGGACCTTGGCCGCCCGGGGTCTGACCGGTTCGGCCGCTGTGGGCGAGGTGAACTCCAGGGGACCGAGAATCCGAAAACGCATGTTCCACCTTCTTCTCCGTCACGCCGCCGGCGGGACGGACGGCCTGCGCGCCGGAGTCGCGCGTCACTCGGATCGCTCGCGCGTCCCCCTGTCGGATCGCCGGCCTCCGACGAGTGACCGTGCCGCCCTAAAGTAGGCGTCGAGGCCCCCCCAGAATCGGACAGGCGTACCCCTGACTTCTGCGAATCGGGCTTGCATCGCAAGCGGCGCTTTAGCCCGTGATCTCACGATGGGCGTGTTTCGGCGGCAGGGGGACGTCCTGTGCCCCGCTTCGCATGCGCCACGAGGGGGCTGACGTTGACCGCTGCATTCACCACCTTCACCCAGCTGATACGGGAAAGGGCCGCCGCACTCGGCGACGCGGACGCCCAGGTGTTCCTGCGGGATTTCGGAGTCTCCGAGCACCTCACCTACGCCGCCCTCGACCGCCGGGCCCGTGGCCTCGCGGTACGGCTGCGGGAACACGGTGCCGAGGGCCGGCCCGCGCTGCTGCTGTACCCGCCCGGCCCCGAGTTCCTCGTCGCGTTCGTCGGATGCCTGTACGCCGGCGCGATCGCTGTGCCCGCGCCACTGCCCGGGGACCGGGGCGAGCGCCTCCAGCGGGTGTCCGGCATCCTCAGGGACACCGCGGCCACGCTGGTGCTGACCGACACCGAGCACGCGGCGGACACCTCGCTGTGGCTGGCCGTGACCGGCCGCGGAGAAACGGTTTGTCTGGCCACCGACCTCAACGACAGCGCCGCCGCCGACGCCTGGCGCCCCCCGCGGACCGGCCCCGACGACCTCGCCTTCCTCCAGTACACCTCCGGTTCGACCAGCGAGCCGCGCGGCGTGATGGTCACCCACCGCAACCTGCTGGCCAACCAGGAGGCGCTGCAGCGCCTGCTGGGCACCACCGCCGAGGACCGCTTCGGCAACTGGCTGCCCCACTACCACGACATGGGCCTCATCGCCCACATCCTGCACCCGCTCTGGCTGGGCACCCACAGCGTCCAGCTGGCACCGGTCTCCTTCATCAAACGACCCGTCAGCTGGCTGCGGTCGATCGGCGAGTACGGCCTGACGGTGAGCGGCGGCCCGAACTTCTGCTACGACCTGTGCACCCGCCGCGTCACCGACGCCCACCTGGCCGAACTCGACCTGTCCAGCTGGCGCGTGGCCCTGTGCGGCGCCGAACCGGTACGGGCGCGGACCCTGGACGCCTTCGCCCGCCGCTTCGCCCCGGCCGGCCTGCGCTCCTCGGCCCTCTACCCCGGCTACGGACTGGCCGAGGCGACCCTGGCGGTCTCCGGCGGCGAACCCGGCGTCCCCGCCCGCCGGCTGACCGTGGACGCCGCCGCCCTGGAACGCGACGAGGTGCGCGCCCCGGCCGTGGACGCGCCCGCCCGCACCCTCGTCGGCTCCGGACAGGTGCACGACTTCGACCTGCGCGTCGTCGACCCGCCGGCCGGCGTCGAACTGCCACCCGGACGCGTCGGGGAGATATGGCTGCGCGGCGACAGCGTCGCGAGCGGCTACTGGCGCCGGCCGCTGGACTCCGCCGACACCTTCCACGCCACGCTCGAGGACACGCCCGGCGTGTTCCTGCGCACCGGCGACCTCGGCGTCGTGGTCGACGGCGAGCTGTACATCACCGGACGCCTGAAGGAGGTCATCATCCTCAACGGGCGCAACATCTACCCCCAGGACGTCGAGTGGGCGATCCGGGAGACCGACCCCGCGCTCGCCGCCGGCCACGGCGCGGTGTTCAGCGTCGGCGCGGACCGCGAGCAACTCGTCGTGATCCAGGAGGCGCGGCTCGCCCGCACGGACACCGCGCGCCTGCGCAGGCTGGCCCGCGGTATCCAGACACTCGTCGGAAAGGACTTCGACGTGCCCGCCGGCAACGTCGTCCTCGTACGCCCCGGCACCCTGCGCCGCACCACCAGCGGCAAGATCCAGCGCACCCTGATGCGCACCCTGTTCCTCCAGGGAGAGGTCCCGGCGCTGCACGAGGTCCTCGACCCGGCCGTGCGCGCCCTGGTCACGCCCGCCGCGGCGCCCAGCGACGGGCCGGCCCACGACATGGTCCGGAGCAGCTAGTGGTGAGCGCCGTGGCGCCGTCCGCGCTGCTGATCGAGCCCTCCTCGCCCGGCGCACCGCCGCACAGCGGCGCCCCGGCCCGCGTCGCGCGGCTGGAGGCACTGCTGGGCGACCCCACCGACCCGGCCAACCCGGTCGGCCACCGGGCGCTGCTGCACGCCGACCGGCGGGCCGCGCTCTCCGCCGAGGCCGAGGGGCTCCTCGACGACTTCGGCATGAGCCGCGAGTTCGTACCGGCCGAACTGGGCGGGCGGTTCGACTCCGCGGAGAACCTGCTGCGGGTGATGCGCCCGGTCTTCCGCCGTGATGTCGCCCTCGGGGCCGGCTACGGCATGACCACCTTCATGGCCGCGTCCGACGTGTGGATGCAGGGCAGCGCGGAGCAGCGGGACTGGCTGGCCGGACTGCTGCTGTCGGGCTCCAAGGCGGCCATCGCCCAGCACGAGACCGCGCACACCAACGACTTCGTGCGCAGCGGGGTACGGGCCCGGGTCGGGGCCGGCGGCCTGGAGGTCACCGGAGCCAAACCGGTCATCAACAACCTGCACCGCGCCGACGCCCTGGTGCTGTTCTGCCGCACCGAGCCGCAGCCGGGCACCACCGGCCGCCACTCGGTGCTCCTGCTCGACCCGCACACCCTGCCCACCGACCGCTACCGGGTCATCCGCCGACCCGCCGCGCTCGGCCTGCGGGGCTGCTTCTTCGCCGGAGTGGAGCTCGACGCCTGTCCCGTCCCGCACAGCACCCTGCTCGGCCCGCTGGGCGGCGGCGTGCCGACCGCGCTGCGCTCCTTCCAGGTCAGCCGTACGCTGATGGCCTCCCTGGTGTCCGCGGCGGTGGACACCGGCCTGCGCACCGCCGTCCTGGTGGACCGCACCCAGGGCCCCGGCCGCACCGGCCTCGACCCCGCCGACCCGCAGCACACGGCGGGCACCCTCGCCGGCGCCTTCGTCAACCTGCTGCTGTACGACTGCCTGGCCGTGGTGGCCACCCGGGCGCTGCACCTGCTGCCGGCCGAGACCAGCGTCTACTCCGCGGCGGTCAAGCTGCTGCTGCCCCGGGTGCTCAGCGACACCATGTACGACCTGGCGACGGTGCTCGGCTCGCAGATCTACACCCGTGACGGCACCGTCGGCATCTTCCAGAAACACATCCGCGACGTACCGGTGGTCAGTCTCGGCCACGCCGGCACGGTCGCCTGCCAGGCGACGATCATCCCGCAGCTCAGGTCCCTCGCCGAGGACTCCTGGTTCACCGGCGTCGAGGCGCCCCCCGAGCTGTTCCGGCCGGGCGCCCCCCTGCCGCCGTTCGACTACGGCGCGCTCGACCTGGCCTGCGGCCGCGACAGCGTCAGCGCCACCCTCCTGGCGACCGCCGCGTCCCTGCCCGGCGCCACCCCCGCCGAGCGTACGCTGCGCACCCTGGCCGGGCAGATGACCGCCGAACTGCACGAACTGCGCAGCCGGGTGCTCGCCCTGCCGGCACCGGACGCCGCTCATCCGGTGGGCCCGGCCTGGTTCGCCCTGACCGACCGGTACGTGCTGGTGCTCGCCGCGGCCTGCGTCCTGGGCGTCTGGTACCACAACCGGGGCGGCGCCGACCCCTTCCTGGCCGACCCGGCCTGGGCCGCCGCCGCCCTGCACCGCATCGCCCAGCGACTCGGGGCCCCCGCCGCCGAACTGCCCGCCGAGTGCACCGCACGGGTCCACCGGGAAGTCCTGGCCCGCTACGGGGACCGGCGCAGCTTCGACCTGTACAACACACCGATCCCGGGCTGAGCGCGGGCCCGCAGCATCAGGACAAGGAGCCCCCAGGGATGACTCCCTACCCGCCGTGGCACACCGAGGCCCCGCTCCACCAGTGGCTGACCACGCACCTCGCGGTCTACCTGGACCGGGTGCCCGAGAGCATCGACGCGACGGTGCCCCTGGCCGAGTACGGCATGGACTCGGTGGGGGCGCTCAGCCTGTGCGGTGACATCGAGGACGACTTCGGCATCCTCGTCGAACCCTCGCTCGTCTGGGACCATCCGACGGTGGCCCAGCTGGTCGCCCATCTGGCGGCGCGCGGCGCCGACCCCGACCACCGGGTGCGGCGGTGAACGCCGTCGCCGTGGTCGGGCTGGACTGCGTCTTCCCCGCCGCCCACGGTGTCGAGGCCTACTGGGACCTGCTGATGCGCGGGGGCGACGCGATCGGGCCGCTGCCCCCGGACCGCGCCGGCCCGGGCTTCGACGACACCGTCCGGGGCGGCTTCGTCGACGCCGTCACCGCCTTCGACAACGACTTCTTCACCATCGCGGCCCGCGAGGCCGCCGCCATGGACCCGCAGCAACGGCTGCTGCTGCAGTGCGCCTGGCGGGCCCTGGAGGACTCCGGCCGGGCCCCGTCCGCACTGGCCGGCAGCGACACCGGTGTCTTCGTCGGCGTCATGGGCGGCGAGTGGGCCCAGCTCCACATGGGCGACTACGCGCGCGTCACCCCACAGCTCGGCGCCGGCAGCAGCGCCGGCATGACCGCCAACCGGATCTCCTACCACCTCGACCTCAAGGGTCCCAGTCTCGCGGTGGACACCGCCTGCTCCTCCTCGCTGGTCGCCGTGCACCTCGCCGTCAACTCGTTGCTGGCCGGTGAGTGTTCGACCGTGCTGGCGGCCGGCGTCAACATCGTGCTCACCCCGGCGCTCGGCATGGTCTACGAGCAGATGGGACTGAAGGCCCCGGACGGCCGGTGCAAGCCGTTCAGCGTGGACCGGGACGGGATCGGCCGCAGCGACGGCGTCGGCGTGGTGGTGCTGCGCCGGCTCGAGGACGCGCTCGCCGACGGTCAGCGGATCTACGCCGTCATCCGCGGCACCGCCGTCAACCAGGACGGCCGCAGCAACGGGGTCACCGCCCCCAGCCGCTGGTCCCAGCAGGCGGTGGTGGCCGCCGCGTACCGCAGGGCGGGCGTCACCGCGGACCAGGTCCGTTTCATCGAGGCGCACGGCACCGGCACCGCGCTCGGCGACATCATCGAGTGCGCGGCCCTCGGCGAGGTGCACGCGGTGCCCCGCGACGAGCCCTGCGCGATCGGCTCGGTCAAGGGCAACATCGGCCACACCGAGGGGGCCGCGGGCATCGCCGGCCTGATCAAGACGGCGCTCGCCCTGCACCACCGCCTCGTGCCCGCCAGCCGCTTCGCCGGCCGCGAGAACCCCCAACTCCGGCTCGCCGAACGCGGACTGTCCCTGCTCAAGGCCCCCCTGCGGCTGCCGGCCGGCGAGGTGGTCGCCGGGGTCAGCAGCTTCGGCATGGGCGGCACCAACGCCCACGCCGTGCTGGCCTCCGCGCCCCGGATCCCGGTCACCGCCGCGTCCGGCCCGGCCGGCGCCGGGGTGTTCACCCTGTCCGCCGACACGCCCGAGGCCCTGCGCCGCAACCTGGCCGCCCAGGCCGATGCGCTGGCCCGGCGGCCGCGCGGCGACTCCGCCCCGGTGTGCTGGACCAGTAACCAGGTCAAGACCGGCCTGCCCTACCGGGCCGCGTTCACCGCGCGCGACACGGCCGAACTCGTCGGCGCCCTGCGCGCCGCCACCGGGGACGAGCAGACCTGGGCCCGCCGCACCGACCGCGCCCTGCACCCCCCGACCGTCGCGTTCCTCTACCCCGGGCAGGGTGCCCAGGAGCCGGGCATGACGGCCGAGCTCTACCGGAGCTCCGCCGTCTACCGGCGGCACCTGGACGAGGCCGACGACGCGCTGCGCACGCACACCGGCGGTTCCGTACGGGACCTGGTGCTCGCCGCAGACCCCGCCGTGCACCGCACCCGGTGGGCGCAGCCCGCCCTGTTCGCGGTCGCCCACGCCCTCACCGGGACCCTGGCCGAACTCGGTGTGGTGCCCGACGCCGTCCTCGGTCACGGCACGGGCGAACTCGCCGCCGCCGTCGCCGCGGGCGTGCTCGCCCTGCCGGACGCCGCCCGCCTGGTGGCCGCCCACGCCGTCACGGCGGACGCCCTGCCGGAGGGAGGCATGCTGGCCGTGCGCGCCGCGCACGAGGAGCTCACCGACGTGCTCGCCGACCACCCCGGGCTGTACCTGGCCGCGGTGGACGGCCCGCGCGACACCGTGCTGTCGGGCCGCGCGGACGTACTGGAACGCGCCGCCGACACGCTCGCCGCACGCGGACTGGACACCCGGCGGCTCCAGGTCCGCCACGCCGGGCAGGGCTCGGCGGACGCCGCCGTCGCGGCCCGGGTCGCCGACCTGGCGGGCCCGCTGACGGCCGTCCCGGCCGGCCTCGCCCTGGCCTCCGCGAGGTACGGCCGGATGCTCGGTGACGAGGTCCCGGACGCCGCGTACTGGGCCGACCTGGCGGTGCGGCCGGTACGGTTCGCCGACGCCCTGTCCGCGCTGATGACCGAGACCGCCCCGACCTGCCTGGTCGAACTCGGCCCGGACGGCCGTCTGCTGGGCCTGGCCGAGCGGGCCGGCCTGCCGGCGGGCGCACGGCTGCTGCACCCGGCGCCCGGCCGGGCCGCCGGCGTCACGGAGTTGGCGGAGGCGGTCGCCGGGCTCTACCTGGGCGGTCTCGAACCGCTCTGGGACGCCCTGTACGAGCCGGCGCACCGGCGCACCGAACGCCTCACCCCGTACGTCTTCTCCGGCGCGCGCCGCTTCCGGCCGGCCGCCCCGGCCCAGTCGTCCGCCGGCCCCGCGGCCCCGCACGCGGTCCCGCAGGAGACGGCCACCGCCTCCGCCGCGCGCCCGCACCGGCCCGGCGGCGACGGCGCCCCGCGGGCCGGCCGCCCCGACCCCGCGCTGTCCGCGGTGATCGAGGCGGTCGTGGAGGTCGGCGACTACCCGCGCGACAAGGTCGACGCCGAGGCCCGCTTCTACGAGGACCTCGGGTTCGACTCGGTGATGATCATGCAGTTGAAGAACCGGATCGAACAGCAGCTGCCGCCGACCGCGTGCGTCACCGTGCAGCAACTGCTGCCCGCGCTGCGGTCCGTGGGCACGCTCGCCGCCTTCGTCCGCGAGCTCACCAGCACGGGGGTCACGACATGACGGCACGCGACGCACTCATGCACCTCGCCGGCACGGGCAGCGCGCTGCCCGGCGAGCCCGTCGACAACGAGGCACTGAGCGGTTTCTTCGGGATCAGCGGGGACTGGATCGACCTCTTCGTGGGCACCCGCACCCGCCACTTCGGCTGGGATCCGGCGACCGGGAAGATCACCCACACCCTCGCCGACCTGTGTGCCGAATCGGCGGCCCGGGCGCTGGCCGCCGCGGGGCTGGCCGCCGCGGACCTGGACTTCCTGGTGCTGTCCACCGCGACGCCCGACACCCTGCTGCCCACCACCGCCGGTGAGACCGCGGACCGGCTGGGCCTCAACCACCTGCCCGTCTACCAGGTCCAGGCCGGCTGCTCGGGCGCCGTCCAGGCCCTCGACCTGGCCCGCGCCCTGCTGGCCGGCGGACACCAGGCCGGCCTCGTCGTCGGCGGCGACGTCACCGCCCGGTTCCTCCGGGCCGGGCAGGACGCCTCGGATCTGGCCACCCAGGAACTGGTCAACTACGTCCTGTTCGGCGACGGGGCCGCGGCCGCGGTGGTCACCGCCGAGCCGCACGACGCCCGGGCCGTCGCCGTCCGCGGCCTGCTGCACCGTTTCGCCGGGCTGGGGCGCCCGCCGGGACAGATCGTGGGCTGGCGCGGGCTCGCCGAACCCGAACCGGACCGGCAGATGCTCTTCGAGGACTACAAGACCATCGAGGAGGACGTGCCCGCCCTCGCCGGCGAGATCGTGTGGGAACTGCTCAGCACGGCAGGCTGGACCGAGCGGCAGGTCGACTTCGTCCTGCCGCCCCAGCTGTCGGGGCACATGACCGACCGCATCGTCGCGGGCCTCGGCCTGCCGCCCGGCTGCCGCGAGGTGTCCTGCGTACGCGACACCGGCAACACCGGCAACGCGCTGCCCCTGCTCCAGCTCCACCGCCTCCTCGCCCGGCTGGCGCCGGGGGAGCGCGCCCTGTCCGTGGTGGTCGAGTCCAGCAAGTGGATCAAGGCGGGACTGGCGCTGGAACGGCCCACCGGCGAAGGAGGGCAGGCCCGGTGACCACACCCCTGGAGGAACTGCGCGCCCTGCACCGCACCGGCCGGCTGGCCGACGCCTACCCGGAGGTGGGCCCGCTGCTGGCCCGCGTCACGGACGCGGCGGACCGCGGTGAGGAGCAGATCGCCGAGGAACTGACGTCCTGCGGAAGCCTGTTGGCACGGATCAACCCCGACGAGGTGCTCGCGCGCCATCCCGGCACGCCCACGGTGACCGTGGCCGTCACCGGGCACTCCGCCACCGTCCAGCTCACCGACCCGCTGGTGGCGGAGCTCGCCCGGCACGGCCTGCTGGCCCGCCTCGTCACCGGTGACCACGGGGCCTACCTGCGCGATCTCACCGAAGAGCGGAGCGAGTTGCGCCACTGCGAGCCGGAGCTGACGCTGTGCGCGCTCGGAGCCGACGCCGTCCTGGACGAGCTCTCCCCGCCGTGGACGGTCGGCGACGCCGAACAGGCCCTGGCCCGGCTTCTGGCACGCCTGGAGGCCGTCGCCGCCGCCCACGACGAGCACGGCACCGGGGTCCTGGCGCTCAACACCCTGCCGCTGCCCCGCGAGGCCACCCACCAGATCATCGATCAGCGCCGACGCGCCCTGCTCGGTGCGGTGTGGCGGGAGTTCAACGCCCGGCTGCTGCGGCTCACCGCCGTACACCCCGCCGTGACCGTCGTCGACCTCGATCCGCTGGTCGCCGGGACCGGACCGGCCACCGACGCCCGGCTGGCCCGCTACACCCGCAGCGCCTTCAGCACGGCCGTCTGCGCCGCGCTGGCCCGCGAAGCCGTGCACGCGCTGCGCGCCCGGCGCGGCATGACCCGCAAGTGCCTCGTGCTCGACCTCGACAACACCCTGTGGGACGGGGTGCTGGAGGAGGACGGGCCCGACGGCATCGACTGCGGGCCCACCCTGCGGGGCGAGCCGTACGCCGCCGTCCAGCGGCTGGCCCGGCAGCTGGCGGCACAGGGCGTGCTGCTCGCCGTCAGCAGCAAGAACGACCCCGGCCCGGTCCGGGACGTGCTGGACCACCACCCCGACATGACCCTGCGCACGGCCGACTTCGTCAGCGTACGGGCGGGCTGGGACCCCAAGGACACCGCCCTGCGGGCCATCGCCGAGGAACTGGGCATCGCCACCGACGCCCTGGTGTTCGCCGACGACAGCGCCGCCGAGCGAGCCCTGATCCGCCACAGCATGCCGGAGGTCGCCGTCGTCCCGCTGGGCTCCGAGCCGGCCTGGCACGTCACCCGGCTGCTGGCCGACGGCTGGTTCGACACCCCGGACGTGACCGACGAGGACCGGGCCCGCCCGGGGCAGTACCGGGCGGCCGCTGCCCGCGCCCGGCTGCGTGGTACGACCGGCTCGCACGAGGAGTACCTGCGCGAGCTGGACATCGTCGTCCGGATCTCCCCGCCCCGCCCCCACGAACTGCCCCGTATGTCCCAGCTCTCCCTGCGCGCCAACCAGTTCAACCTCACCGGCGAGCGCGTTCCGGCGGAGCGGATCGCGGGGCCGGACCGGCGTCCGCTGGCGGTGCGGGTGCGCGACCGGTACGGCGACAGCGGGCTGGTGGGCGCGGTCTTCACCCGGACCGGCCCCGACGGCCTGTACATCGACAACATGCTGCTCAGCTGCCGGGTGCTGGCCCGCGGCATCGAGCACGGCTGCCTGACCGCGGTGCTCTCCCACGCCCGGGAGCGCGGCCTGCCCGCCGTCCGGGCCCGCTACCGCGCCACGCGCCGCAACGGGCGATCGCGCGGCTTCTACCCCTCGCTCGGCTTCGTACCGGACGCCGGGGACGGCCCGGACACGGGGGACGGTCCGGACACACGTACGGAGACGCTCTTCCGGCACGACCTGAAGGACATCCCCGTCATGCCCGGTCACCTGACCGTGCAGGCCGACTTCCAAGGAGCGGCCGATGAGCGGTCATGACGGCACGGCCGGCCTCGCCGGTTTCCTCGACGTGGTCCGCGACGGCCTCGGCCTGGACCTGACCGAGGAACAGGCCGCGGCGGACTTCGACCTGCTGCCGGACTGGGACTCGGTGCACCTGCTCCGCCTGGTGATGCTCCTGGAACGCGAGACCGGCCGCAGCGTCCCGGTCGGCCGCGTGCTCCGGGCGCGCAGCATGCGCGAGATCCACTCACTGGTCACTGGCGACGGGACGGACACCCGATGAACGCGGCAGGCGGGGACCCGATCGGGGTGACCGCGGAACACACCGACTGGGCGGCGGTCCGCGAGGACCTGCGGCGCTACGGCACGGCAGTGGTCCACGGCCGGCTCGCCGACTGGCGCCCGCGGGCCCCGGACGGCCCGGAGCTACGGGCGGTGCTGGGCCGCGACTGGTCGCGTTACCGCGACATCGGGCACCCGGACACCCGGGAGCGGTACGCTGCCTCGCGCCGACTGCTGAAGCACGCGGCCGCGGCCGCGCTGCGGGCCGAGGCGATCGACATGGAACTGGCCTACGGGCCGACCGGACGGCCGTATCTGCGCGGCTGCGACCAGATCGACATCAGCCTCAGCCACACGGACGACCTGCTGCTGGTCGGTCTGACCAGCCGGGGCCTGATCGGCGTGGACGCCGAACGCGCGGACCGCAGCATCTACGCCCGGGGCCTGGCCAGGCTGATCTGCACACCGCACGAGCGGCGGATGCTGGCTCGGCTGCCGGAGCCCGAACGCAATCCCAGCCTGGTGCGGCTGTGGACGCTGAAGGAGGCGTACAGCAAGGCGATCGGTCAGGGCATGCAGTTCCGCTTCAACGAGTTCGGCTTCGGCCCCGGGAGCCGGCCCGTGCAGCTGAACCGGCCCGACGGGACGGCCGGGGCGGGCGACGAGTGGACGCTGCGCACCCTCGTCCTGGACAGCGCCGGCACCGCGTTCGTGGTGAGCGTCGCGGTGTACGACGCCGGTCTGGGCCGCACCCTGGACACGCAGATCACCACGATGCTGGACGGCGAGGCCGTCGCGGCCATCCAGGACGCGCTGGACACCGAGCGGGGGGCGTGGTCACAGATCCTCGACGACTGACACCGTCGCCTCCGTCACCGCACGCCCGGCCTGTGACAGGGCGAGTGTCAGCGAGACCAGTGTCCGCCCCAGCGCGTCCTGACGGACCGGCTGCGCCAACGCGACGCAGCGCAGCGGCAGATCGGGCTCGGCGTGGCCCCGGAAGTGCGCGTGCAGCGCCACGGGCGCGCAGTGCCGCGGGTCGAGGCCGTGCAGCCGCTGGGCGGCCAGCAATGCCGTCTGCCGGACCACCTCGAGCAGCAGGACGGACGAGGACGCCGCGTCGCCCTGGACGAGCGTGGACGGCCAGCCGCTGGGGGCGAGGACCGTGGCGGACAGCCGGTGTCCGTCGACGGTCACCGGCGTGCGCAGCAGGACGTTGGCCGGGCTGGCTCGCCCTACTTCCGTCGGCGCGGGCCCTGGTCCGTCGTGCACGGCGTCGTCCTGTCCGGCGTCTTCGGGGTGCTGGGGGTGTCGAGGGCTTCGCGCGGCCGCCGCCAGGGCGGCGTGCCGGGAGTGCTCACGGTGGTTGTGGTGCGCCATCGGGGCGAGGAGGAGCAGGCTCGCCGAACCGCTGCCCGCCGCGACGCCGTCGATTTCCAGGCGGGTGTCGAACTCCAGGGCCCGCGGGACGCCGGCGATCACCTTGTCGGGCCGCACCCGCATGGTCACCGTCAGCGTGCCGGGGCCGGCGTGCCGGCGCCAGGCGCCGACGTCGTGGGTCTCCAGGCCGAACCGGTAGAAGATCGGGGTCCGGTCGGCCGCGACGCCGAAGTGGGCCTGGCCGATGCCCCCGCCGACCTGGCGGACCATCGCCATGGCCGCCAGGAGGTCGTGGAAGCGGTCATGGCCGTCGTTGTACAGCGGGTGGCCGGTGGGCAGTTCACCGGTGAGCACGAACTCCTGCGTCCGGTCGTCGGGGCCGTCCGCCTGCTGCGGGCCGAAGTACCTCGGCCGGTGCACCAGATGGCGGCTGCCGGGTACGTGCCCCGCCGGCGCGCGCCGGGAAGTCTCCAACGGCTCACCCTCCTCGGCGGTGTGCTGGTCCTGTGGTACCGGTCCGTTACAGACTGCCCCGCACCGGTGCGGGAGGGCGACGCCCGCCCGGTGACAGGTTGTGGCCTGGCATGCAGTACCGGGTCCGGCTACGGAGGGTCGGTCAGGCCGGACAGGTCGGACAGGCGGGTCAGCGCGATGTGCACGCCGGCCTGGAAGCGGCTGGTGGCGTCGACGCTCATCATGATCTGGGAGATGTACCGGCGGCAGGTGCGCACCGACATGCCCAGCCGGCGGGCCACGAGTTCGTCCTTGTAGCCCTGCGCCATGAGCCTGATGATCGACCGCTTCAGGTCGTCGGTGATCTCGGCGCTGTCCTCGGCACCGGGGACGAACTGCGTGGCCCCGGCCCACAGATGCTCGTAGACCCGGCAGATGAAGGCCACCAGGGTGGGTTCGCGCACCATCACCGCGCCCGGGGCCCGGCCGTCCACGTGCTGCTCGGGAAGGAAGGCCACCTCCCGGTCGTAGATGACGATCCGGTCGATCAGCTGGTCGGTGGTGCGCACCTCCGCGCCGTGCGCGGTCACCGCCTGCACGTAGGAGGCGGTGGCGAGGTCGGTGCGCGCGGTGTGTTGGTAGAGGTGACGTATCCGCACCCCGCGCTTGAGCCGCTCCAGCGTCCTGGGCCGGGCGTTGGACAGCAGGTTGGAGGGGCGGGCACCACCGGGCTGGGCGGTGAGCATCTCGGTGCGGCAGCGCTCGCCCTGCTCGTCCAGCACGGACTGGAGGGCGTCGATGTCACTGATCACGTCGAAGGCCTCGGCCTGGTTGCGCTGCTGGCGGCTCTGGAAGTACGTCGCGCGCAGCGCGCCCATCTGGTTGCGGATTTCGCTCACCTCCCGCTGGAGGTCCCGGATGCGGCCCTCGGCCGGCCCCACGAGGTCGGCCACCGCGGTGTCGGGGCTCACCGGCACCAGCAGCTCGGGCTCGCCGGGCATGGGGCGCAGCAGACTGAGCGCCGTCAGGCGCTGCTCGACTCGCGCGGCCTTTTCGAGGGAGACACCCAGGGCGGTCGCCATCTCCTCACGGACAAAGCGGCCCAGCAGCACTGCATTGCGGTAGGCCTTCGCCTCGTCATCATCGAGCATGGCGAAAGCACCTGTCGGGAGAGAGCTTTCAGTCATTGGAGGCTCACACTCCCGGACGACGGAACTTCTTGTCAGGCAACTTTACGACACCGGGAATGGGTTGGGTGGATAACCTGCGTGCGGGAGTGTTGCTGCAGCAGGCCAACTGTCAACTAGGGGGTAGACATGAGCACGCTTGTGGCGCGAATCACGACGGCAGGACTTCTGGCTGCGGCCGGAATCATGGCGACGCTCGGGGCCGTCAATACGGCGCCCGCCATTGCGGATGGCCCGGCCGTGACGGGGACACACCTGGCGGTGCATGCCGCGACGACGGCCGTCCCGGAGGACGACCAGTGGGGCTGATGCCCGAATAGTCTGTTTTGACCGTATGGACTTGTTGCACAGCGAGACCTGAACAGCAGGACGGCCCGCCCGGGGGAGTGGCGGGCCGTCCTGCTGTTCAGGCGTTACGTCCCGGGACGGCCCTTTGGGACCGCGAGCAGGTGGGGGATGTGTCCGGGTTGCGGGCCGTCTGTCGCCCGCGAGCCCCGTACGCCTGCCGTTCACCCGGGAGGCGGCCGCGGAGTGCCCGGCCGCTCCGGCGCCGGTGCGGAGAGAAGAGAAAAATACGTGTGCGCGGGATTTAACTCCTCGTTTTTTCGAGTGATACACGCCTCGTGTTTTCCGCTGATTTCCCGGCGGGGTTCGCCGGATCGCCGCTTCTTTGTCTGTGAGTCCCTTCCGGATTACCGACTCTATTCCTTCTCGTGCTCGTCCGTGGGTGCCGAAAATATCCGCCGCGCAGGCCCGCCCGATTGATTTCGATAATTCCCCCGTGCTGGCCGCAGAATCGTACGCGGTCGGCCGGTCGAATTCCGCGCGGTCGGGGAAACGGAAGGTGTGGATGGAAGTGACCGGATTCCCGGATTCCAGGTAGGGCCGGGCCGGCCGAGCGTGAACGGGCGCGGCGCGCCGCGCCCCGCGCCGGGGTCCCGCCCCGCCCCGTCCGGCGCGCCAGGTGTGCGGGCCGGGCGTGCGGACCGGGCGACCGCCCCGTTGCGGAGCTCGTCCGCCGCTGCGGATCGCCTCCGTCCGCGCCCGGCGCACTGTCAGGCGCGTTCCAGCCGTCGGTGCTGGCGAGGTGTGAACGGCAGGAAGCCCAGGTGGGGCGGGGTGCGCGGGTGGCCCGGCCGGGAATGCCCTGAGAGGTGGCGAAGCACCCGAATAGGCAAAGCAGCGACACGAAGCGAGTAAAGCGGTCAGGTTTCGACTTCGGGGCCCAGTATTCAGCTTGCTTTCGAGCAAGCTTTGAGCAAGCCTTGAGCGATCCTCGAGTCGATCACGACACTTCGCCTGAAAGGTCCAACCAAGCCTTTTCACAGGGGTGTTGAAGCGCGTGTGCCGGCATGCGACTGGCGGGCCGCTCCGGGAGCCCATGTCCGCACATCTTCTCCACAGATGTGCTTGTGTTAATCAGACTTATACTGAGCGGTTCGCCTGAGGCTCCGGTGTCTCACCGACACCTCCGCGACACCTTCACCCACCCTCCCGCGGAGGTCAGCGGGGGAAGATCTTGCGGAAGGTGCCCGAGCGGTACAGCGAGATCTGCGTGACGACCTGGAGCCCGATCCACGTGACCGCGTACAGGGCGGCGTCGAGCGCGGGCACGGAGTCGACCGGGAGGGTGTAGGCCATCACCAGGCGCACCAGGGCGTCCACGAGGAGCCCCACACCCCACACGACGGTCAGCACGCGCCAGATCCGGCGGAATCCGGAGTCCCCGTTCCACAGGCTCTCCAGCCGCTCCGTCCGGCCGGGCAGCAGCCCCTTGAGGGCCTGGTAGGTGAAGGGCCGGGCGGTGCAGAGGGTGACCAGCAGCCACACCCCCGCCAGTGCCGTGAACAGGCTGTTGCGCGCGAGGATGATGCGGGGGCCGGCGGTCAGCACCGAGGCGAGGGCGCTCACCACGAGCAGCGTGATGGTGAAGACGCCGATCGCGTCGACCCTGCGGTGGCGGACGACCGAGTACAGCGTGTGCAGGGCGGGCGCGGAGCCGCTGATCAGCAGGGCGGCGATCTCGCCGAAGCCCAGGCCGCGCAGCAGGTAGTAGAGGCCGACCGGCAGGACGATGTCACAGACCACGGTGGCGACGAAGGCCCAGGACGCGCCCGGGCGCCGCTCCGGAGCGGGGGTCTCGTCCGGTTCCCCGTCGGGCGGGGGGACCGGGGTGTCGTGGGCGGAACCGGGGGAGGACGTGGGGGGCATGCGGACACTCCTGGGGTGCGGTCGGCAGCCGGGCCGGCCGATGGGGCCGGAGCGGTGCGCCGGCCGCGTGCCATGGTGCTGCACATCCTTCACGGCGGCCGCGTCGGACGTGTCGGATCCGCCGATCCGGCGGCGGTCCTGTTCGAGCGAGTCGACGGGACGGGGTCAGGTGCGTGCGGTGTGTCTGTTCCGTTCTTCCCGGCAGTCACCCGCCGGTACACGCACGGCCAGCCGGTTCACCTCGTCGACCAGTTCCATGCCCGCCACCGCGGCGCGCCGCCGCTCGGCCTCCTCCGCGCTGCCGCCCGCGTCGCCCCGCCGGACGGCGGCGGCGAAGTCGGCGAGGCAGTTGTGCAGTTGGTCGGCGGCCGGAAGCGTGAACCGTTCCTCGTGGTCCTGCTCCTCCAGCACGAGCACGGGCTGGTGCGCCGGCGGTGGAGTGAAGGCCCGCGGCACCGTCAGGCGTGCCCGGTCGCCCCACAGCGTGTACGTCGACGCGTACGCGTGCTCAAAGCCGAACGTCACGTCCACCAGGCCACCGGACGGCGAGACCAGCAGGGCCTGACCCGACAGGTCCAGCCCGTCCCCGGCCCGCGTGCGCAGCACGGCCCCGGCCACCCTGAGCCCCGTACCCAGCAGCAACTGGGCGGCCCGCAGCGGATACACGCCGACGTCCAGCAGCGCCCCGCCGCCCAGGCCGGGCACGTGGCGGACGTCGTCGGCGGGCAGCGGCGGGATACAGAACGCGGCCTGCATCGTGCTGAACCGGCCCAACCGCCCGCGCCCCACCAGGTCCGCGGCGAAAGCGTGCTGCGGATGGTGCAGGAACATGAAGTTCTCGCGCAGGACCAGCCCCCGCTCCCGCGCCAGATCCGTCAACTCGCGCGCCTCGTCGGCGGCCACCCCGATCGGTTTCTCGACCAGCACGTGCTTGCCCGCCCGCAGGGCCCGTTCCGCCCAGGTGCGGTGCAGCGCGGTCGGCGTGGAGATGTACACCGCCTCCACGTCCGGGCGGGCCAGCAGCGACTCGTGGTCCGCCTCCGCCGCGCAGCCGAACCGCTGCGCGAAGTCCGCCGCCTTCTGGGCCGACCGCCCCGCGACGGCGACCAGTTCCACCTCCGGGGCGGCCACCGCGGTCGGCAGCGTACGGCGGCGGGCGATGGACGACGTGCCCAGCGCCCCCAGCCTCAGCGGCCGGTTCACCGTGCCGCTCACAGCGTCCTCAGCGCCGCGACCAGCGTCCGGGCCTGCACGTTCAAGTGGTGGCTGTAGCGCAGCATCTCGTCCAGCTGGCGGGCCGTCAGCCAGCGGAACTCGTCCGACACGGCGGGGAACTCACGCTCCGTCTCGATGATCATGTAGTGGCTCTGGGAGTGTCGGAACCGACCGCCCTCCTCGGACAGCACGACGTCGTAGCGGGCGCCCGCGCGGCGCGCCAGCGCCTCCGAGAGATACGGCGGCCGGTCCTCCTCGGGCAGGTGCTCGTAGTTCTCCGGCACGCACTGCACCGTCGGACCCAGCTCCACCACGTCGAGGAAGCCCGGCTCGGCACGGGCGCGCAGCAGCGCGTGCGGGATCCCGTCGATCCGCTTCACGAAGAGGGCCGCGACACCCGTGCCCCGCTGCTCCAGCAGCGGCTGCGACCAGGCGGGCACCTCACGCCCGCGCGAGGAGACGTCCACCGCGACGACGTCGAAGTACAGGCCGTTGCAGTGCGTCACCGCGTGCTGCGTACGCAGCCAGCCCCGCGTCTGGGCCAGCGGCGTCGGTGTGACGGTGACCTCGTGCTCGGCACGCCGCCGCGTGATCCACGTGCGGATCTCCCGGTCCGGATACAGCGACCAGCCCGCGTCACCGCCCAGGTCCCCGTCGACGGTACGCCAGTCCGGCAGACAGGACAGGACCGTGCGGGCGTCCATGTTCACCAGGTTGTCGTGCCGCAGCAGCAGATTGACCTGGCCAAGCGTCAGCCACGCGAAGTCCTCGCCGGCCACGGCCTCAGGGCCGACCTCCACGATCATGTTCCGGTTGCGCTTGTGCAGGAACCACGCCCCCTGCTCCGACTGCAGGACGTCCGCCACCACCTTCCCCGGCCGGGGCCGGCGGAAGAGGTCCAGGTACGGAACCGCCGAACCGCCGTGCACCCGCGTGTAGTTGCTCTTGGTCGCCTGCACGGTCGGGGACAGCTGCACGCCGTTGACGTTGCCCGGCTCCGACTTCGCCTGCATCAGAAGGTGCGGCACCCCGTCGAAGTCCCGCAGCGCGATGCCCAGAATGCCTATCTCCGGCTGCAGGATGATCGGCTGCGCCCAGGACCGCACCGGCCCGAAGTCCGACTGCACGGCCAGCCCCCGCACCGAGAAGAACCGGCCGCTGTCGTGCCGCAGGTCGCCGGTCCGCTGGTCGAAGCGCCAGCCACGCAACGCCGCGAACGGCACCCGCTCGACATGCTGCTGCTGCTCCCGCTGACGTTCGGCGAGCCAGGCGAACAGCTCCCTGTTGCTCATCACCCCGCCCTCGACCGCCGCCGCCGACAGCGCCAGCCGGGACAGAATGGGAGGGCCCGAGGTGCCTGACGGCAGCACCAGGTTGGTCGCGGTCATGGAATCCGCCTTCCTTGCGATGGCATGTCGGTGACCCGCGGGCACGACGCCGTCGGAGCACACGGGGAGCCACCTCACGACAGTCGGTTGCCGCCACTCGAGCGTGCCGTGGCGAGTTCGGGCATACGCCTAGACTTGGCGCCTTGCCCGGACCCTCCCCGCCTCGCTATGGGGCAGGTCGCAGGGCCCACCGACGGCACTTCCCAAGGCGCCCGCCACCGCTAGGAATTCCCCTAGAGCACCTGGCAGGAGCGCTGAGCGCGCCGGACGCCGTGCAACCGTGAGGGCTGCCCCGACCCCTTCGCCTCGGTGTTTGGAGTGCCATCCATGAACGAGCCGGTACCCGCGGACGCCCGGACCCTCGACTCGGCCCACGAGCCCGTGGCCGTGGTCGGCCTTGCGTGCCGGCTGCCCGGGGCGAGCGGACCGGACGCCTACTGGAACCTGCTCGTCGAGGGCCGCAGCGCGATCACCGACACCCCCGAGGACCGCCGCACCGGCGTACCGGACGACGCCCTCACCACCGGCCGGGGCACCGGCATCCCGCACCGCGGCGGCTGGATCGACGCCCCCGGCGACTTCGACGCGGCCTTCTTCGGGATCTCACCCCGCGAGGCCGAGGCCATGGACCCCCAGGCGCGACTCGTCCTCGAACTGGGCTGGGAGGCACTGGAGAACGCCGCGTACCCCCAGGCCCGACTGCCCCGCGCCACCGGCGTCTTCATCGGCGCCGACGTCTCGGACTACGCCGGACTCGTCCACCAGCAGGGCACCGCCGCGGTGGGCCACCACACCCTCACCGGGCTCAACCGCGGCCTGATCGCCAACCGCCTCTCCTACGCCCTCGGCGCCGGCGGCCCCAGCCTCACCGTCGACACCGCCCAGTCCTCCTCGCTCGTCGCCGTCCAACTCGCCTGCGACAGCCTGCGCAACGGCGACTGCGAACTCGCCCTGGCCGGCGGCGTCCACCTCAACCTCGCCCCCGGCAGCACGCTGGCCGTCGCCGAGTTCGGCGGGCTCAGCCCGGACGGCCTGTGCCACACCTTCGACGCCCGCGCCAACGGGTTCGTGCGCGGCGAGGGTGCCGGCCTCGTCGTCCTCAAGCCCCTCTCCCGGGCACTGGCCGACGGTGACCGCGTGCACGCCGTCATCCGCGGCGGGGCCGTCAACAACGACGGTACGGGCGCCACCCTCACCACCCCGGACGCCGCCGCCCAGGAAGCTGTCCTGCGCGGCGCCTGCGACCGCGCGGGCGTCGCCCCGGCCAGCGTCGACTACGTCGAACTCCACGGCACCGGCACCCGGGTCGGCGACCCCGTGGAGGCCGCCGCGCTCGGCGCCGCCCTCGGCACGGACCCCGGCCGGGAGGCCCCGCTGGCCGTCGGCTCGGTGAAGACGAACATCGGCCACCTGGAGGGCGCGGCCGGCATCGCCGGGCTGCTCAAGGTGGTCCTCTGCCTGTCCCACGGGCAGCTCGTGCCCAGCCTCAACCACACCGTGCCCAACCCCGCCATCGACCTGGCCGGTCTCGGCCTGCGCGTCCAGCTGGACACCACCGACTGGACCTCACCGGACGCCGGCCGCCCGCTCCGCGCGGGCGTCTCGTCCTTCGGCATGGGCGGCACCAACGCCCACCTGATCCTCGACCAGGCCCCCGCCCCCACGCCGCCCGCCGCCCCCACCGACACCGACACCGCGCGGGCCGTCGTGCCCTGGCTGGTGTCCGCGCGGAGCCCCGAAGCCCTGCGGGGCCAGATCGAGCGGCTCGCCGCGCACCCCGCGGCCCAGAACGACCCCGCGGACGTCGGGTGGTCCCTGCTGACCACTCGGACGCCCTTCGAGTACCGGGCCGTCGGGGCGGGGCCCGACTCCGCGAGGATCCTCAGGCACCTCACGGCCGCGGTGCCCCCGGGACCCGCGTCCGGCGACCTGAGCCGGCCCGTCTTCCTCTTCCCCGGGCAGGGCAGCCAGTGGGCCGGCATGGCCGCCCAGCTCATGAGCACCGCGCCCGTCTTCGCGGAGCGGATCGCCCAGTGCGAGGCCGCGCTCGCACCGTACGTCGACTGGTCGCTCTCCGCCGTGCTGCGCGGCGACGAGGACGCGCCCTCCCTGGACCGCTCCGAGGTCGAGGTGGTCCAGCCGGTGCTGTGGGCCGTCATGGTGTCCCTGGCCGCACTGTGGCAGGCACACGGCGTGAAGCCGGCGGCGGTCGTCGGACACTCCCAGGGCGAGATCGCCGCGGCCTGCGTCGCGGGCGCGCTCAGCCTGGAGGACGGCGCCCTGGCCATCGCCCTGCGCAGCAGGGCTCTCGGCGCGCTCAAGGGCTTGAGCGGCATGATGTCCGTGGCCCTGCCGGAGCCGCAGGCCCGCGACCTCATCGCGCCCTGGGGCGACCGCGTCGCCGTCGCCGCCGTCAACGGCCCCTCCTCCGTCGTCGTCTCCGGAGACACCGCCGCCCTCGACGAACTGACCGCGACGGCCGAAGACCAGGGCTTCCGCGTACGCCGTATCGACGTCGACTACGCCTCCCACTCCGAGCACGTCGAGGCCGTCCGGGACGAAGTGCTGCGCCTCCTCGCGCCGATCGTCCCCCGCACCCCCGAAGTCCCCTTCCTGTCCACGGTCACCGGCGACTGGCTCCACGGCGCCGCGACCGACGCCGCCTACTGGTACGCCAACCTGCGCCGGCCCGTGCTCCTGGAGCCGGCCGTACGGGCCCTGGCCGCCGTCGGCCACACCGTCTTCGTCGAGGTCAGCCCACACCCCGTACTGACCGTCCCGGTCAAGGAGACCGTCGCGGCCACCACCGACGTCGAGCCCGTCGTCACCGGCACCCTGCGCCGGGGCGACGGCGGACCGGCCCGCTTCTACACCTCGCTCGGAGAACTCTGGACGCGCGGCGCCGACGTCGACTGGACCGCGGCCTTCGCCGGCCACCGCCCCCGCACGGTCGACCTGCCCACCTACGCCTTCCAGCGTCGCCGGCACTGGATCGACACCGCCTCCGGCACGCCCGCCGCCCCCCTCCCCGTACCACCGGCGCCCGCCCCGGCGCACACGGCACCCGCGGCGGCCGGCCACGGCGACAGCCTGCGGCTGGTCCGGGAGAGCGCCGCCGTCGTCCTCGGCCACGCCGACGCCCAGGCCATCGACCCCGCACGCACGTTCAAGGACCTCGGCCTCGACTCGGTCACCGCAGTCGAACTGTGCGACCGCCTCAACCGGGCGACCGGCCTGCACCTGCCCGCCACCGTCGTCTACGAGTATCCGTCCCCGGCCCGTCTGGCCCGCCACCTCGACGCGACCCGCGACGGCACCGAAGCCGGCACCGCCGTGGCGGGCGTCGCGGGTGTACGGGGTGGTGCCGGGGAGGACGAGCCGGTCGCCATCGTGTCGATGGGCTGCCGTTTCCCGGGTGGGGTGCGGTCGCCGGAGGAGCTGTGGCGGCTGGTCCGGGACGAGGCGGACGTCATTTCCGGTTTCCCCGTGGACCGTGGCTGGGACCTCGACGCCCTGTACGACCCCGACCCCGACCACAGCGGCACCAGCTACGTCCGCGAGGGCGGCTTCCTGCACGGCGCGGCCGAGTTCGACGCGGCGTTCTTCGGGATCTCGCCGCGCGAGGCCCTCGCGATGGACCCCCAGCAGCGCCTCCTGCTGGAGACCGCGTGGGAGGCCGCCGAACGGGCGGGCGTCGACCCGCACCGCCTGCGGTCCACCGCAACCGGCGTCTTCATCGGCATCACCGCCCCGGAGTACGGCCCTCGCCTGCACGAGGCGGTCGAGGCGGTCGAGGGCCATGTCCTCACCGGCACCTCGGCGAGCGTGGCGTCCGGCCGTATCGCCTACACCCTGGGCCTGGAAGGCCCCGCCGTGACGGTCGACACGGCCTGCTCCTCGTCGCTCGTCGCCCTGCACATGGCCGTCCGGTCACTGCGCTCCGGCGAGTGCTCGCTCGCCTTCGCCGGCGGCGCCAGCGTCATGGCCGGTCCGGGCATGTTCGTGGAGTTCAGCCGGCAGCGGGGGCTCGCGGCGGACGGCCGGTGCAAGCCGTTCGCGGAGGACGCGGACGGTACGGGCTGGGGCGAGGGGGT
>NZ_JBIAVX010000042.1:0-31042 GCF_042894725.1 Streptomyces sp. NPDC001480 | reverse complement strand
CCGGTCGCCCGGTGCCGGCGCAGCTGCTCGACCTCCTGGAAGGAACCCGGGTCCACCAGCAGCTCGATCCGCTCCCGGGCCGTCAGCTTGCCCTTCGCGTGCTGCGCCTCGGTCGCCCTCTCGCTCGGGCCCGCCACGGCCTGCGCACGGATACCGTGCAGTTCCGCGACACGGTCGCGGATGTCGTTCGGCCCGGTTTCCACCGGAGCGGGGGCAATCGATGTCGACATGTCGTCAGGTCCCTTTCTCGGGGCGGGGAATCCCGTCACTGCCAGCTGCGCGGTGCCCGGTAGGCGTGCGGCCTCCACCGCCGGGAGCCCTTGGAGAACCGCTGCTGCTCCTCCTGCTCCGCCACCGCGTCGGCGTGCAGTGCCAGCAGGACGACGGTGAGCGCGGCCAGTTCCTCGTCGCTTGCCTGCCCCCGCTCGACCCGCAGAGCGGGTTCTCCGCGATCCGAATCGCCCATGCCCCCTCCTCCGGCGTTTCGGCCACCGTCCGACATCCCCCTCGACAACGCCTCTCGCCTGACTCGAAGGCCATCGGAACCGTCTCGGCACGCCTGCGGCTCACGCCGGGCACGAAGCGATCTCATGGGCGGACCCGCGTATCGTTCGTGCGACTCGAGCCCCTTGGTCCGGTCAAAGACCTCTCGGGCTCCCGGTGCGTACCGACCGCAGGGCTCGGTCGAGGGCGAGCGCGCTCTCGGCCGGGCCGCCGATTCCCGTCAACACCACGGTGGCCGTCTCGCCGAACAACTCCCTGACGTCCCAGGCGATCCGTTGCGCGGCCCGGCCCGCGGGCCCACACCCGCACAGGATCACCCTGCGCCCCGGTCGCAGCAGTTCCCCCACGAGGGACGGCGGGGCGCCGGACGGGTCGTCCAGCCCCAGAGAGACGATCCGTTCCGGTCCCTCGTACTCACGTGCCAGCAACTCGTACGCGCCGAGCGGTACCCCGGGCACGCCGACCAGACAGATGACGTCCGCCTGCGGCTCCCCCGGCCGCAGCACGGCGAGGGCACACCCGCGCGGCCCGCGCCCGCGATCGGCGCGGCGCGGCACCTCGGACGTCCGCAGCAGCTCGAGCACCTGGGCGACGGTGCCGTCCGCCTGCTGCTGGTCGGGCAGGCTCCGCAGCAGCCGCACGCATTGCGAGAGCGTCCCGGAGGCGTCGGTGTCCGCCAGGTCGGCCCGGTCGTAAGTGGCGGTCAGCACCAGCCCGCCCTCGGTGTCGTACTGCGCCACGAGAGTGATCGGCAGATTCGTGTCACCACCCGCGCTCTGCGGCACGTCCACACGGATGCCCTGCGCCTCGAGTTCGGCCCGCAGTCTCGGGGGCAGCTCGGGCCGGCTGTCGAAGCGCACCAGGGTGTCGGTGAGTTCGCCGTCCTCGCGCCGCCCGCTCCACTCCCGGATCCGGTCACCGCTCACCCAGGCGTAGGCCGTCAGATCGAGCGCGCTGTCCCGGACCTGCCGCAACAGCTCCGTCAGCGGGGCCGCGGGGTCCACGGTGACGGTCATCGGCAGCGGGTTGCCGAGCAGCCCCGGGATGCCCGCCGCCTCCCGCAGCGCCAGATCGCGCCCGGAGTGGTGCACGCCGAAGGTGACCGGGACCGGCCCGGCGACGCCCGCCGCCCGGTACAGCAGCAGCGCCCACACCACGTGCAGGGCGCTGCTCTCCCCTGCTCCGCGCGCCGCCGCCCAGGACCGCAGCCGGGACGTCTGGGGCGGCCTGAGGCGGCGCTGGACCCGTCCGGGCCCGGCGTTCCGGGTCGGCCCGCCCGGGCGGCCGGGACTGACGGCGGCATTGCGGGGCGGGGCGGCGACAGCCCAGTACTCCCGTGCGATCTGCGGGTCCTGCTGGTCCAGCCACTCGGCATGGTCGCGGATGTCGGGCCGCCGCTCGCCCCCGGGCAGCATGCCGCCGCAGACGTAGGCCCGGTAGAACTCGCGCACCAGGAGGCGGGCGCCACGCTCGTCGAGCAGGGCCCGGTGGTAGCTCACCAGCACGCGGACCGGCGCCCGCTCCTCCCCCGTCGGGCGTGACGGCCCGTCGAGCAGGGTCACCCGCAGCAACCCGGGACGGTGCAGTTCGAAGCCCCGTACCCGGTCCTGCTTGAGCAGGTCGCTCCAGCCGATCTCGGCATTGGGGCGGCGCACGACCTCGATGGCCGCCCGGTCGTGCAGCACCAGCCGGAAGTCGCCGGTCCAGTCGAAAGACGCCCGCAGTACGGCTTCCCGCTCGGCGACGGACTGCCAGGCAGCCGTGAACTGCCCCATGTCCAGCGGCCCGGACCAGTTCCAGAAGAGCTGCTCGACGTGGCGCCCGGGGCCGTCCCGTCCCGCGACGGCGGCGTGCAACAGGTCCCGCTGGTGGCCGGTGACCGGGAACGTGCCGGTACCGAGCGGCGCCAGTAGGTCGGCCGCCAGTTCCGGGGTGAGCAGCGCCCGGCCGCCGGGGGGACGGCCGACCGGGGTGAGGCGCAGCACGCGCCGGCCGCTGACGTCGTCGTCCAGGGCGACGTCGTAGCCGGGATGCCGCTCGGCGATCCGGGCCGCGACGGCTTCTGACCGTACGGCTTCGAATCCTGCCCACAGCTCGAAGACGAGCGCGTCCCCGTGCGCCGCGACGCCCGGTTCATGCACCACGGCGAAGACGGCGTCCGCATGCGAGTGGTGACTGCTCATCCGCTGCCCCGGGCGCCGGACCCTACCGTCCCCGCAGGACGGACCGACTCCCAGACCTCCATTCCGAATCGTTTTTTCACGTGCTTGGGCAATCCCCTCACCGTCCCCCGGGGCTCCCCGCCCCCGGTAAGGCCAGGGCACTCGCGGCCCGATGGGCCTCGCTCACCAGGTACCCCCCCTGGACGAGGTGAGTGACGAAGGTCCACTCGCGCGCGTCGGCCGAGTCCTCCTCCAGGACGGCGGCGCCACCGTCCTCCCAACGGAATCCGACCGCGGCGAAACGGCGCCGCATCCCCTGCCCGAGGGCCTTGGTGTACGCCTCCTTCAGCGTCCACAGCCGCAGAAACGCGGCCGTGCTCTCTTCATCGGGCAGGGCGGCGAGCGCCTCGGCCTCCCGCGGGGTGCACACATGGTCGCGCAGCAGATCGAGCGAGATCCGCCGCGTGACGGACTCGGCGTCCACGCCCACCGGCCCGGCTCCGCTCAGCCCCACCACGACCAGGTCGTCGGTGTGGGCGAGGCTCAGGTGCAGCTCCTCTCCCAGCCCGCGCAACGTGGGCCGCCCGCCCAACTGGTAGGCGAGGTCGAGGTCGGTGGGGGCGACGTTCAGGACCTGCGCGGCCGCGTGCTTGAGGATCACGCGTGAGACGGCGAAGCGAAGCCGTCCGGCCGGGTCGGCGGTCTGCCGGTAACGCGGCCGGTCACGCCCGAGCAGCTCGTTCAGCCCGGGATCGAGCAGAGCGGCGGTGAACCACTCGCCCCAGGTGCTGTGCACCACGACCCGCCCGGTGGACTCGAAACAGTCGTGCAGGCCGTCCCAGGGCCCCTCTGGACCAGTGAGACGGACCGGAGGCGGCGCAACGGGGTGCCGCCCTGCGGCGGACCCACCGCCGCGTCCCTCCACCCGGCTCACCACAGCGGCTTCGTCGCGTACACGTCGCAGTCGACGCCGCGCCGACTCCGCTCGGCCAGTTCCGTCCACACTCCGGCCCGTGGGTCGCCCGGCAGACGGGGCACCGGGACACCGAGCCGCTCGCTGACGCGCACGAGTGCCAGCAGGGCCCAGCCGGGCTGTCCGAGGAAGCCGGTGCGTACTCCGGCGGCCGCCTCCCTGACCCCCAGCACGGCGGCGGCCAGCAGCAGCAGTGCCTGACGCTCGGCCAGCGCCCGGGCGGCCGGGGCCGCCGGATCGGCGTCCGTGGCGGCCAGGCACCTGTGGCGCAGCGATCGCTGCTCGGTCACGAGCCGACGGGCCACCCGGGCGAGCAGGGCGTTCGCCGGATCTTTGGCGCCGACGGCGTTCAGCCGGGCGGCCGCACCGGTCAGGGTTGCGGCCACGGTGCCGAGGCCCCCGTCGCCGTCGGCCGGGACGTCGGCGACAGGCTCCTCCCAGAGCCGGAACAGCGCAGGGAACGCGGGGTGCTCCCGGTGCCGCGGAACACCGCCCAGCGCGGGCAGCGCGCGCACCAGCCGCCCCTGCCACAGCACCGCGGCCGCCCAGTCCACCCCGGCGTGCGCCCGGTCCGCCATCAGTTTGGCGAGGACGCGCCGCTCCGTGGTGCCGGGGCCGAACCCGCTCTCGTTCAGGACCAGTTCCAGGTCGGCCAGCACACCGCCCACGACGTGCGGCACGACGTATCCGACCGCGGCGACCAGCTCGGGAGCGGCCCCGGCGGGCAGCCGCAGCGCGCGCAGCGCCACGGTCGTCAGGCTCTCGCAGGCCAGCAGGTCCGCGAAGACGGCGGCCAACGCGGGCTGCCACTGCCTCACCTCCGGCCGTCGGTCGCCCACCGAGGCCACCATGCGAGCGGCGGTACGCAACGCCCCACCGGCGGCGGCGACCAATGCCGCGGGCCCGAGCAACGCGCCCAGTCCGTCCACCTTCTCGTCCACCGCCGGGCCGCTCTGCACCTCATCCGCCGCCGGCCGCGCCTCGAGCACAGGCCGGATCGCCCAGTCGTACGACAGGGCCAGGTCCCGGCTGAACAGCGGACGCAGCAACCGGACGAGTTGGTCGGCCGGAAGGCGCCGCGCCTCGTCCGGGTCCGGCAGGACTCCGCCGAACACGTCGTCGGCCACCGCGGGCTCCCGCGTGGGCGCGGCGGCCAGCGCGAGCCGACCGTAGGGGTTGGCAGGGTGGAAGGGCGCGCCGAGCAGCTTCTCCAGCCGGACCGCGCGCACCGCGACTGCGGGCGGCGCGGGCACTTCTGTGAAGTGGCGGGCGGCGTCGGCCCGTTCGCCGTACGGCTCACCGGTCGGACCGGCCTCCGGCTGGGCTGGTGCATCGGGTCGTGTGAGGACCATCGCCGACCTCCTCCTCGTCCTCATCGCAGACGGCGTACGGCGCTCTCGGCGTGCCATTTGGCCAGCGTCAGGGCCTCGGTGCTCGCCCGGCCCAGCCACTCCCGCACATGACGACGGGCGTCGACCAGGGCCGCCCCCGGGCCCAGGGCCCGTTCGACGGCCTCCTCGCGGAGCATGACGTAGTGGGCGGAGACGACCGTCACCCCCGTGGCATCGGGGGCGAGGTACCACTCACCGCTGTGCGCCGCGATCAGTTCGGGCGTCACGGTCTCCTTGTAGACGATCCGCCCGGCGTGCGGAAAGCACAGGCGTACGGCCTCGACCGTGACCGTCTCCCCGCTCTCGGTCGCGCAGGTGTCCAGCGCGGCGACCTGGACGCCCGGCTGGTCCTCGGCCACCCTGGCCCACTCGACGTGCGGGATCAGGTCGACCCAGTCCTCGATGCGGTACAGGAAGTCGTAGACGAGCTCCGCGGGGCCCTCGACGCGCACGCTGTCCTGGAAGGAGAACAGCAGCTCGTCCAGCTTCTCCCAGCGCTCGGCCGTCTCCCGCACCACGGCCAGTTGCGCCCGCACGTCCGCCTCCAGCGCGCCGGAGGTCTCGCCGGGCCCGGAGGGCCGTTCGTGCCGCAGAGTCACCACAGAGCGGTCCTCGCCCTCGGGCTCCACGGTCCAGGCGCCGCGCGTCGGGGCGCCTGGCAGGAAGGCGTCCTGCTGCTCGAACTCGATGGAACGGGTCTGCGGGCGCAGTACCCGCCGTGCTACGGAGGAGCGCACGTGGTCGGCGTGTACGGCCCACACATGCAGTCGTTCCTCGGCGCCGTCACAGCCCGCCGGCCCGACGTCCATCCGCTCGACATGGACGTGCGAGGGCAGGAAGACCGGCCATCGTGGGGCGTCGGCGAGCAGGCCGTAGACCACTCCGGCGGGAGCGGCCACGGAGACCGTGTGCTGGGTGGAGTGCACCCGCTGCGCCGACATGCGTGACCCCCCTCCTCCCGGTGCGGTCAACGCTGCACCGCGGGTCTGGAACGGTGCTCGATCCCTGGTGGAAGGAGTGGCCCGGGACGGGTGCTCAGCCCGCCGGGACGGCCGACGCCAGGCGTGCGGCATGGGCGGTTTCGGGGCCGGACATCAGGATCGAGCGCTGCAGCTTGGCCAGCGCGGTCGACGGCTCCAGGCCGAGGGTGCGCACCAGCGTGGCGCGCAGCCGCTGGTAGGCGTCGAGTGCCTCGCCCCGGCGCCCGGAGCGGTACAGGGCCAGCATGTACTGGCCGCACAGGCTCTCGTGGGTGGGGTACCGGCTGACGAGGACGGTCAGTTCGGCGAGCAGCTCCCGGTGCCGGCCGAGCTGCAGGTCGGCCTCGATGCGCTGGTCCAGCGCGCACAGCCGGCTCTCTTCCAACCGCTTGACCTGTGTCTGCAGATGGACACCGGCGTGCACATCGGCGAGGGCGGGACCGGTCCACAGGGTGAGCGCCTCGCGCAGCAGACGGGCGGCCTGCGGGAAGTCCTCGGCATCCATGGCCCGGTACCCGGTGCCGGCCAGTCGCTCGAACTCCTTTACGTCGCTGGTGCCTTCGCCACTCTTGAGGAGGTAGCCTCCGGGCACGGTCAGCAGTACGTACTTGGCCGTTCGGCCATCGGTGGCACCCGTGTCCGTGCCGTCGGCGCCGGCCTCCAGAGCGGCGGTGATCAGCTCCCGCAGCTGGAGGATGTACGTCTGCAGCGTCGGACGCGCGCTGCGGGGCGGTTTGGCCCCCCACAGCTCCTCGGTGAGCGTGCCCACCGATACGACCTGGTCGGCGTGCAGAGCGAGCAGGGCGAGTACCTGACGCGGTTTGGGCGCGGTCGGTGTGATCGACACGCCCCTCTCTCTCACGGCGAGTGTGCCGAGTATGTCGATGTCCACGCCGTCTCCCCGTCCTCTGGTGCCGTTCTACAGCCGTTCCCTAGCACCTCGAGTAAAAAACAGCACAGGCGGTATGTCAATACCAAACCGGGCACCCCACTTGTATGCGACCCAAATGCGAGGCGCGTTCGATCAAGTCAGGTGAGAATATGTGACATAAGGCGGTAAAAATGGGCGAACCGAGATGACGAGTGGTCCGGCCCGCGCACCCATGGCCGACGATTGACCGTACCATTCACGCTGTTTTACTCGAGGTGGCCTTCGGCGAGCGCCCCGTTCGCCGCACTCGCCGGCACAGAGGCCGGTGACGCCGCCAGCCGCGGCAGGATGAAGGTCCAGAACTCCGACATCCTCTCGGCCGAGAGATAGTCGCGGTCGACCGTACCGAGCGCCTCGAAACCGACCGTCGCGGCGACGATCACCATCGTCGCGGCCTCCGCCGAGACGTCATCGGCGAGTTCTCCGGCGTCCCGCGCCTCGACGACGAGGTCGCGCACCTGCTGCTGCCACCAGCGGACCATTTCGGCACCGTTCTTGCGGGACGGATCGCCGCTCAACTGGAACCCGGCCCTGACCACCGGATCGCGGGTGACGGCCAGCAGCAGACTGGTGGTCGCGTGGATGAGCGACTGCAGTGAGGTAGCGGCCGTGAACCGACAGCGCTCGGCCAGTTCCGCCACCGAGTTGACCGCAGCCCTCTCCACCTCCCTGGCCAGCTCGTCCTTGCTGGCGAAATGGAAGTGGAGGGCTCCGGCACTCACGCCGGCCCGTTTGCTGATGGCGGGCAGGCTCGCCTGGGCGTAACCCTCGTCGGCAAAGCTCTCGGCCGCTGCCACGATGAGGGCCTGGCGCGTACGGGCCGCGCGCACCTGTTTGACCATCAGGTCTTCCTCCCGGGTCCTGCAGCGTTCCGCTTTCTGCACCCTAGCAAACCGCATGATTGGTACGTTTACTAGAGGGGAGATGGCGCGCCTTGGCATGGATGCGGCGCTACTCATTGCCAGGTTCGCTGGTCAGCCCGCTCCGCTCACCGGAATGGATCGATCAGAGTGATCGGCATCCCATCACAGAACGGCACGCCTGGTCTTTTTAGGAGAAGTGGTCGCGGAGAGGCGGGACTGCCGGTGACAGGACCAGCACGGGCACGTCACAAACCAGCTGTCAGGTTTGTGACGTGTCAGACCTTCGACGGCTCGAGCACGACCTCGTCGGCGTGCTGCTGCATCCCCTCTATGACCCGCATGCCCCGGTCGGGCGCGATGTCCAGCCTGATCAGTGAGGCCGGTGTGGCGATGGCGGGAAGTATGTGCTTGTACAGCACCGAGATGCGGTAGTTGAGGTCCGTCCACTGGCTGTTCGCCTCGGAGACCGCCTGGATCCCGTTCCACGCTCCGAGGAAGAACTCCGCCGTCTCCTCCGGCACCAGGTGCGGCAGCGCCTCGCCCCGCTCCTTGGCTTCGGCGAGCTGTTCGGTCAGCACCTTGATCCACGCGGGCCACGCGCTCCCGAACAGCTGGCGTCCCTGCAGGTCGGCCGAAAGGCGGATGCCCGCCTGGAGGAGTACCTCCCTGGGGATCCGGTAGGCCAGCGTCATGCCCAGGTCCACGAACTCCTGCAGCTTCAGTTCGCGCGGCGACCAGAAGTCGGCCGTGATCTGGGAGTCGATCACCCCGCGGGCCAGGGCCTCCTTGGATTCGAAGTGGAAGTAGAGCGCGCCCTTGGTCACCCCGGCCCGCTCAAGGATCTCGGCAATGGTTGCCGTGGCGTAGCCGCGCTCGGCGAAGACCGAGGCCGCGGCCTCGATAACAGCGCGACGGGTCCGTAGAGCACGTTCTTGCCGCGCCATGGGGACCCTCCTCAGTCAAAAACAAAACCGAACGTGACGTACCTTACCCCATTTCAGACCGAATACCCGGGAGCGGCTGAAGAGTTGGCGATCACCCGGCTGTTGTCCGACATGGCGAGCATGCCGTGCGCACCACCCGCCCCGCGGTGCGCACGGCACTCGGGTTCACCAAGCCGTCCGGCCTCCGTCCACGGCGAGCGTGGCGCCCGTGACAAAGCTCGCCTTGTCACCGCACAGCCAGGCGGCCGTCTCCGCCACCTCCTCGGGAGCGGCGGCCCGCTGCTGCGGCGCGGACCGGTGCGCCTTCTCCTCCGCTCCGGGAGAGAGGGCGAACCACTCGTCGACCATTTCGGAGCGCGTCAGTCCCGGCGCGATGCAGTTGACGCGTATGCCGTCGGAGGCGTACTCCACCGCGGCGGCCTTCGTCAGTCCGATCACCGCGTGTTTGGAGGCGATGTAGGGGGCAGCCGCCGAGGAGGCGACCAGCCCGCCGACGCTGCTGGTGTTCACGATCGCGCCGCCCCCGGCCGCCAGCATCGCCGCGATCTCGTGCCGCATGCAGTTCCAGACTCCGCGCACGTTCGTCTCCATGACGAGTTCGTACGCCGCGTCCTCGATGAGGTGCAAGGGCGTCCGGTGGCGCGCGACACCAGCGTTGTTGAAGGCCGCGTCGAGGCGCCCGTACCGCTCGACGACGCTCTCGACCACACGTCGTACCTCGTCCCCGCTGCGCACGTCCATGACGTGGTAGTCGGCCTCCGCGCCCTGCTCGCGCAGGTCGGCGACCAGCTCCCGTAACCGGTCCGCACGGCGGGCACTGAGCACGACGGTGGCGCCCTGGCCGGAGAAGACACGGGCCGCGGCCGCTCCGATGCCGCTGCTGGCACCTGTGATGAGCACGACCTTCCCCGTCAGCGAGGCGGTGCCGTCCCGGTTCACGCCCCCTCCCCGGTCGGCACGGCGGGTGCATGGGTGCCGTGCCACACCGTGCCCTCGGCCGCCTCACGGTCGAGGGTCCGCAGCAGCCGCTCGTCGATGTCGTTCAGCGAGTCCACGACGTGCCGGACGCCGGCCGCGCGCATCATCTTTCGCTGGAACCCGTGCTCGAAGTGGCTCGGGTGGCCGATGAACGGCACGTCGAGCTCCTTGGCCCGCTCGGCGAACCGTGCGGCGTCGTCGATGAAGACGGCCTGACGGAAGGAGAGGCCGAAGTGGTCCCGGACGATCTCGCGGATGCCGGGCCGGAAGTCGTTCGTGCAGATGTAGCGCGGTTCGGCGAACAGGGACGCCCAGTGACCGAGGTGACGTTCGAAGTGACGGGCGTCCAGGCCTCCGTAGCAGACGATGTCGAGGCCGAGAGCTCTCAGCCGCCGCAGAAGGTCACCCGCTCCGTCGAGCGGCCCCTCGGGGTGCGTCCGTACATACCGCTCACGCTCCTCGAAGAACGCGTCGAGGATCTCCTGCGGGGCGGCGGTCGAACCGATCGCCCGCGCGAGCACCCGAGCGGCGACGAGACGCGGCTGGGAGAGGACCTCCCGTTCCAGCTCCTGGGTGTAGGTCACTCCGTGCCGGACCACGAAGCGGTGAATCACGGGACTGAAGGTGTCGTTGAGAAGAACGCCGTCGATGTTGACGGCGGCGAGACGGAGGGTGCTCAGCGGGGGGTTTGTCATGTTTTCTCCCTTTCACAGGCCCGACCGACGCTCTCAAAAAAACCGCTATGCAGGTTTCATATTCTGGAGATCGGGTCGACCAGCACACCGAAATTGTCCAGTTTCGCGCACTACCTCCTTTAACAGGAAGCTCTAATTCCATGAAAAGATACAGGGATAAAACACCCTGAACGGAATTATTGGTTCATCGATCGAACAAAGGCTTGCCAAAGTCTTTACCCTTCGTCCGTCCCAAGAAAACCGGTAGGTCCGTATCTTATAGGCGTCGCTGAATGAAGCTTCAAGACGGGGGTTCTCATGAGTGTGTCCACTCAGAGCGAGGTCGGACTGCCCGCACTGCCACGGCTGACCACAACGGTGCCCAAGGAATACGTCCATCGCGCGAGCCTGGCCGAGGTGTTCCTCACCGGCTGCACCGCCCGCGACGACTTCCGGTTCTCCCTCGCCGGCCAATGGCCGCGCGTCCACGCACTCTTCAACAGCGCGGACGGCAGGAGCCATGACCCGTTGCAGGCTGCAGAGACGTTTCGTCAGGCAACCATGTTCGTCTCCCACGCGGAACTCGGCATTCCTCTCGACCATCACTTCGTGATGTGGGACCTCAGCTACACCACTGATCTGGAGCAGCTGCGCATCTCCTCGACTCCCACGGACTTCGACGTCGAGGTGAAGTGCTCGGACATCACCCGCCGCCGGGGCGCGGTCAGCCAGCTGCGGGTGGAGCTCTCCATACACCGGGACGGAACTCTCGTCGCCCACGGCGGAATCCGCTTCTCCCTGATCACACCGTCCGTCTACAGCCGACTCCGGGCGAACCGGCCGGACGCGCAGCCGACGGCCGCCGCCGTACCAGGCCCGCGCCGGGTGCCCCCGGCCAGCGTGGGCCGGAGATTCGCCACCGATGTCGTCCTGTCGCCCACCGACCAGCCCGGCCGCTGGCTGTTGACGCCGGACCTCGACCACCCGATCCTCTTCGAGCACCATGCCGACCACGTGCCCGGCATGGTGCTCCTCGAAGGCGCCCGCCAGGCCGCCTCCGCGCTGATCGCACCACGAGGGCTGACCCCCACGAGCGCCTCCACCACCTTCTACCGGTACGCCGAGCTCGACCGGCCCTGCTGGATCGAGATCACGCACGTGTCTCCGGAGAGCGGTGGCATGATGACCGTCGAGGCCACCGGCCACCAGGACGGCGAGCCTGTCTTCACCTCGACCATCACCGGGCCGGTCACCTGATCCCTGCCCCATGAGCAGACTTCCGATGTCGTGAGCCACGCACCCGCACACGCGGGCAGGCGGCACCGACACCGTCCAACGACTCCCCGCCACACCGCGGGGCCGCCGACGGCGGCCCCGCGGTGTGGCGGCCGCGTGAGCGGCGCTGTCACAACGGCAGCGACACGCCCCGGCCCCGCGTCGTCGACGACGGCGGCCCGCCCTCCGACCGCTCGGTCTTGCGCCCCTTGCTGCCCGGCGCCAGCGTGCGCGGATCCACCGCCTCGGCGGGCGCCCCGGTGGCATACAGCCCGTTGGGGACGGTGTCCCGGTCGTGCGGCAGCAGCCAGAACACCCTGCGGCGGAAGGTCCCCGAGGACCGCGACGGCTTGGCATCCGGGCCGAGCAGGGCGTAGCCGACCATACGTCCGTTGCGGTGGTAGGCGGGCCTGCCCCGGCGGGTGGGCAGTCGGTCCAGGCTCTGGCGCACGTAGTCCAGTTCGCCGATGTCCTCGAGCCAGACGAAGTCGACCTCGTGGGTGATCTCGTCCTCTTCTATGAGGGCGCTCATGCTGTCTCCTCGTCGGCGACCAGTCCGATGCCCGGGTAGTACTTGCGCTGGTTGGAAAGGATCATCTCCTTGGGCGACGCAAGTCCCACCACTTCTCGGACCCGTGCCGCGAAGGCCCGGGACGAGACGGCCGGGGCGCCCTCATTCTGACACCACGTCTTGTAGACCGCGTAGAGCTGTGCCTGTTCCGCCCTCAGATCCGCCCCGAGCCGGCAGGACTCGGCCAGGAACCGCCCGGTGTGGTCCTCGGTCTCCGCGTACGCCGTGGTGGCGATCCGCACCCGTTCCGGGCCGGTGAGGTTCTTCTCGCCGCCCAGGTAGCGGCGGGCGCCCAGGATCAGCCAGTTGAGGATGCCGGGGCCCTCCTCGGTGACCAGGATGTCCGCGAGATTGTCGATCTTCCGGTCGTCGGAGACCACCCGCTCGAACGGGATCAGCCGCATCCGGCGCCAGAACGCGAAGCCGCCGGTGCCCACTTCGGGCCGGTGGTTGCCCAGCAGCCACAGCTTGTGCGTCGGCTGGAAGCTGAAGAAGTCCTGCCGCATCCGCCGCGCCTTGATCCGGTCGCCGCCGGTCAGCAGCTTCACCCGCGCCTCGTCGAACCGGTCCCCCGGCTTGACCTCGCTGCACACGATGACCCGCCGCCCGTGCAGCTCCGCCAGGTCGGTGGGGTGCCCCTCGTAGGGCCGGGCCATCAGGAAGCCGGGCGGCGCCGCGTCCGCGTAGTCCCCGACCAGCTTCATCAGCACATCCAGCAGCACCGACTTGCCGTTCTTGCCGGAGCCGAACAGGAACGGCATCACCTGCCCTCCGACGTCCCCGGTGATGGAGTACCCCAGCAGCAGATGCAGGAAGTCGATCATCTGCGCGCCCTCCGGTCCGCCGCCGAAGGTGTCGGTGAGGAACCGGTCCCAGCGCGGAGTGGGCATCGCCTGCGGGGCGGCCGTGGTGGAACGGGAGTGGAAGTCCTTGTCCGGGTCGGGCGTACGGATCAGGCCCGTGCGCAGGTCGACGACCCCGGCCGGGGTGCACAGCGCGTACGGATCGGCGTCCAGCCGGGCGGCGTTGAGCACCATTCCGGGAGCGGACCTGGCCTGCGCGAGCATCGCGTTCATGCCGCTGGTACTCAGCGCGCGCCGCCGGTGCTGCTGGAGCGCGGAGGAAGTGTGCACCCCGCGCGGGTCGTTGGTCGCCAGGGATTCCGCCAGGTCCCCGGCGGCCCACATCACGGTGTCGTCCTCGTCGATCTGCCAGCGGGTGCTGTCCCAGCGGTACCAGCCGAGGCCGGGAACGTGCCGGTAGTCGTTGGAGTAGAGCTTGACGAACAGCTTGGCGTTGCCGCGGTCGCTGAGCGTGTCGGGCAGCAGCCCGTCGGGAGTGGCCTCCCCGTCGTGGGCGCCCGCTCCCCCTCCCAGCTGGCTCTCGCTCGCCTGCCGGGGCATCTGCGGGCCGCGCTGGGCGAGGATCTGCGCGGCGACCGCCTGCGCGTCGAAGAGCGTGTCCTCGTCCCGGGCCTCGAAGAGGGCCTTGTCGTCGGCGGTCACCCACGGCCTCCCGGGGACAGCGGGCGCAGCCGGCCCGCGCTCAGCCCGCCTCGGACGATGGCCCGGTAGCGGCGCTCCTGTCCCGGCCGGGCGTGCTCCGCGGCCTCGGTCAGCACCTGCTCGGCCTCCTCCTGGGTCAGGTGCCCGGCGGCGACCAGGCCTCCGGCGGTGTACGCGGCCCGGTTGAGCTTCTCGGAGAACCCTGCGCCCTCGGGTACGGCGGCACAGGCGGCCACCTCGGCCAGTACGGCGGCCAGGGCCCGGCCCGCGGCGTCCTGCCCTCCCCCGGCGGCACGCACGGCCTGCCGGGCCCTTGGAGGCACTGGGCGCGGCACCGGAACGTGCGCGGGCGGCAGATGGCCGGTGCGCTCCAGCTCGCGCGCCAGCCAGCCGGGTAACGGCACCGGTTCACGTACCGGCCCGACCGGCTCGTACACGCCCGCCTCGGTCACCGTCCCCGGCGCGACGATGTACCCGCCGTGCGCCCGTATGTCCACCTGCCAGGCCAGCGAGCGCCCGCCGCCCGATCCGGCGGAGCACTGCCAGCGCTGCCCGCCGTGCGCCCGGTACCAGACGTGCAGGCCTCCTGAAGGGGTGCGTACGCGCAGGGTGGTGGTGTCCTCCGCCGGGCTGTGCTCGCCGCGCAGGGCGGCCAGCACGCCGAGGGTGTGGAAGCCGTTGGCGAGCCCGGTGAGGTCGATGTCCGCGGAGATCTGGATCCCGGGCAGCAGCCGGTCCCGGTCGGGCAGGGCTTGGACGTGCGCGTCGACGTCCACGACGACCAGCCCGGCGGGGCCGCAGGCGATCCCGACGCCTAATCGGGGGTTGGCTCCCCACCACTGCTCGATTCGGGCGTAGTCAAGGGTGGCCGCGTGGAACCCGTGGCACCAGCGACCGGCGGCCGGGCAGCCGCAGCCCCGGTGGGTGTGTCCGGGCGTCCGGCAGGCCTCGCAGTTGCCTGCGGGGGTCTTGCGTCCCGGCGCCAGCGGGTGCACCGGCCAGCCCCGGCCCGCGCACCACCGGGCGGTCGCCAGGGACCGACCCGCGTCCTGCGCTGCGGGAGACGGCTGCCTTGAGTCGCTGCGTGAAACCCGCAGCTCAGGAGCCATCCACATCCCCCACCAGCGACCGAAGCGACTCAACGATTGAGACAGATTAGCGAACCACAAAGACAGAAGGGGACACACGGGAAAACAAAAAACGCCCCTGCACCGGCCATTGATGCTCCAGCGACCGAGCGCCGAATGCCCCAGCGACCCAAGCCCTTTCGATCGCTGCCCCAGTGGTGCAACGAACCCACAGGTCACAGGGTACGTACCTGCCCGGACAGCGACTGAAGCGACTCAAGGTCCCTATATATGACGCGCACACGCGCACGCGCACGCACGCCAATGTCTTCATATACCCGGACCTTCAGTCGCTTCAGTCGCTGTCCCCCACCCAACCCCCGCCTGACCAGGCTTTTTCCCTGGCGACCGGAAATGCCCTCGCCTCCCTTCGGTCGCTCCCCTTCAGTCGCTGCCGGGTATCCGGGCCCCTGACACCCGCGCCGCAGCGACTCAAGCGACCCTGAAGCCAAGCTGAACCCTGTTCCCCCCTGCCTCCCTCCACCAGGCGCCGTCGACCCCGCCGCACGGTCGCTTCGGTCGCTTCGGTAGCTCCCGCCGCCGCCCGATAAGTGACACAGGTCACACCGAACCCGTGTCACGGACGGCCCGGCAGCTCCCATCTGGTGGGCGTCGACAGCGACTCGAGGAAGGCATAAACGATGAGTGCACGGCACGGAACCAACCCGGCCATCCGCCACCGCGTCCTGATCCTGGGAGCGGGCTACGCGGGCCTGTCCGCGGCCGTCCAGCTCGCGGCCCGGGTCAGGCGGTCCGAGGACGTCCAGGTGACGGTGGTCAACGCCCAGGAGCGGTTCACCGAACGCATGCGGCTCCACATGACCGCGACGGGGCAGCAGCCGGCCGGACTGAGCATCCCGGAGCTGCTCGCCGGCACGGGCGCGCGGTTCGTCCGCGGCTGGGTGACCGCGGTGGACGCGGACGCGAAGACAGTACGGATCGACGACGACCGGGAACTGCCCTACGACACGCTGGTGTACGGCCTGGGCGGCGTCGCCGGCACCTCGGCGGTACCGGGCGCCGAAGACCACGCCTACACCCTGAACAGCGCCCAGGAGGCCGAGTTGCTGGCCGACCGGCTGCAACGGCTCGGCAGCGGCACGGTGGTGGTCGCCGGCAGCGGCCTGACCGGCGTCGAGTCGGCCGCCGAGATCGCCGAGCGGTTCCCGCACCTGGACGTCGTCCTGATGGGCCGGCAGGAGCCCGGCGCGTCCATGACCCCGAAGGCCAGGGCCTACCTGCACTCCGCCCTCGAGCGTCTGGGCATCCGGGTCCTCACCGGCGTGGAGGTCGTGAAGGTCCTGCCCGAGGCGGTCGAGCTGGCCGGCAACAAAAACATCCACGCCGACGCGGTGCTGTGGACCAGCGGCACCCGGGTCTCCCCGCTCGCGGCCGCCGCCGGGCTGACCGTCGACGAACGCGGCCGCATCGTCACCGACACCGCCCTGCGCTCGGTGTCGCACCCCGAGGTGTACGCCGTGGGCGACGCGGCGGCGATCCGCCAGGGTTACGGCGTCATGCACGGCACCTGCCAGGGCGGCATGCCGACGGGAGTGCACGCCGCGCTGTCGATCCTGCGCACCCTCGAGGGCAAGCGGCCCAAGCCGTTCCGCTTCGGCTACTACCACACACCGGTGAGCCTGGGCCGCGACGACGCGGTCGTGCAGTTCACCCGCCCCGACGACAGCCCGCGGCGAATTCATCTGACCGGCCGCACGGCGGCCCGCTATAAGGAGACGGTGACCGCCTCCCCCTGGCCGACCTACGGCCGTATGAAGAAGATGCCCGCCTCGGGCGCGTTCTGGCCGCGCGGCGGCCGCTTCACCCGCATCCGGGGGACCCGGTGACCCACCCGCCCGCAGACCCCGGCCAGCAGGTCTTCCAGCAGCACCGCAGGCTGCTCTTCTCGGTGGCCTACCGTCTCCTCGGCACCGCCGCCGACGCCGAGGACACCGTCCAGGACGCCTGGATCAAGTGGTCGGCCGCCGACCGTTCCCAAGTGGCCGACCCCAAGGCCTACCTGACCCGGATCGTCAGCAACCTGGCCCTGGAACGCCTGCGCTCCACCCGGCACAAGCGCGAGACCTACGTCGGCCCCTGGCTCCCGGAGCCCATCCTCACCGCCACCGGGCCGACCACCGACACCACCGACGTCGCCGAGACCGTCACGGAGACCGAGTCCGTGTCCATGGCGATGCTGGTCGTCCTGGAGACCCTCAGCCCCCTCGAACGCGCGGTCTTCGTCCTGAAGGAGGTCTTCGACTTCAGCCACGCCGAAATCGCGGAGGCGGTCGAGCGCTCGGAGCCGGCGGTCCGCCAGGCCGCCCACCGCGCCCGCGAACACGTACGGGCCCGGCGCCCCCGCTTCACCGCCGGCCAGGCCCACCGCCGCGAGGCCACCGAGCGGTTCCTCGCCGCGGCCACCGGAGGCGACATCAACACCCTGATGGAACTGCTCTCCCCGGACGTCACCCTGTGGACCGACGGCGGCGGCAAGGTCCGTCAGGCGCTGCGCCCGGTCGTCGGCGCCCAGACGGTGGCGTCCTGGTTCGCCGCCATCGGCACCGTCCCCTACCAGGGCGTGGCCCCCACGGAGATGAAGACCGAGCTCGCCGAGATCAACGGCGGCCCGGGGCTGCTGTTCACCGCCCCCGACCGGGTCATCGCCACCGTCACCTTCGACTTCGGCGCCGACGGCCGCATCACCGCCATCCACAACGTGGCCAACCCGGACAAGCTCCAGGCGGTCACCACGGGCGCCACCCACGACATCGGAAGGCCGTGAGCTATTACGCCGTAATAGCTCCCCGCCCTCCGCGCCGTGGCACGCGACCCATTACGGCGTAATAGCGCGGCTCAAGCGCCGTCCGTCAGGCTGCTCGCGGAACCGCGTCACTCCGGTAGCCGAAAGGAACCGCCGATGGCCTCAGCACCGTGGAACCCGACGTTCGAGACCATCCTCCAGCGGTGTCTGCCCGGCCTGGGCAAGGACGGGACGCCCGCCGCCGACGAACCCCTGGAGATCTACGAACTGGACTCGCTGGCCCTCATCGGCATCGTCAGCGAGCTGGAGTCGGCCTTCGGCATCAGCCTCACCGGCCAGGTCGTCATCCCGGTCCGCACCCTGACCGCCGGTCAACTGTGGGACATCGTCTCTGCGGCCCGGCCCGCCTCTCCCCGCCCGCAGGACCCCAGCCCCTGGGCCATCGTCTGACGCTCCTCGCCCCTCTCCCCCCTCCCGGTCCATTACGGCGTAATAGCCAGGCGCCCACTCCCCCTTGGCTGCCGGGCTATTACGCCGTAATGGACCGCCCCTCAAGCCAACTTTCCCTTACTAACGTGTCAATGGCAGCGTTCGATCATGGACGTTAGTAAGGTAGCCCCCATGAGTTCTCCAGCCACCTCCAGCGACCGCGAGAAGGTCGTGTCCAAGCTGCCGGGATGGCTCCGGCAGGACCTCAAAGTGAGAGCCGCCCAGCACGGCCTCGAGATCCAGAGCGCCGTGGAGCAGGGCATCGCCGCTTGGTGCGACCTCGCCTCCGCCCTGGAAAACATCGACACCTCCGGCGCCGACTCCTTCTCCACCTTCCTCCCCCAAGGCCAGTGGGACACCTTCAAGCAGACCGCGGCCGACCGCGGGGTCTCCCTCATCCAGGGCCTCGCCCAGTCCGTCAAACTCTGGCTCGACACCAACCCCGCCCCCGACGTCGTACGACCGGCCGTCACCCGGCGCATCATCGTCTGCAACCAGAAGGGCGGCGTCGGCAAGACCGCCATCACCGCCGGAACCGGCGAGGCGATGGCCGAGGACCCCAACAAGCTCTACCCGGTCCGTGTCGCCAAGCAGCTCGTCGCCGCACTCCGCGCCGTCGAAGCCACCGACACCACCGGCCAGGACAGCGACCCCCTCGACATCGAAAGCGTCCCCGGCCTCGGCATGCGGGTCCTCCTGGTCGACTTCGACCCCCAGAGCCACCTCACGAACCAACTCGGCGCCGCGCCCCTGCCGATGAACGGCGACAGCCTCACCAACCACATGGCGGGCGACCCGAAGGGCGATCTGCGCGACCTCGTCGTCTCCATCGACGAGGACAACTTCGGCGGCCGGCTGCACCTGCTGCCCGGCTGCAACGACGCCTTCCTCCTCGACGTACGCCTCTCCGCCGTACGGGCCCGGGAAGCCGCCCTGGAGCGGGCCCTGGCCCCCCTGGAGCCCTATTACGACGTAATTCTCGTCGACTGCCCGCCCAGCCTCGGCCTGAGCATGGACGCCGCCGCCTACTACGGCCGCCGCCGGGACAACGAGAAGCCCGGCCAGTCCGGCGCCCTCATCGTCGTCCAGGCCGAGGACAGTTCCGCCGACGCCTACGAACTCCTCACCACCCAGATCGAGGACCTCCGCGGAGACCTCTCCCTCGAGATCGACTACCTGGGCATCGTCGTCAACCTCTACGACGGCCGCCGCGGCTACATCGCCACCTCCTCCCTCCAGGGCTGGGTCGACATAAAGGACCCACGAGTCGTCGGCCTCATCGGCGATCTGAAGGAGCAGAAAGAAGCCGTCCGTGTGAAGCAGCCCCTGCTGTCCTACGCCCCCAAGTCCCAGCAGGCGGTCAGCATGCGCGCCCTGGCCCGGGAGATCTCATGACCAAGAAGGCCGACCAGCTGGGCGCGGGCCGCTTCGGCAGCTCCGCCCGCCCGGTCAGCGCCCGCCGCGCCGCGGTCGCGGCGGCCACCGGAGTACCCACGGACGGCGTCGCCCCGCCTACCGAACTCCCCACCCACCGCATCAGCCTCAACCCCGACAACCCCCGCTCCACCCTCGGCGACCTGACCGACCTCGCGGGCAGCCTCGCCACCCACGGCCAGAAGCAGGCGATCACGGTCATGAACCGCGACACCTACATCAAGGCCAACCCCGACCACGAGGCCGGCCTGGAGCCGGACACCCACTACGTCGTCATCGACGGCAGCAGCCGCCTGGCCGCCGCCCGCGAGGCAGGCCTCGCCACCGTCAAGGTCATGGTCAGCGACGACCAGGGCAGCACCTCCGAGGAACTCCTCGAATCCGCCCTGGTCGCGAACATCCACCGCCAGGACCTCGACGAACTCGACGAGGCCAAGGCCCTCAACCGCCTCCTCGCCATCCACGGCAGCCAAACGGCCCTCGCCAAACGCCTCCACCGCTCCCAGGGCTGGGTCTCCCAACGCCTCGCCCTCCTCAACCTCACCCCCGAACTCCAGACCCGCATCGGCCAGGACCCCATCGACCTCCTGCGCGCGGTCGGCAACAAGCCGGCCGAACAGCAGGAGACCGCCCTGGAGGAACTCAAGGCCGAACGCACCCGCAAGGAAGCCGAGAAACCCGCCCAGAAACCCGGCAGGCGCCCGGCGGCCGCCCCCGAGCCGGAGCCCCCCGCCTATTACGACGTAATGGAGGAAGCACCTTCCGGGGATCCCGCCCCGGAGGAAACAGCCACAGCGCCCCCAGTGGTGGAGCAGCCGGGGGCCAAGGACCCGGAGGCGGAGCAACACGCCACCACGGTCCCCGAGCCCCGCACCGACTCGGCCGCTCTCCCCAAGCTCCCCTACGACGACGGCGCCTTCCTCGCCCTGCACCTCATCCGCAAGATGACGGACATCGAGTTCGACAAGATGCTGCGCATCCTGAACGAGCACCAGGCGCAACGCGTGCCCGCCGAGCAGGAACCCCAGAGCTGACCCTGACGCTATTACGGCGTAATAGCCCGTTCGGCGCTCCTACGCCACACTGCACTAGGCCCCGGCGATTCGCCGGGGCCTAGTGCAGTGTGGCGTAGAGAAATCGTCTCCCTCCTGCTGTCACATCTGCCTCGCACAGTCCGTCAGTGAGGTGAAGACGCCGACCATGCCGATGTGAAGGAGTGCCGTCATGACGAACACCTCGATCTCCCGTATGCCGAACCCGGGTGAGTTCGTGCCCGAGCTGAGCGACATCAGTGCCGCCCTGTTCCGGGCCACGGGCAACCGTTCGGTGCCCCGCACCACGATGAGCCTCGTCCACCTGCGTGCCGGGCAGATCGTCGGCAACACCTACCTGACGGTTCTGAACACCGGCTTCCTGCGCAAGGCGGGGGAGTCCGAGGAACGCATCACCGCCGTGTCCTCCTGGCAGGACGCCCCGTACTTCACCGATGCCGAACGTGCCGCCCTCGCCCTCGTGGAAGCCACCCTCCAGCCCGCCCCGCACGGCCGGGAGCGCGTCACGGACGAGTTGTACGCCGAGGTGGCCAAGCACTACGACCGAAGGGCACTGGCCACCCTCACCATCGCCATCGGCCAGATCAACTTCTTCATCGCCCTGGCCGTCATCGGCAAGCCCCAGCCGGTCACTTCCCTCGCCGACGAGCAGTGGGACTGACCAGACCCAAGGAGGGACTGTTCCGTCTCTCGGTCCCTGCCCTTCAGTCCCTCACATTTCCGCAGGTCAGAGCAGTATGACGCCCCCTGGCAGGGACCGAAGGGACTCAAACTCCTAATTATCACGTGAGTACGCTCAGGACTTCGTACGCGCGGGCGCGTGTGACACCTGTTTCTACCTCAGCTCATAATTAGGGATTTCAGTCCCTCCAGTCCCTGAACGGATAGACTCAAACACTCTGACCTGCGGTTTTTCCCAAGGGACCAAAGACCCTCGCCAGACCCTCCAGTCCGCGGGCTTCAGTCCCTCCCTGCCCCCGACCCGGGATCAATCCCCCATTTCGGACCGAGCGGGGCCCCTGCCGGGGACAGGGACCCAAGGGACTGAGCGACGGATAGAGCGGCACGCCTACCAGCTACCGGACTCACGCCTCACCACGACCTACACTCTCTTCCCGAAGTACAGTCCCTTCGGTCCCTGAGGTGGTGTCATCCACCCGCGCGGACCGGCGCTTTTCCGTAGGGACCGACCCGAAGACCGAGAGCTGACGAGGACGAACCGCGTGCCGCGCCATGGTGAGACCCGCATGCCTGTCGCTGTGGACAGGCCGGTGCCGCCGCATGTCGTAGCCCGTTGGTGTGCCACGCAGGGCTGGCCCGTCCATCCGCTGGCCCCGGGACGCAAAACGCCGGCCGCCAACTGCTCACGGTGCAGGGACCGAAACCACCACCCGAGCACATGCCCGTGCCTGCCCCAGGGAAGGCCCTGCCACGGTTTCCATGCCGCGACCACCAACATGGAGTCCATCGACTCCTGGTGGGGCGAGCAGCCGTCAGCAGGCGTCGGCGTCGCCTGCGGCCCGGCCCGTCTGATCGTCATCGACATCGACGCGCACCGGGCACCGGTCCCCGACCGGGGGCGGCTCCTGCCGGGTATCCCCATCCCTGAAGCAGTGAACCTCGACGGTCTGGCATCGGGCTTCGACACACTGGCGCTGCTCGCGGCCTACCGGGGGCAGCCCGATCCGGCCCTGGACGAGGCCACGTTGCGCGTCCGCACTCCCTCGGGCGGCCTGCACGTCTGGTACCGCAACCCTCGCCCGGAGCGGCGGTTCCGCTGCTCGACCGGCTCCAGCCCGAAGACGGCCCTCGCCTGGCAGGTCGACGTACGGGCCGACGGCGGCTACATCATCGCCCCCGGCACCCGCACCAGCGACGGCACTTACCAGGCCGAGGGCCCCACCCGGCTGCCCGCCCCGCTCCCCGCCTGGCTGGAGGACGAACTCGTCCGAACCGGTCACGTCATCACACCACCGCCCGCCCGCCCCCCGGCCGCGATACCCCGTCCCCACGGCCGCGGCGCAAGGCGTGCGGCCGCCCATCGCGTTCTCGCCCCGCTGCTGGAGCAGGTCGCCGCGTGTGCGGCAGCCCCGGAGGGCACCGCGTTCACCGAGAAGCTGAACCGGGCCGCCTACACCGCCGGAGGCCTCGCCGCGGCCGGTCACCTCGACGAGGCCGCCGCCCGGGACGAACTGCTTCGGACAGCCGACGAAGCCCGCCCGGCCCAGCCTGCAAGGAACGAGAAAATCATCGACCACGGCCTCGCCGCAGGGGCCGCCCACCCGTTCCACCTCGAAGGACGACCATGAGCGCCGACACGCCGCGTTTTGATGCACAGGCCGCCGCTCAGCAGATGCTCGACCTCGAGGCGGCCGCACAGACCTCCAAGCTGCTCCCGGCACAGGCCACCGCGGCCCCCACCGCTTTTCCGCCCTCGCCCGGGCTGCTGCCGCCGTCCCTGTCCGACCGCGGGAACGCCCGGCTGTTCATCCAGCTCTACCGCGACCAGTTCCGCCACGCGGAGGGGCTCGGCTGGTTCGTGTGGGGCGGCTACCGCTGGAAGCGCACCGGCGGCGAGAAAGCGGCTCTGTGGGCCGCCGGCGAGATGGCCGAGGACATGCCCGCCACCGACCCGCACGGCATCTTCTCCGACCGCGAGCTGGCCCAGCACAAGCGGCGGACCCTCTCGACCACCGGAATGCAGGCCCTGCTCACCCAGGCCAAGGCCTCCCCGGACCTGTCCGTCGACCCCGACATCCTCGACGGCGACCCCTACGCCCTGTGCACCCCGGCCGGCGTCGTCGACCTCTTCACCGGACAGCTGCGCAAACCCGACCCCGCACGCGACCTGCACTCCCGGGCCACCAGCGTCGCCCCACAGGCCATGGACACCCCGCGCTGGGACCGCTTCCTGACCGACACCTTCGGCGACGACGCCGAAGGCCGGGAAATGATCGACTTCCTGCACCTGCTGCTCGGCTACTCCATCACCGGCGACGTCGGCGCGCAGGTCCTGCCGTTCCTCCACGGCGAGGGCAAGAACGGCAAGAGCGTCCTGCTCGACACCATGATCCAGGTCCTGGGGGACTACGCGGACGCTGCCCCGCCGGGCTTCCTCATGGACCGCGGCGCCTATTCCGAGCACTCCACGGAACTGACCGAACTGCACGGCCGCCGCCTGGTGGTGTGCAGCGAGCTGAAGCCCAACGACAAGTTCGACGAGGCACGGGTCCGGCTCCTCACCGGCGGCGACAAGATCAAAGCCCGCCGGATGCGGCAGGACTACTTCTCCTTCAGCCCCACCCATCACCTGTGGTTGCTGGGCAACCACCGCCCCGAGGTCTCCACCGGCGGCTTCGCCTTCTGGCGCCGCATCCGCCTGGTGCCCTTCACCCGCACCGTCCCCGCCGAGCGCCGCATCGACAACCTCGCCTTCGAACTCGTCCGCGACGAAGGCCCCGGCATCCTGCAATGGCTCGTCGAAGGCGCCCGCCGCTACCTCACCACCCGTGATCCCCTGGAAGGCCCCGACCGGGTCCGCATCGCCACCAGCGCCTACGCCAACACCGAAGACCACATCGGCCGCTTCCTCGCCGAATGCTGCACCCGCGACACCGACGGCGACAGTGAACTACGTGTAGAGCAGGGCCTGCTCTACACCGAATACAGCTCCTGGTGCACCTCCGGCGAAGGCATCCGCCCCGCCACCCCCCGCACCTTCGCCACCCGTGTCAGACAGGAAGTCGGCCTCAACTCACCCGCCGACATGATCAAATCCAACGGCCGCAAGTACTACCCCGGCATCGCCCTGGAGGCCGGCGAATGACCCACCACGCCCCCACCGTCGCACCCGCGGCCCTACGCCGGCACGACCGACCGAACTACCATGGAGCCCCGGCCCCGCACCCGGCGGCCCCGCCCCGCTCCACCGCCACCCGGCGCACCGAGCACCGCACCACACACGTACGCCAGGCCGTCCCCCGCCCCGGGGGCCGGCCGATGAAGGAGGGGCTACAGCCATGAGCTCGCTGTTGGACGCAAGCGAGATCACCCACGAGCAGGACGTGGTGTGGCTGGAGGACCCCGGCAAACTCCACTACGTCCGCCAGGCGATCGACAAGACCCCGCGCCGCCACAACAAGCCGCGCTATGCCCGCGACGGCCGCATGATCGGCTACGCCGTCCTCGACGACCAGGCCGAACCCGACCCCGACAGCGGCCTGTACCGCCGGCGTGTCTTCTTCCTCCTCCCGCACGACCGGGACAGCCAGCCCAACGGCCCCTACGCCGTCGGCGCCCCCGGCGAAGCCGTCGATCCGAGCACCATCCACCCGAAGAACCCAGGAGCGAAGACGGACCGCTCCCAGGGACGCACCACGGCCATAGCCTCCACGGCACCGTAGCGGCCCGGCACTCGGGCGGTCGCTACCTCCCTGCCGGAGCGTTTTCGGGTACGGGCTCGGCAGGCAGTCGGCGGATCGCCACCAGGTCGGGCACCGCGAACAGGACGACCGATGACACGACGATGATGACGGCGCTCCCGAGCAGGACGGGAGTCGCCCCGGCCGAGGTCGCGGCCAGGCCGACGACGAGATAGCCGAGCGGGACGGCCATGAGCTCCCCGACGGAGCTGAACGAGGTGACCCGGCCCAGGACCTCGGCCGCGAGCTGCTGCTGGAGCGCCGTGGTCCAGCACACGATCGACAGATCCAGCCCGATCCCCGCCAAGGCCGCGGACACCGCGAGGGCGGGAAGACCCGGCCTGGCGGCGAGCACGAAGAGCGGCAGCGCCAGCGGCAGACCGGTGGCCACGCAGGCGACCATCAGCCGGTCAGGCTTCCACCGCAGGGCTATGAGGCCGCCCAGCAGCAGCCCTGCCGAGAAACTGCCCTGCACGGTGCCCCACGCAGCGGCGTTGAGGCCACGGCCGTGGAGGACAAGGGGCCCCAGGAGCTGGTACCCACCCAGCCACAGCGCGACGACGACCGTGCCGGAAAGCGTGTAGGACCACAACCACGGCCGCTGGGCGAACTCCCGCCAGCCGGCGCGGAAGTCGTGCAGCACCGATGTACGAGGGCCGGAACTCGCGGCCCGGGGCACGGTCAGCCGTGCGCACAGCAGGGCCGCGGCGGCGAAGCTCGCGGCGTCCCAGCCCAGCACCCACTGGGAGCCGGCCACGGCGACGATCCCGCCGCCGGCCGCGGGAGCGAGGATCTTGATGAAGTTGGTGGGAAGCCGCAGCAGCACGTTCGCTTCCTGCAGTTCCCCGGCCTTCACCAACTGCGGGAGCAGACTGTTCATCGCGGGAGTCATCAGCGCGTTCGCGCCGCCCGTCACGCTCGCCAGCAGCGCCACACGAGCGGTCGAGGCCGCATCCGTGGCCACCAGGACAGCGACGCCGGTCTGTGACAGCGCGGCCGCCAGGTTGCCGGTCACGATGATCCCCCGAGGGGAGACCCGGTCGGCTGTCACCCCGCCGACCAGCAGCAGCACGAGCTGCGGCAGGGTGTTGCCGGCGAGCACGATTGCCAGGGCGGTGGGCTCGGTGTCGAACCCGAGCACGGCGTAGGCGAGCGCGACGGGGGCCATGGCCGAGCCGCTCGCCGAGATCAGCCTGGCCAGCAATAAGCTCCGGAACGGGCGATTGCGCAGGAGGGGCAGTGAGGTGCGAAGATGCATCCGCCGGACCTTACTACTGCACTGCGGTTCCCGGTGAGGGTGTGTCGGTATCGGTCCTGGTGTAGAGGACTTCGCGTCCCTGTTCCGCGGCGCGGATGAGTGCTTCGCTGACGAAGTCGAGGAAGCGGGCGGCATTTTCGAGGCGGGCGGCGGCCGGGGTGCCGCGGCCGAGGATGCCGGTGCCCTGCCGTGCGGTCTCGATGAACTTGTCGTTGGACCGGGCGCTGCGGATCATCGACTGGTACCAGAGGTCGTCGTCGACGACGTAGCGCTCGCGGCGGCGTTCGTCGCGTTCCCGGCGGACGAGGTCCAGGCCCTCGAGGAACGCGATGGCTTTGGAGATGGATGCCGGGCTGACCTGGAGGCGCTGGGCGAGTTCGGACGCGGTGAGGGTGCCGCTGTCGGTGGTGTAGAGGCAACCCAGCACTCGGGCCATCATCTTGGGCAGGCCCGAGGTCATGAAGACCGTGGTGAGGGTCTCTTGGTAGTCGCGCACGGCCTCGGCGTCGCGTCCGTAGGGCTGCGGGAGCTCCTGCGCTCCCCGGGGCGCGGCCTGCCTGCGCCGCTGCGTGCGTTGCTGGGTGGCCCGCTGCGCCAGGTCGGCCCGGTAGCCGGTGGGGCCCCCGTTGCGCATCACTTCACGCGTGACGGTGGAGGTGGGTCGCTCGAGCCGGCGCGCGATCTCGGCATAGGCCAGCCCGTCGGCCAGCCCCACCGCGATCTGCTGACGCTCCTGCTGGGTGAGTCTGCCTCCTGGCATCACGCCCCCCTTCCTGCCCCACGGGGGCTTCTCGGTGTCCCTGGACGCCCCACCATAGCGTTCACTCCCAATGCATTGCAACGCGCAACAACCCCACCGTTGCATTAAACGAGAGAACGTTGCAATGATGATAGCGCTCTGACCTGCATAAATCCTCCTCTCAAGCAAAAGACCCATTGCAGAATGATGGAAAGCAACGTAGCGTTTCCACTATCAGAAACGAGAAATCGCAAGGGAGAGCATGATGCAGAAGTTCGACACCCCCGCCCCGGTCGCCGCCGTCCTGAACATCCCCGCGGGACGCGTCCAGCTCATCGCCGCAGACCGTGCCGACACCACGGTCGAGGTCCTGCCCGCGAACGCCGCGAAGGGCCGCGACGTGAAGGCAGCGGAGCAGACCACGGTCGAGTACGCCGACGGAGTCCTGCGGATCGAGTCTTCGGCGAAGAACCAGTACCTCGGCCCCTCCGGATCCGTCGAGGTGACGGTCAAGCTGCCTGCCGGCTCCCGGATCGAGGCCAAGGCGGCCAGCACCGAACTCCGCACTGTCGGCCGCCTCGGCGACATCACCTTCGAGGGCGCGTACCACCACATCAAGATCGACGAGGCCGCGAGCCTCCACCTCACCGCGACCGACGGCGACGTCGAGGTCGGCCGCCTGAGCGGCCCCGCTCAGATCAGCACCGCACGGGGTGACATCCGGATCACCGAAGCCGTACGCGGCACCCTCGCGCTCAAGACCCGGTCCGGCGACATCTCGGTAGCCGCCGCCCCCGGCACCTCGGCCACCCTGGACGCCGGCACCGGCCACGGCCGCATCAGCAACGCCCTCAAGAACGACGGCACCACCGACCTCGAAATCCGCGCCACCACCTCCCACGGCGACATCTCCGCCCACACCCTCTGAAGCAGAGGCTTGCAAGAAGACACGAAAAACCCCGCCCTGGCGAACCCGGGGGCGGGGCTTCGTGTCCTTGGACCACCAACGCATCGATGTACATGCTTCCCGCCCCCGTGTCCCCACCCTCGCCAAGCCGGTTCTCCACCGGGGAAGTGCGGTGGATGGACGGAGGGGTCCGGGTGGCGGATGTCGGGGACAGTTTGGATGAGGCGGATGCGGAGCATTTCACTCGTCCGGTGCCGAGGTCGGCGCAGGCGCGGATGCGTTTTCTCGTGCGGCAGTTGAAGGGCACCAGGCCGGTGGCGGTCTTACTGGGCATCTCCCAGCGTACGGTGGAGCGTTATGTGAAGGGCCAGATCAAATCCCCTCGCCCGGCCCTGGCCGACCGTCTCTATCGCGAGGTCCGTCACCGCTGGCAGCCCCGGGTGCGGGCCCGGGCGAGACAGCGCGCGGCGACCACGGACGGCGTCTTCCTCTCCACCCGGGCCCGTTTCGGTTTCACGGCGGCGGTGGGCACCACGGACGACCCCCGCACGCGCTTCCTCAACCAGTTGCTGCCGCCGGAGTACGCGGCCCGTCTGTTCGCGGCCCAGGAGGCAGGCGCTCCCGAGACCGAGCTCAGGGCGATCCTGGCGGAGGGGCTGGGGGAGATGTATTTCCGCGACGCGGGCCGTCGTGCTGAGGGTCTGTTGGTGGAGTTCACGGACATCGAGCAACTGGAGCTGCACTACTGACGCGCCACCGCCACCACCGCGCCCGACCGGTCCACCGGCGAGCCGGTCCGCATTCTGGACCTGACCCCCTGACGACCCAGCGCTTTGGCGTGGGTGGGTCAGGAGACGGCTTTGAGGGCTTGGCGGCGTTTTAGGTCCTGCTGGCGGCGGCGTTTTTCGACGAGATGGTTTTCGTAGGCAGCCACGGCTTGGTGGTAGTTGGGTAGGAAGTCACGTGTGTCGAGTCGGTCTTCTGCTGGCATGGTGTGCACGGCGGCCACGGCGTCTTCGGGGGAGTTGTAGCCGGCCAGCATGGGGTTGATCTGGTAGAGGCCGTTGCGGACTTTCTTGACGAGCCTGGCGAGTTCGAGTGTACGCAGGGCTGCGTTCACGCTTGGCCGGCTGAGGCTCAGCTGGTGGCCAATGGTTGCTTGGTCGATGTGGATCCGTCCGCCGGGTTCGCTCAGGGCTCGCAGTTTCAGCAACGCCCGATAGGCGGCGGGAGGCAGGTCGAGGTCGGCAAGGAGTCCGTCGGCATTGACCGCGGCGAACCGCAGGGTACTCACTGGTCTGCTCCTCTCTGGCGCTGGGCTGTCACCTGGCGCCGCTCCGCGCGTTCTTCGGCTCGCTTCTTTCGGAGTGCGTCGATGGCTTGCCTCATGTGTTCCAGGGAGGGGAAGCGCACGAGGTCGGGAAGGGCGGGGTTCTGTCGGATCGCTGCGATGGTCTTGTGCTGAGGAACGCTCACGTACTCCGCCTCGATCGTCTCGGTTCCGGGGATGAATTCGGCTACCCGGTATGAGTAGGGCGGGTTGAACTGGTAGATGCCTCGCTTCACCTTGAATACGATGCCGTGGCCCATGATCTCGCGTAGCGTCTCAGCGGCCTTGACCCGGTGTACGTCGAGGACCGTAGCCATCTCTTCCTGGGTGAGGTAGATGCGTCCCCCTGCTCGCTGGCAGGCGATCATCAGCAAGATCATCCGTAGAGGGAGAGCTTCTCTGAGTACTGGGCGATGAGAAAGAAGAACTCCAGCGAGTCCATGGAGAAGGCGTTCGGTTCGCCGGGACGGGCATAGAACTCAAGGGGCCTGCGTTCGCTGTGCAATGTCAGTTTGCGGTTGGGGTACTTCCGCGCGACAGCATCCAGGTCCTCGACCGGCGCGATCGGCTTCGCCCACGCGAGCAGAGCGTCATCGAGAGGTACGTCCGGTGCAGAGGCGCGCCTCGATGCACCGCGACGCTGCGGCCGGGCTGACACGGGATGGGTCTCCACCTTCTGGAACGTGGACAACGGCAATGTGTCAGTCATAGCGACTCTTTCGTCTGCCACGCTGACATCTTGAGGAGTTATTCACTCCTACGAGGTACATAACTCCAGCCCAGCGGCGTGCTCCTCGTTGTCGCAGCCTCGACGCAACTTCGGTCTCTCGAATGTCAATCTCGCTGACATTTGGGACGGTGAGATGTCAGTTAGGCTGACATCTGGGCACCGATATGTATCCTCAGGAGGTACATATCGATCCACTTATGCACCCTCAGCAGGTACATAACTCCTGCCGTGCAAGCGCCTGACCAGGGGCTTCTTCATCCGCCTTAGTATCAAGTGGCTGAGGTCCGTGCTCAACCGCAAGGCGAGTGAATCCTCGTGCGCGGAGGACGGTCTCATTGCTTGACGTTTCCCAGTGACATCGGGTGCAAGTCAAGTGCCTTGAGGAGCTGATGACGCGCAATCAAATGATCAGTGGCTGACTGTGGCCGGTTCGGACCGATGCACACGTGCTCTGGGTACTGCGCAGTTTCAGCGTCGGCGGCACTCGTGCGTGGCACGGTTGAACCGGCAGGGGGCGCCTTGATCCAGTATGCATCCGTTGCGCATTTTGAAGCATGCTCGGAGGCACACTCAAGTATCCTGTACTCGCGAGTACTTGAGTGGGACCTTGCGCCTCTTTCCTGGACGGGGCCAGGTGAGGTCTGCCCTTCAATCCCTTCGTCCCTTTGCTTTACATCAGTTCAGTAGGCCAGAACGCAACGGAGGCTGACTGGCCGGAGTTGTGGAGTGTGGACGGGCATCTGCTTCGCAGCTGCCCGGAACGACACCTTCCCCGTAGGTGCCCCGTCCGCTGCGCGGACGGCTCGCGGGAGTCGCGCAGCGACTCCGGGGTCCTTGCGCGAAGCGCAAGGACAACTCGCATGTAAAGCAGGCGAGTTCCTTCCCGCGAAGCGGGAAGGACTGCGCTGCGCGCAGCGCAGCGCTTCGTTTGCATCGCGCGCAGCGCGATGGGAGCCGCGCAGCGGCTCCCGGAGGGCCGGCGCGCAGCGCCGGCCCTCGCTTGCTTGCTCGCGCAGCGAGCAAGGTACCCGCTCCGCGGG
>NZ_JBIAVX010000041.1:0-33633 GCF_042894725.1 Streptomyces sp. NPDC001480 | reverse complement strand
AACGCGGCGGGGTTGCCGGTGTTCAGCTTCAGGATGCGGTGTCCCGCCGCCTCCAGCCGCATCGCCTCCTCGAGCACCGGGCCACGGATCTCGTAGTGGATGTTCTCGAGCTTGGCCGACTGGAACAACTGCATGAGGGCACGCTCCCCTGCCTGGTCGGATCAGTGCTGGTCCATGTGAGGAGGCGAGCCGGTCACGACCGGGCCGAGGAGTGACTGCCGAGCTCCAGGTCCATCGGCAGGTCGCCGCGGCTGCTGATCTGCAGCTTGCGGTACACCCGGGTGAGGTGCTGCTCGACGGTGCTCACCGTCAGATACAGCTTCGCCGAGATCTCACGGTTCGTCAGTCCCTGGGCCGCGAGCGTCGCGACCCGCTGCTCGGAGCTGCTGAGCCGGGCGTCCGCCCGGGGCTCACCCTGCTGCGGACGGCTCCGAGCCGTCTCCGTCACAGGGGCGTCGGGCAGGATGTCCCGGCACATCGCTGTCGCCCCGCACTCTCTGGCCAGGTTCCAGGCCGTACGGATCATCGTGCTGCCCCTGGCGGGCGCGCCGCCCTCCGTCTGCGTCACCTGCCCGAGATCGGCCAGGACGCGGGCGGTGGCCACCCGGTCTCCCGAGCGGCGCAGTTCCTCGTGCGCCTGCCCGAGCAGAGCCAGTCGCTGCTTGGGAGAGGCGGCCGTCAGGCCCCGCACCCGCAGCGACAGACCGCGCACCCAGGGCCGCCGCGCGTCCGGCAGGGCGAGCTGCGCCACCGCCATCCGCTCCGCCTGCTGCGGCCGGCCCAGCCGCAGCAGCGCCTCGGCGGCGTCGGTCCGCCACGGGATGTAGGCGGGGCGGTCGATGCCCCAGCTCTCCATCACCCGGCCGACCTCCAGGAAGTCGGCGAGCGCCGCCTGCGGCTGATTACCCGTCAGCTGGTGCAGCCCCCGGGCCCGCAGGAACGCGAGCCCGTGCACGCTGCCGAGGAGTCCGGCGGGTGCCGGCTGGTCGATCTGCCGGGAAGCCTCCGTGTACTGGCCCATGGCGCTGCGGGCGCACACGAGGACGGCGGCCGGCGCGTACCGGTACGCGGAAGAGGACGTCTCCGGCAGCGTGTCCAGCGCCCGGGAGGCGTGCAGGGCGGCGCCGCGCAGGTCACCGGTGTGCAGCAGCGCCTCGGCGTGCTGGGTGGCGAACACCGTGCCCCAGCCGGGAGCGCCGCGGCGCTCGGCGTCCTCCATCAGCTTCCGGGTCCAGGACACCGCCCGCTCGGGCCGGTCGGAGTGGATGAGGGATTGCAGCGCCTGGCTCATGGGTCCCAGGGTGGCCTCGGTCAGCTGGGCGGAGCGCAGCAGCCGCTCGCTCTCGGCGGTGTCCGCGTCGAGCATGGTGTCGAGGGGGGAGACGGCCGCCTCGGCCCGGTCCTCGTCCCGGTACAGCTCCGCCGCGTCCTGGAAGCGGCCCTGGACCAGGAGCAGTTGCGCCAGCGGCTGGACGTGCTCCCGGCCCAGGCGGTCGGCGCGCAGCGCCGCCAGCGGCGCCTGAAGGTGCTGTTCGGCCGCGGCCGGGTCGAACCGCCACGCCACACGGGCCAGCCGCATCTTGACGGCATCGCGCCGCTCCTCGTCCGGGCAGGCGGCGTGCGCCAGTTCCAGCAGGCGTACGGCCTGGCGGGCGTCGTCGGCGGTGAGCAGTTCCTCGGCGGCCGTGCGCAGCAGGTCGGTCTCGGCGGGCGTGGCCTGCCAGTGCGTGCCGTCGTCCGCGCCGGAGGCGGCCAGCAGGTGCTTGGCCGCCGCGTGCGCCGGTTCGCCTTCCGCACGCAGGATCATCGCCGCCCGGCGGTGCATGCGCACCCGCTCGGCCACGCCGAGTTCCGCGAGGACCGCCTCGCGGATCGAGGCGTGTCCGATCCGGCCGCCGTCCAGGATTCCGCAGGCCTCCAGCCCGGCCAGCCCCGGGTGCGCGGCGGCCGGCGTGACGCCCAGCAGCCGGGCGGCCCGCATCGGGGAGCAGAGGTCCCCGAGGAGAGCGGCGGCCCGGGCGACGGAGGCGGCCACCGGGCCGCCGCGGTGCAGACAGGCGGCGACGGCCTGCGCGAACGGCCCGGCGGGCTCGGGCAGGAACTCCCCGGCCGCGCCGTCCTTCCCGCGCCCCTGGTGCCCCTCGTACTCCTCGAGCTCCTCGAGTTCCGCCAGGAGCGCGCGCAGCAGCAGCGGGTTGCCCCCGCTGAGCGTGTACAGGCGATCGGCCAGCTCGGGCCTGCCGCACGTCCGGGCCGCCTCCATCACGTTCGCGGCGGTCAGCCGGCTCAGCCGTATCCGGCGGAACGTAGGCTGCCGCATCAGCTCGGTGGTGAAGGCGGCGTCACCGGAGCCGTGGTGGGGCGTCGCGGTGAGGACCAGCAGGACACGGGCGGAGCGGGCGTGCCTGGCCAAGTACTGCAGATGGGCGAGGGAGTCGCCGTCGGCATGCTGGACGTCGTCCACGTACAGCACCACGGGGGCGGATTCGCTGAGCTCGCGCACCCCGGCGCAGAAGGTCTGCATGTCCTCGGCGCGCGACGGCACCGCACCCGGCGCCGTGGCCACCGTCGCCGCGAGCGACCGGTGGCCTCGCACCAGTTGGCGCAGCACGCCGAGCCGTACGTCGTGTTCGTCGGGGAAACCGACCGCGCCCAGGACGACCGCGCCGACCGCCGACGCCCGCTCCACCACGGCGTCGACCAGCGCGCTCTTGCCGCACCCGGCGGGACCCTCGATCAGGACCGTGCGCGAGCCCCCGGCCGTGCAGTCCGCGAGGGCCTTGTCCAAGGTGCCGATCACCGCTGTCCTGCCAACGAACGTCATAGTCGCCCCGTCCCGGGTAGTCCACCCCTAACTTCGACCAGCCTGGACGGGGCCCCTACAGGGGTGGTCGAGCCGGACCGGAGCAGCGGCGAGCCGGATCGCGCGGGTCCGCCCGCAGCACCCCCGCGTCCCGCATCTCCTCCACCCACAGCTCGAGGTCGGCGCGGGCGTTGTCGGGGGTCGTCTGCCACAGCTCCGCGAGAGCCCGGGAGGCCTGTGGCACATCCCAGTCGTGACGGCGCAGCGTGATCCACATGAGGGTGCCCAGGGGAGAGCAACTCAGACGGCGGGCAGGGCGGCCCGGGGTCTCCGCCACCATGTCCAGGTGCCCGTCCGCGCCCACCTGGACACTCACCCCGGGCACCGGTCGAACGCGCACACGCACCTCCAGGCCACGAGCCGTCCCAGGGCTCCCACGGACAACGCTTCCACAGGGGGCAGGAGGAACCGGGAAAACACAGGCCGTCTGCTGGGGACAGCAATCCATCGTGGTGGCCCCCGCTCATGCGTGGCAACAGAGTCGGACCCCCTACAAAGAGGTCGGCAAAGGAGCCGGAACATAGGGGTGGTGCGACCGTTGTGCCTGCACAACCCGGTCGTGGAACGTGACACCGGAGAAATCCAGCCGGTTCGCGGCGAGAATGTCGGCCGAATCAGCCGAATTCGGCCGGGAAGGTCCCGCGAGGAAAAGGACAACCGGAAGTCCTCCCGGTTTCACCGGCCCTCCAACGCCGCTACAGCGGCGAAACCATCATGAGTGGTGGGCGAGAAGGCGAACCGAAAGGACGGTACGACCATGACCGTGACCATGACCGGCGACCTGAGCGGTACCCTGCACCGGTTCCTGACCCGCTACTCGGCCCAGGCGCGCAACAAGGAGATCGCGCGCACCCTGGTCGAGGCCGCGGGCCGGGGCGAGCCGAACGCCGTCGCACGACACTGGAGCCCGGGGACCACCCGGGTCCCCGCCCTCGCGTGTGACAGCATCCTCGCCGAGGACGACCGTGTCACCCTGCGCATCAGCGCCGTGGACGGCGAAGACCCCCGGTGCCTCGTCGTGGAACTGCGCTTCGACGACCACGGGCGCCTCGTGGAACACCGGGGCTTCCCGGTCCACGCCGTCGCCGGGTGAGCGTCCCCGCCGCACGAAACCGCTTCGGAATCCGGTCGGGACCTGCTGGAGAAAGCCGAGGTGGACCGGGGAACCGCACTAGCGTGGAGGGTGCCGAGCCAGAGGAGGCCGCGATGGACGAGTGGCTCGCCACCCAGCATCTCCTGCCCCCGGTGGCCCGCCCCTTCCGAGCCCGGGACCCCAAGCCGGTGCCGGCCCCCGGTACGGGTCTCGCCATCCCCCCGGCATGCCCACGCGCGTACACCGTGGGATGCCGTTGAGCCCACTGCCGCGGTTGCCGGGCGGCGGAGGAGGGGACGAGGCGCACAGCGGAGGGGTGCAGCGCAGATGACCGACGACCGCACGGGCGCCATGGCGCCGCCGCTGTACGCCGTCCTCGACCCGTGCCCCCGGGCGTCCGGCGGCCACGTGCTCCAGCTGTACGGCGCGTTCGACCCCGCCGCCTTCCCACGCGCGCTGGACCACCTCGCCGTCGGGCACCAGGACCGGCGGCTCGCGGGCGCCCGGCTGGTGTGCACGGGCCCGGACCACCACGTCGTCGACCTGTCCGGCACCGGGCACGGCGGTGCGCTCCCGCCGTACCCGGCGGGCCTGCTGGCCGACCTGCTCACCGGCAGCCCCGTGCTCGATCCCGGCCCCGGCTCACCGGACGCGGCGCGCGGCGGTACGGCCGCGACGCGCACCGGCACGCTCCGGCGCACCCTCGCGGTCACCCCGCAGCAGCACGCCTGGCTCGCCGGCACCCTGGCCCACCCCGAGCGGCAGATCGAGCAGTTGTCCTGGCGCTGGTACGGGCCGCTGGACCAGGCCCGGTTCACGGCCGCCTGGCAGTCCGTCGCCGAGCGCGAGACGGTGCTGCGCACCGCGTTCGTCTGGGAGCCGGCACCGCGTGCGGTCCTGTTCGACACCGGATGCGTACCGGTGACCCGCCACCCGTACGACTCGGTCGCCCGCCACGCCGAACTGCGCGCCGCCGAGCGGGAGCGGGGCTTCGACCTGCGGTGCCCGGCCCTGTTGCGGGTCGCCCTGCTGGAGCGGGCCGCGGGCGGCCCACCGGCCGTCGACGTGCTGCTCACCTACCACCGCGCCGCCCTGGACGGCCTCAGCGCGCGCATCCTGCTCCAGGAGGCCTGCCGCGCCTACCTCACCGGCGGCTCGCTGCCCGGCGGCGAGCGCCGCCCCGACATACGTGACTACCTGGACTGGCTCCACGAGCGCGGCCCAGCACCCGGTCCCCCCGACCGGCGGGAGCACACCGGAGGGGCGGGACCGTTGGGTCCGTCCCGCGCGTCCCGCCCGCGTCGCCGGCTCCCCCCGCCGCCGGGGCCGCCCGGCCCGTCCGGTGTGGGCCGCTGCCGCACCGGGCTGTCGCGGCGCGAGACCTCCCGGCTCGCCCACTGGGCGGCGCGCTGGGGCGTCACCGAGAGCGGCGCGCTGCACGCGGTGTGGGCGATGTTGCTGTACCGGGCGTCCGGTGCCGCACCCGGCGGCGCCACCGTCTCCTTCGGTCTGACCTCCTCCGGGCGCGGACTGCTCTTCGACGGTATCGAACGCACCCCCGGCCCCTTCGAGCATCCCAGCCCGCTCTCGCTGACCGTCGATCCCGACTGCCCCGTGCCGCGCCTGCTGAGGCACCTGCGCGACCGGGAACTGGAACTGGCGGCGCACGAGCAGGACCGGATGCGGCCCGGGCCCGGCCCGGGGGAGGGGCCCGCCGCGACCCTGATCACCTTCGAGCACGGGCGGCCGTGCCCCGACGCCGCACTCGGCAAGGTCCTCACCATGCATGGCGTCCACCTCGAACAGCAGGACCCTGCCGGGGCGTTGGGGGCATACGCGCTCGCGGTGCGCGCCTATCGCGACGGCGCGGGCCGCCTGGTTCTGACCGCCGGGTACGACCGCGGACGGGTGGAGCGCACGACGGCCGAGACCATGCTCGCGCACAGCGCACGCCTGCTGCGCACCCTGCCGGACACGGCGGACGAGCCGACCACCGTCGCCCAGACGCTCGGTGTGCTGTCCCGGGCCCTGTCGCCCCGGCAGCACGGCGCCGCCGGGCCGCTCGAGGACGCGGCGGACGCCGGCCGTGCCGACGGGGTGCTCGTCCCGTTGCGACCGGGAGCCGGCCGGGCCGCGACGGTGTGCCTGGTGCAGGCGCCGGGCGCGCCCCAGTTCGACCTCGGTGAACTCACCCGCCGCTTCGGTGGCCGGGGCCCGCTGGTGCTGATGGACGCCGCCGCGGCCCTGGCCCCCGCCGCGGCCGCCGCCGCGCTCGCGGCACACGCCGGTGACGCCTCGCGCCTGGTGCTGGGCGGTTTCTGCGGAGCGGGCGCGGTCGCCGGCGCGATCGCGCGGGAGCTGACCGCGCGCGGGGCGCTACCGCCACGTGTCGTGGTCGTCGCCGCGCGGGGCACCACCGGCGCCGACATACGCGCGCTGGCCGGGGCCCTGACCGCGGCCACCGCGCGATGAGCATCTGACGACGTGCGCTGATCCGAGGTCCGGGAGGGTCATCTCTGCGGCCACCCGATGTCGTCGTCACAAACCCCCCGCGCCGGTCCCGGCACCTTCGGTCGGGTCTCCCGTGCGTCGGCAGCACGGCGGGCAGGAACCGGGTGCTTCATGGACGACTCCTGGTCGAGGACGGACAGCACGGCAGCGCAGGCGGCCTGACACTCGAGAGCATGGCCGGAGTCGCTGGAAAACCGCTCAAGAGCCGCACGACGATGTCATGAGACCGCCATGAGAACGGCGGCACAAGCGGTGGCAAAGCTTTGCCAGGGAGTTGCCCCGCCCCTACGCTCGGTCACGATCGCCAAGGCAACCTGCCCGCCCGTCACCTCTACCGCAGGGATTGGTCACGTGCTTCGACAGCCCGCGTTCGGACGACGCCTCAGGAAGTTGCGCACGGCCCGTGGCCTGTCCCAGACCAGGCTGGCCGGCGACGGCATGTCGACCGGTTATCTCTCCCGCCTGGAGTCGGGCGCCCGGCAGCCCACCGAGCGCGCCGTCGCCCACCTCGCCGACCGCCTCGGCCTGCGACCGGCCGACTTCGAGGAGCCGTCGACCGGTTCGCTGGCCCACGCGCTGACGCTCGCCTCCTCCACCGGAGCGGAGGAAGCGGTCGAGGCGCTGGCCGTGGCGCTGGCCGAGGAGGGCCACGAGGACCCCGTACTGCGCTGGCAGGCCCTGTGGCTGCTGGCACGGTCCCGTCGGCTCCAGGGCGACCACGAGGGCGAACGGGCCCGCCTGGAGGAGCTGGTGCGGCTCGGCGATCAGGTCGGACTGACCGAACTGCGGGTGCGCGGCCTGACCCGGCTCGCCCGCTGCCTGCGCTCGCTGGGCGAGATCACCGCCGCCCTCGACGCCTCGGTGGCCTCCCACCACCTCGCCCGGGACAACTCCCTGGACACCGAGGACCGGGCCGCGGCCCTGCTCGCTCTGGTGTCCGTCGAGGCCGAGGCGGGCCGGCTGCCGGACGCCCGGTCGCACGCCGACGAGCTGACCACACTGGTCGCGGGCAGGTCGGACGCGCTGTGGGCGGAGGCCATGTGGACGGTCGCGGCCGTGCGGATGCGGCAGGGCGACCACCTGACGGCGCAGCAGTTGCTGGAGGAGGCCCTGGAGAAGTTCGGCAGCGGCGACGACCTGGTGCTGTGGCTCAGGCTCCGGCTCGCCGCGGGGCAGCTGCACCTGGAGAAGGTCCCCGCGGACCCGACCGCCGCCGCGCGGTGCGCCCGGGCCGCCGAGGCGGCGCTCGCCTTCGTCGGCACGCCCGGCCTGCGGCAGGAGCTGACCGCGCTCAAAGCGGATCTCGCGTTCGTCACCGGCCGCTACGACGAAGCCCGCCTGCTGCTGGGCGAACTCGCCCGGGACGATTCACGCATCACCTACCGGGACCGGGTCCGGACGGACGTCCTGCGGCACCGGCTGCGGATCCTGTCGGGCGACCCGAGCGGTGCCGAGAGCCTGCGCGCGCTGGCCGAGCAGGCGCAGGCGGACGCCAACACCGACCTGGCGGCGCAGATCTGGCGGATGCTCGCCGAGGCTCTCACCGAGGTCCAGCTCGCCTTGAGTCCCGCTACAGCGCAAGGGGCGACGCTCCGCGGGGCAGACCTGTCCCCGAAGACGGAGGAACTCATATGAAGGGCACCGCAGCAACGGCCGTGGGTGCGATGGCGGCGACCGTGGTGTTCGTCCTGACCGGCACAGCCGCCGCCACCGGTGCCCGGCCGGAGCGCGTCTCCTTCGGAGAACTGCTCGCGTACGGTGTGCAGGACACCGTGCACAAAGAACGGTCCGGCACCCCCCTGCCGTTCCTGCAGGCCACCTGGGATGTGTCCAGCGCCGTCCTGTCGGTCCCGTCCTCCTGACCGCCGCCCCCGCTCACCCGCCTGCCAGGTCCGCCGGGGACCCGCCGCGGACACGGACGCGCAGCTTGCGGTGGACGCGGGTCAGATGCTGCTCCACGGTGCTCGTCCCCCACTCCAGCCGTGCCGCGATCTGACGGCTGGTCAGCCCCTCGGAGGCAAGGACCGCCACCCGCCGCTCGGCGGGGCTGAGCAGCGCCAGGGCATCCGGGCCGGCCATGCGGCGCCGCGTCAGCCGGTCCAGGCCGGGGTCGGGCAGGAACTCGTCGCACAGGGCGGTGGCCCCCATCTGCCGGGCCAGGGCGGCAGCGGCGCGCAGCGAGGCGTCGCCCCGTACAGTGACGTCCTCGTCGTGCAGGGCGCGCCCGAGGTCGGCCAGGGCACGGGCGGTCTCCAGCCGGGCGCCGCTGCGGCGCAGCTCGTCGACGGCCTCCCGCAGCACATCCGTGCGCTGCGCACACTCCCCCGTCGCGGCGAGCAGCCGCAGGGAGACGCCCCGCACCCGGGGCCGGGCCGCGTCGGGCAGCGCGAGCTGTTCCTCCACCAGCCGGTGCGCCTGCCGGGGCCGGTCCAGACACAGCAGTGCCTGGGCGGCGTCCGTACGCCAGGGCAGCCAGGCCGGCCGGTCCGTACGCCAGTTGACCAGCAGGCGGCCGACCGCGCGGAAGTCGGCGAGCGCGGCGTGCGGCCGGCCTGTGACGAGATGGTGCGATCCGCGAGCCCGCAGGTAGTGCGCCCCGTGGACGGTGGTCAGCAGCCGTCGGCTGACGGGATGGGCGATGTGCCGGGCCGCCTCGGAGCGCAGGCCCAGAGCGTCGCACGCCTGGACGAGCACCGCGGCCGGCGCGTACCGGAACAGGCTGCCACCGCGCGGCGGCAGCGCCTCCAGGGCCGCCGTCGCCCGGTCGTAGGCGGCCCGCACGTCGCCCAGCCGGAGCAGCGCCTCGGCGTGGAGGGTTCCCAGCATCGCCTGCCAGCCCGGAACCTGACGGTCCTCCGCCTCTGCCAGCACCCTGCGGCCGGCGGAGACCGCCCGCTCGGCACTGCCGGTGTACAGCAGTGTGCGCAGGGCCGCGACCAGCGACGGCAGGGTGGCGTCCGTCAGCGGGGCCGACTCCAGCAGCCGGACACAGGCCTCCGGATCGGCGTCGAGCAGGGCGCCGAAGGGGGAGCCGCCGGGCGCCGGGCGGCCGTCCTCGCTCGCCAGGACCGAGTCGGCCTCCTCTATCCGGCCGTGGGTCAGAAGCAGCTCGGCCAGTCGGGAGGCGTCCTCGCCGCCGGGTCGCAGTGCGCGCGGTCCGGTGCCGAGCGCACCGAGCCGCAGCCCGGCGGTGTCGGGGTCACGGCGTGCGGCGGCCTGCGCGAGCCGCAGCGCCACGTCGGTGCGGGTGCCGGCGTCGGGGCAGACACCGTGGGCGAGTTCGAGGATCCGCTCGGCCGGAGCCGGACGGTCGTCGAGCAGCAGGTCCTCGGCGGTGTCCCTGAGCAGAGCCAGATCCTCCGGCCGGGCCGGCCGCCGTATGCCGTCCGCCAGGGGCGCGAGGAGGTGAGCGGCCACCACCGGAGCCGGGGCACCCACCTCGCGCAGCGCCATGGCGGCACGCCGGTGCAGATCGGCGCGGACGCGGGCCGTGGTGTCCGCCAGAACGGCGGTGCGCACCACGGGGTCGGGGAAGCGCAACCCGTCGAGCAGACCGCAGCGACGCAGGGCGGTGAGCCCCGGCCCGGCGACTTCCGCGTCGTCGTCCAGCATCTTCGCCGTCAGCGGCTCGGTCGTGCCCTCGTCCAGGACCGCCACGGCGCGGGCGGCGGCGACCGCGGCCGGCCCGCTGCGCCGCAGACAGGCCGTGACGGCCGCGGCGAACGGGCCGTCGGCCGCGGGCGCCGCGGCCGTCACGGTCATGTCCTCCGCCAGCAGGGCGGTCAGCAGCATCGGGTTGCCGCCGCTGAGCCGGTGCAGCTCCGCGGCGGTCCATGCCGGGGCCGGCGTGCCCCGCTCAGCCGCCCGGGCGGTCAGTGCGCCGGCGGTCTCCCGCGGCGACAGCAGGCCGAGCGGTATCCGCCGTACATGCGGGTGGCGGGCCAACTCGCCGAGGAGTACCGGATCCTGGGCCGTGCCGGACGAGATCAGCGTGGTGACCACCAGGACCGGGGCGGGGCGGGCGTGCTGGACGAGGTAGGGCAGCAGGGTCAGCGTCTGCGGATCGGTGTGCTGAAGGTCGTCCAGACACAGCACCACGGGGCCACCCCGGGCGAGGGCGCACAGCTCGGCACCGAACACCTCGACGGCGTCCGCGGGCGGTGCGCCTTCGGCCCCGCTCCTGGGAAGCGCGAACGCCGGTGCCGCGGCGATCAGCCGGCGCAGCACGCTCAGCGGCTCCTGCCGTTCGGTCGCGGTCGCGGCGGCGGCGAGCACGAGTGCTCCGGCCGCGTCGGCCCGGGCGGCCACGGCGTTCAGGATGTGGCTCTTGCCGCAGCCGGCGGGGCCCTCGATCAGTACCAACCGGGAGCGTCCCGCCGCACAGGTGGCGAGCACCTCCTCCAGGGCGCCGGCCACCGACACGGTGGATGCCTCCGGGACCGCCTCCGTCATGAGCTGCTCCTTCGCTGCGGGTCCGCTGATCCGGGCCAGGATGAGAGGGCGGCCTCTAAGCCAGGTCGAGCGGGAATGGAGGTGCCCTGCGGACCTCCGCGGCCGCGGGCTCAGGACGTTTCCGTCATCGCTTTCGGCGGTGGCGGCGCCGGCGGCCGCCCGGTCCGTTCGAGACCCGTTCGAGGAACGGATGAGGATTCCGTGAGGCCCGTACGAGAGCCGCGGCACGGCGCCTGGCAAAACATTGCCCGGCGGTTGCCCGGGACCCTACGCTCGTCGCGGCGCAGAGCCCGCCCGAACCCGCTCCGTCCGCGCGTCCCGAGGGAATGGTCACATGCTGCAGCAGCCCGCATTCGGCAGTCGTCTCAGGAAACTGCGCCAGGCCCGGGGACTGTCCCAGACTGCGCTGGCCGGTGACGGCATGTCGACCGGGTACCTCTCCCGCCTGGAGTCGGGCGCCCGCCAGCCCACCGAGCGTGCCGTCGCCTATCTCGCCGAGCGCCTCGGCCTTCAGCCGGCCGACTTCGAGGAGCCCGCGGGCGGTTCGCTCGCTCATGCGCTGTCGCTGGTCGCCTCCACCGGATCGGACGACGCCCTGGAGACGCTGCGCGAGGCGCTGGCGGCCGAGGCGCACGAGGCACCCGTGCTGCGCTGGCAGGCGCTGTGGCAACTGGCCCGGCAACGGCGGGTCCAGGGCGATCACACCGGTGAACGGGGCTACCTGGAGGACCTGGTCCGGCTCGGCGACGAGGTCGGGCTGACCGAACTGCGGGTGCGCGGCCTGACCCGGCTCGCCCGCTGTCTGCGCTCCCTGGGTGAGATCCCCGCGGCCCTCGACGCCGCCGTCACCGCCCATCACCTCGCCCGGGACTCCGCCCTCGGCGTGGAGGACCGCTCCGCCGTGCTGCTCGCGCTGGTCTCGGTGGAGGCCGAGGCCGGCCGGATGCCGGACGCCCGGGCGCACGCCGACGAGCTGACCGTGCTGGTCGAGGGGCGGTCGGACGCGCTGTGGGCGGAGGCGATGTGGACCGCGGCCGCCGTACTCCTGCGGCAGGGCGACCACACGGCCGCGCAGGCCTGCCTGGAGGAGGCCCTGGAGAGGTTCAGCAGCAACGAGGACCTGGTGCTGTGGCTGCGGCTGAGGCTCGCGGCCGGGCGGCTGCACCTGCAGAAATTCCCGCCGGACCCCGAGGCCGCCGAGCGGTGCGTCACGGCCGCCGAGCCGGCGCTCGCCTTCGTCGGCACGCCCGGTCTGCGGCAGGAACTGACCGCGCTCAAGGCCGACCTCGCGTTCCTGACCTCACGATACGACGACGCCCGTGTCCTGCTCGGCGAACTCGCCCTGGAGGAACCACGGATGACGTACCGGGACCGGGTCCGGCTCGACATCCTGCGGCACCAGCTGCGCATCCTGTCCGGCGACGAGGGCGGCGTCCAGGGGCTGCGCGCCCTGGCCGAGCAGGCTCAGGCGGACGCCAACATCGACCTGGCGGCGGAGATCTGGCGGATCCTCGCCGAGGCGCTGGCCCAGTCCCAGATCCAGCGGGCCTCGACTTCGTCTGCAGTGCCGGGGACCACGCTCGGGAACCCGGCATCCACGCAGACGGAGGATTTCGTATGAAGCACTCCCGTACGGCCGCGGGCATCGCCGCGGCGGCACTGGCCACCGGGCTCGTCCTGTGCGGCGCCGAGACGGCGGCCGCACAGCAGGACGCGCCCCAGCGCATCACCGGCCACCAGCAGCTGGTGGAGAGCCTGCGGCAGGCGGTCGCACTGGAGCGGGAGGCCGGCGACAGCTCGCTGTCCCCGCAAGTGGTGGGCCGCTCGACCGTCACCGGCACGCTTCCGTGCTGAGGGGGCGGCGACAGTGACCGACGGCGCCGCACGGGAAGACGACACGGCACGAACGGCGTGGTGCCCGAGCGGTGCCGCGCACGCACCCGAGTCGCTGGTTCTCGGCGTCCGCGCCGGAGTCGACGGCCGCGTGGCCTACCTGGCCGACCCGGTGCCCGCCGCCGAGGTCCTGGAGCAGATCCCGGCCGACATCGAACCGCGGCGGGTGCTGCGGTTCGCCTCGCACTGCGTCGCCGAGTGCGTCAACCGGCGCGGCGACGACTGCACGCTCATCGAGCGGGTCGTGACCGCCTACCCCGCCGCGGCGACCGGCCGCGTACCCCAGTGCCACCTCCGTGCCGGCTGCAAGTGGTGGTCGCAGGCCGGCGTCGACGCCTGCCGCCGCTGCCCCGCCATCTCCACCCGCCACCACACCGACGACGAACTGGCGACGCTGGTGGCCGACCCGGCCACGACCCTGGAGGAGATCGACGCGGACTTCGCGCGCAGCGCGTGACCCGCGGTCACCGCGGAACCGGCTGCGCCGCAGCCGGTCCAGGCTGTGCGGACGGCTGCCTCGTGGTCAGGGAGCGCACCTCCCGGCTGCACAGGGCCGCCGTTGTCGCGAGGGTGACCAGGACCGCGCCGCCCAGCAGGGTGCTGTGGACGCCGAGCCGGCCGGCGACCGGGCCCGCGGCCATCTCGCCCAGAGGGAGGGCCACGAAGGAGCCGAGGGCGTCGTAGGCGTAGACGCGGGCCAGACGGTCCTGGGGGATGTTCTCCTGGAGGGAGACGTCCCAGGCAACGCCGAACTGCTCCAGGGCGGCGCCGTTGGCGAACATGGCGAGGCCGAGGAGGAGGGCGTTCGGGGTCTCGGCGAGGACCACCAGGGGTACGGATTCCAGGGTCACCAGGGCCACGCCGAGCAGGAGGGCGTGCCGGACCCGGGAGCGGGCGGCGAGCACGCCGCCGACGACCGCGCCCGCCATCTCGGCGGCGAGCACCGCACCCCACAGACCCCGGCCGAAGGTGTCGTCCGCGACGACCGGGCCGAGCACCTGCACGCCGCCCGCGATCACCGCGTTGACCACCATGAACTGGAGGACGACGATCCACACCCAGCGGCGTGCGGTGAACTCGTGCCAGCCTTCCCGGAGTTCGTGGACGGGGCGGACCCGCTCCGGGGTCCTGTCCGCGTGGGCGGGGGACGTGGTCACGCCGAGGAAGCACAGGGCCGCGCCGGAGAACGCCACCGCGTTGCCGGCCAGCCCCCACCCGGGGCCGAGCACGGCCGCGACCACACCGGCGAGCGAGGAGCCCGCGATGGCGCCGAGGTTGATGCCCATCCGCAGGACCGCGTTGGCCGGGCGGATCAGGTCGGCGGGCACGGTCTGCGGGGTGAGCGCGGCGGAGGCCGGCAGGGACAGCGCGGCCAGGGCACCGTTGAGGGCGCTGAGGAGTACCAGCAGCGGGATCGAGGTGGCGTCGAGGAGCACGCTCGCGGCGATGGCGGCCTGTACGGCGGACGCGGCCAGGGCCGAGCCCTGGAGCACCAGCGCGCGCCGTACCCGGTCGGCGACCACCCCGCCGACCAGCAGCAGCACCACATTGGCCAGTGAGCGCGCGCCGACCACCAGACCCAGGTCGGTGGTGGAGCCGGTCGCGTCGAGGACGGCGAAGGCCAGGGCGACGGGCGCCATCGCGTTGGCGAAGTAGACCAGCATCCGGCCGGCCGCCAGGCGGCGGAAGGAGCGGTGTGCCAGAGGGGCCCATGAGCCTCCCGCCGAGCCGCCGGGTTCGTCCTGTTCGCCGTGTTCCCCTGCGTCGGTCATGCCCTCGTGTGCTCCCTGTCTCGGTCGTTGTGCCGTGCCGTGCCGGCCGGGTGCAGGGTGAAGTGCACCCGGGCCACGGAGATGCCCAGGTCCTGCACCGCGTACGGGCAGAAGTAGTACGCCTGCGGGGTCGCCGCGGCAGCCATGGTGACCGTGAACTCGGCGTGCACCCGTTCACCGGGCCGCGTCGCCTCCACGCGGCGCAGCACCGGACCGACCTTGGCGTCGAGGTAGACCGGCAGTACGACGCCCAGGTTGACCGTCCCGGCACGCCGCGCTTCGGCCTCGATCACCACGTGGAGGCTATCGCCGGCCACCACGTGCGCCGGTGCCTTCACACTCAAGTCGGCCGAATCGAGCAGCGTGTTGGCGACGTCGCCGCAGCGCGCGCAGACCAGCTGGACCGTGTCGGTGACGGCGGGCACCCGCCCGCGCCGGCGGTACGACACCAGGGGGCGGCCGCAGGCGCACGGGGTGGCCGCGGGGACGGGGGCCTCCGCGACGCTGCGCTCACCGAAGTAGGTGGGGAACTGCAGCACCGGGTCGTCGTGGTGCTTGGCGAAGCGGTGCGCGAGGGCCAGGTCGAGGGACTTGGTCTCCTTGGTGAGGCCCACCAGGGCCGCGGCGGCGTCCGGCGGCGCCATCGCCACCGTACGGACGACATCGTGCAGGAGGGTGTCCGAGAGGGCGCGCAGGCGGGGACGCAGCGGGTAGTCCGGCCCGAGCAGGCCGCTGTCCAGCAGGCCGGTCAGGCGGGCGCCGACGGCGTGCAGCGGGAAGTCCTCGGCCGGCTGCGGCTGCGGCTGCGGCTCGTCGGCGAGGCCCGACGACTGTAGTCCCACCTGGGCGAACGCCGGGTACGGGTTGATGTCCCGCAGGGAGGCGTTGACGGCACCGGCCGCGCTGCCCGCGCGGGCGGCGCCGGTGAGCCAGGCCAGGTTCTCGGGGCGCTGGCCGTCGCAGGCGGTGAGGGTGGCCACCACCGTCTGCGCCGGACCGTCCAGGGCGTTGAGCAGGATCAGGTACTTCGGGTCGTACATGGCGTGTCCGGCCAGCGCGCCGCTGAAGCAGTTGGCCAGGACGAGTTCGGCGGCCCGGACCGAGTGCGCCGGGATCAGCTTGTCCATGGGCTTGTTGCAGCCCAGCCCGTAGGCGCACCTGGGGCCCAGGGCGCCCGGCGGCGCGGCGACCGGGCTCGCCCCGCACAGCGTGAACTGGCCCAGATTGAGCTGGTCGTCCTTGCCGTTGCCGTGGAACAGCACCCGCTGCCACACCCGGCCCAGCGCCAGCTCCCTGACGTCCAGGCGGCGCATGTCCTCCGCCCCGCACCACACGTCCGCGCCCGGCACCGGTTCCGCCGCGTCGAGTTCGGAGACGACGCCCACCGCGGCGCCCGGCACCACCCGGCCGTACTGCTTGGCCACCACCCAGCTCAGGCTGTGCACGTCGCGGCCGGTGAGGAGGAACAGCGGCCGTCCGGCGGCGTGCGTCGCCTCGACGATCCCCTGCACCTCGTCGCCGCGGAGCGCGCCGTAGGTGCCGACGAGCAGCACCGAGCCCTCCTCGGGCAGTCGCGCGGGATCCGTCACCCAGTGGCGGGCCAGCGGAGCGACGAGGGCGCGCAGCGCCTCGGGCAGCGGGTCGTCGCCGAACAGGATCCCGGTGTCCGCCGGGTCGGGGGTGCGGTGGCCGGCGTAGACCTGCTCGGCGAGGGCGATGCCGGCCAGGAGGTCGCCGCGGTCGCCGGTCCACACCGGCAGCGGGCCGTATCCGGCCTCCGCCTCGGCCACCGCCCGGGTGTAGTCGCTCAGTTCGGCGTACGGGGCGAACACGGGTCCGTTGAGGGTGTTCATGACGCGGCCTCCTCGGCGTTCTCGTCGACCTTCAGCTCGAAGTGCCGCAGTACGGCGTGCATCCGCTGCTCGACCTCGTCGGCGGTGGCGCCCTCGACGTGCACATAGCCGGTGGAGGCGTGGGAGGCGCGCGGCGGGTCGAGGACGTCGCCGGGTGCCGCGGTCAGGTGGGCGCCGATCACGCCGGGCAGCCGCATCAGTTCCTCCTCGGAGCTGATGTGGACGACTCGGCCGGGCGCGGTCGGCAGCAGCAGGTCGCCGACAGCGCGGTCACGGGTGTACTCGGGCAGTGGCACCCGGTCGAGGTAGGTGTCGAGGATGATGTGCAGGAAGTCGAACCCGAAGGCGAGGCCGTGGTTCATCGGTACCTCGCAGCCGCTGAGCCGGGCCGCGACCTCGCTCATCACGAACTCGCCGTCGTCGGTGAGGAAGAACTCGCCGTGCAGGTAGCCGTAGGGGATGCCCAGCCCGTCGGTGAGCCGCTGGGCCAGCTCGCGGGCGTCGACGGGGATCTCCTCGCCGGGCGCGTAGGTGATGTTGGCGTTGATCTTGCCGTCCAGGACCTCCAGGATCGGCACCGGGTTCTTCGACAGGTACGCGTCCAGCACCACACCCCGGGAGACGACCGCGCACAGCTGGAACTCCCGTCCCTTGACGTACTCCTCGACCATCCACTCCAGGCCGGGGTCGAGCGGCGGGACGTCCGCCAGGCCGTCCGGGGAGTCGATGCGGTAGGTGCCGATGCAGGAGTCGGAGTCGACCGGCTTGAGGATCACCGGCCAGCCGTGCTCCGCGCCGAAGCCGGTCACGTCGGACAGCGTGTGCACCGGCCGGTACTTGGCGTGCGGGATGCCGAGTTCGGCGTACCGGTCCTTCATCGTCGTCTTGTTGCGGACCCAGCCGACCTGTTCCTCGGTCAGGTGCGGCAGGCCCACCAGGGCGGCGAAGCGCTGGGCGGCGGCCTGCAGAGCCTCGTTGGGGTTGCAGAAGTACGCCGGCCGGGGCAGGCCCTCGGTCCCCTTCATCCAGCGCAGGTAGCGGGCGGCCTCGTCCTGAAGGGGTGCGGAGGTGTCCAGGGTGAACGTCGGCACGTGCGCCGTGCGGGCGACGTACTCCTCGTCCAGCGGCACGGAGTCGAAGCGCAGCAGGACGACGTCGACGTCGTCGCGGGCGAGGACGTGGTCGGTGAAGGTGGCCCGGCGGCTCTCGACGAGCAGGACGGCGGGGCGGGCGGGGACGGCGGGGACGGCGCTCATGGTCGTACTCCTGTCAGGTCCGGGTCGGGGGAGAGGGGTTCAGCCGATGACGCGGGTCGAGCCGTCCAGCCGGCCGGGGCGGGTGCGGCGCAGGTCCCGGACGAGGTTGACGCGCTTGAGCCAGCGGTCGCCGCCGTCGAACCCGGCGCGGAAGGAACGCCGGCCGTGCACCACGTTGCGGTTGTCGACGAAGCAGACCGCGCCGGTGGGTACGACCACGTCGGTGAGGTTGCCGTCGAGGTGGGCGACGAGCTGGGCCAGCGCCTCGGCGGCCTCCGGGTCGCCGTCCTGGGCGCGGAAGAAGTCCCGGTCGATGCGGAGCACCGGAAGGTCCCGGTGGCCCTCGAGGACCGGCACCGGCCGGGGCACGAACGCGCCCTCGGCGAACTCGTGCGCGGAGTCGGGCAGCGCCACGAACCGCGGCTGGGAGAGCACCTCGCGGATACGGTCGGGCAGGCGGTGCGCGTCGATGTGGGCGACGGTGGTGGGCACCCGGGACTCGTTGCGCAGCGCGAACAGTCCCACCCAGTCCGCCCGGTAGGGGGAGAACGCGTCCTCCGTGTGCCAGGCCAGCTCCAGCTCGCTGGAGGCGGAGATCAGGCTGTTCTCGTACCCCTTGCTCGGCAGGATGTCGGTCACCAGGCGGCCGGCCTGCTGGGTGGCCCAGCCGGTGACGTCGCCGAGCAGCGCGGCGTACAGCACCAGCAGGCAGCCGTAGACCTGGCTCGGCTCGGTGTCGGCCTCGCTCCAGTGGCCGGGCGTGGCGCCGAGGGCCGCCTGGTCGACCAGGTTGCCGCGGATCACCGTGACGTGCGTGGTCTCGTCGCGGCGTGCGGAGTTGAGGTGCCGGCGTACGGTGAGCGGCAGTTGGTGGGCCAGGACCGGGGCCTCGTCCAGGAAACGCGGGTCGTCGGCCGCCTTGTACTGCTCCAGGCAGGCGGTGGCCAGGGCGTGCGCCGCGTGGGCCTCGCGGGGGGTGAGGTCGAGGGCGTGGTGGCGGGGCTCTGCGACAAGGCTGGCGGTCATCGGGTCCTCCGGTGCGGGTGCGGCTTTCGTGATCGGGTGCGGGTGGCCGGACCCCCTGGGGTTCACGGCCGGTGCGGCGAGTGGGGGCCTAGAGCGGGTCGCCCAGGCGGTCGTTGATGTGGTCGAGGCAGAGCTCGTAGAGGTCCTCGGGGTGGCTCTCGTACCAGCCGTCGGGGACGACGGCCGTCGAAGGCCACAGCGCGTGGTGACCGGCGGCGTCGGCCAGGACCACAAAGGTGGCGAACTCGTCGGCGAACGGGTCGTCCTCCGCCGGGTGGTCCAGCACCCGCAGGTCGCCGTCGGCGTCCAGACGGGCGGCACGGCCGGTGCGCCACATGCGGGCGGTGGAGTCGTCGGGGCCGCCGAACGGGTCGGGCAGGAAGCGTTCGCCGGTCGCCCCGGGCGCCCCGGAGTACCCCCGGGCCACGCCCGCGCCCGCGATGTACAGCGAGCCGGTCTCACCGGGGGCGACGGGCTGCAGCCGGGCGTCGAGGACGTAGGCGCGGTAGCCGGGGGCGGGCCGGGAGGGGCCGCCCGGCACCTGCTCGACGACGAGCCGGCCTTCGGCCCAGCCACCGCTCACGGTCAGCTCGGCGCCCTCGGAACGGGCCAGCGCCACCAGCGCGGACAGTTCGTCGTCGACGCCGCCCAGCACCACCCGGGCGTCCTCCCGCCGCAGCCAGCCCAGCACCTCGTGCGGCACCGCCCGGGCGAGGGAGCCGTCCGGCACGTGCACCCGGGCTCCGGAGACCAGTGCGCCCAGCAGACCGAGCGCGGCGTCCCCGTCCGGGTAGCCGTGCACCAGCCAGGCGGCGTCCGCCGGTTCGGCCAGGGTCGCCGCGGCGACCGCCTCGGCGCCGATCAGCACCGTGCCGTCCTCGCCGGGCACCAGCAGGACCGGGTCGTCCGCCTCTACCGGCCGGGTCCGGTCGGCCTGGGTCACCGGCCAGTGCCCGGCCGAGGGCAGCAGGTCGGCGCTGTGGTCGCGGACCAGCCGGGCCGCGCCCGGCACGGCCGGCAGCAGCAGGTCGGCCGTCTCGTCGAGCAGCAGCACCACCGGCCGCAGCGACTCCGCCAGATCCAGCGACGGATCGACCGGCAGCAGCGCGGCACCGGTCTTGGCGACGGCGAGCGCGGCCACCGCGAACCCGGTGGGCGACGACAGCGCGGTGAGCACCGAGGTGCCCGGGCCCGCCTTGTGCTCGAGGAGGGCATGGGCCAGCAGGTCGGAGCGGGTGTCGAGCTGGGCGTAGTCGAGACCGGCCAGCGCGGGCGCCTGCGGGGTGCGGGCCACCTGGGCGGCGAACAGGGCGGCCACGTCCTGCGTGGGCAGCGGGAGGTCGGCGCCCGCCCATACGCCGGTCTCGGCGGCGGCCGGGCCGGGCAGCAGCCGCAGCCGGCTCAGCGCGGTCATGGGAGCGTCCAGGACGGCTTCCAGTACGGCGGTGAACTGGCCGGTGAGGGAGGCGGCGACGGCCTCGCCGACCGTCTCGTGCCGGTAGGCGGCCGTGACGGTGATGCCCGCGGGCACGCCCGCCGAGGTCTGCCGTTCGGTCAGCGTCAACCCCAGGTCGGCGGCGGGGAGCGGCAGTTCGGGAAGCTCCGGCTGGACCGTGAGCCCGGCCGCCTCGAACTGTCCGAGGGCGTCCTGGAGCACGGTCAGCGCGACCCCGCCGCCCGGCATCGCCAGCGCGGCCTCGCCGTCCCGGTAGGCGGCGAGGTCCGCCTCGCGGACGCGGCCGAGCAGCTCGTCGAAGGCCGGGTCGCCGGACGTGTCCACCGACAGCGCGAGGACCCGTCCGAAGGGCCCGACCGCGCCACGCAGGCCGACGCGGTCCCTGGCCGGAACCGGCGCGGCCACCGTGACCTCGCCACCGGTTCCGAGGCGGGTCAGCAGGGCCGCCAGCGCGGCGTGCACCACCATGAACAGGGTGCTGCCGTGCTCGGCCGCGAACCGGGTGAGCCGTTGGTGCAGTTCGTCGCCGAGCTCGGCCTGGAGGGTGCCGTAGGAGGCGTCGCCGGCCTGCGGCGCGCTGCCCGGCAGCGGGGTGGCCGGCAGGTCGCCGAAGACCGTGCGGGGCGCCGCCTCCAGTCCGGCGGGGGAGCGGCGCGGGGTGTCGCCGGTGGCGCGGGCGCCGTAGGCCTGGGCGATCTCCGCGGCCAGCGGCAGCTGCGACCACAGGTCGACGGAGGTGGCGGGCAGGACGAGGTCCAGCAGGTGGTCGTCGGCGGACAGAGTGCGCAGCCGGGTGCCGGCCGCGCCGAGGCGGGAGTTGCGCAGCGCCTCGTGCCGCCGTCCGAGGTCCTCCAGGGCCTGTTCCAGGGCCTGCTGGTTCAGCCCGCCGCGCAGCCTGAACGGCAGCACCGCGCTGTCCGCACCCGCGGCGGTGGGGCCGGTGGCGGCGGCGGGGGTGTCGCCGACGAGCGCGGCGAACTCGGCCGGGGTCGGGGCCTCGTACAGCGCGCGGCTGCCCGGGTCGGCGCCCAGCGTCTCGCGGGCCCGCGACAGCAGCCGGGCCGCGGCCAGCGAGTGGCCGCCGATGCGGAAGAAGTCGGAGTCGGCGTGGACCTTGCGCCGGGGCAGGCCCACCACCTCGGCGAACAGATCGCGGACGATCTCCTGGATCGGAGTGCCGGGTTCGGTGCCGGTCTGGTCGGCGGTGAAGGCGGGGACGGGCAGTGCCTTGCGGTCGACCTTGCCGTTGGCGTTCAGGGGCAGTGCGTCCAGGGTCATCAGTGCCGACGGGATCATGTAGTCGGGCAGCCGCTCCTGGAGGTGGCCGCGCAGGACGACCTCGAGGTCGACGGTGCGGTCGAAGGCGGTCGGTGTGTTGGCGCAGGCCTCGACGGGGGCCGTCGGTGCCGCGTACACGCCCGTCAGCGGGCCGGCGGGGACCCGGGCGGGGTCGACGAAGACGATGTCGAGGAGTTCGGCGCTCTCGTTGGACCAGGTCGGGATGGCCCGGTAGCCCAGACGCTCGGCCGCCGCGCACAGCGCCTCGGGGTCCGGGGCCGTCGCGTCCTGGGGGGTGAGGTAGATGCTCTCGATCGGGTTGTCCAGGGCGTGCATCGCGCTGTACTCGTCGTGTACGCGGCGGTTGGGCACGGCGGCCAGGCGCAGCAGGGCCGGCCGGTGCGTGGTCAGGTACTGCTCGGCGTCGGTGACGGAGGAGATCTCCTCGTCCCAGCGGGCGACGGGCGCGGCGGAGAGGTCGGCCACCGGCTCACCGGTGGACAGGACGGCCTCGTAGCGGTAGCGGGTCAGCTCGTTGTGGTGGCTGCCGCGCTTGGCACGTACGTCCACCGCGCGCACCGCGGGCAGTGCACGGGCGAGAGCGGCGAACAGGGCGGGGGAGAGCAGCAGTTCGGTCTCCATCGCCACGCGCTGGTCGATGGAGCGGCGCAGGGCCTCACGGCCGCTGTGGGTCGCGCCCGGCCGGGCCAGCTCGATACCGGTCTGGAAGCAGCGGGCCAGGTCGAGGTTGCGCAGGTCGCCCAGGAGCAGCGAGCCGCCCGGGGCGAGCAACGGCAGGGCCCGCTCGATCACCGTGCGCAGATAGGCGAGGCTCGGGAAGTACTGGATCACCGAGTTGACCACGATCGCGTCGAAGTGGCCGGCGGGCAGCCCCGTGGTGTCGTCGGCGCCCTGGCAGCTGAGCCGGACCTTGCCGCGCAGGACGGGGTCGGTCCCTGTCTGGGCGGTGAGCGCGGCGACGACGGAGGGGGAGAAGTCGGTTGCCCAGTACTCCTCGACCTCCTCCTCGCGGGCCAGACGGCCCATCAGCAGGCCGGTGCCCACGCCGATTTCCAGGACGCGGCGCCTCGGCAGCTCGCGGATCCGCTCCAGGGTGGCCGCCTGCCATTCCCGCATGTCCTCGGGAGGAATCGGCAGGGCGTCGTAACTGCTGTTCCATCCCGCGAAGTTGGTGCCCAGCTCCGCTGCGTCGGCGTCGTCGTAGAGCGCCTCGTAGATTTCCTTCCACTCGGTGATCTGGGCGTCCTCCTCGGCGGCGGTGGCGGCCGCGGCGGCGGGCACCACGTGGGCCACGAGGCGCTTGTCTCCGTCCTTCGTCTCGTGCAGGGACACCGCGGCTGCCGACACACCCGGGTGGGAGGCCAGCACCGACTCGATCTCGCCGAGCTCGATGCGGAAGCCGCGCAGCTTGACCTGGTCGTCCACCCGGCCCACGAACTCCAGCGCGCCGTCCTCCCGCAGCAGCACCACGTCGCCGGTGCGGTACAGGGGACCGCCGCTGCCGGTGAACCGGTCTTCGGCGAACCGCTGCGCGGTCAGCTCCGGCCGGTCCAGGTAGCCGGTGGCCAGCCCGGGGCCTCCGAGCAGCAGTTGACCGGTGCCGCCGGGAGGTACGGGGCTGCCGTCGGCGCCCACGACGACGGCGACGGTGGTGCCGATCGGGCGGCCGATGGGGATCGTGCGGTCGCCCTCGGCGGGCTCGGCCACCTCGTGCCAGGTGGCGAAGGTGGTCGTCTCGGTGGGCCCGTACACGTGCAGCAGCCGCTCGGGCGCGCCGGCCGCGAACACCTCGCGCACCCGGCGCGGGTCGCAAGCCTCGCCGCCGAAGAGCACGGTCCGCAGCGGGGCGAAAGCGTCCGGCCGCTCCCGGGCGACCAGATTGAACAGCGCGGTCGTCAGGAAGATCACCGAGATGCCGTGCGCACGGACCGCCTCCGCGAAGCGGCTCGGGTCGACGACGGTGTCCTTGGCCAGGCCGACCAGGCGGGCGCCGGAGGTGAGCGTCGTCCAGACCTCGAAGGTGACCGCGTCGAAGGCGGGGTTGGCGGCCTGGGCCACCACGTCGGAGGGCGTCAGCCGCAGGTAGTCGTGGGACTGGACGAAGTCCAGCACGGCCCGGTGCGGTACGACGACACCCTTGGGCGTGCCGGTGGTCCCGGACGTGTAGCAGACGTAGACGGCGTCCTCCGGGCCGGTCGTCTCCTCCGGCAGCGTGTCGGGCCGGGCGGCGATCTCGGCGGCCTCGGCGTCCACGGCGACGACCATCGCGTCCAGACCCTCGTACTCCGCCGCACCCGTGCCCTCGGCCAGCACCGCGCGGGCCGCGCTGTCACGCACGATCAGCCGGCGCCGCTCGGCCGGGTTGGCGGGGTCGACTGGGACGTAGGCCGCGCCGGCCCGCACGATGCCCAGGAACGCGATCACCATGTCCGGGCCCGGCCCCAGGGAGGTCACCACCCGGTCGCCGCGCCTCACGCCGCGAGCCCGGAGATGGGCGGCGAGACGGTTCGCCGCCTGGCTGAGCTCCCGGTAGGTGAGGGACACGTCGTCGCCGGCGCACCCGGGGTAGGTGATCGCGGGCGCGTCGGGCCGCGCGTGGACTTGCTGCTCGATGAGGCCGGAGATGGACATCAGCACTCGCTCCTTACGAAAGCCTTCCGGCTTGACAAAACCTTGCCTGAATGTTGGCAAGTCGATCCTGAGACAGCGTCTCGGAGCAGTGGAGCGGCACTGGAGTCGCAGGTGGGAGGGCGCAGGATCGCGGCAACAGGAGGGAAAGGTGTTGCCAGCCCCCCCGCAACGACCGAAGCCCCCGCGGCGGCCTGCCGGCCGGCGGGGGCGTCTCGGTGGGGCGTGTGCGAGGGGCGGCGGTGGTGGGCCGGCTGGTGTTGTCGGTGGTTTTGGCGGCGTCGGCTGAGACGCACCGGCGCCGGGAACGCCGAAGCCCCCGCGGCGGCCTGCCGGCCGGCGGGGGCGTCTCGGTGGGGCGTGTGTCAGAGGGAGGCGGCGGTGGGCCAGCCGATGTCGTCGGTGGAGGCGGTGGTGGCGGTGGGCCAGCCGATGTCGTCGGTGCTCTCGGCCGAGGCGGTGGTGGACTTGGCGGTGGGCCAGCCGATCGTGTCCGTGGCGGCGGCGCTGACTCCCGCGGTGGTGAAGGCGGTGGCGGCGACGGCGGCGGCGGTGACGGCGATCCGGGCGATGCGGTTCATGGCTGGCTCCTCGGTGACAACTTCGTGTTGGTTGCTTGGCAACCTCTTGCCTAGAAGGTTGGCAACGATGCCTCGCGCATCACTGGGGAATGGATGGAGGTGTACTCGACGAAGGCTTCAGAAGCGCCCCAGGATGCTGGCCGACACCCCCGAATTGCCAAGTGAAATCCCATTTGACCTGCTGAAACAGATCTAGTTGGCAGAATTGGAAGTGTTCCGGCAAGGCTTGGCAATTCCTAGGGGCACGAGCCGGGGAGGACTGAGCGTCGCGGCAGAGGACCCACTCGCTAGAGTCCCGCCTGAGTGCATGTTGCCAACCTCGTCGACGTGTTGGCAATGTGTTGCCTGATAAGTGGCAACTCATTGCCCCAAGAAAACGGGGGGAGGCCCCGGCAGTGAACGCGACATCCCACGGCGACCGGACGGTCCACCTGAACGCGGCCGGACTGGGCCGCATGCCCGCTGCCGCACGAGCGGTCCTCACCGAGTGGACGCGCCACGAGGACCGGTACGGGCCTCACGAGTTGGAGGAGCACTTCGACGACGTCCTGCACCGCGAGATCTACGCACGCCTGGCCGCCCTGCTGGGCGCGCCGCCCCGGGACACCGTCCTGTTCGCCGGCGCCGCCGACGCCTTCGCCACCCTCGTGTCGCGTCTCCGGCTCGGCCCGGGCGACCGCATCTGGACGACCCCCTACGAGGGCGCGGCCAACCTCACCACGCTCTTCGCCCTGCGCGACCGCACCCGTTGCGGCCTGAACGTCGTACCGCTGCGGCCGGACGGTGACCTGGACCTGGAGTGGATGGCGAGGAACATCGACGACACCGTCGCCCTGGTCTCCGTGGCGTACGTCCCGGCAGGGTGCGGCATCGTCAACCCTGTCGAGGACATCGGCCGCGTCCTCGCCCCGTACCGGTGCCTGTACGCGGTCGACGCCTCGTACGCCGTGGGCCAGCTTCCCGTGGACGCGGACCGCATCGGCTGCCATCTGCTCACCGGGGACGGCTGGCGGTTCCTGCGCGGCCCGCAGTCGGTGGGATTCGCCTACGCGGCCCCCCGGCTCAGGGAACTCCTCGGGCCGCGTGGCGTCGAACCCGACCTGCCACCGGCGAACGCCGCCGTCACGGCGCTGAACACGGCCCTGGCGGAGCCTGCCGGAGCATACGCGTTCCAGGAACTCGGCCCGGTCCTGCGCGCGGCCGTCGAGGCGGCTCCCGGCACCGAGCTGATCACTCCCGGGCGGATCCAGTCCGGCATCCTCACCTTCCGGCACACCGAGCTGCCCGCCGCGCTCATCCGCCGCCGGCTGGCGGAGCGGGGAGTCTTCGTCTGGAAGACGGTGGGGCAGGAAACCCCGCTGTTCCTGCCGGGGCGCGGGGTCACGACGGCCGTCCGTGCCACCGTCCACGGCGACAACTCGCTCCGGGACGTGGACGGTTTCGGCGCGGCTCTGCGGGAGGTCGTGGCGCGGGAGCGGACCGGCCTGGTGGCCGCACCGCGCCGCGTGGCGGCGTCGGTCGCGGTACCGGGCTCGGCCGGGGCTCCCGCTCCGGCCCTGCCTGCGGCGCACGCCCTGGGCCCCCGTCAGGCGCCCACGAGGGCACGGCACCTGAGGCTGTGCCCCGCGCCCTGACGGCGCACCGCGACCCGGCGGCGCCCAGCGGCGCCGGTGAGCGGCAGTGAGCCGGCGGTGAGCGGACGGTGAGCGCCTGTCGCGAAGGTATGGGCGAACCGGATCCACCGGGGAACCGACACCGCAGCGAACAGGAGCAGGACCATGGGTGAGCTGACCGGCAAGACGGCACTGGTGACCGGCGCGTCGCGGGGGATCGGACGGGCCGTCGCGCTGCGGCTGGCCGCCGAGGGCGCGTACGTCGCCGTGCACTACGGCAGCGACGAGCAGGCCGCCGCGCGGACGGTGGAGCGGATCGAGAAGGACGGCGGCCGGGCTTTCGCCGTACAGGCCCGGTTCGGCGAGGAGGGCGCGGTCGACCAGCTGTTCTGGCAGCTGGGCGCCGGGCTGGACGGGCGCGGCCTCGACATCCTGGTCAACAACGCGGGCATCAGCTCCGGCCACCCCATCGCCCACGTCACCCCGGAAGAGCTGCGGCAGCTGTTCGAGGTCAACGTCAGCGCCCCCTTCTTCGTCACCCAGCGCGCGCTGCCGCTGCTGAACGACGGCGGACGGATCATCAACATGGGCTCGACGGCCAGCCGGTTCGCCGTCTCCATCCAGATCGGCTACACCCTCACCAAGGCCGCCCTGGAGGCGCTGGCCCCGACGCTCGCCAACGAGCTCGGCCGCCGCGGCATCACCGTCAACACCGTCGCCCCCGGCGCCATCCGCACCGACCTGACCGCGGGCTACACCGCCGTCCCCGAAGTGGTCGCCGAACTGGAGGCGATCACCGCGCTCGGGCGGCTCGGGGAACCGGAGGACGTCGCCGACGTCGTCGGCTTCCTCGCCGGTCCCCAGGGGCGCTACGTCACCGGGCAGACCATCGACGTCTCCGGCGGCACCTACCTCGGCCCGATCATGCCCGCGTGACCGTGCGGCCCGCGTGCGGCGAACTGCGGTGAATAATCACCGGCATGCGGTTCACCATCCTCGGCGAAACCAGGGTCCGCCGCGACGACGGCACAGAACTCCCGCTGGGCGGACCGGCGCGCCGCGCGCTGCTCGCGCTGCTGCTCGCACGCCCCGGCGAGACGGTGCCGGCCGACCGCCTGGCCGAGGAGAGCAACCCCGCCGGCCCCCAGTCCGCACACGCCCTCCAGTCCCAGGTGTCCCGGCTGCGCACCGTCCTCGGCCCGTCCGCACCCATCGAACGGACCGGCGCCGGCTACCGGATCGTCGTGCCGTACGACGCCGTGGACGCCGGCCGGTTCGAGCGGCTGGCCCGCGACGGCCGCGCGGCGCTCGGTGCGGACGACCCCGCCCGGGCCGCCGCCCTGCTGCACGAGGCGCTCGGGCTGTGGCAGGGCCCGGCGCTGGCCGACCTCGCGGACTCCGGCTCCGACACGGCCCGGGCCGCCACCGTACGCCTGGAGGAACTGCGGCTCGCCGCCCTCGAGGACCGCCTCGAGGCCGACCTGCGGCTCGGCGAACACCGCTCGGCGATACCGGAGTTGCGAGAACTGACCGGGCGTCACCCGTTGCGTGAACGGCCGGTCGCGCTGCTGATGCGGGCCCTGTCCGCCGACGGCGCGCAGGCCGCCGCCCTCGCGGTGTACGAGACGACCCGGCGGCACCTGGCCGACGAACTCGGCGTCGACCCCTCACCCGAACTGTCCGCGCTGCACCAGGAGTTGCTCTGCCAGGACCCGGTGCCCGCCGCCGCTCGGCCGCCCGCCCAGCTGACCGCGCTCGTCGGCCGTGACTCCGAGGTCGCCGACCTCGACGCCCTGCTGCGCCGGTCCCGCCTGGTCACGCTGACCGGGCCGGGCGGGGTCGGCAAGACCCGGCTGGCCGTCGAGGCCGCCGGTGCCGCGGACGGCGAGGTGTGCTTCGTCCAGCTGGCACCCCTGCGGGAGGACACGGCCGTGCCGCAGGCGCTGCTCGGCGCGCTCGGCCTGTCCGGGAACAGCCTGCACCTCGGCGCGGACGGCCCGTCACCCGCCGAACGCCTGGTCACGGTGCTGTCCGACCGGCCGCTGCTGCTGATACTGGACAACTGCGAGCACGTCCTCGACGCCACCGCCGCGCTGATCACCCGCCTGCTGGCGGCCTGCCCGCACCTGCGCGTCCTGACCACGAGCCGGGAACCGCTGGGCATCATCGGCGAACACCTGTACCCCGTACGCCCCCTCGATACCGACGCGGCCGTCCGCCTGTTCACCGACCGGGCCACGGCCGTACGCCCCGGCCTCGCCGCCGACCCGGCCACCGTGCGACGCCTCTGCGCCGCCCTCGACAACCTGCCGCTGGCCCTGGAGCTGGCCGCGTCGCGGCTGCGCACCCTGGACCCCGACGACCTCGCGCGCCGCCTCGACGACCGGCTCGGCATGGCGGCGCGCGGCGCCCGCACCGGCGACGGACGGCACCGGACCCTGCGCTCGGTCATCGCCTGGAGCTGGGAGCTGCTGCCCGAGCCCGAACGCCGGGCGGCCCGGCGCTTCGCCGTCTTCGTCTCGGGCGCGACCGCGCCCGCCGCGGCGCGGGTGTGCGGCACCGACCCCGACACCCTGGAGTCCCTGGCCGACAAATCCCTCCTGGAGACGGCCGACGGCCGGTACCGCATGCTGGAGACGGTCCGCGCCTACGCCGGCGAGCAACTCGACGCGGCCGAGCGGTCCGACGACGTCCGCCGCGCCCACGCCGAGCACTTCCTCGACCTGGCCCGCACCGCGGACGCGCGACTGCGTGGCTCCGCGCAGCTCGACGGGCTGGCACGGCTGACCGCCGCACACGACGACCTTCTCGCCGCGCTCCGCTGGACGGCCGACGCGCCGGAACCGGGCACGGGACTGGCCCTGCTCGCGGCTGCCGCGCACTCCCTGTGGATCCGGGGCATCCCCGCCTGCGTCGCCACGTACGCGGCCCGCCTGCTGGACATCCTCGACGGCGAACCCCCCGCCGGACTCGACGAGGAGTTCGCGATCTGTGTGCTGCTGGCCGCCTCCGGCCCGGCCGGCCACCCGGTCTGGCACCGGCACCGGGCCCGTGCCGCGTCGGCCCTGGACGCCGTCTGGTCCGGCACCGGACAGGGCCGCCATCCGGCCGCGCTGCTGCTGTGGGTGCTGCGCAACGCCACCGACGGCGACCCGCACCGTGCGTACGCCCTGGTCTCCGCCCAGAGCGACGGATCCGACCCGTGGGCTCGGGCCGTCGCCCAGTACGTCACCGCTTTCGGCGCCCTCGGCGAGGACGACCCCGCGCGCGGCGAGCACGCCCTGCACACCGCCGCCGAGGCGTTCCGCGCACTCGGCGACCGCTGGGGCACGGCGCTGACCCTGGACGCCGTGGCGGCCCTGGCCGGAGCACGCGGCGACCGTACGGAAGCGGTCGCCCTCACCGATCAGGCCCTCGCCCTCACCGAAGGGCTCGGCGCCCTGGCCGACACCGCCGACCTCCTGGTCGGCCGCGGCGACCACCTGGCCGACACCGACCCCGCCGCGGCCCGCGCCGACTACACCCGTGCCGCCGAGCTGGCCCGGCGCACCGGCAGCCCCGCCGGTCTGGCGGCGGCCCAGCGCGGGCTCGGCGATCTGGCCCTGTCGGCGGGCGAGACGGCCGAGGCGGAGCGCCGCTACCGGGAGGCGCTGGACCTCCTGGACGCCCGCTGGGTCCGGAGCATCGGCAGCCGGGTCCGCGCACTCGCCGGTCTCGCCCGCGTCGCCGAGATTCGCGGCGACCGCGACACGGCCCGGCTCCACTACCGGCGGGCCGCCGAGGCGGCGACGGTACCCGGCGCCTCCGCCTCGGCCGTGCTGGCCATGCTGGGCCTGCCCGAACCCGTGCTCCAGGCGGTCCAGGGGCCGTGAGCCCACCGGTCGTGCGCGGCCTGAGCGGCGGTGGAGGTAACGTCTGCGACGGCGCACACTGGGCGGCGGGACGACGAAGGAGCGGGACGGCGTGATGGTCGGTATCGGGGACACTCTCGACGAGGCCGCCGCCGAACACTTCACGCGCCCGCTCCCCAAGTCGGCACAGGCCCAGATACGGTTCCTGGTACGGCAGATGAGGGGCACCAGGCCGGTGGCCGAGCTGCTGGGCGTCTCGCAGCGCACGGTCGAGCGTTACGTCAAGGGCCAGCTGAAGCGCCCACGCCGTGACCTCGCCGAGCGGCTCGAGAGCGAGGCCCGCAGACGCTGGCAGCCGCGTGTGCGGGAACGGGCCCGGCGGCAGGCGGCGGCCACGGGCGGCATCTTCGTGTCGACCCGGGCGCGCTTCGGTTTCACCGCCGCCCCCGGGACCACCGACGACCCCCGCGTCCGGTACATCAACCAGGCACTGCCCCCGGACTACGCGGCCCGTCTCTTCGCAGCCCAGGAGGCTGGCGCCACCGAGGCCCAGCTCCGGGCGATCCTCGCCGAGGGCCTGGGCGAGATGTACTTCCGTGACCGGGGCAATCGCGCCCGGGACCTGTCGGTCGAGTTCAGCGACATCGAGGAACTGGAACTGGAGTTCTGAGACGCACCGGCGCCTGGAACGCCGAAGCCCCCGCGGCGGCCTGCCGGCCGGCGGGGGCGTCTCGGTGGGGCGTGTGTCAGAGGGAGGCGGCGGTGGGCCAGCCGATGTCGTCGGTGGAGGCGGTGGTGGCGGTGGGCCAGCCGATGTCGTCGGTGCTCTCGGCCGAGGCGGTGGTGGACTTGGCGGTGGGCCAGCCGATCGTGTCCGTGGCGGCGGCGCTGACTCCCGCGGTGGTGAAGGCGGTGGCGGCGACGGCTGCGGCGGTGACGGCGATCCGGGCGATGCGGTTCATGGCTGGCTCCTCGGTGACAACTTCGTGTTGGTTGCTTGGCAACCTCTTGCCTAGAAGGTTGGCAACGATGCCTCGCGCATCACTGGGGAATGGATGGAGGTGTACTCGAAGTGGACATCAAGAACACCTCAGAACGACGCGCAATGCCCCGGATCCGTCCGGGGCATGCCGTTGTCGAACTGACTTGACCTGCGAAGACAAGCCGTCTCGGGAGAAGTCGAGCCTGTCTGGCAAAACTTGGCAACCTCTCGGAAAGGGAGCCAGAGCGAGCGGGAATCATTTGCCAACAGCCGGCCACACCTTGTCCAGCATGAGCTCGAGGAACCGGTCCGGGTGGCGGAAGGCCGCGAAGTGGCTGGCGTCCTCTATGAGGGCGAAGTCCTTGACCGGGGCGGTGACGGCCTCGTAGAAGCGCCGGGCCGGCTCCGGCGGGGTGAGGGCGTCGTGGTCGCCCTGGAAAAGGAAGAACGGCAGCCGGAAGTCGGTGCCCTCGGCCCGCTCGTCGATGCTCATGGCCTGCGGGCCGAGCTGCTCGGCGAAGGTCATGCCCTTCAGGTAGGTGCGCAGCCCGCGCAGGGTGTGCAGGGGTGAGAACCACAGTGAGCGGATCACCACGGTCTTCATCGTGTCGTAGCTGAGCGGGTCGGTGGTGATGACCAGCTTGTTGAACTCCGACCACTGCTCGGTGCTCCACGCCGTCCGGTCCGCCCCCATCGCGGCGACGGCGGCGTACTCCTTGCGCTTGCCCGACTTCTCCAGCCGGCCGAGCAGCGCGTCGTACGCCTCCCGCTCCCGCCCGCCCGCGATGATGTTCTGGTCGGTGCCGACGTAGGCGGAGTACAGCTCGGGGTGGTTGCGGGCCAGGCGCAGGCCGGTGACCGTACCGAAGGAGTTGGCGACCAGCAGGACCTTGTCGACGCCGAGGCGGGCGCGCACGTGCTCGGTCACCTCCAGGGCGTCCCGGTAGTACCGCTCGATGCTCATCTCGCCCTGCCCGTCCGGGCCGCCCCGGCCGAAGGTCAGCCCGGAGCCCCGCATGTCCCAGCGCACGATCGTGAAGTGCCGTTCCCAGGCACGGGTGCGCGGGATGAAGATCTGGTTGGAGGCGCCGGGGCCGCCGTGGATCTCGAGGACGACCGGGTTGTCGCGGTCCTCGCCGCGCACGGAGATCCACTGGTCGATGCCGCCGATGCGGACGTATCCGGACTCGTCGATGCCGTTCGGTGTGGTGATGGCGAGGCGCCTGGCGTTGGCCGCGCGCTTGAGCTGCCGGTAGCCCAGCAGGCCGGCGGCGGGCGCGGCGACCAGGGTGGCGGCCGAGGCGGTGAGGACGGTGGCGAGCATGACGTACCCCCTAAACTGTTTATCGCGTCAGCAGTTGTGTTTACGGTATATACAGTTGGAGTCGGGAGTCAACCGGCTCCGCTCACCGACCGAGAGGACCGTCATGCCGAGGGGTACCGCGAAGAGCGCAGACCGGGACAAGCCTCGCGATCTGCGGGCCGGTGTCGCCCTGCTGTGGGGCGAACAGGACCAGCCCACCCGGGGGCCCAAGCCGAGCCTGTCGCCGCAACGCATCGCCGCCGCGGCCGTGGAACTGGCAGACGCCGAGGGCCTGGACGCCGTGTCGATGAACAAGGTCGCGGCCGAGTTCGGCGTCTCGGCGATGGCGCTGTACCGCTATGTGCCCGGCAAGACCGAACTGGTCGAGCTGATGGTCGAGTTCGTCCTCGCCGCCCCGCCGGACCTGTCGGACCTCGCCGGCGACTGGCGGGCGGGCGCCGAGGAGTGGACCCGCCGCTCCTGGCGGGTCTACGAGGCCCACCCCTGGCTGCTGGCCGCCACCGCGATGCGCCGCCAGGTCATGGGCCCCAACCAGCTCGGCTGGCTGGACGCCGCCCTCGGGGCCCTCGCCCCGGCCGGGCTCCCGGCGGCCGAGCGGCACCAGGTGTTCCTGCTTCTCGCCGGTCTGGTGCGCAACCTGGCCCAGCAGCTCGTCGATCACGACGAGGAGCACAGCCGTGAGTTCACCCGCCTCACCGCCGAACTCCTCGACCGCCATGCCGACCGCTTCCCGGCCTTGACCGAGGCGATCGCCGACGGCTTCTTCGCCCCGAACCCGATCGACCCCCTGGACTTCGCCCTCGAACGGCTCCTCGACGGCGTCCAGTCGCTGGTGGACCGCGCCGGGCCGCCAGGCGCCCGTTGACCGGTCTGCGGTGAACGGCTGAAGCGTGGCCGTGCGACCGCACAAGCGCCCCGCAAACACGCCTGCATAGCCTCTGGCCAGATGTACGACCCGTCCTGCACCGACAAGGGGCCGGCCGCGGGACCGACAGGAGGCGACACACGTATGTCTGTGGAAACCACCGCGCCGCCAGGAAGGGCGCCGTCGCCCCCCAAAGAGGTCCGCCGTCTGGACCGGGTGGTCATCCGGTTCGCGGGCGACTCCGGGGACGGTATGCAGCTCACGGGTGACCGGTTCACGTCGGAGACGGCGTCCTTCGGCAACGACCTGTCGACG
>NZ_JBIAVX010000040.1:0-33696 GCF_042894725.1 Streptomyces sp. NPDC001480 | reverse complement strand
CAGGGCGTTGCCCTCCCACTGATCGACGACTTCGAGGTAGCCGGCGAGGACCTTGAAGTGGGGAACGAGGGCCGGGAGCCGTAGGGGACCGGGACCACGCGGAGGCCGATCTTGGATACGCGCAGGTCGGCCTGGATGCTGCCGGGGGTCTCGGCGTAATCGCGGACCCGGTTGAAGGCGAGGTCGTGTCGGCAGCCGGCGACGGCGAAGTGCATGAGGACCAGGGCGCGGTCGCGCAGGCCCGTGAGGTTGTCCGGGCAGAAGGCGCTGATCTTCACCAGGTGCTCAACGAGCAGCGGCGGGGCCTGGCCCCGGCCGCGGGTCTCGCCCTGCTCCTCCATCTCCTTCACCAACTGCTTGAGCCGGTTGCGGCCGAGCCGGGTGGCGCCGTCCTCCAGCCGCACGCCGTGCTCGGAGCGGGCGGACACCGCGGTGCCTGAGATCCGGCGGTCGATGGTCGACGGCGCGGTGCATGTTCCCTTCCTCCCGCCGGGCTGGGTCCACAGCCACTCGACGAACATCACCAGCGTGCCGAGGGTGACCGCGAGCGAGTACCGGCACACCGGAGGCGGCGCAGAACCTCGTCCAGCTCGCGCAGTCCTGGGCGTAGCTTCTGCGGGTGCTCGACGGGCGGCCGTCCGCGATGGTGCGCACCGCCTGGCAGTCGATTTGGTCGAGCACGGCGCGGGTCGCGGTGTCGTACTCCTCCGGCCGGGCCGGCGCGGCTGGGATGACGACCGGTTCGACCGTGTTCTGACCATCCGACACGATCCGCCTCGTTCACCGGATTTACGCGCTTCCATGGACCCTCGATATGGGGAGCTTATCCGGGATCCATATACCGGTCCGCCGCGAGCCGTGTTGACGTCGTCTCGCGCTCCCACACCTGCGACGTGAGGGTGGTACCACCAAAAAATTATCGGCAGACCTGAAAAAAGTTCGCGTGCAGCCGTGGGTTCACAAGTCTTCGCAGCCCTATGAGTCGCCAGGCTTATAACCACAGTGCGAGGATTGGTGTTGCTCAAAATGATCAGCGATAGTGCCGACGACCAGCTGAACGTGAAGCTCTCGGCTGAGGTCGAAGAGGATCCGCCCTCCCCGCCCCTGGAGCAGGACCGGGAGCTGTATGCCGAGCTGGTGCGAGCGGAGTTCTCGGGGCCCCGCTACGAGCTCTTCACTCAGGAGCTGTGGACGTACGGGATCCGCACTCTGACGGCATGGATGCGGACAGGCCTCATCGTCCAGCACTGTTACCGGTACAACGTCGCCTTCGCCGCTTCGGAGACCGAACTGGCCATCCTCGGCCGGAACTCCGAGGTACGCGAGGCACTGGCGGTGGACAGCGTCGCGGCGGCCGCCCCGCGCTTCGTTGAGCGTGCGCTGCGGGGCGGTGAATGGAACCCGAACAAGGGCGCCAGCCTGTTCACCTTCTTCGTAGGCGGATGCGTGCTGGCCTTCGGAGACGTCTTCCGGAAATGGTCCCGGAAGCGGCGCCGGGAGGTCGGGCTGACAGCCTCCGGGCTCCTCAACTCCGCTGAGGAAGGCGCCATGTTCCCCAGACAGCTCAGCCTGTTCGACGACCCGGCGGAGACGGCCGCCTCACGTGACACCTTGCGGCGGATACTCAACAAGGCCACCCCAGAGGCCGCAGCCATCTGCACGCTCATGCTGCGGCGCCCTGAACTCGATCAACGCCAGATCGGTGCTCTGCTCGGCGGGATGAGCGCGCGAGCAGTCGAGGGCCAGCTCCGACGGCTCCGCAGTACGGCGCGCAGGCTCGCGGCGAGCGGAAAGGTCAGCCGACCGCAGTTCTCTCAGGCAGGCCAGCGATGACCGTTGAGATCGCCCCTGAAGCCGTAATGATCCTCACCATCGGCTGCCTCGTCGGGCTCGCCGTCTACAAGCACACGGCTCGGCCCCATTCCGGCGCCCCCGCACAGGGAGACCTGGTGGGCGCCATCGGAACGGCGGTGGGCGTCATCACCGTCCTGGCTCTCCTTCTTGGCATGGGAGGTGCTGGCGAGACAGCGCACAGCCCCAACGACCTGACGCCAGGATCGGTGGCTCCGACAAGTTCGCGCCCCCGCTTCCGTGAGGCGCCGATCCCTGTATCCGGTTCGGTTGGGTCCCCTGATCATGTGGATGTCGTCGGTGGCAGAGTCCGCTCCGCCACCGACGACAAGGTCAGACCAGCCGGAGCACGGGTCGGCTGTCGGGTACGCCAGCAGCTGCCGGACTCGCGCGGAATGCCAGGCCAGTTCTTCGGCAAGCACCGCCAGGGCCACCGGGCTCGACGGCGATCTGGTGGTGTGAACGGAGGACCGGCTGGCGTTTGAGTTGCCCCAGCAGCAGCTCGGGCGGCGTGGAGTCGCCCGCGACCAGGACAGCAAAGGAGTGGCTGGCACATTTCGTCGTATTCGGCTTGCTGCATGCCAGAACTGACCTGAGAACCTGGCCGCACCCTCGGCGGCGCACGGCCCTCGATGACCTCTTTGTGGGAGCGCGGTGCTCAGACGCCGTTGACGCTGTTGCCCCTCGACCATCGCTCCGGACACAGGAAGGGAATGGCTGACTGACTTCCGCCGGCGACCGACCGGCACCGAGGCGGTGCTACCCGATCGGGAGAGTGTGATCGTCGGCCCGTCACACCCGCCACTTAGGATCAATGTTCGTGGCCGAGGCACCAGATGAATTGATCGAGTAGCCGAGGGGGATCTCACCCCTCGGCTCTCACAGAACCGTGCGTAAAAGTCTCCCGTTACACGGCTCTTGTCGTTCTGATCATCAGATCGAGCAGGCGGCAGTGGTCAGGCGCCAGTGCGCGAACATGCGTGGGTACCGCTGTGCGATCTCCACGAGCTTCGCGAGCGCCTTGCGGTGGCCTGCGAGCCGTTTGTACTTCCGGCGGATCCAACGCACCAAGTAGGCGTTGATGCGCATCAGCAGGGAGATCAGCTCCCACGGGCGGAAGCGTCCGTAGTAGTTGATCCAGCCTCTGACCACAGGGTTGATCCTGCGGGCGAGGTCTGCGAAGGAGCTGCCGGTGTGGACGTGCAGTTGCCACGAGCGCACGTCCCGACCGATCCGGGTCAGGGCCTGCCTGCTGATGGCCGGCTCGAACGACAGGAACTGCTTGCCGCGCCGATTCCGGTTCTTCCTGGGCCGGAACGTGTACCCGAGGAACGTAAACGACGTGTGCTCATAGGAGCCGCGCCGGTATGAGTCCTTGCAGTAGACGATCCGGGTCTTGTCCGGGTGCAGCTGCAACCCGACCTCGACCAACCTCCCCCTGAGCGCGGCCAGCACCTGGCGGGCCTGGCGCTCGGTAACGCAGTGCAGCACCGCGTCGTCCGCATAGCGCTCGAACCAGACGCCCGGGAACTCCCGTGCCATCCAGGCGTCGAACACGTAGTGCAGAAACAGGTTCGCCAGGACGGGAGACACTGGGGCACCTTGCGGGGTCCCGCGTTCCCGTTTCAGCAGGGAGCCGTCGAGCATGACGAGCGGGGCGGCGAGCCACCTACGCACGTACAACTTCACCCATACGGCATCAGTGTGAGCCTCCACCGCCTTGACCAGCAGGTCCCAGGGCACGCTGTCGAAGAACTTGGCGATGTCGAACTCCACCACCCAGTCCCGCTTCCAGCAGCGCTCCCGGCACCTTTCCACCGCATCCAAGGCAGACCGTCCAGGCCGGTATCCGTAGCTGTCCGGGTGGAAAACAGGCTCCACCCTTCTCACGAGATGCCGGGAAACAACGGTCTGAGCCACACGATCGGCGACAGTGGGAATGCCGAGCATTCTCGTGCCACCTCCATGCGGCTTGGGGATCTCCACCGCGCGCACCGGTGGCGGAAAGTACGAGCCCGACGACATGCGATTCCAGACCTTGTAGAGGTTGCTCCTCAGGTCCTTCTCAAATTCGTCGATGCCCTGCCCATCCACGCCGGATGCGCCCCTATTGGCCTTGACTTCCTCCCACGCCTCCTTGACTTCCCACTTCGAAATATCAAACGGCTTGACCTGAGACTTCAACTGGTCCATCGCACTCCTCCCGGGCTCTCGCCCGGTTGATGTGATCAACTCAGTCACGAACGACCCGGCCCCTTCGCTCCACCCCCATTACAGGGGCTTCATCACTACTACGGACCGGTCTGCCAGCAGGCTCCGCATCGGTACTCGACCCCTTGCGGTGTCCGCCGCTTGGGGCACTCCCTCTCCCCCGACCTGCGTCAGGGCGTATCGGCGCCTGCCTTCTCCTGTTCCATGCGAGAGCCGCAGACCGGACTCACGTCGCCTCCATGCCGGACACCACCTGGCCAATAGACGGGCACCCGCCAGGCTCATCCCGGAGCTCTTGATACGCCCCGGTTTCGATGTCGTCTGGTTCCATTTCGACACGTCAGCAGCGATTCACTTGCGTTCGTCTTTCCGGTCCCCACTTGACGCCTCTTACGGCGCCTTTTCCTCATCGCTCACCACGACAGTCTTCAGCTAACGCAGCATGAGGCAGTTTGAAGCCTCCCCCCGCAGGGCGGCTCCGAAGGGCCACGAAACCTTCATCTCTCGCACAGCACCATTTCCGGAAACTGCTCCTACATCCAACTTCCTTCCATGTTCAGGACACACATCAAGCTGGAACGATCCGCCGAGGAAGAGCGTGCGAAGCTCGCGGGCCTCACCGGTGACGAGTACGACGCCCAGTGGCGACGCTGGCGCGAGGCCTCCGAGACGGTACAGGCGGCCATCACCGCCTACGCCGAAGCCGCCGAAGCCAGCCGATACCAGCTGGAGCAGACGGTGAAGAAGGCCGTCCGGCACACCCAAGAAGACCCAGCCGGCGAGTAACCGCCGCCCCGCCTACCCCTGATCCGGCCAGGAAGCCAGCACCTCACCGGTGTCCTGGTCGGTGAGGCTGACGCGGGCGCCGGGCATGCTGCCGTACTCGCCGACCCAGCGGCGGAACTTGTCCCGCGCCACCTCCGAGCGGATCCACCAGCCGTGCTGCACCGGCCGACCACCCGACGCGAGCAGCAGGTGATAGCGGCCGGGACTGCTCATGCGAGGCGGATCCCTCTGGCCCGGCCCGGCTCGCGCACGATCGCGGCCTTCGCCTCCAGCTCGATGAGCTGGTAGTGCACCGACGCCCTGCTCCGCATGCCGACAGCCACCCCGATCTGCTGCATCGTCGGTGCTTGGCCGTGATCAGCGATGTGCTAGCGGATGCAGCGCAGGATGCGCTCCTGGGTGTCGGTGAGGTAGTCAACGCGATGCATAATGTAATTAGAGCGCTTGTTCGAATATATGGGCAAGCGGAGACACGGCAGCCGGGAGCAGCAGATGAGTGGTGAGCAGCCGCTCTCGCGTCTCGAGGCGCTGCGCTTCTCCCGGCGCGTCGTCGAGCAGCAGGCGATGCGGCAGCTGCGGGTCATCGACCGGTGGATAGCCGAGGAGGAACGACGTGAAGCCGAGCGGCGCCAGGGCGAGGAGAGGCGGCCGCCTCCGCCTCAGTGGCTGATCCAGTACGGGCTCAACCGCACGAACGTCGACGCCGTACACACCGGCGGCTGCTGGGCGGCCGCGAGGAGCGGACGGTGCCGCCCGGTCACCCGGCAGCAGGCCCTGGAGGCACTGCGCCAGCGGGTGCCGGCCTGCATCCACTGCCGTCCCGACACCGCCCTCGGAATCCTCGACTAGGCACTCCATGGCCAGACAGCGGCATCCGGGCGGCCCGCCGCCGGTTACTGCCGCCGCAGGCACCCTCGCGGTACCTGACCGCCGGGAACCACCTGCCATAGGTGACCACCGCCGCACTCGCGGTAGACCGACCAGCCGCCCCTGCCGACCGCCACCACGCAGGACGTGACCAACTCACCCCGGTGCAGGTACCGGACGACCGGCGAACGCGCCGTGGCCACCGCCCCCTCATCCCACCGGGGCCGACGAACCGCCACCGTGGCGCTGGCCCGCCACTTCGCGGCACAAGGACGTACAACGGGAGGGGCCATGGCCGCCGCCGGCGCCGGACCAACAAGCCCGGACCCCAGCACGGCCACCGCGGCCGCCGCGGTGAACAGATAACGGATCATGGACAGCCAACACCCGTCCCACAGGCCCACGCCACGGTCCCCGGCCAGAGATCACCACCCGAGGCGCGCGGTGGGCCAGGGTCAGGCGGGCACGGCCTCGCGCAGCAGCTGCGCGGTCCGGTCGCAGATCTTCGCCACCTGCTCGCGGAACGGGTAGATGCGTCCGGTCCCCGCGACGCTCCGCAGGGCCTTGAGAGCTTCCACCCACTCCACGGCATCCTCGGGCAGCGTGTACGGCTGCCCGCTCATCCTGACCGCCGGACGCGGCTGCGCGGGAACCGTGACGGTCTGCGAGCGGATTGCCGTCCGCTCCACCACCTCGCAGACCGGCGCGGCGGTGCGGCCTCCGGCTTTCACGGGCCGGTCTGCGCGGGCCTGCGCGGTGCGCAGCTCCCAGGCGCGGGTGCGGTGCGCAGGCTTGCAGTACTGCGGCGGCCGGCCACGGCCGGCGTACGTCATCGCCGTGCCGCACCAGGCGCACGTCCGCTCCACCAGCCGCGTACGGACCGCCGTCGTTTCGGCCCGGGTTCAGTATCGGTCGGAAGCTGTTTTCGTCACGGACGTAAATCTACTATCTGCATAAATGCGAGGCAGGCTCAGGTCAGGCAGGTATCGCAGAGGACGACGCCGACACCCCGTGCTCGCCCCGCCCCGCCTGATGTGAAGATTCGGGGGTAAACGGGTCGGAGCACGTTTGGGCACGGGGCGAGGCGGACCGGTATGGAACAGACAGCAGGCGGCGAGGACGGGCAATCGCTGCTGGGGGACGTCATATCGGTGTCCGGTGCGTTCGAGGGCAGCGAGGACATCGCCGTCGCCCGCGACCTCGCCCGTGCATTCCTCACCGACGTGCAGGCCGTGCACGGGCTGCCGGTGTCCGGACGGGTGATGGGCATGGTGCAGCTCGTGGTCAGCGAGCTGGTGACCAACGCCCGCAAGTACGCACCCGGCCCCTGCCTGCTCACCCTGGTAATCAACGGCGGCGCCATCGAAGTGACCGTCTGGGACAGCAACCCCACCCCGCCCGCGATCCTCGCGCCCGACCCGACCCGCATCGGCCAGCACGGGCTGGAGATCGTGATGGCCGTCGGCCAGAGCTTCGCCATCCACCGCGAACCGGTGGGCAAGCGGATCACCACGGCGATCGTGCTGGCCGACGACCCCGGCGGGGACGCTGCCGGCCGTCAGCTGTGACCGGGTGAGACCTCGGGCAGGCAGTCACGCACCGGCCACCGGCCCGTCCGCCAGCACCACGATGCCGTTCCCGTCCGGCGTCTCCACCACCGTGTGCCCGCACTGGACCAGCAGGCCCGCCACCGCGGCCTGCACCACCACCCGCATCCCGTCGCTGGACGCCCCACGCTGATCTGCTGCCAGCGCGGTGAACCCGTGCGACGTCGTCCAGCTCACCAGCACGCCCGCGGGTGCCTCGCTCACTCTCAGCCCCGGCGCGGCGTCGTCCGCCTCATCGACGATATGGAAGCCCGCCAGCTTCAGGGCATGGCGAACCCGTCCAACGAGCTGGGGACGGACGGACGGCACCCGCCTCGCCTGCCCCGAAAGAATCGGATCATGCCATCGGCTGCTGCGGACCCAGTCGAAGCAGCTCCCTGCCATGATCAATCTCAGCGCTACTCCTGTACCGCAACTACCCACACCCGTGGCCGCTGCGGCAGCCCCTCATCGGCCTCGTCGGCAGCCGCATGCGGGATGGATGAACCGCTCATAGGCTGATGATGCTCGGGGCTATCGCGGAGGTCTGCCATGCCCCGAACCATTTGGAGCGGCGCCATCTCGTTCGGTTTGGTCACGGTACCGATCAACGTGGTCAGCGCGACCGAAAACCACAGCATCAGCTTCCACCAGTACCACCTTGAGGACATGGGCCGGGTCCGCTACCGCAAGGTGTGCGAACTGGAAAACCGCGAGGTCACCGAAAACGAGATCGGCAAGGGCTACGAGCTCACCAAGACACAGGTCATCCCGATCACGGACGAGGAACTGAGCCAGCTTCCGCTCCCCACCGCGAAGGCCGTCGAGATCGACGCGTTCGTACCGCTGGAGTCCATCGACCCCATCCGGATCGCCGAGGGCTACTACCTCCAGCCCGCCGGCCAGGTCGCGGCCAAGCCCTACAAGCTGCTCGTGCAGGCGCTCGGCCGCTCAAGCAAGGTGGCCGTCGCGAAGTATGCCTGGAGTGGCAGGGAGCGCCTCGGCCTGCTGCGGGTACGGGACGACGTGCTCGTCCTCCACGCGATGCGCTGGCCGGACGAGATCCGCGATCCCGCCGAGCTGCTCCCGCCACCCGTCACGGTGACCGACGAGGAGATCGAAGGTGCGCTCGCCCTCATGAACACCATGACCCGCGAGGACCTTGAGGGCCCGGAGTTCCGCGACGAGTACACCGAGGCGATCGCCCGGATCATCGAAGCCAAGCGGGAGGACAGGCCGCTGCCTGAGACGCCGGAGCCGGAGCAGCCGGCCCAGGTGCTCGACCTGATGGCCGCGCTGAACGCGTCCGTGCAGCAGGCCAAGGCCTCCCGCGGTGAGCCGGCTGAGAGGGCGGACGTGCACGAGCTGCCGAAGCCGAAAAAGACGGTGGCCGCAAAGAAGCAGCCAGCCAAGAAGACCGCGGCGAAGAAGACCGCGGCGAAGAAGACGTCGGGACGCCGCCCGCAGAGTGCTTGAGGTGCGACAGGGCTGAGGCCCGGCATGTGCCTCGCGCAAGGAGGAAACGAACGGGAGAACGCCAACGCGCTGCGGTAGCTCCGGGGGCGGAGCCGGCGAGTGGCTTCGTAACTGGGAGCGGGAGTCGTTTCGACGTGACTGTGGGAGTCACGTTCTGACCGAGTTTGCGGTGTCAGTTTGTTTTGACGTCATCCGGAGGCTGGCGGTGGGAGCGTGAGGTGTGCCTGTAGCACCCTGCCGGATGGGGAAGTCGCACATGCAGGGGCGAGGATCGAGGCTGGACGCTACACGCCGCTGATCGTCTGACTGCGGCAGCCAAGCAGGGGCGCCGGTAACGGGGTTGTCATGGGCCGCAATTGGCGGGGGCAGCCGAGTACGGTCGTTATGCCCATATCCGGTCGATGAGGGGGCTTGTGGTGACGGGTGTGGAGATCGCGGTCGGGTATGCGTTCGCCTGGCTGGTAGGCAAAGCCCGGCGAGTGACGGGGCGGGCGGATGCGGAAGTTGACCGGGGGCTGGATGCGGGGATGGACCGGCTGCATGAGCTGATCAGCGTGAAGCTGGGGGATGATCCGACGTTGCAGCGAGCACGGGAGGAGGCCGCATCAGGCCTGGAGGAACCTTCGGCGCGCACGCGTCAGCGCCTGGAGTTGGCGCTTGAGGATGCGGCCGCGCAGGACGCCGCCTTCGCAGCGGCCTTGGCGCGGGTGGTGGCCGAACTGCAGGCGGCGGGGCCGGTGGACATCGCGGCCGACACCGGCAGCAGCTGGGCGATGGGGGGCGGTACCGCCAGCACCGGTGTGGTGCGTCCGGGAGGTGCTGGCAGCGGGTCGGCGGCTGCGCAGCACACCGGAGACGCCACCGCGGACGGTGCCGGAAGCAGGGCGAGCACCGGTGTCGACTACAGCTGATCGGCCCGACGACCACACCGACAGCACCGCACACCGCTGCGACCCGAGCTTGGACGGGACCGCATCTGAGGTGAGAGCGGCGGACACCGGCAATGCGCACGCCGTGGACGGCGGGACGGCGGTGACCGGCCACCGGGAGCCCGCACGTGGACCCGGCGCCGCTCCCACGACGCCGGTGCAGGTGAGCGGCACGGGAGAGGCAATCGCGAGGGGGCCCGGCGCCTTCGCGGTCAGCGGCAACCTGACCGTGGTGGAGCAGCGCGCGCGGCAGGAGCCGGCGCCGTGGCCGCACCTGGTCGGGGTGATCCCCGCCCGGGCCAACTGCTTTTGTTCACCGTCAGCGAGGCCCTGCGGATGTTCGCCGAGGACGTCGGCCTCGCCTACACGACGGTGCGGGACTACCGGTGGGTGGCCTCACGCTGGCCCAAGGAACACCGCCGCGCGGACGTCTCGCACACCATCCACAAGATCCTCGCGTCGATTTCGGACGAGAGGGAGCGGTTCGAGGCGGTCGCCAGCCCTCCGGCCCATCCGCGCGGGGGGCCGGCGCGGTGGACGCACGACAGCGCGAAGCGGATCGTGGGCTGGAAGGTCGACACCCCCGAGAGCGTCCAGGAGAAGGTGGACGCGATCCACGACCTGGCCGCCGACGACCAGGTCGCGGTGAAGGTGACTACGGACTTCCTGCGCCGGCCCGCGGTCGCCTCGAAGGCGATGGCCGACGACACTGCCCGGCACGCTGTGAACGAGGCGCAGTTCGACCGCTTCCGCCAGGAGGCCGCGTTCGTGCACGACGAGGCGGCGCCGCTGCCGCAGCTGGCGCGGATGGAGCACAACGTCCAGTTCATGGACCTGGTCGCGGCCTGCACCCAGTTCGTCGTCACCGCCGGCAGGATCGTGCCGAAACTGCGCGGGGCGCCGTTCGACGACGCCGAACGTGAGACGGTCCTGCACGGCCTATCCAGGGTGCGTGCCTCGGCCGACTGGATCGAGAACGCGGTCACCCGCGGCGAGGTGGACCTCGACGAGCAGCTCCAGAAGCTGCTGAAGGGCTCGGGCGAGTAGCCGTGGGGCGGGGCGTTCCCGCTCACGTCCACGCCGAAGCCATCCCGTCCGCCCTCCTGGAGGCCCGTCCCGCCGGACTGACCGTCGTCCAGCTCATGGCGGCCACCGAGCGCACCCGCGCGCAGGTCCACACCGGCCTCGCGCATCTGCGCAAGGTCGCCGCCGCGAAGGGCCTACCACCGATCACCTGGGACAGGACCTGGGGCTACCGGATGCTCGACGACGCGCCGGAGATCTGGATCGGCTACGAGCGGGCGTTCTTCGAGTCCACCCACCACCGGATCGTCAACTTCATCGAGGGCATCCTCCTCGCGCACCGCAAGAAGAAGCCCGACGACCCCTACATCCGCACGGTCATGGCGCAGATGGGCGCGATCGAGTCCACCCTGCACCTCCTCGCCAACCTGGAGTGACCCCATCCGAGGAAGGCGACGGGTCGCGACCGCCCCGCAGTTGGCTCCCAGCACAGGTCGCGGCCCGCCACCCCGCCATGCCGCTGGACCTGCCCCGCTACCACTATCCGTCCGACACCAGCGACCTCGAATGGGCTCTCCTGGAACGGTTGTTGCCGCCTCCCGCCTGCCGGACCGCCAGGGGCGGGGCCCCGGAGAAGTGGCCCCGCCGACGCGTCGTCGACGCGATCCGCTACATCACCGACAACGGCGCGAAGTGGCGGGCGCTGCCCGCCGACTTCGGCATCCCCTGGCGCACCGTGTTCGGCTACTTCGCCCGCTGGGCGAAGGCCGGCGTCCTGCGGCACATCCTCGACCATCTCCGCCGACGGCTTCGTCTCCGGCGGCACCGGTGTCCCTGGCCGGTCCGCGTGATCGTCGACTCCCAGTCCGTCAAGGGCGCCGAGACCGTCTCGAAAGCGACTCGCGGCTACGACGCGAATAAGCATATAAATGGGAGGAAGCGGCATATTCTGGTTGACCAGGACGGCCTCCTCGTGGACCTCCTCGTCACCCCCGCCGACGTCCAGGACCGCGATGCGGCCCGCATCCTTCTCGCCCGCCTGCACACCGAGCACCCCGAGATCGTGCTCGTCTGGGCCGACAACGGCTACGGAGGCGAGGAGTTCGCCACCTGGGCACAGGACACCCTCGGCATCACCGTCAAGGTCGTCTCCCGCCCCAAGGACGCCAAAGGCTTCGTCCTGTTGCCGAAACGCTGGGTTGTCGAGCGGTCGAATTCGTGGACGATGCGGGCCCGCCGCAACGCGAGGGACTACGAGCGCCTGATGTCCCACGCCGAGGCTCACATCCAGTGGGCATTCATCACCCTCATGAGCCGTCGCCTCACCCGCCGAAACCCCCGCGTCGAGGCTGTCCAGGCTCCTCTTGCGACAGCAGCCTGACGATCTTCAACTGCCGTTCGGGTGGGCGTCCATGGACGCCCACCCGAACGGCAACCTCAATCAGCACCCGACCTCACAACGCCGCTACCTGCGGAAAGAGGATGTGACACAGGCACTCAACGGCTGTTCACGGATGCCTCGTTCGGGGTGGTGACCGCATCTGCATCGGTGGAACGTTGCGGTGTCGCGGAGCCTTCGGCGGGCTTGGAGCTCGCCAGGCACAGGCCAGTGAACACGGCGGTGGCCAAGGTGATGGTGCCGGCGGCGAGGAAGGCGCTGTTGAGGCCGGTCTCGAAGGAGGCGCCGCCGGATTGCCGGGTGCGGACGATGGCTCCGAGTACCGCGACGCCGAGTACCGCGCCGATCTGCCGGGTGGTGCTGCTGATGCCCGATGCGAGGCCGCCTTCCTGCGGGCTGACTGTTTGGATGGCGGCGCCTGTCAGTGGGGACATGGTCAGGGCGAAGCCAATGCCGGCGAGTCCCAGCCGCCACCACACGTTCGCGTAGCCGGTGTCGGCGTGCACTATGCCGAGCGCCAGCAGTCCCAGGCCGGCCAGGACCAGGCCGGTGGTGACCACGATGCGGAAGCCGTACCGGGCGGCGAGTCGGCCCGCGTACGGGCTGACGATCACCATGGCGAGGGATACCGGCAGGGTCTGCAGGCCTGCGCGCAGGATTGAACTGCCCTGGACGTGCACGAAGAACTGGGAGAAGAAGAACGACGAGCCCATGAGCGCGAACCCCACCACGACCATGGCGGTGTTGGACGCGGTGAACAGGCGCTGCCGGAACAACCGCAGCGGCAGCATCGGAGCGCAACGACGGGCTTCGACGGCGACGAAGGCGGCAAGGAGGATCACCGCGGCGGCGAAGCTTCCCAGGATGACCGGTGAGGTCCAGCCGCGGGCACCGCCCTCGATCAGCCCGTAGGTCAGTACCCCCACCGCCAGAACGGACAGCACCGTGCCCGGGATGTCGATCGCGGGGGCGCTCGGGTTGCGGGACTCGCTGAGGTGGCGCAGGCCGGCCAGTAGCAGGACCACGCCGATGGGGAGATTCACCAGGAAGATGGCGGGCCAGCCGAAGGCCTGTGTCAGCACGCCGCCGGCTACTGGGCCTGCGGCCAGGCCGATTCCGCTGAGTCCGGCCCACATCCCGATCGCCTTTATTCGTTCTTGCGGCACGGGATAGGCGGCGGCGAGCAGGGCGAGCGAGGCAGGGCTCAGCGCCGCGGCCCCGATGCCCTGCAGCACCCGGCCGGCGACCAGCCAGCCGAGCGAGGGCGCGAGGCTGCACAGCAGCGACGCGGCGGTGAACACCGCCACGCCGGTCAGGTACACCTGCTTGCGGCCGAACCGGTCGGCGAAGACACCGCCGGACAGCAGCAGCATGGCGACCAGCAGTACGTACGCGTCGACGATCCATTGCAGGCCGGTCAGCTGAGTGTGCAGCCGGTTCTGCATATCGGGCAGTGCCGCTCCAACGATCGTGTTGTCGAGCAGGACCATGAACTGGCCCAGGCAGGTCACCGTGAGCAGCACGGCCCGGCTTGGTCGACTGCCTGCGGTCGCATGCGATGCGGCCATGGGATCCCCCTCCATCGTTGGTTGCGCCCGGTCGCGGTCGACGCGGGCGGCAATACAGCCGAGCGCTCTAAAGCAGTCGATGACTGCGTTAGGCGACTATAAGGAGGGTCACCTCACAAACGCAAGTGTTGACTGCGTTAAGGTGTGGGCATGAACGAGCGACAGCGCGCCCGGCGGCCCGGCGGGCGCAGTGCCCGCGTCGGCGCGCAGGTGCACCAAGCGGTCACCGACCTGATCACTGAGCGCGGCTACGGCAACTTCACCGTCGGCGAGGTCGCAGCCCGCGCGGGCGTGGCCGACAGCAGCATCTACCGCCGGTGGGGCAGCCTCGAAGCCCTGCTCACCGATGTGGCGCTCACCCGCCTCAATGCGCGGTCGCCGATGCCCGACACCGGGAGCCTCGCCGGCGACCTGCGCACATATGCGGCCCAAGTGGCCCGCGAGATCACCGGACCCGACGGTCCGGCGGTGCTGCACCTGGCCTTCGCCCTGTCGAACAGCGGTCAGCACGGTCTACAGGCTGGTGCCGGCCTCCGCGCCGAACGCACCAGGCAACTGCAGTCCATGCTCGACCGCGCCCGCGACCGTGGCGAGCCCGCACCCGACGCCTTCGACGTGCTGGACCACATCCTGGCCCCGATGTATATCCGCGTCTTGTTCGGCATGGTCCCGCTCACCCCGGACTACATCGACGGGCTGGTCGACCGACTGCTGTGACCTCAACCCAGTTCCCGCCTTGTGGAGATGTGTGAGATCCGCCGCGGCGACGAGCGCAGCTGGCAGTGCGCCGTGACCGAGGCCCGCGCCGTGTACGACCACCGGCCGCTGGCCACGGCGGAGGAGCTGGAGCAGTTCGAGACCGACGTGCTGTCCGGGTTCGTCCGCGCGCGATCCTCGGCGGGACTGACGGAAGGCGTGATCCGCGGGGACGTCGATCGCCTGGAAGGACCTTCGAAGAAGGCGCCGGAGGGTGGCAGAGCCCGGAGTAGCGCTTCCACCGCCACCCCGTACGCGTGTTCCGCTGGCGTCGAGTACCCGATGACCAGACCGTCCCCCGCCGGCATCGCGGCCCGTGGGTGCCGGAACTCGGCGAGGCCGTCCAGCGCGATCCCCTGCCAGGACGCGGCCTTGACCGCGGACGCCTCCGTGCCGGGCGGCAGACGAAGGACCGCATGCAGTCCCGCCGCGATGCCGGTGGCCGTGATGTGCGGGGCCCGTGCGGCGAGGGCGGTGACGAGCTGGTCGCGGCGGTGCCGGTAGCGCTGCCGCATCCGGCGGATGTGCCGGTCGTACTGCCCGGAGGCGATGAAGTCGGCGAGCGTGAGCTGGTCGAGGACGCTCGCCCACGCCTCCCGCTTGCCCTTGGCGGCGAGCACGCCGTCGACGAGCTACCGGCTCGCGGCGTCCGGTGCGGTGCATCGCAAGGCGGAGCCTCGCCCGCGTACTGTATGTGCTCGGGTGGTGCGACAACGCGGCCAGGTGCCTTGCCGGGCGTCGCGAGCCGGTGAACCTTTCCGGGCGCAGCACTGCACTAGGAAGAGGGGCTGCCGCCAGGGGACTGACCGGCTGTGGCTCCGTCGCCGTTGCTGCCGGGCGCGGGGAGGGCGGGGGGACCCTCCGGTGCCGGAGGAAGTGGCGCGGGAGGTAGCGGATCAAGGCCCAACTCGGCTCGTTTGTACTCGGCACGGTCTCCGCGTACCGCTTCGAGATCAGGCGGACCGAATCGCACGAGACCCCGACCCGCTCCGCGATCACCGCCCGCGGAGCGACCTCGCCGGCCGAGGTGTCCAACGCGAGCAGCACCCGCGCCCGCCTGATCATCGACGCGCTGCGGACCCCCGTCGTCGTCACACGCTCCAACGCCCGACGGTCTTCGGCACTCAAGACAACCGGATACTTCTTCTGCGAGGACACGGCACCCCTGCCTGGCCGAACGGAAGCATCAAGCAAAGCCTGCCCGACCCCAACTCCACCAACCAGAACGACACTTAGTCGCGACAATCTACTACTGCTGGATTCCTCTTTAGCTGGGTATATGTCCTGGTGGCGGGGTAGTTGTGGGTGCTCGGGGGCGGGTGCTGGCGTTGGTTTTATGGGCACGACCGGAGCGTGATGAGGACGAGCGGGCTGTCGTTCGTCGGCTGGCGCGGGCGCGGAAGGCACCGCGGGATGCGGTGATGCGAGCCCGGATGATCGAGCTGAGCTGGTCGGGGCTGCGGGTGCCGGCGATCGCCATGGAGCTGGACTGCAGCCAGAAAACGGTCCGCTGCTGGCTGCACCGCTTCAACCGATCGGGCCTGCAGGGACTGGATGATCTGGGTGGGCGGGGCCGCAAACGACGGATCACCGAGCAGGAACGATCCCGGATCATTTCCCTGGTCAAGACCGTGCCGCCGGGGCGGCTGCGGTGGGAACCTGTCGGGGAACTGTGGGCCTTCGACGAGTCAGGGCCGTCCGAGTGGACGCTGGATTCTCTGGCCGCGGCGGCGCGGGCCGAAGGGATTGAGGTGGGCCGCTCGCAGGTGCGCCGCATCCTGCTCGCCGAGGGCGTGCGCTGGCGCCGCACCCGGTCCTGGATGCGGTCGAAGGACCCGGACTTCGTCCCAAAAGGACAAGGATCATCGGCCTTTACACCCGCCCGCCCGACGACGCGACGGTGATCTGCGCCGACGAGCTGGGGCCGGTGATCCCCCGGGCCTTCCCGCCCGCACCCGCCTGGTCACCCGACGGGCACCGGATCAAATCTGAGCTCGACTACAGCCGCGGTCCGGAGAAAACCTGGGTCTACGGAGCCTTACGTGTCCGGGACGGCCAGCAGATCACCATGACCGCTTCCTCCCGCAACAGCGTGTTCTACCAGCGATTTCTGCAACAGGTCGAGGACGCCAACCCGACCGGGGAGATCTGGATCGTCACCGACAACCTGTCCAGCCACAACAGCCTGTCCACCCGGATCTGGCTCGAGGACCATCCCCGCATCCGCCACGCCTTCATCCCCGTCGGCGCGTGCTGGCTCAACCTGCAGGAAGGCTGGTGGCGCATCTTCCGCAAGGCCGCCCTCGCCGGTCGGTCATTCGCCACCCCCGACGACATCGCCCAGGCCACGACCCTCGCAACCGACCAGCTCAACTCCCGTGCCCGCCCCTGGATCTGGGGCCGAACCGCACCACCAACCCGCTCTCTACGACGCCGATATGTGTACCTCCTTTGAGGAACCCAGCAGTAGTGGTCCTCCGACCGGGACCGCGGACGGTGCCGCGTGGCAGGTCGGGAGCCGGACGTCGTCGTCCAGTCGGAGCCGCCGCTGCGCCACCGCGGCCGCGTGGCCGCCCCCTGCACCCTCCCGCGCGCCGCGCGCGGCCTGGGCCGGCCGGGGGCGGTCCCGTCGGGACCGGCGGCTGGCGCCTCCGGTGCCGGATGCGGGTACGGCTTGGCGGGCTGGCCGTGCGCTTCCCGGAAGGCCGACGTCGTCGCCCAGGCCAGCCTGGGATTGACGGCGAATTCGGAGCGCACCTGCGCGAGCCGTGACAGACGGCCGGCGCCGGTGTCTCGGATCAGACGCCGTACCTCCTCCTCCTTCAGGGAGTTGTCGAATATCCCGAGCAGCGTCGAGCAGAAGTAGAGGTAGGCGAGCATCTCCAGACGCAGCCGGTTCAGCTTCTCATGGGCGCTCCGCACCGCCTCGGCATCGGTGGTACGGGGAGCCGTACCGACCGGGATGCGGTCCATCTCGGCAAGCAGGGAGGCGGAGGTCGGTGCCTGCGTACGGTCCAGGACCTCGTGGAGGGTGCACAGGAAGACACCGGTGTCCGGTTCCAGGTCGGAGTGCTGTGCGGCGATCTCCAGTGCGTGGACCTTGCGCTCCAGGTCGGCCCGCACCATGGCCCGGGTCAGGGCTTCCAGCGTGCGATCGGGTCCCGGCTTCCCTTTCGCGAGGGAGACCAGGCTGCGGGCCGCGCGGATGAGGTCCCGCGGCAGCCCTCCGGAGACGACGTGACAGAGGCAGAGGAAGGCTTCGGGCAGACCGATGACGCGCTGTCTCATCAGGGTCCGCGACATCGAGAGGTCGGCCGGACGGACGTCCACGACGGTGTCCAGCGACGAGTCGAACGCGTCCCGGACGGGCAGCCCGCGCCGCTCGAACGAGCTCATGGAGCCCTTTCCAACCTCCCATGTCAGCTGGGAAGTTGGGATGACAGACAGATGAAGCCCCTGGTAGATGGGTTTTCGACCAAGAGAACCGTGTCCACCAGAGGCTTCGTATGCTTGTCTACCCGTCCGGCGTCGACGTGTCCAGCTCTGCCCTGCGCTTCCTCGCCGCTCGCCTGAGGGAGCACCGCCGCGCTCTCGGAACCCGATGGCGGCGCCTGAATGCAGGCCGACAGGCCCTGCTCACCCTCGCCCACCTCCGCAACGGCCAGCCCTACGCCCAGCTCGCGGCCGGATTCGGAATCGGCACCACCACCGCCTACCGATACATCACCGAGGCCGTCAACCTCCTGGCCGCCCTCGCCCCCACCCTCACCGAAGCCGTACGAGCGGCGTCGGCGAAGGCATACGTGATCCTGGACGGGACGCTCCTGCCCATCGACCGAATCGCCGCCGATCGCCCGTTCTATTCGGGCAAACACAAGAAGCACGGCATGAACGTGCAGGTAATAGCCGATCCGAAGGGGCGTCTGATGTGGGCTTCACCAGCCTTGGCCGGCGCCGTCCACGATGTCCGGGCCGCACGCGAGCACAGCATCATCGAGGCACTCGCCGAGGCCGACATCACCTGCTGGGCTGACAAGGGCTACCAGGGCGCAGGCGGCACGGTCCGTCTCCCTTACCGCGGCCGATGGGACAGCCTCTCCGCCGGCCAGCAGGCCGTCAACCGGTCCCACGCAAAGATCCGCGCACTGGTCGAGCAGGCGATCGCCACCCTCAAGTCCTGGCGCCTCCTCCGCAAACTCCGCTGTTCGACGACCCGGATCACGAGCCTCGTCCAAGCCGTCCTGGTCCTCCAGCTCGCCGCCACGGGCTGAGATCAACCCGCAGCATTCACCAGGTCCGTCAATTCGGCCTCGGTCGTCCCAGCCCGCAGACGAACCTCGAAGGTGTAACCCTCATCGCAGAACACCAGGTCAAGGAGCATGGGTGTCAGCCTGCGGAAGACGATCGCCAACCAGATCGCGTCTTCCTCCCAGACGTCCATGTACAGGCAGGTACCGTCCTCGTGCAGATACGCCTCACCTGGGCCGTTCTCCGTCTCGAACTGCCATATGAGGCTGCGCACTTCGCTGCGGTGCATCGAGTCGATCTCGACCTCAGACCACCGGGCACGGATCGCGTCCGTCAGCGCATCCCGATCGATGCGCCATCCGCCCGCATCACCCTCGACCACCGCCAAGAACGTCATAGCCAGGGTCTACCAGACGTCCGTGACACATCGCCGATCAGCTGTCGCCTGAAGTTGGAATGGGCTCATGGCGTTGTCCGAGACGGAAATCAGATAGAAACACTCCTCCCGCCCGAAGATTCCCTTGATGTCGTTGATGAACTGATAGACCTGGTCATTGGCGTCGATCTTGTCGAGTTCGTCGATGCCGATGAAGACCTTGCGGCGGCTGCGCTTCAGTGTCCGCAAAAAGCCGTTCAGCCGGGCCACGAGTTCGGGGAATCCCATGGGATTCTCGGTCATCGTCGTATTCGCGGAGGAACCGGCCTCGATGCCCACGGGGGTCTTGATCCCGGCGGACCATGTTCGAGACATCGATTGCTGGTACACCAGCCCACGGAGCAGTATCGAAGCCTCGGCCGCCTCCGAGCCGTGAGCCGCCTCGATCGCGGCGGACTCGTCGGCGCCCCGCCGGCGGTCCCCGCGGTAGGTCGTCCAGAAGACCCCGCCCAGGCAGGAGGCGAAGATCAGGATGATGGCCGAGGCCAGATGGGCCGGCGGTGTCCAGTGCTTGCCGGCGATGATCAGCAGGGCGACCCCCCAGCAGCCCGCGAACGCGAGGACGATTATGACGACGATGTCCAGCGGTGTGGAAGCCGCTGAACCCTCCTCCTCCTCCCCGCGGGACCGCCGGGACAGGTAGTCATCGGGTACGACGGCGGCGCACACCCTGGAGAAGAGCAGCAGGATGAACTCCCGCGCGTCGTACTTGACCGGCGCCGGGACCAGCACTCGTACCGGTGGCTTGTCGGCCAGCGACTCCGCGACCGGGGCGTGCTCCTTGGAGCAGTAGTGCCGCAGCAACGTGGTCTTCCCGACGCCACGGGGCCCGGAGATGCCGATGCTGCCGCCGGGCATCGTCGAGATCAGCTGGTCGATCTCCCGCACCGCGGGCACCGTGATGAGGAACTGCGGGTCCTCCAGCTCCGCCAGCCCTTTGGGGTCACGGATGTCGAGAGAGAGGGAGTACGAGGGTCTCCGATCGTTGATCTCCTCCCGCAGGAGCGTGGGCACCGCTCGCCACCGCAGGGCCGCCTTCCAGTCCCTGCGCGCGGTCTCCAGATTGCTCTTCAGCACCAGGTACCGCTCCGCCGCGGCGGCCCCGCGCCGGCGGCCACGGACCTTACTGTGCACAGCACGCCACCCGATCGCGCCCATGGCGAGGACGATGAAGACACCGGCGGCGTTTCCGGCGATTCCGCCGGTGACGAAGAAGGCCGCGGCGAAGAGCAGGCCGATCGCAGCCCCGACGAACGCGACCAGGAGCACGAGGACTCTCCTCGGTATGGCCCATCGGGTCTTCGCGGCGAGTGCCTCACCCATGGCCCGGGTCCGCGCCTCAAGCTCCTGGAGTCGGCTGAACTCGGGCGCATAAGCGGACTCCAGTTTGTCCCGCTTCTTCTTTATCTCCTTCCTTAATTCGTCTGGAGAAATGTGGGCATCCGCCATACCCGAGATGATTTCCGGGTCGTTCTCCAGAGCGTGAGATATCGCACTATCTATTTCCTGCTGCTGTGTCTCTTCCCAGTTCATCATCACCACTCACCTGCCGTCAGAGGCGGCTCCCCGTCGCTCCCCCTCCTTCCAGACTGGTCCGGTCGCGGACGCCCCGCAATCCAGGCCGAGACCATCTCATCGGGTATTTCGACGTCGGTGAACCCGGCGGCTTCGAGGCGGTGCGGTACTCCGCGAAGGACAAGACGCCGACGACGGGTATCCCGTAGGGCGTTCCAGTTGCAGGGGTGGATCGCCCTCCACCCCGAATGCGCGGGCCATGACCCTGATCGCCCTCGACAACCCGGGGCCAGCTGGCGGGCAGCTGGACGCTCGTCGTGACTGCGGTGGCTCGTGTGGAGGGCTTCTCACCAGACATGGTCCTTGCCTGAACCGATGCTGACCTTGGACGTGGACAGCCCTGTGCTGCCCTCCGGGTGGGCAGTCGAGCCGAAGTTATGGACAGGGTTGATTCTGTCCGTTGTCCACTCCGGTGTCCGTGAGCAACCAGGTTTGGCGAAAGGCGACATTGGCGTAGCGGCAGATGACGATGCCCGATGCGGGTTGCCGACACTGCTGCGCCCGTCGCAGGTTCGTGAGCAGTGCCGCGGGTATCGTCGCTACTCGACGCCTGCATCGCGTAGCAAACTCCGCCAGTGGGCGAGGCCGCGCCGGGTAGTGAGGGTGACGGCATGGTCCGAGCCCAGCACCCGCAGGCAATCGTCTAGCAGGTCGGCGAGGGCGACCACCGCGCCCGCAGCGTCCCCCGCCTCCCCCCGCCAGTGGGCAAGGTCGTTCCGGGTGGTGAGGGTGTCGGGGTGGTCCGGGCCCAGCACCCGCAGCTGGTCCTTCAGGAGTTCGGCGGTGGCGGCGGCCGCACCCGCGGCATCCCCCGCCTCACCCCGCAAGTAGGCGAGGTTCATCCGGGTGGTGAAGATGTCAGGGTGGTCCGGGCCCAGCACCCGCAGCCGGTCCTTCAGGAGTTCCGCGAAGGCGGCGGCCGCACCCGCGACATCCCCGGCCCTAGCCTGCCAGAAGGCAAGGTGGTTTCGGGTGGTGAAGATGTCAGGGTGTTCCGGGCCCAGCACCCGCAGCTGGTCCTTCAGGAGCTGGGTGGTGGCGGCGCCCGCGCCCGCGACATCCCCCGCCTCACCCCGCCACCGGGCAAGGTGGCGTCGGGTGGTAAGGGTGTCGGGGTGGTCCGGGCCCTGCACCCGCAGCTGCTCCTTCAGGAGTTCGGCGGTGGCGGCGGCCGCACCCGCGGCATCCCCTGCTTCCCCTCGCAAGTAGGCGAGGTTCATCCGGGTGGTGAGGGTGTCGGGGTGGTCCGGGCCCAGCACCCGCAGCTGCTCCTTCAGGAGTTCGGCGGTGGCGGCGGCCGCACCCGCGGCATCCCCCGCCTTCCCTCGCAAGTAGGCGAGGTTCATCCGGGTGGTGAGGGTGTCGGGGTGGTCCGGGCCCAGCACCCGCAGCCGGTCCTTCAGGAGTTCGGCGAAGGCGGCGGCCGCACCCGCGGCATCCCCCGCCCTAGCCCGACAGGAGGCGAGGTTGTGCCGGGTGGTGAGGGTGTCGGGGTGGTCCGGGCCCTGCACCCGCAGCCGGTCCTTCAGGAGTTCGGCGAAGGCTGCGGCCGCACCCGCGGCATCCCCCGCCTCACCCCGCCAGGAGGCGAGGCTGTTCCGAGTGGTGATGGTGCCGGGGTGGTCCGGGCCCTGCACCCGCAGCCGGTCCTTCAGGAGTTCGGCGAAGGCGGCGGCCGCACCCGCGGCATCCCCCGCCTCACCCCGCCAGGAGGCGAGGTTGTGCCGGGTGGTGAGGGTGTCAGGGTCATCCCGGCCCTGCACCCGCAGCCGGTCCTTCAGGAGTTCGGCGAAGGCGGCGGCCGCACCCGCGGCATCCCCCGCCTCACCCCGCCAGGAGGCGAGGTTCATCCGGGTGGTGAGGGTGTCGGGGTGGTCCGGGCCCTGCACCCGCAGCTGGTCTTTCAGGAGTTCGGCGGTGGCGGCGGCCGCACCCGCGGCATCCCCCGCCTTCCCCCGACAGGAGGCGAGGCTGCCCTGGGCGGCGAGGGTGTCGGGGTGGTCCGGGCCCAGGTGGAGGGTTGTGGCGATGGTGAGGTGGTGGAAGTAATCGCAGGCAGCTGTGACTTGGCCAGTGTTGTCGAGACTGTGCCCCGCCCGGTACAGCACGCTGTGGACGTCCGGCCGGTACAACGAGTCCCCAGCTTTGTCGGCGAGGGCGGTGGTGTTGGCGCGCAGGGCTGCGGCGAGGGCGGTGTCGCGTTCGACGTCGGGCCATGCGGTGAGGAGGGCGTCGGCGGCGGTGCGGGCCAGTGGCTGGTGCTGTTCGGGGTCGAGGGTGTCGCGAACGGCGCGCTGGACGAGCTGGTGGATGCGGACGGCGGTCGCTGGGGCGTTCGGTGTGTGCTCGATGAGGCTGAGACGGCGAAGAGCGCTCAACGCCGCTCGGGCCTCTTGATCGGTCACCGAAGGAGCAGCCGGGTTCGTGCCAGCGCGACGGGCAAAGCGGGCAATCAGACCACGGCGTTTGACTAGGGCGGGTGCCTGGTCTGCGGATATTGCTGTATGAACCTCGCTTGGTCGGTCTGCAGTCCGATGGTGAGCGAGATGGACACGGGCAGGGATGCTGGTGAGGACGGTGCCGGGGATGCCGTTGGGGTCAAGGAAGGCGGCGAGGTTGAGCATGGGGCGGGCCAGGCCCGCGGGGCGGAGGGTATCTGCGTGTTCAATGGACAGCGACCACGTGGCGGCGACGGTGAGGGATTGCTCGTCGGGCAGGACGCTGGGAGCGGTGTCGCGCAGGGCGGTGGTGCGGTCGGCGAGCAGGCGCCGGTACGCGGTGGGGGTCATGCCGGTGTCGGCGAGTTCGCCGATGTAGGCGGCGGCCTGGGCCAAGGCGAGGGGCAGGTGGCCGAGGTCACCAGCAAGTGCGTCCAGCTCCTCAAGGGACTGGGCCAGGCCGTAGCGGTCGAGCACGCCCGCGAGGTATGCGCGAGACTCGCCGGGTGAGAAGACGCCGACGGTGATGAGATGGCGGCCGGCGAGCAGGGCGGGGTCCTGACGGCGGGTGGTCACGAGCGTCCGTCCGGTCGGCGAAGGCGGCGGCCACAGTCCCCTCATTGCTGTCGGGTCGGCAAGGTCGTCCAGCACGATCAGCCATCGGCACCGGGGCTGGATGGCCTTGGGTGCCAGCCAGGCCAGGAACGCCTCTGCCGCCAGTTCCGGATCCTCGGGCGCGGCCGAGCCGATCAGTTGGGCGGCGGCGTCGGCGTAGGTGCCGACGACGGCGGCCTTGGTGGCAGCGGTGACCCACACCAGCACGTCCACCTCGCCGTCCTCCATCGCGCTGCGGGCGTAGTGGGCGGCGAGCTGGCTCTTGCCGACTCCTCCGAGCCCCGCCACCACACCCGCAGCACCACTCGTTGCCGACAGCCCTGCGCGGGCGCTGGGGGCTGCCTGCCCCAGGACAGCCGCGCCACCGCCAGCCAGCGCTTCCGCGAGCTCAGTGATTTCGGCGCGGTGCTGAAAGTAGGCAGCCGCTGGGGGCGGGGTGCCCACCTGGTGCGGCCACCGGGCCGGCGGCCGCGGGGCCGCGTACTGGTTGACCTGGCCGATCTCCCCCGCGGCGATGCTGTCGTTGGAGGCACTGATGGCGGGCGTCGTCCCGGCAGGCACGGCAACTCCGGCCGGGGCGGTCGTGGTGCCGGGTGCGGTCAGCCCTTGGCCGCACCCGGCTGCTGAGGGTTTGCGCCCCCGGTCGTGACCGGGCCGTCGATCCGCATGGCCACAACGGATCCGCCTTCCGCGTGCATCTCCGCGTTGCCACCGATGACGATGCCGTTGTCGGAGGCGGTCATCCTGCCTGCGGCCTGCACTTCCTCCACCGCGGCCTTTAACGCGGCCGCGAACTCCTCGTCGCGTTCGGCGGCCTCGTCGAGGGAGTCCGCCAGCCGCCGCCGGGTACGCTCGGAAAGCTCTTCCCGGCCCTCCTCGGCCTCCTCCCGAGCCCGTTCCAGTGCCGGGTCCTGCCCGAGCTTGCCGCTGACCACGGAGTGGAGACGGTCCATCCCGGCGTCCAGAGCCCGGTCGACCTCGCTGTCCGCACGCCCCCCGATCCGCCTCGCCTTGCGCACCGCCCACGCAAACACGTAGCCCGCCGCGATCTCGACACCTGGAAACATGACGACCCCCCTCAAAGCCGACCGGAAGTTCCAATCGGACCGTACCCGCGTCAGGATGCCGGGCACCGCCGATTGCCGCTTATGGGCAGATCTGTTACCTGGTCTGCGACGAACCGCACCGCGGAGACCAGTCCCGATGCTGGGTTCTCGGTGAGAAGCATGCCGAGCATCCGCACCATCCCCCACTGCATCGCCCACCCCAGCTTCGAGGCCGGCGGGGCTGGGCCGCGCCAATGGTCCGGGTCAGGACGGTGATGGCGGGCAAGGTCGCCTCTGGGTGGTCAGGGGAACGACTGTGGCCCCCTTGCGCAGGGCGTCGTTTTCGAGGGCAAGCTGTCGGATGGCCTCCTCGTACAGCGCGAGAGTCCGGCGCAGGTCGGTGTTCTCCTGTCGCAGTCGGCTGAGGTTCTCCTCCCTTCTCACATCGGGCGGGGACTCCGGGTGCGTCGTGGGCAGTGCAGGCGCGGGGATGCGAGGCCGAAAGTGCGTGTCGATGAGGTTGGTGTAATGGCGGTGGAAGGTGGCGTGCGGGATGCCGAGGCGGCGCTCGACCGCTGTGATGGTCGGCCGCCGCCCGCTTGTGGCCGCTTCCTCAAGGACAGCGTCGATGGCAGCCTTGACGGTGTCGGCGTCGGGCAGGGAACGTTTCACGGGGCGGTCTCCGGAGCGTGGCGGGCGAGGAAGGCGGCCGTCTCACGGTGCTGTTCCTGAAGGCGATGGAGGATGTAGGGGGCGAGACGGTCGCCGTCGTTCAGGGTCTTTTCCAGTTCGGTGAGGTGGCCGGTGAGGGCCTGGTGGTTGGTGGGCGTGAGGGCCGTATTCCGGCAGGCCAGGGGCTGGCAGTCGGCCATGACCGGCTGGTCGGTAGCGCTGGCCGGATTCCGGCACAGGGCGCGGTCGGGGTTGTAGACGCAGGTGAGGAAGGTCCCCGGGTACACGTGCGGGTCGTGGCGGGCGAGGATGCGGCGCAGGCGGGCTTCGTCGGTGACGACCTGGCCGTCGAAGGCGGCGTGGCGGGCGAACTCGGCGAGGCGGGCTTCGGCTTCCGCACCGGCCGGCCCGGTCAGCGCCGGGCGGTCCTCTGCAGCCATGTCGGCGAGCAACTGGCCTCGGGCGAGGGCTTCTTCGGCCTCGACCTCGTCGCGGAACCCGGAGTCGCTGGTGCCCGCATAGCCTTCGAACATTTGAATGCACTGGTGGCGGTACTGCAGGGCCCCGGCGATGGTGCCGCCGGGGCGGCGGGCGATGAACCAGGCCAGGGTCCGCCGGAACTGGCGCGTGGTCAGCCGAGGCGGTCGGCCCCGCTCCTCGGGAACCCCGTCCGGACGCCCGCGTTCGGTGCAGTAGGTGTTGATCCAGGAGATCAGGAATGCGATGTCTTTGATGGTGGTGTTGCTGCTGGGCACCGGGAAGGGCGTGCGGCGCTGGCGGTAGCTGCGTGAGCTGGGCGGCGGCGCGAACAGGTAGGGCTGGTCATCCGGCTGGAACCGTTCCAGGACGGCGATGGCCCGGGCGACGGGGGCGGTGACGATCCAGGTGGCCTCCACGCCGTGGACGTCTTCGCCTTTGAAGGCGAGGCTCCGCAGCCGGTGCCGGTAAACGTGGCCGTCCGGGGCGCGCTGGATGCTCAGGCAGCCGCGCTTGAGGTGTTTGATCTCGGAGTCGCGCATGCCGGAGAGGTAGGCGATCACGATCAAGCAGGACACCTGCAGCAGCCGTTCCAGCCGTCCAACCTCGTAGTACGAGATCCGTTCCAGCCACGGTGCGCCGTCCAGCCGGCCCTGGACAGCGTGTGTGAGCGGGCAATCGGTATCGACGCCGACGCCGCACGCGGCATCGGCGATCATCTGCCGTGGGCGGGGCTTGTCCACCCGGTGCTCGGGATAGCCCAGCAGGCGGGCCAGGTAACTGGTGCTGGGGAAGGGATGCCCGCGGCGCGCGGTGGCAAGACTCGCCGGAGCCGCCGGAAGCGGGTGCCTGCGGCGCCGGTAGCCGTCCAGCAGGTCGCCCAGGGCTGTCAGCAGATCGGGCCCGGCGGGTGAGCGGGTGTCGATGGCATCGCGCTCGCTGCGGGCGGCCAGGACATCGACCGCGAAGTTGTCGACCCAGTGCAACGCCCAGGTCAGCAGCGGGCCCACGACCTGCTCGGGGATTCGGTCGGTGAGGTTCTCGCCAGGGGTTCTGCGGTGAGTACGCGCCCATGCCTGCCAGGCCGAACGGCGCAGCGGGTCCTGCCCGAGGTGATCAGGCAGCCGGTCCGGTAGACCCACAGCATCCGCACCGCCCGCCGGTGGCAGCGTGTGGCGGTGCCGGACAGCCGCAAGAAGGTGACCTCCCGGTGATAGTCGTCAAGGTCCTCGCCGGTGACCTGCCCCAGAGTGCGGCCGCAGGCATGGACCCACAGCAGGAAGCGGCGCACACAGCCGTAGTAGGTGCGGATGCTTTCAATTGCCAAGGGCAGCTCCCCGGGCGGCATGTCTTGAGTGAGCAGCGCGTAGAACAGGTGCTTGGTGACGTCGACCAGCGGTGTCGGCAGAACGGTGAAGTCCAGCCGGAACAACTTGCGGTCCGCCCGAAGCCACGCCGGCGTGAGCACCCACATGTCATCGGCGTACCGGGACGTCTCCTCCAGCACGACATCGTCGCGCAGCGGACGCTTGGCCAGCACCAGGGCATCACCGGGCACCGCAGCTGGCCGCACGGGGGTTTCCGGGACGCTGGTCACGGCAGCTCCTTCGGGCCGTCCAGCAGGTCGAGCGGCAGGACCGGTTTCACCTGCGCTGCGGCGGCGCGCTGGGCGGGGCTGAAGCGGGGCAGGATGTCGCGGGTGAGGATCTGCCAGGTCGCGCCGTGCCGGGCGCCCCACTGCTCGACATCGTGCCGCTGGAGGTCCTCGCGAAGCGCGTCGATCAGGGCAAGCAGAGCGGGCAAGTGCCGCTCCAGTACGAGGGCGTTGGAACAGCCGAAGCAGCTCAGGAACGACTTGCGGCACCGGCCGCCGCTGGGATGGTGCTCGATGTCCAGGCACGAGGTGGCGAGCGTGTCGAGTGCGCCCGCCTCGGCCCGTCGCTGTACGGACTCCGGCACGGCACTGGGGTCGGCGCCGCCCAGGCGGACCACGACAGAACGGGCCTGCCGTTCGGCGTCGGTGATCGCCTCGGTCAGCACGTCGGCGGCCCACTCGGTGATGAACGGGTCCGCGCGCAGGTAGTGCGCGAAGGAGGTCTGCGCGGTGTTGGTCAGGCGCGCGGACGGCAGGTGGCCGCCGACCTGCTTGGCCGTGCGCGCTTCGACTGTTGTCTTGATCCGGGTGAGGCGCATCTGCAGGGGTGCACCGCTATCACCGACCAGGCCGTGGCGGGCCGCCCACTGCCCGAGCCTGAGCTTGCGGGCCAGTTCGGCGTCGAACGCGCCGGTGTGTCCGCCAGTCGACGCGTTCTTGACGGCTCCGTGGCCGTTGCCTGCCCAGATCGACCACACCGATGCCGTGCCAGAAAACGCCCGGCTGCGGGCCATAATCCGGTGCAACAGCAGGTAGAAGCTGCCGGCCGTCTTCATCTGCCGGGCCGGATCGTCATCTACACTCCAGTGCACGCTGGTGTGCGAGTTGGCCTTGCCGCGCCGGCGCTTGGTCAAGGTCACCGCCACCGCACGGCCTTCCAGGAAACGGTGCTCGGCGGGCAGTTCCTTCAGCGTCTCCGGGTTCCGGCCGGACAGTACCGCCGCGTAGATCATCAGCGGGGTGAGGTCCTCGGCGACCACGAACAGCTGCCGGGCCTGCTCGTAGCAGGCTGCCGGATACTCGCCCACGGATAGCCCTCGGTAGTCGACCTGGACCCGGCCCGTACGGGCCATCGCCTCCAGTCGGGCGCCCTGTTCGCGCTCGGCCGCAGACAGGGCTCCGGGCTCGGTGAGGAACTGCTTCAGCAGTCGCTCGCCAGCGGCGATCCGGTCGCGGATGGCCACCACGTCGGAGCGGGCGGCGGCCGTGATGGCCGCCAGCTCGCGATCGGAGTAGCCGGGCTGGCCGGTCTGCTGGGCATCCACCCCGTGGCCGCGCTGTCCGAGGTAGTCCGCCGCTGTGCCATGAAGCCGGTCCTGGCCGGGCAACTCTCGCATGAGCAGCAGCAGGTCCTGCAGATTCTTGCGGGCCGACTTCTCGCTGCACGTCTCCCTGCGCGACATCAGGTAACGCTCCAGGTGCCGCACCCGTAGCTCCTCCACCCGCTGTGGCGGCACCGGAAGCCGGTCCAGCAGGACGAGGAACCGCTTGATCGACTGCCACTGCCCCATCGCCGCCCGTTGGGTCCGCCGCCCACCCCCAGGCCCGATCCGGGTGCCGAGCGCGTGCGCGAAGTCCCGGTGCATCCCCGGCAGCGGCAGCCCGGCGAACCAGAACACGCACTCACGGCCGTCCTCGCCCACGAACCGCACCACCGGCGAACCGCCGTCCTCGGGCACCTCCACCACGGGCGGCGGCTGGTAGAAGCCGTCCGGTACCGCCGCCGCGCTCCCGCGGCGCGCCCTCGGCACGCCCCGGATCATTCGGCGACCGCCGGCTGCTCAAGCCAGCCCTCGTCACTGACCCCGGCAGGCTCCCATGCCCCTTCCGGGATGAGCTCCAGTCGCGTGCGCATCTCCCGCTCCTGCAACGTGTGCAGGTAGATCGCCGTGGTCGTCGCCGACCGGTGACCGAGCCTGATCCGCACCCAGTTCAACGGATCCCCGAACACCCGTTGATACGTCAGCCGCTGCTGCTCGTTCATCTCGCCCAACGCCTGCAAATGCCCCCGCCACAACAGCTCCAGAGTGATCACCGCGTACGAATGGCGCAGCATGTGCGGAGTCGCGTGCACGTCGACGTTCTGGGCGCGGCACCGCTCGTTGGCGTCGGCGAAGACCTGCTTCCATCCGGACATCGTCATCGGCAGACCCCACTGGTTCAGCCACACCATCGCCGGCTCCCACCCACCGTCCGGCGTGGCCACCAGCAGCCGTCGTCGCTCGGCCTCATCTAGGCGGGCCACCGGCACCCACCCAGCGGCCATCCGCACCCGAGGACGAGCCGGATCCTCCACCAGCAGCGACCTTCGAGTCGGGGTATAGAAGCCGCGCGAGTGGCCGTAGTCGAGCATCTCCCGCCGGTCCCACTCCATGTAGTCGCGCACATCCCGCAGCGCCGACACCGGCCAGTACACCGCCCGCCCCGAGCGGCCCTTGGCAATCGCGTGCGGCAGCACCGCGCGGGCGTTGACGATGCCCGATCCCGGCGGCGGCATCGGCGGCAACTCGAACACCGTCAGCGCCGACTGCTCACACAGCCGCAGCCCGGTACGGATCATGGAGTCCGTGTACGCCGCGTTACGTGCCGCCCACCTGCCGCGGAACGCCGCACGGGGCAGCTCTCCCGCGTCGAACCCGCACAGCCCCACGTTCCGCCACAGTCGGTACGACGTCGGCGGTAGCCACCTCACCTCCCGGCGAGGCCCGGTATGCGACGCTTCCGCCGGCACCTGCCGTACCCCAGCCGAGCCCGCCGACCTGCTCCACGGCGACCAGGCCGCAGCCGCGCGCTGGCGGATCGGATTCGCCCGAACGAGATCCTGTTCGATCGCCCACAGGTAGAACTGGTTGACCGTCGAGACCTCCCGGTCCCACGTCCCGTCCTCTACCCGCGGCCCGTTCTCATCGCGCCGACGCCACCACTCGTACGCCGCACGATCGTCGACCGTGGCGTGTCTCCAGTCGCATTGTCCACGGGCGAACCACAGGAAGTCGAAGAACGTACGCAGGTCCCGAGCGTGCGCAGCCTGTGTATTCCATGGAGAGGATGTCAGCCACACCGAGAAGTACCGGTTCAACGCGACGTCGTACCCGCCCGTCGGGCTGATCAGAAACGGCTGCCTCTCGGGTACGCCCCAGGTGTCCAACCGCTCATCAAGCCTGGTGAACAGCGCGCTGAAGACCCTCAGGAAGGCGGTCACTTGCTGCGGCCACGTCTGCTCCCGGCGAGTGAAGTGCACTCGCCATCCGGTGATCGACATGGCGCTGGACCATATCTCGCGGACAGCTCAACAGCGCATAAGTCAAGTGGGACGGCTACCGCGCTCAGCTCGCCGTGTTCGCGGGCGGCCGGGTGCTGTTGCGCTCCCGGCAAGGGACGGACATGACGGCATCGTTTCCCGAGATCCAGGAGGCGGCGCTCGCGCACTGCTGGCGGACACCGGGCTGGATGGCGAGCTGATGGTGTGGGAGCGGGGGTGGCTGGCGTTCGAGCGGCTGCAGCAGCGCCTTGTGCGGCGCGGGTCCGGGGCAGTCAAGGCCGCTCGCCAGTGGCCTGCACGAGGATCTGGCCGTCGTCGGTGTCCTCGATCCGGGAGGTGACCTGCTCGTCGTCGGCCGGCAGACCGGGGGCCGGGTTGACGGCCGAGTGCCACATGTGTGGTGCGGGGGCGTCGGCGACGGTCGCGCCGGAGGTGTCCTTGTTGGTGGCGGCGTACTGGCAAACCAATCTGACGCTGCGGCAGCTGTCCCCGTTGTTTGGGATCTCGAAGTCTGCGGCCGGGCAGGATCATCGATCGTTTGGGGACTCCGCGCGCTGCGGACCCGCAAACGTTTCAGGAGAGACACTGCAACCTTTAGCCTCGCCACTCCGCTTCCCTTACGTAGCAGCCGGAATATTCGCTGGAGGCCATGGCCTTGGGCATGTCATTGCGCCAATAAAAGATGTCCTCCCGGCTTGCTCCGCCGCGGATTTCATCAACGGCTTTCTTCGAAATAATCAGGCAGAATTTCTTGACCAGTGGGCTGCGATTCCCTGTTCGGCTCAGCTGGAGTGACCCCTCATACCGGCCTGGCTGGAAGCTCCAGCCGTCGGCCTGGAACAAGAAGATCGGCTGCTGAGGTTTGTCCTGGCTGACGAGGAATGGGGCGGGATCGCCCGACCATCTATACGAGATCCATTCAGCAGCGGGGTCGAAGTTCCACGTACCGACCTCTTTCCAATAGAAAACCGGTCTCTTCGAAGAGGAAATCGATCCGACGGGAGTCAGCTGGAAGCGTGCATCACGGATGACCTCGACATCCTGGGTCTTTACTCTGGTGGACACTGTCGGCTGAAGATAGAAATGGGTATCCTTGCCCACCAGTCCGATGCGCATGAGATGTGGAAGCACCAGATCGATTTCAGGCTTCTTTTGAAATTCAGCGAAGTTATACAACGAAAAGACCAGGGCTGCAACAGCCGCAGCTGTAGCAGCCCATTTGTGCACGGCGTCGAAACGACTCCTCTGGGACGTCGTCGCCGCATCATCGCTGTCGACCATGCTCTCATCTTGGCGAAGATCGCAGACCTCAACCCGTTGCACTAGTCCATATGGCCAGCAGATTCAACGCCCAGCCAACTCGGATATACGCCGGAGCCCTGGTATCTCAGTTGGATCAGCTGGTGCTTGGGGTAGAGCACCGCCGCTTCCTGGCCGCTGAGGCGGGCTCACAGCCATACGAGTCTGCACCTCATCTCCTCCAAGCGCTCGGCGGTTTGCTGCTGTACAGCAGTGGAGTACAGCAACCACCGCAGCCACAACCGACCGCAATGGCCATCAGCGGAGACCTCCCAGCCGATAGTTCGCAGCGAAGGGCGAGCACGCCGAGCGATGGCTGTCCCCAATTGCACCACTGGCAACAGGCACTGATCAGCTTTCCAGGCGGTTGGCCCAAGTAACACCACCGCTACATCTACCCGCTGGCTTGGCTGACTGGTGTACTGGAGACATGGGGGACACATGGACAGCCATCAGTGCAGTCAGTGCCGCGATCGGTAGCGGAGTGGTAATCGTCGCCTCTTTTTTCGCCTATTCACAGATCAGGGAAGCGCGCCTGTCCCGGCACGTGCACCTGCTCATCTCTTTCCAGGAAAAATATCATACAACCGGAGCACGTCAATTCCGTCACCGGCTCCTGTCAGGCGAGTTTGGATCTCCTGAAGCCTTCGATCCAAACCAAATGAGCACCGAGGATTTCCACATCTTCTGGCAACTTCACGATCAACTTGAGATGCTAGGTATCCTGGTCGAGAAGGGTCTTCTTGACTTCGACCTAGTACTGGCATGCTTCCATCGATCACCACCTCAAGTTTGGTCCGCCATCGAGCCATACATTTTGGATCGCCGCACGCGCTCATCACCGCTGGAAGGGCGAAACTTCGAACGGTTGGTCCAACGTTACCGCCGTTCCCCTATCCTCCCCGCGGAGTATTGGGATCGGCAGAGCGAGTTGTAGCCGCATGTCGCATAGTGCGCCACACAGCAAGTCGGTGAGGCTGGGCCGACCGACTGGTCGAGCCATTGGAGGGTCGTGGGCCGGGCGCTGCGGATGCAGCCGGGCGAGGGTAAGGTGACCAGCCTGGTGGTGCCGGTGCTGCTGAGTCCTGGCGAGACGGGCGTATCTACACCCGCGGGCGCGGGGAACCTTACTGCCTGTTCTATCGAGTTGCGATCCTCGATCGCCCGAAGGGCGACCGCCACCCGAAACCACTGGTCTCCGTGGTGAAGGTGTCCTCGTTGCGATCCTCGGTCGCCCCGAAGGGCAACCGCCACCAGGTTGGGGGTGCCGCCGGCGACGACGCTCGTGCAATTGCGATCCTCGGTCGCCCCCAAGGGCGACCGCCGCGACCGGTGTCCGTTGCCGGGTCGGATCACCCCGGCGGGCTCGGCAAGTCCCTGGCCCGCTCCGTCGACAAGGGCCGGCTGACCGCCGAGGCCGCCGCCGAGCGGGCGACGTACGTCTTCGTGGCCGCGTCCAGCCGCATCCGGATCAGCGTGATCGTGTGTAAGGCCCGGTTGAGCTGCCGGTCGCCACTGCGGT
>NZ_JBIAVX010000039.1:0-35527 GCF_042894725.1 Streptomyces sp. NPDC001480 | reverse complement strand
CCGGTCGCCCGGTGCCGGCGCAGCTGCTCGACCTCCTGGAAGGAACCCGGGTCCACCAGCAGCTCGATCCGCTCCCGGGCCGTCAGCTTGCCCTTGGCGTGCTGTGCCTGGGTGGCCTTCTCGCTGGGGCCCGCGACGGCCCGCGCACGAATCTCGTGCAGCTCGGCGACCCGCCCGCGCGCGTCCGTCGGCTCGGTGCTCGGCACGTCCGTCGGCTCACCCGTCGTCTCTTCCAAAACGGTCATGTAGTGACCTTACGAAGGACACCAAGGAAAGCGAGCCGTCGACTCCGTACAGTCTCCGGCCCGTTTTACTGGTACCACTGAACAGAACCACCACGGGATGCAGCCGTTCCGACTGCTCAGGGGCCATGCCCGTTGTAGGTTGGCCACAAAGCCGTCACCGCAGGGCCACCACACATTCGTGCGTGGCGCATGCCATCCCCGGAGTGACACGGACCCTCAAACGGCGGTCCGCCGAAAGGACCTCGACGGAGTCGTCCGCCCGCAGCACCGCACGCACCGGATGATCCCAGACGATCTCCAGCGGCTCGCCGGTGCGCGGCGGCTCGCCGACACAGAGCCTAGCCGTCCGCCCCCGACGCCGGACCAGCACGCTCGCCCCCGCGGAGGCGGCCAGCGGCCCGGCAGCGGCGCCCTGCCAGAAGTTGGCGGCGACCAGCCCGAGGGAGGGCACGGCGACCGCCTGCCGGCGGGCGTCGTTGGCGAGCACCGACAGCCAGTGCCGGTCGGCGGCGCGGGCGGTGACCTGATGGCGGGAGGCGCCGGGCAGGAGGAGGTAGACGTACGTGGCGTTACTCGGATCGATGCCGTGGTCCAGCCAGAGGGTCTGCCAGCGCCGGGTGCGCCGCTCCGTCGTACTGGTGGTGTTGATGTCGGACCAGGCGCCGGTGCGGTCCTCGCGCAGACTGCGCAGGGCGGGCACGGCGGGCAGGCCGCGGCCCCCGTGCGGCAGGATCCAGCCGCCGTGGCCGTCCAGGTGCGCCCATCCCGGCCCGCGTACGAAGGCCTGCGTGCCGCCCTCCCCCAGATTCCGGTTGTCCACGACCGTCTCGACCGGGACACCGTCGGCGCAGGTGATACCGGCGCCGAGGCAGATCACCGCGTCCGGGACGAAGTACCAGGACTTGCGGGCCTCCAGCGTGGAGTCGAGGCCCTTCACATGCTGGCCGACCGCCGCGTACTCACCGTCCGTCGTGCCGCCGACCCAGCGCACGTCCGGCTTCGGCGCGCCCCATTCACCACCGGCGCGGTCGGCGAGGGGCTTGGTGGAGACGGTGGTGCCGGGCAGCCGGTACCAGTTCACGGTGGGCCAGAACCAGTCCGTGTACTGGCCGTCGTGCTGCCCGCTCCGGCCGGCGGCCCACCAGCAGAGCATCCCGGCGCCCGTGTGCCAGCCGCGCGGGTTCTCACCGTTGCCGCACTCGTAGGAGGCGATGCGGTCACTGGACATGGAGAGGGCCGCGACGAAGCCGGGACGCCGGTGCACGGCTCGGTCCATGGCGGCGAAGAGACGGTGCCCGGTGGGCTCGGGCGCGGCGGCCACCGGGGCCGCGGCGACGGCGTGCAGCCGGGCCAGGTCGGCGACGTCGAGCTGGGGAGCCGTCAGGACGGGGTATTCGGTGTCCCGTTCGATCCACCCCTTGACAAGGCCGTGCCACCGCTCCCGCTCCCCCTCGCTCGCGGCGCCCGCCAGCAGCGCCAGGGAGGCGATGAGCAGTTGCCCGTGGAAGTGGTCGCTGCGCATGACGTGCAGGTCGTCGCTCTTCAGGTAACCCCGGCTTATGGCTCGCCCGTTGACGCAGTCCATCACCAACCCGTCATGGATGAGGGGCGCGTAGGCGTGCTCGACGCTGTCGAGGACGTTCTGCCGCTGCGGATCCGTGACCGCCCACTGCGACCCGGCGAGCAGCGTGAGCAGCCGCCCGAGCCCGTCGAGCATGACCTGCCCGTACGTCCCCGAGTACGCGACCCAGGTGTGCTGGACGAACGAGCCGTCGGCGTACAGCCCGTCGCCCGTCGTGACGTACGGGAAGACCGGCGAGAGCGCGTCCCGGGCGAGCGCGATCCGGTCGGCGGTCCGGCCGAGGATGCCGCGCAGGGCGACACTGCGGCACAGGTCGACGCGGTTGGCGCCGGTGGAGGTGCCGGAGTAGTCGGTGAGCATCGTGTCCGGGACGAAGTGGTCGACGGCGGCGCAGGCTGTCGCGACCCGGGCGGCGCCGAGGCGGTCGTACAGGGCGGCCGTGATGTCCATGAGGAGGCGGGGGCTGCCGATCTGCCACTCCCACCAGTTGCCGTAGCGGGTGGTGGCGGGGTTGTAGACGGTCGCGGAGAGATGGTCGAGGCCGCGCAGCACGTCCGCGAGGAGGCTTGCGTCGCCGGTGGACCCGGTGCCGTCCTGGACGTACGCCTGGGTCATCGTCCAGAGGCGGCTGTAGCTCTGGGTGATGCCGGCGGGCGGGTCGAAGGGATACCCGGGCCAGAGGGAGGTGGCGGTCGGGGCCATGGAGGCCCGTAAGGAACGGGCGAGTTCACCGGTCCGGGCGAGGCGGGCGGCGTAGGGCTGGGCGGCGGGGTCGTATCCCTCACCCAGGGCGATGCCGAGCCAGCGGCGGCGGAGGGCTTCGTAAGGGGCGCTTGGTTCACCCGCATCACTGGGATCACCCATGGCGCGGGCCGTTCCGGGAGTAGTGGCGAGGGCCGTCGCGGCGAGGGCGGCGGAGAGGAAGGTGCGACGCGTGGAAGTCATGCCCATGCCGTCTACCACCGCGCCTTTCCGTGGGGAACCGGGTGACACACGGTAATTCCGGCGACACGCCCACCGATGATGTTGAATATTGAACGGAATAGGTCTACCGTCGTTCGTGTTGACCTCGTTGAACATTCAACATCAGTTCGCCCGTTCCACCCCGTCCCCCAAAGGAGCACGTCATGGGCATCTTCGGCCGTAAGGACACCGCCGAGACCACCACTCCGGCCGCCGCCGCGCCGGCTGCCGTGAACCCCGACCTGGCCGCGCTGACCGGCGAGTACACGATCGACCCGGCCCACACCACGATCGGCTTCGTGGCCCGCCACGCCATGGTCACCAACGTCAAGGGCAGCTTCCTCGACTTCAGCGGCACGCTGCACCTGGATGGCTCCGACCCGTCGAAGTCCACCGCCTCCCTCGACGTCAAGATGGACAGCATCAACACCGGCAACGCCGACCGCGACGGTCACCTGAAGTCCTCGGACTTCTTCAAGACCGACGAGTTCCCCACCATGACCTTCCGCTCCACCAAGGCGGAGGCCCTCGGCGGCGACGACTACCGCATCACCGGCGACCTCTCCGTCCTGGGCGTCACCAAGCCCCTCACCATCGACCTCGAGTTCAACGGCGCCGCGAAGGACCCCTTCGGCAACGAGCGCGTCGGCTTTGAAGGCAAGGCCGAGATCCTGCGCTCCGAGTGGGGCCTGACCTGGAACGCGGCGCTGGAGACCGGCGGCGTCCTCGTCTCCGACAAGATCAAGCTCAACTTCGACATCTCGGCGATCAAGAACGCCTGAGCCCACGCCCGCCCTTTTCAGGTGACCGTGGGGGCCGCTCGCTTCTTTGCAGTGTCGTGCCTCCACGGCCCGCCTCAAGGGCGCTGCGTTCCGCTTCGCTGCACTCCGCGTCGCCTACGGCGATCGGCCTACGGCCGACCCTTGACCCGGACCGCTCCAGCACGGGGAAGAAGCGAGCGAGCGGCCCGGAAAGCCGGGGGCCCGGGCAGGCCACCCCTTACGTGAGCTGGGCTGCGGGCCGGGGTCGGGGGCGCGATCGCGCCTCGCCGGCACGCCGGGAGCGCTTAGCGGCTTGCGGGTGGTGGGGCGTGCGCGACACCGGCAGTCTCGACTCCGGGAGCGCACCGGACATAAACGGCATACAGGGCACAATCGGTGGGCACTTCGAGTGAGTGGAAGATATGTGTCATGGGTGGGTGGCGAAACCGCAGGTCACATTGCTTGCTGGTGAGCCATATCTTCCACTCACGGTCAGACACCCCCTCCGGCTCACCCCTCACCGCCCAGGCACGGTGATCGGCAGATCCGTCCCACCGGCCGGAGGTCCATCCGAGGGTGGCGGAGGGACGACATGGAACGCATCTGCCAACCACCACTCCCACACCCAATTTGCCGGGATTGTGGGATGCCGCCGGTGCCGCCCTGTGGGTCACCACCCGCCCGGCCGCGCACGCCCCACCACCCGCGAGCCGCAAAGCGCTCCCGGCGCGCAGCCCAGCCACCCACCCACTCAGCGATCGACGCCGATCCCACCCGGCGTGCCGGCGAGGCGCGGGCGCGTCCCCGAACGCCGGGCGGCAGCTCAGTGGGGAGAAGGGGCTGCCCACCCGGGCCCCGCTTTCCCCGGGCTGCCCGCTCGCTTCTTCCCCGTGATTCCGGGGGCCGAGTCAAGGGTCGGCCGTAGGCCGATCGCCGTAGGCGACGCGGAGTGCAGCGAAGCGGAACGGAGCGCCCTTTACTCGGGTCCCGGAATCACGACACTGACAAAGAAGCGGGCGGCCCCACGGTCACTTGCGAACTCCGCCCACACCAGCTTGCCGGGGTTCCGTTCAGCCACCCCCCACTTGTCGGCGAGCGCCGCCACCAGCAGCAGACCCCGGCCGTGTTCCGACTCCGGGCACTGGTCCGGGACTTGGACCTCGCCCCCTCCGCTGTCGTGGAGTTCGACCCGCAGGACGCCGTCGGGATGCCGCGTCAGGCGGAGCGCGAAGCCACGGCCCGGTGGGACGCCGTGGAGCAGCGCGTTGGTGGCCAGTTCGCTCACACAGAGCAGCACGTCGTCCGTGCGCTCCGTGATCCCCCAGTCCTCCAGCGTCGTACGCGCGAAGTGCCTTGCCAGGCGTACGGATCTGCGGTCGCGGCGGTAGTACGCCTTGCGGGTGTGGGGGTGTTGGAGTTGCGCGTTCATGACGCCAGTGTCACCGTCCGTCACTAAAGTGGACCAATGGGTGAAGTCGTAGTGCTGATTACTACGACTCCACTACGAGGACTTCGGGCAGCGACGGGGGAATGGGTCCGGCATGCACGTGGCGAAGAAGCCCAAGAAGGTCGGTTCGTGGCAGGCCGTCGGGGCCGTGCTGGCACACTGCCGTAGGCAATCTCGTTACACGCAGGAGCAGTTCGCCGAGTTGGCGAGCGTCCACGTGGATACGGTGAGGTCGATCGAGCAGGGGAGGCTGGCGCTCCAGCCTGACCGGGCCGAGCAGTTCGACGAGCTGCTCGGAACTGGTGGGGTGTTGGCCGTGTTGGTTGCCAAACTGCCGGTTCGGGAGCGGATCGTGCAGTTCGCCCAGGGGCTCGTGGATCACGAGCAGGAAGCAGTGAGCATCCTGTCGTACGAGACACAGGTGATCCCCGGACTGTTACAGACGAAGGAATACTGCCGTGCCGTATTCGAGTACCGGTACCCGGCAATCGAGAGCGAAACGGCCGAGCAGTGGGTGAACGCCCGCATGGAACGCCAGTTGGTGTGGCGCCGGGAGCGACCGCCCGTAGGCCACTTCATCCTGGAAGAGAGCGTCCTGCGACGAGAGGTCGGCGGGTCGGAGGTGATGCGGGAGCAGATCCGCCAGGTCCTGGAGTACACCGCACCCGTCCACATGAGCTTCCAGGTCATGCCCACCGACAGGACACCGCACGCCGGCCTGGACGGCCCCATGGTGCTGTTGGAGACACCCGAGCACGATCGCCTGGTCTATCTGGAGGTGCAGCGCGCAGGCTTCCTCGTCGATGATCCCAATGAGGTCAGCGACTATCACCACAAGTATGGAATGCTGCGGTCACAGGCCCTCTCCCCCGACGAGAGCGTGCGCCTCCTGAACGGACTGCTAGGAGTGTCATGATTGCCGCAGCGCCGCAGCAGAGCCCCTCTGACGTCCTGGTGTGGTTCAAGTCCAGCTACAGCGGCAGCGAGGGTGGCAATTGCCTGGAAGTGGCCACCACCCCCACCACCATCCACATCCGCGACTCCAAAATCCCCACCGGCCCCACCCTCGCCCTCTCCCCCGCCACCTGGAGTGAGTTCCTTGACGGCATCCCCTCCTGAAGGGACCGAATGGGTCTTCCTCGTCTCGTGCAGCAAGGCGCCGGGACAGCCCCACCCCATGCACGTCCTCTTGGGTTGACTGCGAGAACGCGGCATCGACTGGATGCCTTTCGCATCGGAAGAGCTTCGGTGCGACCTCTTCTGCATGCGGATGACTGATGGGGACCCGTACGGCCGGGTCAGTCTCTCCGTCAGTGCTCGGGCCCTGTGGCGGCTCGGGCTGCATCCGGATCAGCCGACGGCTGTGGCGAACGGGGCGTCTCCGCCGGCGTGGTGGCATGCGTCCGGGGAGCGGTATGCGGGCCGGTATTGGCGGTAGCCGGGCGTCGTTTTGGTACCGGTAGCAGCCACCAGGCCGACGCCACAGACAAGGCCGCGCCCACGACGATGCCCTCCAGCCGGGTGGGCAGCAAGCTGCTCGCGTCCTGGCCGAAGTAGCCGAGGAGCAGGGCGAGGGCGGTGGTCATGCCGGCTGCCCAGTAGGCGTAGTTGAGCGGGCGCAGCCACAACGCGACTGCCAGGACGGTGAACATCAGGGCCACCGAGGTCCGGCCCGTCGCGCCGGCCGCCGCCACGCCGGTCGCCAGCAGTGTGCCCGCGCTCGCGCCGATGAGCCGCTCGATTCCCTTGCGCAGTACGTCCGTTCGGCCGCGATTGCCGCTGGCGGCGACGTATGCGGTGAGCACCAGCCACGGCCAGTGGTGGTCGAAGAGGAGCCGCCCCAGCAGGAAGGCCGCGGCTACGGCGGCCGCCATCTGTAGGGCCATGCGGGTGCTGGGGCGGGGGTGGAGGCGGGACGCGCGGCGGGGTGCGGTCACCTCGGCTTCGGCGGGCCAGGGTCCGTATCGGTCGGCCAGTGCCTGTACGAGCCATACGCAGGCGCAGGCCAGCGTCCCGATCAGCGCCGACCACGCCCAGTTCACCAGAGCGCCCTGGGACTCGGGCGGCAGCGCCGGGCCCGGGACGACGAGGAGGGCGACGAGCGGGAGGGTCAGGAGGGTGCCGACCTTGGTGGCGGTCGGGCCATAGCGGCGGATCCAGATGGCCAGGGAGATCCCGGCGGTGTAGGCGGCCGCGCCGACGGCGTAGTGCGTGGCGATGAGGCGGCCGAGCAGCTGGGCCACGGCCGCCGTCGCGGGGAGCAGGAGCAGCGCGGTGACGCGGCGGCGCGTGTTCGCGGTGCGCTGGGTGGAGGACAGGGTCAGGGTCAGGGCGACCGCGAGGACGAGCACGTCGGTGTGCAGTCCGGCGGTGCTCTCCAGCCAGAGCGCGGCGCTCCAGCAGAGCAGGACGGCGGTCATCGTCAAGGCCGCTTCGTACGCGTTGCGTATTAATTTGGCGGTCACAGACGCAGGATAGCGGCGATTACACCTGAGAAGTAGTAAGTAAATGCGTAGGATCTATCGGCATGGACCATCTCCCCGAAGCCGCCCGTCTCCGCCGCGGCATCGTCCGTCTGAACCGCCGCCTCCGGCAGGAACGCGGTGACGGCAGCCTCAGCGCCAACCAGCTCATCGTGCTCGGGTATCTGCACCGGCACGGGCCGGCCACGCCCGGGGCCATCGCGGCGGCGGAGCGGCAGCGGCCGCAGTCGCTGACCCGGGTTTTCGCCGAGCTGGAGGAGGACGGGCTGATCGTGCGGGAAGCGAGCCGCGTCGACCGGCGTCAGTCGGTGCTGACGCTCACCGCTGAGGGGCGCCGGGTTCTGGAGCGGGACATGGCCGAACGTGACGCCTGGCTGGCCGGGGCGCTGGCGTCACTCAGCGAGACGGAGCGGGGAGTGCTGATGCTGGCGGGTGCGCTGATGGAACGGCTGGGGCAAGCACCGGAAGCGGCCCCTCAGGAACCACCCTCTGAACCCACCCTCTGAACCCACCCTCTGAACCCACCCTCAGAACCCACCACTGAAGTCCCCTCCCCCACCTCCCCCACCGTCCCCGAACCCCCCACCATCCCCGAACCCGCCCCCGAAGTCCCCCGGATCGAAGTCCGCCCCGGACACGTCCCCACCCTCGTAGCCACCCCCGAAGTCTCCGCTCCCGAAGCCGCCCCCGAAATCCCCGTACCCGGCCCCATAGTCGGCCGCGTACGCCGGGCCCGCCATGATGCCGCCGAGGGCCGTGCCGATCAGCAGGCCGGGCAGGATGCCGCCGCCGAAGTAGCCGCCTGCCCAGGGGCCGTAGGCGGGGCCCGCGTCCCAGTAGGGGCGGCGGCCGTGGTCGGTGTCGACCTCGCGGACGACGGGGTCGCGGCCGTCGGCGAGGCGGGTGGCGTCGGCCGCGCAGACCGGGACCTCGCGGGGGGCGCCGCCGGGCGGGGTCCAGGTGGCGTCGGTGACGGAGGGGCCGTGGCGGGGGTCGAAGAAGCAGGGTGGGCGGCGTTCGGGCAGGGGGCGGCCCTCGCGGCGGGCGGCGAGCTGGGCGAGGGAGAAGCGGCCGTCCTCCAGGGCCTGGGTGACGGAGCGCACGTCCTCGGGTTTGCGGGCGTCGGCCATGTACTGCTTGGCGTTCTCGTAGGCGTTCAGGGCCCGCTCGTAGTCCGCGCGCATGGCGTCGTCGGCGCCGGCCTCCGCCGGGTGGAAGTCGAGGCGGTCCAGTTCCTCGCCGAAAGCGGTGATGTCCTCGTCCACGACGACCCGCAGGCGGTCCAGGGCGGCCCGCTGTTCCTCGGCGTGGCGGCGGCGGTTGCGGCGGGTGACCGTGTACACGCCCGCACCGGCGGCCACCACGACGGCCGCCGTGGCGATCAGGGCGGTGGTGGAGACTCCGGTGGCCCCGCCGGAGGAGGTGCCCCATGACGCGGGGGCCTTGCCGCCCATGTTGGCCAGGGCGCGGTCGGTGAAGTCGGTCAGCTGGGTCTTGGCGTTCTCGCCCTGGACGCTGGTGACCAGGTTGCGTACGGCCGTTCGGGGCAGGACGGAGGAGTCGGCGCGGGCGTCGAAGCGGTCGCCGAGGCGGATGGCGTACAGGCCGGTGACGCCGGTGGCGGTGCGCAGGTCGGTGAAGAGGTCGCGGGTGGGGTAGCCGGCCGGGAGTACCGCGATGAACAGGGGTTTGCCGGCGCTCTCGATCTGCCTGGCGAGTGCGCCGGCGTCCGGGGCCGACAGCTGGGCGGAGGCCGCGGGGTCGACGTAGACGGGGCTCTTGCGAAGGGCCTCGGCGATCTTCGAGACGCTGGCCGTGGCCGTGGCCGTCGAGACGCTCGTGGCGGCCGTGGCCTGTGGCGCGAGCACGGTCATGATCGCGAATGCCAGGGCCAGCAGCAGCCCTGGGAGGCTTCGGGTACGTACGCCCTTCATGGTTCGAAGCTACCCGAAGCCTCCCAGAACCGGTCAGGTCAGGCCGCCCGGTAGGCCTCCAGCAGTTTGCGCGCCGCCTGCCCGTACCGTCCGGTCAGCAGCAGGTGGTCCGCTTCGGCGAAGGGTTTCGCCACTGCGGGGGTCATCCGCTGCCCCACCTGGTTCTGGACGATCAGGCGTGCCTTGGTGACCAGCCGGCGCCCGGTCTCGTCCGCGCCCGTCCGCTCGGCCACCGTCGCGGCGGCGGCCAGTGCCCGCAGGGTCGGTGTGTCGCCTCGCGGGGTTTTGGTGAGAGTGGTCAGGCCCCAGCCGTACGGGAACTGCGGGTCGTACGACGTGTCGCCCACGTTGATCGGCAGCTGGGCCTCGGACCTGGGCCAGGTGACGGGGAGCTGTCCGGTGAAGGGCCGCCTGCCGTAGAGGACGTCGGCCACGCCGTCGCCCTCGGTGCCGGGCAGCCAGGAGGCGACGAGGGCGTCGATCTTCCCGAGCCGGTCGCCTATGAGCTGCGGGCGCCCGGAGACGATCAGTACCGCGCACTTCATGGCGGCGCAGACCTTGTCCACGGCCGCCTGGTCGGCGGCGGAGAGTTGGAGGTCGTGGCCGTTGCCGACGTCGCCGACGCCCTCGGCGTAGGGGGTCTCGCCCACGACGACCACTCCGACGTCGTAGCCGGTCAGGGGTGCGGAGGCGTCCTTGGAGTAGGTGATGGTCCCGGCATCCCTGCGCATTCCGTCCAGGATCGTCGTGCCCGGGACGATGTTGCCGGAGGAGCCCTGCCAGGTGACCGTCCAGCCGCCGGTCTGGTCGCCGATGTCGTCGGCGTTGGATCCGGCGACGTACACCTTCTGGTTCTTGCGCAGTGGCAGCAGGCCGCCCGAGTTCTTCAGCAGCACCTGCGACTCGGCGGCCGCCTGCCGGGCGACGGCGCGGTGGGCCGGTGAACCGATCTTCGCGGCGCCGGTGGTGTCGGCGTACGGGTGCTCGAAGAGGCCCAGCCTGAACTTCTGGGTGAGGATGCGGGAGACGGCGTCGTCGATCCGCTTCTCGCTGATCCGGCCCGCCTTCACCTCGTCGGTCAGGGTCGTGGCGAAGTCCTTGTAGCCGTACGGCACCATCATCATGTCCACGCCAGCGTCGACCGAGGTGCGGACGTGGGACGCGTAGTCGCCGGGGAGCTGGTCGATGGCGTTCCAGTCGCTGATGACGAAGCCGTCGAAGCCCATGCGGCCCTTGAGCACGCCGTTGATCATGTCGGCTCGGGCGTGCATCTTCACCGGGCCCCGTCCGTCGCCGAGGATGTCGAGGGACGAGTACGACGGCATGACCGTGCCGATGCCCCGGTCGACGGCGGTCTGGTACGGGGACAGGTGGACGGCCTCCAGCTGCTGCCTCGTGACCTTGGTGACGCCCTGGTCGATCTTGTAGGTCCCGGTCGTCGAGGAGCCGTACTCGGTGCCGCCGTCGCCGACGAAGTGCTTGGCGGTGGCGAGTACCTTGTCGTTCCGGTCCAGGTCGCTGCCGTCCGCCCGGCCCTGGAGGCCTTGGATCATCGTCTCCATGGACCGGACGAGGGCCGGGTCCTCGCCGAAGGACTCGTAGGAGCGGCCCCAGCGTTCGTCGCGGGTGACGCAGAGACAGGGGGCGAAGTCCCAGGGGATGCCGGTGGCCCGGACCTCGGCGGCCGTCACATTGCCCGTCCGCTGGGCGAGCCGGGGGTCACGGGTGGCGCCGATGCCGATGTTGTGCGGCATGATCGTGGCGCCGACCAGGTTGTTGTGGCCGTGGACGGCGTCCACGCCGTAGACCAGCGGGATCTGGAAGCGGGTCGCCTGTGCCCTGAGCTGGAAGGCGTCGATCATCTTCGCCCAGGCCCCGGGGGTGTTGGGCGTGGGGGTGGAACCGCCGCCGGAGAGCAGGGAGCCGAGGTCGTACGCCGCGATGTCGCCCCCGTTCCCGACGGCCCCGCGCTCGGCCTGGGTCATCTGGCCGGTCTTCTCCGCCAGGGACATGCGGGACACGAGGTCCGCGACGCGCTTCCTGACGGGCAGTTTGCTGTTCAGGTACGGCAGTCCGTGGGCGTCGACGACGATCTGCGGGGTCTCGGCGGGGGCCTTGGCGCCGGTCACCGTGAGCTTCAGGGGGATCGTCTCGGCGGACTCGGCCGTCCGGTCCTTAAGGGTGTGGACCTTGATGGTCCGTGAGGCGCCGGAGGCCGTGCCGGCCGGGAAGGTGAGGGTGCCGGAGACCGGGGTGTAGTCCTTGCCGGGGGTGGCGGTTCCGGTGGCCGTCGTCTCGTAGGTGACCGTGACGGGCTCGTCGACCGGAGTGGCGCCCGTGGTGGACAGCGTGACCCGGACCGTGGCGGTGCCGCCCTCCTTGACCGGGTGGACGGCGGAGTCGGTGGTGACGGAGGCGCGCAGGGACGGGTCGGCCTTGCCGTAGAGCTCGACGTCGTCCATGGCGAAGGTGCCCTTGACGCCGGTGGGGAGCGTGACGGAGTACCCCCACATCTGCGTGAGGCCGAGGACGTGGTCGATGCCGCCGACGGGCTGGTAGTCCGTTCGGTAGGTGAAGTCGGTGAACGGGATCTCGATCTGTTTCCAGCCGGTGAAGTCGTCGGTGAAGGAGGTCGTCCAGAGTTCCGAGGCCTCGCCGTTCGCGCCGCCGTCCTTGATCTCGAAGGCGGTCTTCTTGCCGTTGCCCCGGCCGTCCCACCAGAAGCGGATGCCCTTGTGGGCGGACCAGTCGTGGGCGGGTTGGGTCGCGGCGTAGTCGTGGGTGAGGCCGCCGTAGCCGCTGATGTCGTAGCTGCCGGCGAGGACCTTCTCGCCCTCGGGGGCGTCCGGGCGGGCGGCGAGCCGAAGGGCGGGCGGATCGTCGGAGTCGCCGCCCCAGGTGAAGATGCCCTCGGCGGGCTGGGAGGCGAAGGGGACCTCGCCCTCGAAGCGGTCGACGGGAACGGGGGCCGGGTCGTCGGCGGCTCGGGCGGTCGCCCAGGGGAGCAGACCGGTGAGGAGTGCGGCGGAGACGAGCAGGGCGGTTCTTCGCATGGACCTTCCCTCGGCTCTTGGTTCACTCATGACTTAGATCACGCCGTGAGTTAACAAGTGGTGCGCACGGCCGTCAATACTTCACGTCAGAAGTGGTGCAGGGCCAACCTGCGGCCGGATCAAGGCCGTTGTGCGTTTGGTTTGTGAATGCGAGACCCCTTGACGTCTATGGGAAGCCGTCATTTACTCACGGCTCGCACGCCTCCCAACCCCCACCTCACGAAGGGCGGCGCACCATGAGAAGACGTCTGCGAACGGCCCGGCTGCTGTTCGCCGGGCTGCTGACCACCGCCGGGCTCACGACTCTCGGCATGCCCTCCGCGCACGCGGCCGGCGAGCAGGTCACCGCGTACCTCACCACCACCGACGACTCCGCCGGACGCCATGTCACGCGCGGGCTCCAGGCGCAGACGCCGTTCGCCTTCCAGTCGGGCAGCGGCGGCAGCGGTGAGAACATCACCGTCGACGAGAACACCCGCTACCAGACCTTCACCGGCGGCGGCGCCTCCTTCACGGACACCGCCGCCTGGCTGATGAACAGCAGCGGCGCGCTGTCCCGGTCCACGCTGGACGCGACCATGCGGAAGCTGTTCTCGCCGACGGACGGGATCGGGCTGTCGTTCCTGCGCAATCCGATGGGCGCCTCGGACCTGGCGCGCTACGGGTACACGTACGACGACGTGCCGGCCGGCCAGACGGACCCGAACCTGAACAGCTTCTCCATCTCGCACGACATCGCGGACGTCGTCCCGCTCACCAAGCAGGCCCTCCAGCTGAACCCGTCCCTGACTGTCATGGCCTCGCCATGGACGGCTCCGGCCTGGATGAAGGACAGCGGCTCGCTCAACGGCGGCTGGCTGAAGTCCGAGGACTACGGGGCGTACGCCGCCTACTTCGTGAAGTACCTCCAGGCGTACCGGAACCAGGGCGTCGACGTCGCCTACGTGACCCCGCAGAACGAGCCGACCTGCTGTTCCGGCTACCCGTCGATGAGCTGGAACGCCTCCGGCCTCCAGTACTTCCTCAAGAACGAGCTGCTGCCGAAGCTCCAGTCGGCCGGGCTGTCCACCAAGGTCCTGGCGCACGACTGGAACTGGGACGTCTACGACTCCTACGCGGCCGCGTCCGTCGACGACGCGACGATCCGCAACCACCCCAACTTCGGCGGGATCGCCTGGCACGGCTACAGCGACATCAGCGGCGTCTCCAAGCAGACCAGCGTCCACAACCAGTACCCGAACCTGGACGCGTTCGGCACCGAGCACTCCGGGGGCACCTGGGTCGCCAACCAGCAGCGCGAGGACATGAACAACATCATCGACTACACCCGCAACTGGGCGAAGTCGGTGACCAAGTGGTCGCTGGCCGTGGACCAGAACATGGGCCCGCACAACGGCGGTTGCGGCACCTGCACCGGTCTGGTCACCGTGCACGACGGGGACGGCGCGAGCGGGACCGTCGACTACACCGTCGAGTACTACACGATGGGCCACCTGACCAAGTTCGTACGGCCGGGCGCGCAGCGGATCGCCTCGACGGCGTCCACCTCCGTGCCGAACGTGGCCTGGCGCAACCCGGACGGCTCGAAGGCCCTGATCGCCTACAACGACTCGTCCACCGCCAAGACGGTCACCATCGACTGGGGCTCCCAGCACGCGACCTACTCGCTGCCGGGCAAGACCTCGGCGACCTTCACCTGGTCCGGCACCCAGTCCGGCGGCGGAAGCACGAGCGGCGCCTTCGTCGGCCTCGCCGGCAAGTGCCTGGACGTGGCGGGCGGGTCGAGCGCCAACGGCACGGCGGTGCAGCTCTACGACTGCAACGGCACGACGGCGCAGAAGTGGACCGTCATGTCCGACGGGTCCGTGCAGGCGCTCGGCAAGTGCCTGGACGTGACGTCGGGGTCCACGGCCGACGGGGCGAAGGTGCAGCTCTACGACTGCAACGGCAGCGGGGCCCAGCAGTGGTCGTACAACGCCTCGACCGGTGATGTGGTGAACACGGCGGCGAACAAGTGCCTGGACGTCACCGACAACTCCTCGGCCGACGGGGCACGGGCCCAGATCTGGTCCTGCACCGGGGCCGCCAACCAGAAGTGGAAGCTCCAGTAGGGCCGGAAACGGGTGCCGCCGGGCTGCGCCCCGGGCCGGCCCGGCCCATGGTAGGGGTATGACCACACCGCGGGACCTGCTCCTCGTCAGCCTCGACGTACCCGGCGACCGCCCCGTCGAGCCGGGCGACGTGTCGCTCGCGCTCGCCGGAGCCGAGCTGATCGACCTCCTCGGCGCGCGGGCGCTCACGCTGGACGGTGAGCGCATCGTGCCCGGTCCCGTGCTGGACACGGGTGACCGGATGCTGGACGAGGCGCAGGCGGCGCTCGTGCGGAAGGAGCCGCACGAGTCGGTCGAGGACTGGCTGTGGCGCCGGGGGCACGGGCTGGCCACGGCCTACGGTGACGCCCTGGACGCCGAGGGGCAGCTGTCCGGGAAGCGGCACCGCTGGCCGCACCGGGCCGACAAGGCGGCGGCGGCCGACACCCCGGCCCGGCGGCACGCCGCCGACCGCTGGTGGTCCCGCGAGCCCGTGCTCACCGGGCTCGCCGCCACCCTGGGCATCCAGGGCGAGCGGCCGCCGGAGGAGGAGCCCGGCGACGAGGCGGTCCTCACCGTCCTGGCGGCCGTCGGCGACGCGGTGACGGAGCTGGCGGCCGTGCGCGAGCGGCGGCGCATCGAGAACGTGGCCTTCGACAACATCTGGCGGGCACCCTGACCACCTGGTCCCGTCCCGGGAACGCCGGCGGGCCCGGGTCAGGGGGGGCGCCGTCGTCTTCGGTCAGGCCCGCGCCGTGCTCACTCCGCGGGCTCCACGGCAGCCCGGAGCAGGCCGTACGTGTAGGCGTCCTCCAGGGCCTGCCAGGACGCCGCGATCACGTTGTCCGCCACGCCGACCGTGGACCACTCGCCGGCGCCGTCGGAGGTGGAGATCAGCACACGGGTCGTGGACGACGTGCCGTGCTTGCCCTCCAGGATGCGGACCTTGTAGTCGACCAGCTCGAACTTGGCCAGCTGGGGGTAGATCTTCTCCAGGGCGACCCGCAGGGCCCGGTCGAGGGCGTTGACGGGGCCGTTGCCCTCGGCGGTGGCGACGATGCGCTCGCTCTTGGCCCACAGCTTGACGGTGGCCTCGTTGGCGTGGGTGCCGTCGGGGCGGTCCTCGACGATGGCGCGCCAGGACTCCACGTCGAAGTACTTCAGCGGCCGGCCCTCGACCTCGGCGCGCAGCAGCAGCTCGAAGCTGGCGTCGGCGGCCTCGTAGGTGTAGCCCTTGAGCTCCCGCTCCTTGACCCGCTCGACGACCCGGCCGACCAGTTCGCGGTCGCCGCCGAGGTCGATGCCGAGTTCCTTGCCCTTGAGCTCGACCGAGGCGCGGCCCGCCATGTCGGAGACCAGCATGCGCATGGTGTTGCCGACGAGTTCGGGGTCGATGTGCTGGTAGAGGTCGGGGTCGACCTTGATGGCGGAGGCGTGCAGGCCCGCCTTGTGGGCGAAGGCGGAGACGCCGACGTAGGGCTGGTGGGTGGAGGGGGTGAGGTTGACGACCTCGGCGATGGCGTGCGAGATGCGGGTCATCTCGCGGAGCCGGCCGTCGGGGAGGACCTTCTTCCCGTACTTCAGTTCCAGGGCGGCGACGACCGGGAAGAGGTTGGCGTTACCGACGCGCTCGCCGTAGCCGTTCGCCGTGCACTGGACGTGGGTGGCGCCCGCGTCGACGGCGGCGAGGGTGTTGGCGACCGCGCAGCCGGTGTCGTCCTGGGCGTGGATGCCGAGCCGGGCGCCGGTGTCGGCGAGGACGGTGGAGACGACCGCGTGGACCTGGGCGGGGAGCATGCCGCCGTTGGTGTCGCAGAGGATCACCACGTCCGCGCCCGCCTCGGAGGCCGCCCGGACGACCGACTTGGCGTACTCGGGGTTCGCCCGGTAGCCGTCGAAGAAGTGCTCGCAGTCGACGAAGACCCGGCGGCCCTGCTCGCGCAGGAAGGAGACGGTGTCGCGGACCATCTCCAGGTTCTCGTCCAGGGTGGTGCGCAGCGCCAGTTCCACGTGCCGGTCGTGCGACTTGGCGACCAGGGTGATCACCGGGGCGCCGGAGTCGAGCAGGGCCTTGACCTGGGGGTCGTCCGCGGCCTTGGCGCCCGCGCGGCGGGTGGCGCCGAAGGCGACCAGCTGGGCGTGCTTGAAGTCGATCTCCTGCTGTGCGCGGGCGAAGAACTCGGTGTCCCGCGGGTTGGCGCCGGGCCAGCCGCCCTCGATGAAGCCCACGCCGAAGTCGTCCAGGTGCCGAGCGATGGCCAGCTTGTCGGCGACGGTGAGGTTGATGCCCTCGCGCTGGGCGCCGTCGCGCAGGGTGGTGTCGAAGACGTGGAACGTATCGTCCAGCCGGCTGGTTTCGGTCATGGTCTCAGGGCTCCTGTTTTGAATCTCGGTCTTACCGGAATGACCGGCTCCACCGTCCCCTCATGGTCCCTCGCGCTCCGTCTCCGGCTGAAGGTGGGCCGGAAAACGAAAAAACCCCTCGCGGGTGCGAGAGGTCTGCGCGCGGGTCGAGGACGACGATGGCCACCCGTACCTGGTCGTACGTGGTGGTCACTGCGGACCGGCGCGCCTGCTGCCAATAATCATGGCGAACGAGAGCACGGGGGCAGTTTGGCACAGCCCAGCCCCCGGCTCACGGACCGTCTCAGGATGCGGTACGCGTACGGTGATCAACAGTCCGTGAGCTTCGGCCGGCCGAGTGAGTCGTCCAGGAACTCCCGTACGTGGCCGAGGATCTGCCCGCGGTCGGTGCCGCGCAGGCCGACCGCCACGTGGATGGAGAAGCCGTCGAGGAGGGCGCGCAGCCGGGCGGCGAAGCGGTCGGCGTCGAAGCGGCCGGCGTCGACGGGGCGGAACTCGCCGCGGGCGACGCCGTCCGCGAGCAGGGCGACCAGGTCGCGGTGCCAGGCGCCCTCGATGGCGGCCTGGCGGTCGCGGGCGTCGTCGGAGGCGTTCTGCGAGCGGTTCCAGACCTCCAGCCACAGCGTCCAGTGCGGGTCGCGGTGGTCGTCGGGTACGTACAGGTCGACGTAGGCGTCGAGGCGCTCGCGGGCGGTTCCCGGCCGGGTGAGGAGCCGCGCGCGCTCGGTGCCGAGACGGCCCTCGCTCCACTCCAGGGTCTGGAGCAGCAGCTCGTCCTTGGAGCGGAAGTAGTACAGCAGGTGCCCGCTGCTCATACCGACCGCACGGCCGAGCGCCGCCATGGTGAGCTGTTCGAGACCGCGCTCGGCGATCATGTCCATGGCCGCGGCGAGGACCTCCTCGCGGGGCGGGGCGGGGGTCCGGCGGCGCGGCGACGACGGGGGCGCGTTCATACCGGGACCGCCCGCACGGCGTCGGGCAGAAAGTGGGTCTCGTACGGCCCCTCGGCCCCCATCCGCTCCGGACCCGGGTGCGGCGAGCCGTCGGGGCCCTTCCGCCCGTCGTGCCCGGGGCGTTCGGGCAGCACGGGAAGCAGCCGCAGCGGCTCGCTGAGACGGCGGCCACACGCCGCGCAGACCAGGACGTTCACCCGTCTGTTCTACCCGACCCGGGCCGTCACCGGGTCTTGGGCTGCTGTTGCGTGATGCAGTGGATACCGCCTCCGCCCGCGAAGACGGTCCGGGCGTCCACCAGGGTCACCGTCCGCTCGGGGAACAGCCGGCGGAAGATCCCGGCGGCGTCCTCGTCGCGCGGGTCGTCGAAGCCGCACAGGACGACCCCGCCGTTGCAGAGGTAGTGGTTGATGTAGGAGTAGTCGGCCCAGTGGCCGTCGGCCTCCAGGGCGGTGGGGGCGGCCACCTCGACGACCTCCAGAGGGCGGCCGTGCGCGTCCGTCTGGGCGCGCAGGATGCCGATGACCTCCTTCGTCACCTCGTGGTCGGGGTGGGCCGGGTCCGGCTGGTGGTGGGCCACGACGACGCCGGGGCGGGCGAACGCGGCGACGATGTCGACGTGGCCGAGGGTGCCGAAGCCGTGCGGGGGGTAGTCGCCGGTGAGGCCGCGCGGGAGCCAGATCGCCTTGCGGGTGCCGAGCTGGGCGTGGATCTCCGCCTCGACCTCCTCCTTCGACCAGTGCGGGTTGCGCTCCGGGCCGAGCTGGACCGTCTCCGTCAGCAGGACCGTGCCCTCGCCGTCGACGTGGATCGCGCCGCCCTCGTTGACCAGCCGCGAGGCGTACGTCCTGGCGCCCGCGAGGTCACAGACGTACCCGGCCATCTTCGCGTCGTGCTCCCAGCGGGCCCAGTGCTGGGCCCCCCAGCCGTTGAACGTCCAGTCGACGGCGGCCAGTTGGCCCTTGCCGTCGGTGAGGAAGGTGGGGCCGATGTCCCGCATCCAGGCGTCGTCGAGGTCACGCTCGACGGTGTCGACGCCGGGGCCGAGCAGCTCGGCGGCGTCGGCGGACTGGCCGGGGCCGCACACCACCGTCACCGGTTCGAAGCGGCGGACGGCGCGGGCGACCGCGGCCCAGGCGGCTCGGGCGGCGGCCAGGTCCCCGGGGTCGTCGAAGGTGGGGTTGGGGCCCGGCCAGGCCATCCAGGTGCGCTCGTGCGGGGCCCACTCGGGGGGCATGCGGAAGCCGTCGGCGGCAGCGGACATCAGGGGTCCTCAGAGGAAGTAGAGGCGGTTGAGGGAGACCGAGTCGGCGGGCTCGGAACGGATCGGTTCGCCGTCGAGGGTGACCAGTCCGGTCCGCTGGTCGACGTCGACCGCTCCGGTACGGGAGTTGAGGCGCAGGTCTGCGGGGCCGATGCCGCGGGTGCCGCGGACGGCGACCCTTCTGCGGCGGGTCGGCATCCGGTCGCCTCCCTGGTCGAGGGCGGCCTGGGCGACGAAGGCGACGGAGATGTCGGCCGGGGTCGCCCCGTGCGCCCCGAACTGCGGGCCGAGCACGAGGGGTTCGCAGGTGTCGGTGGCCGCGTTCGGGTCGCCGACCACGCCGTAGGCCGGGAAGCCCGCCTTGAGGACGAGCTGCGGCTTGGCGCCGAAGTACTCCGGGCGCCACAGCACGATGTCGGCGAGCTTGCCGACCTCGATCGAGCCGACCTCGTGGGACAGGCCGTGCGCGATGGCGGGGTTGATGGTCAGCTTGGCGATGTAGCGCAGGACGCGCTCGTTGTCGTGGTCCTCGGGGGCGCCGAACTCGGCCTTCATCTTCCCGGCCATCGCGAACGTACGGCGGACCGTCTCCCCCGCCCGGCCCATGCCCTGCGCGTCGGAGGAGGTGATGCCGATCGCGCCCAGGTCGTGCAGCACGTCCTCGGCGCCCATGGTGCCGGCGCGGATGCGGTCGCGGGCCATCGCCGCGTCGCCGGGCAGGTCGGTCTTGAGGTCGTGGACGGAGACGATCATGCCGTAGTGCTCGGCGACCGCGTCCCGGCCGAAGGGCAGGGTCGGGTTGGTGGAGGAGCCGATGACGTTCGGGACGCCGGCCATCTTCAGCACGTTCGGCACGTGTCCGCCGCCGCAGCCCTCGATGTGGAAGGCGTGGATGGTGCGGCCCTCCAGCACCCTCAGCGTGTCCTCGACCGACAGGCACTCGTTCAGCCCGTCGCTGTGCAGGGCGACCTGGACGTCGTGCTCCTCGGCGACGCGCAGGGCGGTGTCCAGCGCCCGGGTGTGGGCGCCCATGTCCTCGTGCACCTTGAAGCCGCTCGCCCCGCCCTCGGCCAGCGCCTCGATCAGGGGAGCGGAGTGGGACGACGAACCCCGGCCGAGGAAGCCGATGTTGACCGGCCAGGCGTCGAAGGCGTTGAAGGCGTGCCGGAGCGCCCACGGCGAGTTGACGCCGACGCCCCACACCGGGCCGAACTCCTGCCCGATGATCGTGGTCACGCCGGAGGCGAGCGAGGCCTCCATGATGCGCGGCGACAGCAGGTGGACGTGCGTGTCGACGGCCCCGGCGGTCGCGATCAGCCCTTCCCCGGACACGATCGACGTACCCGTGCCGACGACCACGTCGACCCCGTCGAGGGTGTCGGGGTTCCCGGCCCGCCCGATCGAGCAGATCCGTCCCTCGCGGATGCCGATGGACACCTTCCGGATGCCCTGGGCCGCGTCGATCACCACGACGTTGCTGATCACGACGTCGCAGGTGGCGCGCACGGCGGCGGCCTTGAGGTGCAGTCCGTCGCGGGCGGTCTTGCCGAAGCCGGCGAGGAACTCGTCGCCGTAGCGCTGGGAGTCGGACTCGACGCGGACGGTCAGGCCGGAGTCGCCCAGCCGGACCCGGTCGCCCGCGCGCGGGCCGTGCGTGGCGGCGTACTCGTACGGGTTCATGCCTCGGCTCCCAGGTATCCGCAGGCGGCGGCCCTGCGCAGGGCCTCTTCCTTGGCGCCTGGCGCGTCCAGCGGCCCGTCGACGAGTCCCGCGAAGCCGATCGCGATCCGCTCGCCCCCGACCGGCACGAGACCGACCTCGACGCTCTCCCTGGGCCCGAAGCGGACCGACGAGCCGGCGGGCACGGCGAGCCGCATCCCGTAGGCGGCGGCGCGGGGGAAGTCGAGGCGCGGATTGGCCTCGAAGAAGTGGAAGTGGGAGGTGACGGAGACGGGCACGGTCGCCGTGTTGGTGACGGTGAGCGTGACGACGGGCTCGGGTTCGGCGTGCTCCGGGCCCGGCAGCAGCGCGCCCGGGGCCTCCTCCCCCAGCCCGCCGCCGATCGGGTCGGAGACCACCGCGAGCCGGGAGCCGTCGTCGAAGACGGCCTCCACGTGCACCTCGGTGACGACGTCGGCGACGCCCGGCAGGACGTCGGCGGGGCCCAGTGCCGAGCGGGCCGCCTCGACGGCCTCCGCGAGGCGCTTGCCGTCCCGGGCGGCCTCGCAGACCGTGTCCGCGATCAGCGCGGTCGCCTCCGGCACGTTGAGCCTGAGCCCCCGGGCCTTGCGGCTGCGGGCCAGCTCGGCGGCCGAGAACAGCAGCAGCCGGTCACGTTCGGTGGGGGTCAGCCTCATGCCGGGGCACCTCCTCGCCTTCCGGGATTAGAGCGCCACTCTAACTTAGAGCACCACTCTAAACATGTCAGGACCGCAGTGGCCCCGAACACGTCAGGGCCGCCGCGGACACGAGGTCCGGGGCGGCCCTGACGAAGGCGGGTGACGATCAGCCGAGCTTGTGCATCCAGCCGTGCTTGTCCTCCGTGATGCCGCGCTGGACGTCCAGCAGGGCCTGGCGGAGCTTCAGGGTGACCTCGCCGGGCTGGCCGTCCGACTGCTTCCACTCGGCGCCGGTGCTGCGCTTGACCGTGCCGACGGGGGTGATGACGGCGGCGGTGCCGCAGGCGAAGACCTCGGTGAGGGTCCCGTTCTCCGAGTCGCGCTGCCACTGCTCGACGGAGACACGGCCCTCCTCGGCCTCGTAACCGAGGTCGCGGGCGACGGTGAGGAGGGAGTCGCGGGTGACGCCTTCGAGGATGGAGCCGGTCAGGGTCGGGGTGACGATTTTGTCGCCGTACACGAAGTACAGGTTCATGCCGCCGAGCTCCTCCACCCACTGGTGCTGCACGGCGTCGAGGTAGCAGACCTGGTCGCAGCCGTGGACGGCGGCCTCGGCCTGGGCGAGCAGGGAGGCGGCGTAGTTGCCGCCGGTCTTGGCGTCGCCCATGCCACCGGGGACGGCGCGGACGCGGTCCTCGGAGACCCAGATGGAGACGGGCTTGACGCCGCCCGGGAAGTAGGCGCCGGCCGGGGAGGCGATCACGAGGAACAGGTACTCGTTGGCGGGCTTCACGCCCAGGCCGACCTCGGTCGCGATCATGAAGGGGCGCAGGTAGAGGGACTCCTCGCCACCGTGCGCGGGCACCCAGTCCTTGTCCTGCTGGACGAGCGCGTCACAGGCCTCGATGAAGGTCTCGACGGGCAGCTCGGGCATGGCCAGGCGCTTGGCGGAGCGCTGGAAACGCTTGGCGTTCTGGTCCGGGCGGAACGTGGCGACGGAGCCGTCGGGGCGGCGGTACGCCTTGAGGCCCTCGAAGATCTCCTGGGCGTAGTGCAGCACGTTGGTGGCCGGGTCGAGCGGAATCGGCGCGTACGGAACGAGCTGGCCGTCGTGCCAGCCCCGGCCCTCGGTCCACTTGATCGTCACCATGTGGTCGGTGAAGTGGCGGCCGAATCCGGGGTTCGCCAGGATCGCCTCGCGCTCGGCGGCGGGAAGCGGATGGGCGGACGGCTTGAGCTCGATCGTGGGCGTCGTCATGAGTGCTTGTCCTTCACCGGTTGTAGTGATGGGCCGCGCTCACGCCCGTACGGCCTTCCGGCCAGTGCTAGGACGTCCGAGCATTCCTTCGTACCGCGGCTCCGCGTTCGAGTATCTCGCGGGGAGCTGCGACGGAAGGAATCGGGGTGAATGCGGCCCTGAGGCTGATGGTGGCACCCGGCGGGGACACGGGGGAAGCCGCCGGGCGCGGATGCGACCCGACGGCTTCGAAAGGTTCGAACAGCGCGGCGGGTCAGCCGGCTACTCGGCCGGCGAGCGCGTCGCCGATCTCGGAGGTGGAGCGGGCGGGCAGCTGGGCGCGCTCGCCGAGGTCGGCGGAGACCGCCTCCTCGATCCGGATGGCCTCGCCCTCGTAGCCGAGGTGGCGCAGCAGCAGGGCGACGGACAGGACCGTGGCGGTGGGGTCGGCCTTGCCCTGGCCGGCGATGTCCGGGGCCGAGCCGTGGACGGGCTCGAACATGGACGGGAACTCGCGGCCGGGGTTGATGTTGCCGGAGGCGGCCACGCCGATGCCGCCGGAGACGGCCGCGGCGAGGTCGGTGATGATGTCGCCGAAGAGGTTGTCGGTGACGATGACGTCGAAGCGCTCGGGCTGGGTGACCAGGTAGATGGTCGCCGCGTCGACGTGCATGTACTCGGTGGTGACCTCGGGGAACTCCGCGGCCACCTTGTTGAAGATGTTCGTCCACAGGTGGCCCGCGAAGGTCAGCACGTTGTTCTTGTGGATCAGCGCGAGCTTCTTGCGCGGGCGGGCCTGGGCGCGGGCGAAGGCGTCGCGGACGACCCGCTCGACACCGAAGGCCGTGTTGACGGAGACCTCGGTGGCGACCTCGTGCTCGGTGCCCTTGCGGATGGTGCCGCCGTTGCCGGTGTACGGGCCCTCGGTGCCCTCGCGGACCACGACGAAGTCGATCTGCGGCTCGCCGGCGAGCGGGGTGGCGACACCCGGCAGCAGCTTCGAGGGGCGCAGGTTGACGTGGTGGTCGAAGGCGAAGCGGAGCTTGAGCAGGAAGCCCCGCTCCAGGACGCCGGACGGCACGGACGGGTCGCCGATGGCGCCGAGCAGGATGGCGTCGTGCTGCTTGAGGGCGTCGAGGTCGGCGTCGGTGAGGGTCTCACCGGTGGCGTGGTAGCGCTTGGCGCCGAAGTCGTACTCCTTGGTCTCCAGCTTCACGTCCTCGGGAAGGACGGCGGAGAGGACCTTGAGGCCTTCGGCCACGACTTCCTGGCCGATGCCGTCACCGGGGATCACTGCGAGATCGATGCTGCGAGACATGCCGGGAACCCTACTCCTCGTCCCATGGGATGACACGGCTTGTCCACCATACGGACGGTAGCGGACTTGGGTGGAGGCACCCGGGCGAGGGGTCGGTGTCATCCTGTTGGCCGCCGTTCACCCGTATGTGGGCCGGGTGTTGGGATTCGCTGGGAACTTCTCTCGGCATGGAGACCCCTGACTTCGGCATTCCGCGGCGGCTCGCGGAGCGGATGAGCATGGCCGAGCAGTACGAGTACCTGCGCACCCGGCTCACCCGGCGCCGCACGCTGGTGACGGCGGGCGCGGTGGCGGGCGGGCTGCTGACCGGCTGCGGGGGTACGCGGACGCCGTCCCGCACGTCCGGCGCGCCCGCCCCCGCCGCCTCCCACGTGTCCGGTTCGGTCGTCACCCCGTTCGGCCGCCATCTGGCCTTCGGCGCCGACCCGAGGACCCGGATGCGCATCTCCTGGCAGGTGCCGTTCCCGGTGAGGAAGCCGTACGTACGCGTCGGGCTGCGGCCGGACGACCTCGGCCGCCGGATCGAGGCCGAGGTGCGCCATCTGCACACGCCCGGGGTGCAGGGGGTGCGGCCGACGGTCGAGCAGTACTACGTGCACGCGGCCCTGGACGGCCTGAAGCCCGGCACGACGTACTACTACGGCGTCGGCCACGACGGCTGGGACCCCGTCTCCCCCGCCCACCGCTCGACCATCACCTCCTTCCGGACCGCGCCCGCGAGTCCGGAGAGCTTCGTGTTCACCGCCTTCGGCGACCAGGGCGTCGGCACCAGCGCCAACGGCAACGACCATCTGCTGCTGCGCCTGAAGCCCGCCTTCCACCTGCACGCGGGCGACATCTGCTACGCGGACGTCAACGGGGCCGGCTCGAAGTCGGACGGCTACGACCCCACGTTCTGGGACCTGTTCCTCAAGCAGACCGAGCCGGTGGCGAAGTCGGTGCCGTGGATGGTGACCACCGGCAACCACGACATGGAGGCCTGGTACTCACCCGACGGCTACGGCGGCCAGCTCGCCCGCTTCTCCCTCCCGGACAGCGGCTTCGACCCGCACACGGCGCCGGGCGTGTACGCGTTCACGTACGGCAACGTCGGCTTCGTGGCCCTGGACGCCAACGACGTGTCGTACGAGATCCCCGCCAACTTCGGCTACACGGGCGGCAGGCAGACCCGGTGGCTGGACCGCAGGCTGGGTGAGCTGCGGGCGGAGAAGGGCGTCGACTTCGTGGTGGTGTTCTTCCACCACTGCGCCTACTCGACCTCGCAGCACGCCTCCGACGGGGGCATCCGCAAGGAGTGGCTGCCGCTGTTCGCCAAGCACAAGGTCGACCTGGTGATCAACGGGCACAACCACGTGTACGAGCGGACGGACGCCATCAAGGACGGGAAGGTCGCCAGGACGGTGCCGGTCGGCGGGTCCACGGACCCCGCGCGGGACGGGATCGTGTACGTCACCGCGGGCGGCGGCGGCCGGAACCTGTATGCGTTCCCGTCCGGCGTGAAGGACAGTTACGAGGGCCATGTGACCCGGCACGACGCGGTGAAGACCTTCTACTGGACCAAGGGGAAGGCCCCGCAGGCGGAGGCGGTGGAGTGGTCCCGGGTGCGGTACACCGGCTTCTCGCTGCTGTCGGTCGAGGCGCGGGCGGGCGCGTCACCGAGGCTGAAGGTGTCGGCGCTGGCGCAGGACGGCAAGCGGGTGGACCACTTCGAGGTGCGACGCGGCGGGTGAGGCCGCGCCGCACCCCGAACGGGTGCGGCTCCCGGTTCGTGGGGTGCGCCGGCCGGCTCAGTGGCCGGTCTCGCCGCCGTTGTCGCGGCGGTCGAGGGCGCGCTGGAGGGCGGCGGCGGCGTTCTTGCGGTCGGACTCGCTCGTGCGGGACACGTGGCGGACTCGGCGGCGGACGGTCGTCTCGGCCATGGAAATCGACTCCTTCGGCACATGGGGGTGCGGAGAGGCACAGGGGTTACGAGACGCCGGATGGGGCGGGGAGCGGTGCCACAGGGATTGCCTGCGCGGGGCCCGGCTCACGACCGCCATTCGCTTGGTCGAGCGAGACGTTCGGCTTCTACAAAAGTAAGGGAGTGCCGCGCTCCTGTCTCCACAATTAGTCGGACTTCCTACTATCTGAGACGGCGAACCGGGCCACCCGGCTGTGACCTGCGGTTTCTTCTTACGCGACTGGAGTACGGACCGTCACAGAACATCCCCGTCCCGCCAGTCGAAGAGCAGCTCGTGCGCGGGGTCGGGCGGGCCGGCGAGCGCGGGGCGCAGATAGGTGCTGTCCTCCTCGCCGGGGAGGCGGACGATGCCGTCCGGGGAGAGGGCGTGGATCCGGCCGGTCCACAGCCGCCAGCCGCGGGCCGTGTAGAGGGGGGCGCCGTCCTCGCTCGCGGAGAGCGCGCCGAGGTCGTACGCCCGGTCGACGATCCGCTCCAGGGCGCCCATCACCTGCCCGCCCAGTCCGGTGCGGCGCACGTCCGGGCGTACCGCGACGGCCTCGACATACCCGACGCGCAGCCAGCGGCCCCGGTGGCGTGCGCGGCGCATGACCACCGAGCCGTGCGCGGCGAGTCCGGCGTCGTCGTGCACGAGGGCGTGCACACCGCCGAGTCCGTGCTCCCAGTCCTCGTCGGAGAAGTCCCCGTCGAAGGCGTCGTCGAGGAGGGCGCGGGCGGCGCGGAGTTCGGCGGGGTCGAGGTCGGCGGTGTGAGCGGTGCGGAGGCGGGTGGTCATGCGGCCCAGTATTCCAGCAGCCGCTTCCGTTTCTAACCGTCTATTTTCACTTGACCAGTTAGGTATGGCCGTGGTGCACTGACGCCATGACCACACACCGGACCCACCACCGCACCGCCACCGTGCGCGGCCTCGACGTGTACTACCGGGAAGCGGGGCCCGCCGACGCCCCGGTCCTGCTGCTCCTGCACGGCTTCCCGAGCAGCTCGCACATGTTCCGCGACCTGATACCGCTGCTCTCCGGCCGCTACCGGGTGATCGCTCCTGACCACATCGGCTTCGGCCGGTCGTCGGCGCCCGCCGCCTCGGAGTTCAGCTACACCTTCGACGAACTTGCCGCCGTCACCCAGGAGTTCACCGAGCAGCTGGGGCTGACGGAGTTCGCCCTCTACATCCAGGACTACGGCTCACCGATCGGCCTGCGCCTGGCCCTCGCCCACCCCGAGCGGGTGACCGCGATCGTCACCCAGAACGGCAACGCGTACGAGGAGGGACTCGGCAAGGAGGCCTGGGCGCCCGTACTGGCGCTGATCGAGGAGCGGACGCCCGAGACGGAGGCGCCCGTGCGGGAGATCAGCGGCCCGGACGGGATCAGATGGCAGTACCTGCACGGCGTGCCGGACCCGTCGGCGGTCAGCCCGGACGCGTACGAGCACGACACCGCCCTCATGGCCCGTCCCGGCCAACCCGACATCCAGCTCGACCTGATCTCCGACTACGGCGCCAACTTCGCGCTGTACCCGGCCTTCCAGGAGTACTTCCGCACCAGCCGGGTCCCGCTGCTCGCGGTGTGGGGCGCGCACGACGAGATCTTCGTGCCGGCCGGTGCGCTCGCCTTCCAGCGGGACCTGCCGGAGGCGGAGGTGCATCTGCTCCCCACCGGCCACTTCGCCCTGGAGACGCACGCGCCGCAGATCGCGCGGCTCATGACCGACTTCCTCGACCGGCACCTGCTCACCGCCTGAGCGCCTCCCGGAAGCCCTCGGGGTCCTCGACCCACGGCAGGTGCCCGGCCTCCGGCAGGACAACCCGGCGCACCCGGGGCAGCGCACGCTCCAGGGAGTCGACTGCCGTGCGGGGGCGGATGTCCCGGGCGCCGTCGACGATCGTCACGGGTACGTCCAGGGCCTCGCAGGCGGTGAACAGCTCGCGGGTGCCCCAGGTCCGCTTCCGCTCCTCGTTGAGGGCTTTGTTGCAGTCGGTGTTGACCGCGAACCAGGGGTCGGCCATGCGGCCGGCGTGGTGCGGGGCGTGGTCCCGGTCCTCGAACTCGACGGACCACTGGAGCACCGCGAGCTCCCGGTCCTCGGCCTCCGTGCGTCCGGGACGGTCGGTCAACTCCCGCCAGCGCGCCAGCCGTTCGGAGCTCTCACCGAGCCGGGCGCGGAAGTTCGCCGTGTAGGCGGGGTGCCAGTCGGCGTCGGGGCCGATGCCCGTACCGCTCACGTAGACCAGCGCGCTCACCCGCTCCGGGTGGGCCAGCGCGTAGCTCAGCGCCAGCTGCGCGCCCCAGGAGTGGCCGAGCAGCGCCATCCGGTCCAGCCCGAAGTGCCGTCGTACGGCGTCCAGGTCGGCCACGAACCGCTCGGTCGTCCAGGGCCCCGCGCAACGCTGGGAGCGGCCGCAGCCGCGCTGGTCCCAGCGGACGACCGGGGTCGTGTCCGCCAGGAGTCCGGCGACGTCCCCGAACATGTCCCACAGGCCCGGCCCGCCGTGGCACAGCACCAGCGGCGCGCCGCCGCCGCCCGAGCGGACCGCCCACAGGCGTACGCCGTCGTCGGTCTCGACCGACTCGCTCTCGCTCTCGCTCTCCACCAGGCTCATGAGAGGAGTCTGCCCGGGCGCGTGCGGCGCGGGCATGGAAACGGGCCGGGAAGCCACGCTTGTGGCAGGCTTCCCGGCCCGTGCTCGCGAGGGCGGTCAGCCCATGTGCGGGTAGGTGTAGTCGGTCGGCGCGACCAGCGTCTCCTTGATGGCGCGGGTCAGCGTCCAGCGCGTCAGGTTCTGCGGGGCGCCGGCCTTGTCGTTCGTGCCGGAGGACCGGCCGCCGCCGAAGGGCTGCTGGCCGACGACGGCACCGGTCGACTTGTCGTTGATGTAGAAGTTGCCGGCCGCGTAGCGCAGCTTCTCCATCGTGTACGCCGCCGCCGCGCGGTCGTTCGCGATGACCGAGCCGGTCAGGGCGTAGTCGGACACCGACTCCATCTGGGTCAGCATCTCGTCGTACTTGTCATCGTCGTAGACATGGACGGCGAGGAACGGGCCGAAGTACTCGGTGGTGAAGACCTCGTTCTCCGGGTCGGTGCACTCGACGACCGTCGGGCGGACGAAGTAGCCGACCGAGTCGTCGTAGCTGCCGCCCGCGACGATCGTGCAGCTCGGGTCGGCCTTCGCGCGGTCGATCGCCGCCTTGTTCTTGGCGAAGGAGCGCTCGTCGATGACCGCGCCGATGAAGTTCGAGAAGTCGGTGACGTCGCCCATGGCGATGCCGTCGACCTCGGCGGCGAACTCCTCCTTGAAACCGGAGTTCCAGATGGACGCCGGGATGTACGCGCGGGAGGTCGCCGAGCACTTCTGGCCCTGGTACTCGAAGGCACCGCGGGTCAGGGCGGTCTTGAGGACGGCGCGGTCGGCGCTCGGGTGGGCGACGACGAAGTCCTTGCCGCCGGTCTCACCGACCAGGCGCGGGTAGGAGCGGTACTTCTCGATGTTGTTGCCCACCGTCTTCCACAGGTACTGGAAGGTCTTCGTCGAGCCGGTGAAGTGGATGCCGGCGAGGTCGCGGTGCTCCAGGGCGACCTCGGAGACCGCGATGCCGTCGCCGGTGACGAGGTTGATGACGCCCTTGGGCAGTCCCGCCTCCTCCAGGAGCTGCATGAGCAGCACGGCGGCGTGGGTCTGGGTCGGGGACGGCTTCCAGACCACGACGTTGCCCATCAGCGCGGGCGCGGTGGGCAGGTTGGCCGCGATGGCGGAGAAGTTGAACGGGGTGATCGCGTAGACGAAGCCCTCGAGCGGGCGGTGGTCGAGGCGGTTCCAGACGCCCGGGGAGTTGGCCGGGGGCTGCTCGGCCAGGATCTGGCGGGCGTAGTGGACGTTGAAGCGCCAGAAGTCGACCAGCTCGCAAGGGCTGTCGATCTCGGCCTGCTGGGCGGTCTTCGACTGGCCCAGCATGGTGGAGGCCGCGATGGTCTCGCGCCAGGGGCCGGCCAGCAGCTCGGCGGCGCGCAGGATGATCGCCGCGCGGTCGTCGAAGGACATCGCGCGCCAGGCGGGCGCGGCGGCCAGGGCCGCGTCGATGGCGTCCTGGGCGTCCTGCTGGGTGGCGTTGCGGTAGGTGCCGAGCACGGCCTTGTGGTTGTGCGGCTGGACGACCTGGAAGGCCTCGCCGCCGCCCATCCGCTTCTCACCGCCGATGGTGCAGGGCAGGTCGACCGGGTTCTCGGCCAGCTCCTTCAGCTTGGCCTCCAGCCGGGCACGCTCGGGCGAGCCGGGGGCGTAGCCGTGCACCGGCTCGTTGACGGGGGTGGGGACCTGGGTCACAGCGTCCATTGGTTCCGTTACTCCTTACTGAGCGGTGTGTGCGAGCTTTGCGAGCTTTGGGGTCTGGCGGGGGTGGGCTCAGCCCTTGCTGACCATCGACCGGACGAAGAAACGCAGGTTGGCGGGCTTCTCCGCGAGGCGGCGCATGCTGTGCTTACCCGGGGGACAACCCCCGGACCCCCGGCAGGTGCCGAGGCGCAGCCACGTCGTATCAGCCATGGGTGATCATGCTCCGCAGGAAGAACCGCAGGTTCGCCGGCTTCTCCGCGAGGCGGCGCATGAAGTAGCCGTACCAGTCGGTGCCGTAGGCGGTGTAGACGCGCATGCGGTGGCCCTCGGCGGCCAGCCGCAGGTGCTCGTCGCCGCGGATGCCGTAGAGCATCTGGAACTCGTACTCGTCCATTTTGCGCCCGGCGCGGCGGGCGAGTTCCTGGGCGATGCTGATCAGGCGCGGGTCGTGGGAGCCGACCATCGGGTATCCCTCGCCGTCCATCAGGATCCGCAGGATCCGGACGTACGCCTTGTCGATCTCGTGCTTCTGCTGGTAGGCGACCTCGGCGGGCTCCTTGTAGGCGCCCTTGACCAGGCGGACGCGGCTGCCGCTCGCGGCGAGGCGGCGGGCGTCGGCCTCGGTGCGGAAGAGGTAGGCCTGGATGACGCAGCCGGTCTGCGGGAAGTCCTTCCGCAGCTCCTCGTGGATGGCGAACATCGAGTCGAGGGTCGTGTGGTCCTCGGCGTCCAGGGTGACGGTCGTACCGATGGCGGCGGCGGCCTCGACGACCGGGCGGACGTTGGCCAGGGCCAGCTCGTGGCCACCGGGGAGGGCCTGACCGAACATGGACAGCTTGACGGACATCTCGACCTTCTCGCCGAGCTCCAGCTCCTTGAGCCGCTCGACGAGCCGCAGGTAGGCGTCGCGGGCGGCGCCGGCCTGCTCTGGGGTGGTGATGTCCTCGCCGACCACGTCCATGGTCAGCTCCAGGCCCTTGGCGGTGAGCTCCTCGATGATCGGGACGATGTCGGACACCGTCTCGCCGGGGATGAAACGGTCGACGACCTGCTTCGTCACCGGGGCCGCCGAGATCAGGCGTCGCATCCGGTCGCTGCGCGACGCGGCGAGAATCACGGGACCCAGCACGGGGCACCTCCACACAACAAGGCCGAAGAGGGCCGTTACCCGACTGTTCGGGTACGGCACGGAGAACCACCGTGAAATTTAAGGATCCCTCCGATCGTCGGCCATCGACAGCTGTCACGCATCCGTTCACCGGATCTCAGACAGATGTATGAAGCGGCGCGGATATGGGGCAGAATGCCCGGGTGATGTCCGATGCCGGTCCCTTCAGGAACGCGGGTGACTACCAGGAGCTGGTGGACGAGATCTCGGAGCTGCTGGGCGTTCCGGCGACCCTGGAGAACCGCGACTTCGAGCTGATCGCCTTCGGCGCGTACGACAGCGAGGGCGAGCTGGACGCCTCGGCGCTGGACCCGGTGCGCACCCGCTCGATCCTGACCCGGCGCTCCACGTCCGCGGTCCGGACGTGGTTCGAGGGCTTCGGCATCACCCGGGCGACCGGTCCGGTCCGCATCCCGCCCACCCCTGAGGCGGGGGTGTACCGGGGGCGCATCTGTCTGCCCGTACGCCATCGGGGTGTCGTCCTCGGGTACGTGTGGCTGCTGGACGACGACCCGGGACCGAGCGAGCGGCAGCTGACCGCGGCGATGGGGGTCGCGGCCCGGATCGGGGCGCTGCTGGCGGACGAGGCGCAGCACGGCGCCGACCTCACCAGGGAACTGCGGGCGGTGCTCACCGCCGAGCGGGGCTGGCCGCTGGACATGGCGGTGGCCGAGCTGCGCACGGCCCTCGGAGCCCGCGCGGACGGCCCGCACACGCTGGTGTGCGTGGCGCCCTGGCCGTCCGCCGACCCGGACGACGCGCCCTCGGTCCGTACGCTGCCGGGCGCGACCGCGCTGTGCACGGTGCCGTGGGGACTGGCCGCGCAGTCGCTGGCGCTGCTGGTGCGGCTGCGGTCGACGCAGGCCGCGACCCCGGCGGTGTCGGCGGCGGGGCGGCTGCTGGAGCGGGCGGCCGGCGGGGGCGGGGCCGTCGCCGCGGGGGTCGCCGCCGCCCGGCTGGGGCTCGCCGAGCTGGGGGCCGCCTGGCAGGAGGCGTCCGCGGCGGCCCGTGCGGCGCTGGCCGAACCCCGGTTCGGGCCGGTCGCCGAGTGGGCGCAGATCGGCCCGTACCGCCTGCTGACCTCCCTGCCGCCCGAGGCCGCCCGCGACCCCGTCCTCGCCCCGCTCCTCACCCCCGCCCACCAGGAGCTGGCCCGCACCGCCGAGGTCTACCTGGACTGCGCGGGCCAGGCCGGCCGCACCGCAGCCGAACTGGGCATCCACCGCCAGACCCTGTACTACCGGCTCACCCGGGTCGAGCAGCTGACGGGGCTGGACCTCGACGACGGCGAGGACCGGCTGCTGCTGCACATGGCGCTGAAGGGGGCGCGGCTCTAGCGGTCCGCCCTGGCGTGGTGCAGCCCGGAGCCTCGACGGCGGCCCGCTGGGGGACGGGGCGGTACGGCGACCGGCACGGCACCGCGCGGTTCGTGTTGCCCGGTCTGCTGCTGTCGGCCGCTGGGGCGGCGGTGTTCGGCATCGGCTTCGGTGTCACGCAGAACGCCACGCCCGTCGTTCGCCCGCGGGGCGGTCTGGTGTCGCGGTCGGCGCGTGCTCCCGGTGCGGCGAGCGGGGTGTCCCCTCCGGGCGGAGCGCGCCGGGCGTCGCCGCGCTGGGGCCACCTCCCGGCCGGAGGCCGAGGAGGGACTTTCGCTACAGGCCCTGGGGACGAGTCGCGCCCTCGATGACCTGACGGAGGCCCTCGGTGAGGGCCTCCGCGTCGGGGGCGGTCTTCGGGTCGAAGGTCCACTGCGCGATGAGGCCGGTCATCAGCGTGAGGTAGAAGCGGCCGAGGGTGTCCGCGGTCTCGTCGGAGACCTCCTCCTCCGGTACGCCCATGAGCAGCGCGACGAGGCCGCGGCCGCCCTCTCGCTGGGCGCGGGCCAAGGTGTCGCGGACCTCGGGCAGTTCGATGGTCATGACCTCCATGCTGAGCCGCCACATCGAGCCGGGCTCCCGCATGCTGGCGACGATGTTCTTCCACACGGCGCGGAACCGTTCCAGCGAACCGGGGGCTCCGTCGATCCCGTCGTCCCCGGCCGCGCCGAAGTCGTCCGACATGCCTTCCACCAGCGAGATGTAGGCCTGCGCGAGCAGCGCGTCCTTCGAGCCGTAGTGGTAGCCGATCGAGGCGAGGTTGGTCCCCGACTCCTTGACGATGTCGCGCGCCGTGGTGCGCGCGAAGCCCTTTTGCAGCAGGCAGCGCTTGGCGCCTTCGAGCAGATCCTCACGGTGTCCCATGCCGACCACCCTACCGCCGATCCATACGTGCGTCCTAGACGCATGACTTATACATTCGTTCTAGACAAGCGTTTAAGACGCGCGTACATTCGTCGGCATGACGAACTCGACGAGCACCACCCCGGCCGCCCTCGCGGGACGGCGCGAATGGACCGCCCTCGGCGTGCTGATGCTGCCGCTGCTGCTGGTCTCGATGGACGTGTCGGTCCTCTACTTCGCCATCCCGGCGATCAGCGCGGACCTGAAGCCCAGCGGCACCCAGCAGCTGTGGATCTTCGACATCTACGCGTTCGTCCTGGCCGGCCTGCTGATGACGATGGGCTCCCTGGGCGACCGCATCGGCCGCCGCAAACTGCTGCTGATCGGCGCGGCCGCCTTCGGGACCGCCTCCCTGGTGGCGGCGTACGCGAACAGCGCCGAGACCCTGATCGCGGCGCGCGCGGTCCTCGGCATCGGCGGGGCCACCCTCATGCCGTCGACGATGGCGCTGCTGCGCACGATGTTCACCGACCCCGGGCAGCGGGCGAAGGCGATCGGCATCTGGTCCGGCGTCATGACGGGCGGCATCGCACTCGGTTCCGTGCTGAGCGGCGTCCTGGTCCAGTACTTCTGGTGGGGCTCGGTCTTCCTGGTCAACCTGCCCGCGATGGCGCTGCTGCTGGTCCTCGGCCCGTTCCTGCTCCCCGAGTCGAAGGACCCCGCGCCCGGCCGCTTCGACCTGCTCAGCGTGCCCCTGTCGATGGCCGCGGTGCTCCCCGTGATCTACGGCCTGAAGGAGATCCCCTCCGAGGGCTGGCACCCGCAGTACGTCGTCTCGATCGCCGTCGGTCTGCTCTTCGCGGTCCTGTTCGTCCTGCGTCAGCGCACCGCGGCCTCGCCGATGATCTCGCCGGCCCTGTTCCGCGGCCACGGCTTCGCCCCCGCCGTCGTCCTGAACCTCGTCTCCGCGTTCGGCATGATGGGCTCGGCGTTCTTCACCACGCAGTACCTCCAGTCGGTGCTCGACAAGAGCGCCATGGAGGCGGCCCTGTGGGCGCTGCTGCCCTCCGTCCCGATCGGCATGGCCGCCCCGCTGGCCACCACCCTGGTCCAGAAGGGCGTCAACCGCGCCTACGTCGTCACCGCGGGCTTCGCCATCGCCGCGGCGGGCTACGGGATGCTGGCCCTGGCCGGCACGGACTCGCTCTGGCTGGTCCTGGCCGCGTGCGGCGTCCTCGCCTCCGGCATCGTCATGGTGATGTCGCAGATGACCGACCTGGCCATCGGCGCGGCCCCGGTGGAGCGGGCGGGCTCGGCCGCCTCACTGCTGGAGACCGGCCAGGAGTTCGGCGGCGCGCTGGGCATGGCGGTGCTCGGCTCCATCGGTACGGCGATCTACCGCCGCGACATCCCCTCCTCGGCCCCGGCCGAGGCCCACGAGACCCTGGGCGGCGCGCTGGCGGTCGCCGGGCAGCTGCCGGGGCGCGCGGGTGACGCCCTGGCGACGGCGGCACGGGAGGCCTTCACCAGCGGGATGCAGGGCGCGGCGATCGCCGGGGCGGCCTTGCTGGCCCTGGCGGCCGTCGGAGCGGCCGCGACGCTGCGGCGGATCAACGTGCGGGAGGCCCCGAAGGCCGAGGAGCCGGAGAAGGTGGCCGCCTGAGGAGGCGGTGGAGCACGAAAGCGCCGGGGGGGGGGGGGGTGCACACCCCCCCCCCCCCCGGGGCGCCGGCGCCGCCCCCCCCCCCGCCCCACCGCGCCGACCAGGTTGAAAGCGCGCGCCCCCCTGGGGCCGCACACCACCCCCCCCACCGCCCCCC
>NZ_JBIAVX010000038.1:0-42153 GCF_042894725.1 Streptomyces sp. NPDC001480 | reverse complement strand
TCTTTACCCCGGCCGGCGCCCCGGGTGGGGCCCCCCCGGGGGGGGGGGGGTGTGGGGCCTGGGGGGGGGGGCCGGGGCGGGGGGCCGGGGGGGGGGGGGGGCCCGCGCCCCCCCCCCCCGCCGGTCCGTGCGCCCTGGATCATCCGCGCGCCGAGAACGGCCAGGGGCGCTGCCTCGTCAGCAGGCTCGCGGCCCGCTGGGCGGTATCGCCCCGGCCGGACTCCGCGCCGGGCAGGACGCTGTGGGCCGGAGTCAACCCCGTGAGACTGCGGGTTCGGGCGCGGCAGCGGGCTCGGGCGCGCTTTCGCTGAGGCCGAACCGGCTGTGGAACCTGCGCAGGAAGCCGGGCGCGTACCAGGCCGAGCCGCCGAGCAGGCGCATCGCGGCCGGGACGAGCACACCGCGGATGGCGACGGCGTCGATCAGGATCGCCAGCCCGCTGCCCAGGCCGAACATCTGCATGAAGCTGAGCTTGGACGTACCGAAGGCGAAGAAGCTCACCGCGAGCAGGCAGGCGGCGGCGGTGACGATGCGCCCGGTGTGCCCGAGGCCGTTGGTGACGGCGGACTCGGTGTCCTCGCCCTGGTCGTGGAGTTCCTTGATCCGGCTGGTGACGAACACCTCGTAGTCCATCGACAAACCGAAGACGATGCAGAACATCAGCACGGTCATCGACATCTCCATCGGCTGCGCCGTGAAGCCGAGCAGGGAGGAGAGATGGCCTTCCTGGAAGATCCAGGTCATGATGCCCAGCGTCGCCACCAGGGTGATCGCGTTCAGGGCCAGGGCGCGCAGCGGCTGCACGATACTGCCGGTGAACAGGAAGAGCAGGACGAACGTGGTCAGGACGACCAGGCCGATGGCGAGCGGGATTTGGCCGCTGATGGAGTGCTTGGCGTCGACCAGTTCGGCGTCGATGCCGCCCACCAGCGGGTGGGTGCCGGGGGGCGGGGTGAGCGCCCGTACGTCGCCGACCAGGCTCTGTGCCGCGTCGGACTTCGGCGTCAAGGAGCTGACGACGCTGATCCGTTGGCCGTCGGGGCGGCTGAGGTTGGCGCTGCCGGGACCGGCCGCCGATTCCTGCCCGTGGGTGTAGGTTCCGGTGCTGGTCTCGACCCGTACCACGCCCTTGAGCTGGGACAGTTGATCGGCGTACTTCTCCAACGGGGCTTTGTCCACGTTCTGGCCGTTCTGGCCGATGACGATCTGGAGGGCGGCGTTGTCGTTGCCGTTGAAGTTCTTCCGGAGCGTCGCGGAGACCTGGCGGCTCTCGGCGTCCTTGGGCAGCACGCGTTCGTCCGGGGTGCCGAAGGTGATGCCGAGCAGCGGGCTCGCCGCCACCAGCAGGACCGCGAGGACGGGCAGCGCGGTGAGCGCGGGCCGCCGCATGACGGTACGCGCCAGCCGCGCCCACATGGAGACGCGCGTGGTGACGTTCGCGGTCTTCGTCCAGGGCATCTGCCCCTTGTTGACCCGGTGCCCCAGGACGACGAGCAGCGGTGGCATGACGAACAGCGCGCTGACGGCCGCGATGGCGACGACGCCGACCCCGGCGAAGCCGAACGAGCGCAGGAAATACTGCGGGAAGACGAGAAGCGCCGCGAGTGCGGCGGCCACGGTGGAGGCGGAGAACGCGACGGTGCGGCCGGCGGTGTGCACCGTCCGGCGGACGGCGTCCTCCACCCTCGCGCCGGTCGCGAGCTGTTCCCTGAACCGGCTGATCATCAACAGGCCGTAGTCGATGCCCAGCCCCAGGCCGAGAGCCGTGGTGAGGTTGGTCGCCGTGTTCGAGACGCTGGTGACGTCGGCGAGCAGGGACAGTTCGGCGAACGAGCCCAGGATGGCGATGACGGCGATGGCCAGCGGCAGCATCGCGGCGACCACGCTGCCGAAAACGAACAGCAGCAGGATGAGGGTCAGCGGGATCGCGATCAGCTCGGCCAGTTCAAGATCCTCGACCACCTGCGTCGACATGTCGTTGCCGACGGCGGCCACCCCGCCGGCCCGTACCGTGAGGGCTTTGTTGTACGTGCCGTCGTAGTCGTCGAGCAGGTTCGTGGCGTTCTTCTGCTGCTGGGTCGGGTCGCCCTTGACGTGGGCGAGGACCATGGCCTCGTGGCCGTCCTTGGACAGGAGTTGGGCGCTCCGCGTGTCCCAGTACGAGACGACGTTCGCGAGCGTCTTCTCCTTCTTCAGGCTCGCGACCAGTGCCTTGCCGTTCTGCTCGGCAGACGGGGTGTCGACCCGGCCGTCGCCGGCGCGGACCAGCAGCACGAGGTTGGTCTCGCCGCCGAATTTCTTGTCGATGAGATCGCGTGCCCGGGTGGACTGGGAAGCCGGGTCGTCGAAACCGCCGCCCAGCAGCTTGGTGAAGGCGCCGCTACCGAGGGCACCCATGAGAGCTGTCGCCACGACGGCGACGATGAGTACCAGCCGGGCCCGGCGGATCGCCAGCTCGGCTATGCGTTCGAACACGCGGAATCTCCTTTGAGGATCAATGGGTTGGGACGCGACGACGCTAGGGGAGGCCATGGGGAAGTTGGCAGTGCGAGATTTACTTGACAGTGCTCGTTTTATGGTCAGGTGTCAGAGGTGCACCGTAGGGTGGGCGCATGCCCGTACCCGAACGGCCGAAGAACGCCGTCCCGTCTGCTCCGTCCGCGCCGTCTGCTCCCTCCGCCCCGGCCGCTCGATCCGCCTCATCTGCGCCGCCCACGCTGCGGGAGCGGCGGCGGGCCACAGCGGTGCGGGAGATCCTGGACGCCGCCGAACTGCACATCACCGAGCACGGTCCTGAGGGGCTGTCCCTGCGGGCCGTCGCGCGCAGCCTCGGCATGACCGTGCAGGCGCTCTACCACTACTTCCCCAACCGGCATGCCCTCGTCACGATGCTCGTCACCAAGGGGTACGAGGACCTGTTCGCCGCCGTCCAGGCCGCCGTCGACTCGACGGCCGACTCGGCTGCGGGCGCTGGGGGCACTGCGGCGGACTCGGTGGCGGACCGGCCGTTCGTGTCGCGTCTGCTGGATGCGGCCGAGGGCTACCGGCGCTGGGCCGTCAACCATCCAGAGCGGTTCAAGCTCCTGTTCGGGACACCGCTGCGGGGATATGCGGCCCCGGCCGACGGCGCCTCCACCATTGCCGCCCGCCGGATGAGTACGATCTTCCAGCGTGAGCTCTTCGGCGGCTTCAGCCTGGAGCAGCTCGCGGCGGCCGACATGCCCCGACTCTCGCCCCAGTTCCGGGCCTACCTGGACCATCTGCCCCCGGACGGGCCGGGAGTCCTCCCGCCGCCCGCGATCGCCCTGCTCATGGAGGCATGGGGGCGCATGCACGGCATGGTCGTCCTCGAGGTGTTCGGACACACCTCGTTCCTCGGGGACCACGAGGCTGAGCTCTTCCACCTTGCGATGCGCAACATGCTCGCGGACATCCACCGGCGAATCCCAGGGAGCGCGGGCGCCGTTGAAGCCGGTGCGGTGTGAGGTGCGTCCAGATGTGACGCGCGTCCGGGCGGTGGCGTCAGAAGCGCCGCTCGTGCGGCAACGGCGCGCACGGCCCGCGCGTCCGCAACTGGGCGAGGGCCGAAGTCCGCCTCCTGGCAGAGGCCCGACCGGCAGCACCGGGTGGCCGGCCGCCGCTGGACGGTCGAGGCGTGCTTCGGGCCATACGGAGCCGCTTGAACTGAGTGAACTCACCGGGGCGCGGAACGGGTCGGACCACAGGCCGGCCGGGAAAGGGCTGTATGCCGCTCGCCCCGTATCGGCTCTGTTCTCGTATAGCTACCGCCAGCTGGCGTGTAGCTCTGAGTAACTACTTGAGGCTGTGGTTGCGCTGCTAGAGGGTGGCGAAGTCCGTGGGCGCCGTATCGACAGCCTCCGGGTACGCCTGGGTCTATCTCGTGCTCGGCCAGTGCCCGGTAGATGCTGGAGAGGCTGGGGCTCTGTTTTTTGCGGCGGCCGGTGGGGATGAGCAGGTCGGGCTGGATGTCCTCGACGGTCTCGCCGTTGCCGCGGCGGCGGAGCACGGTGTGGATCATGTCGTCGGTGATGACCGGGGCCGGCCGCCGTGGTTGCCCTTGCGGGCCGCGGCGTCGAGTCCTTCGAGGGCGGCCTCCCAACACGCTGCGGGAGCACGTAAGAAACCCCGCAGCTTCCGGGAAAAGATACACGCCCCTGCAGCACCGCCCCGATGAGGGCCTGGGACGCTCACGGGGCGGCCTGACCTGCAAGATCCACCTTGCCGGTGAGGGCGGACGCCCGCCGCCCACTCGGCGTGCTGATCACCCCGGGCAGTGGGGCCACGCCGCAAAGGGGGGCCGTCCGACAAGGCGTCCCTCTTTGCTGTGACCACTGACGTCTCGGCCGCCATCACAGCCGACCGCACGCAGACGACGTCCGCCCACGGCCGTCACCCACGCGGTGACCTCACGACCCGCTCTCTCAGACGAGGCCGCCGGCGGCCGCGATCGTCTGACCGGTGACCCAGCGCGCGTCGTCACTCGCGAGGAAGGCGACGACATCGGCGATGTCCTCGGGGCGCCCGAGTCGTCCGAGAGGGGTCCGGGCGATGAACGCGTCGGCGTTCGCCCGGAATTCCGGTGACAGGCCGTCGGTGTCGGTCAAGCCCGGAAGCACGACGTTGACCGTGATCTTCCTGTTCCCTAGTTCCTTGGCCAGCACGTGCCCGAAATACTCCATCGCGGCTTTACTGCCGCCATACGCGGCGACGCGTTGACTCGGTCCCTTGGTGTGCCCCGTGGAGATGTTGACTATACGACCCCCGTCGCGAACGAGGTTCGCCGCCTGCTGCATCGCCAGGAAGGTCCCCTTGACGTTGACGGCCAGCAGCCGGTCGAGCTCCTCGACAGAGAAGGTGGATATGGACCCGAAGGCCCGCATGCCAGCGTTGTTCACGACAATATCGAGACCACCGAACGCGGCGACCGATTCCTCGAACAGGCGGGTGACATCGCCCGGCACGGCGAGGTCGGCCTGCACAGCCACGGCATTGCTGCCCCATTCCTCGATCTCCCTGACGACATCCCGCGCGGCGGCCTCATTCGAGTGGTAATTGACCGCTACATTTGCGCCGTCCCGCCCCAGACGCAACGCAATGGCCCGGCCGATTCCCCGCGAAGAAGCCGTGACGAGCGCCACGCTCTGATTCAGACCCACAGGGCATCTCCTTTAATTTCCATGCTTCGTATCGGTTTCCGGCGTCGTCGGACCCAGAAAAAAGCCTACGAGCGAACCCTCCCCGTTGTCCAATCATGTTCTGATATTGCCGTGATAATATTTCGTTATGGATATCTCGATGAAAGGGCTACGCTGCTTTGTCGCAGTTGCCGAGGAAAGGCATTTCGGTCGTGCCGCCGAACGGCTGGGGATCGCCCAGCCCGCGGTGACCCAGCAACTGCAGCGGCTCGAAGCGACGCTTGACCTGAAGCTCGTGCACCGGGACGGCCGCACAGTTCTGCTCACCGAGGCCGGAGCGGCCTTCCTCTCGCACGCACGCGACGCCCTGGAGTCCAGTCAACTCGCCGTCCAAGCAGGGAAAGCGGCAACACGGGGACAGGGGGGCATGCTCACGATCGGATTGGCCCCCGCGGTTCCACCTGTGCACCTGGCCGATCTGCTGCGACGGTTCGCCACCGACCGGCCCCGCATCCGACTCCAGATCCGGGAGACCCGTCTCGAAGACACTCTCGACCAACTGGCACAAGGGACGATCCAACTCGCGCTGGCGAGCGGACTCGCCCCACCATCGCGACCCCCGCAGATCGAGGCGGTACAACTTGCGGAAGAAGCCCTTGCCGTCGCGCTGCACCGCGACCACCCTCTCGCCGGGCGCGCGGTACTGCACTTGGCGGACCTCGCGGACGAGCGCTTCAGCGTGATCACTCGGGACGCCCTGCGAGGGCAACCCTTCGGGATCCACGGCCTGTGCCAACGCACCCGATTCCAGGCGCTCAAGTTCGCCGAGGTCCACGACGTCACCCTGCAACTCGCGATGATCGCGACCGGCCTGAGCGTGGGAGTGCTGCCGTCAAGCATGTCCCGGTACGCACCCGCCGAGGTGGCCTTCGTTCCGTTGGCGCACGAGGACCCGCTCCGCACGCTGCTCCTCTACGACCGGCGGCACGTACCTGTGGGAGTCCGCGAGATAATCCGAATGGCCACACCGACCAGCCCGCCACCTTCCTTCTGATCACCCGGAAAGAGCGGGTCTTGAGGGCGGTCTTCGGTGGTGCTGCTGCGGCTACCGCCCCGGCCCTCCGATTCCAGGACCTGCCGACGGCTCAGCATGTCCCCCTGATCGCCTCCGAGGACCCGGTCGGTCCGCCTCGAAGAATTGGTCACCGTTCGGGCGAGAACTTTGCCGCAGCAGGAGGGTCCGTTCTCCGAACCCCCTGCCGGGCGACCACCTGGTCCGGGTCCGGGTGCAAATACGCCCGCCCCGATGCACCCGGCACCCCCCGCACACGCCCTGCTCAGGCCGGACGCCACCGCATACCCAGACATCATGCAGCCCTCACGGCCCTACCCCAGCGACCTGTCCGACGCCCGCTGGGAACTCATCCGCCCCACCCTCGGAGCCTGGGCCAGGCCCGCAACGGCATATCACCCAAGCCCCGACCCTGGCTACCACCCAGCTCAACGCCCGTGCGGGTCCGGCGACGTCGTTCCAGAAGGCGTGCGTGATCGCGGCGGTGAGGTCGCGTTCCCGCTCGCCCAGCGCGGCGACCTCCCTCTGCTCATGCTCCGACCAGCCCGGCGAGTCCGGGTACGCGCGGGAGGTGGCGAGCCAGTAGCCCTCAGGGCGCGCTGCCAGGCCTCCATCAGTTCGACGGAGTAGGGCAGCCGCTTGTACAGGGCGGTGAGGTCGGCCCGCACCTGGGTGAGTTCCTGCTGCTCTGCGATGAGGTCGCCGGGGTAGTCGTACATTGTCGCCACGCCCAAGAGTAGTTCGACCCGGCGGCCGCGCTGCTCGTACGACGCGGCGGCACTGCGCGCCCGGCAGCTTCTGCCGATGACAGCTCAGGGCTGGTCGGGCAGGGCGTCCTGCAAGTACCAGCCATGGGCGGCCATGCACTCCTTCGTCCACTCCATCAGCAGGTGTGAGCCCTCCTTGACGCGGCTCTCGTCACGGCCGCCGTCGTTGGCGAACCACTGCACGAGTAAGCCGGCCGCCGGACGGTGCACGTCGCCGGTGTCGCACACCGGGCACAGCTCCCGGTGGATCGGCCGCCCGTGTTCGCCGTCCTGCGGCGCCACCCCGGGCGTTCGTCATGTCATGCCTTTGCGGGGCTCAGGTGCGGCGGAGCGCGTCCAGATGGTCATGGGCGGGGGAACGGCCGCGCTCCGTGTAGCGCTCGGCGAAATCAGTCAGGGCATGCCGCAGGACCGCCGGGGTGCCGGGAACGGCGAGGGCGCTGTCGGCCGCGGCAAAGCAGGCGCGGGCGGCCTTGGCGAGGTCCTGGTCGTCGAGGCCGGTGCGGGCCGCCCGCAGCCAGACGTCGTGGGAGGGGACGGGCCGCTGCGAGTCCCGGCAGAGTGGCTCGGTTGCCGCGTAGGCGGCATCGGCCGCCACCGTGTCGTTCAGGAGCGTCGCGGCCAGCACAGTCGGCACGACCCAGTCCTCGCCGTTCTGCGCGTCGGTCATCCGCAACTCCAGCCAGCCGCGCGGTCTGACCGGCGGGAATAGAGTGCTGAGGTGGTAGTCCAGGTCGGCCAGGGTCGGCGGCCGCAGCTCGGGTACGCCCCGCAGCCAGGCGCGGAAGGTCAAGCCGGAGGGCGCGGACCAGTCCCCGTTGAGGTCGCCCCGTATGCACATCACCTGCGCGTCGAGCGCATAGCGGGTCCAGGCCACACGTGGGTCGGAGTGATAGAAGGGCGGACGGGTACGACCGGCATCCATCCGGGACCAGACGTCCTGCCGGCTGGACAGCCACCCGGTGGGCCACCCGTCCTGTATCGGGGAGTTGGCGAAGGCGGCGACGAGCACCGGACCGATACGGTGGGCGAGTTCCCAGCGGGAGCGGTAGCCGCCGATGCCGCGGGAGTCCTCGCCGCAGTCCAGGTTGATCTGTACGGATGCGGTGCGGCGCATCATGTCGCGGCCCCAGGGGCCCTCGCGGTCGAAGAAGCTCTCCATGGCCCGGTAGCGGGGGTGGTCGAGCACGCGAGGCGGTTCACGATAGGGGTCGAGGCCCCGGCCGACGAGTGCCAGATCGGCCTGCTCGACTGTCGTGCGCAGCACGGCGAGATCCGCGGTCATCATCTCGACGCACGCGCCGAGCGAGAGGGCTGGCGGGGAACTCAGCTCCAGCTGGCCGCCCGGCTCACGGGTGAGTCTGCTGCCCCCGGGCAGGGCGCCTGTCACCTCGATCGGCGTGAGGGCGGCGTTCAGCCGGTCGACGGATATCGGCAGCAGAGGGTTGTGGTGGTCCTGGACCAGCCACTCCGTCTCCACACCAATCCGCTCAGGGGGGCCGGTCCTGAAACACACGCCGAGCACATACGCTTCCACCTCTTCCAGGGTCAGTTCGGTCATTTCTGTCCTCCTCTCGCACAATCTGGTGCGGGTCAGGTGGGTGTCGGGCTGGGCGCAGGGGTGGAGCGGCGTGTCGAGGGGGAAACCGCTCCACCCCGGGCGCGGGGCCGTCAGTTGGAGACGGCCTCGGAGGTGATCTCGATGTGCTCGGGGTAGAAGGCGACGCGGCCGGCGATCGCCCCCACGGCCTCGAACGGCTCCTCGTAGAACCACACCGCGTCCGCGATCTTCTTCTCGGGGGTGACGAGGCTGTAGTAGGACGCCTCGCCCTTGTACGAGCAGTAGGTGTGGGAGCCCGTCCGCTCCACAAGTGCCTGGTCGACGTCGGCCAGGGGGATGTAATGAACGGCCGGATAGCCGGCCTCGGTCAGCGTTACGGCAGAGGTCGTCTCGGCGACGACCTTCCCGCCGTCCCGAGTGACCACCCGGATCAGACTGGAGTTCTCGACGACCGCAATGGGGTGGTCCGGCCCAGGGATCCTCTTCTCACGGGACATCAACGTTCTCCTTCATTTTTGAACTGCGGGAAAATTTAGTCACAGGTTGCCCCGACGGCTGTGTCTCTCGGATGTAATACCGGATGCAAGTGGAGGCGCCCTGCCCAAGGACTTCCCGCCGTGGCGGACCTCTTACGGGTTCATGGCCCGCTGGCTGCGGCCGACGTCGTCGGGCAGATCCGTGACCAGCGCCGCCCCCCAGTGCTCGGGTACCACCCCCGCAAGCGGCACATCTGCTGCGGCAGACCACCGCACCGGTCAGCTTCATGCCCTCGCTTCGGGTCCGGCCGACCAGCGCTCGCGCCGGACCCTCGCCCGCGGCGGCGAGGGTCCGCACCATGCACTGCATGCTGGACAGCAGCTCGTCCGTGTGGGTGGCGGGCGATGAGGTCCATGGCGAAGAGCGCTCTGCCGTGGATGCGCGGGGCGAGGCGGTCGGCGTGCGCGACGTCGAGCATGTGTCCGGCGCCGCTCGCCCGCAGGGGAAGCGAAACCGCATGGATGTGGCCGGTGCCCCTCCGACCTGGGCCCGGCTGGGCCCTCCCGGCCGCGCTTGTCCTACCAGGGCACCTCCCCGTTTTCGTCCTGGAAGGTGCCGGTCGGGCCGTCCGCGTCGAGTGTGGCGAGACGTACGACGACCTTCGCGCTCTCCTCCGGCGTCCTGCCGACACCGAAGGCCGCCGTCAGGTCCGTCGCGGCGGTGCCGGGTTCGACGGCATTGAACTTGATGCTGGGATGGGCCTTGGCGTACTGGACGGTGAGCATGGTGGCGGCGGCCTTGGACGCCGAGTACAGCGCCAGCGGCAAGCCGTACTCCGGACGGTCCGGGTTGGTCACGGCCCAGAAGGATCCGGCGCTGCTGGAGACGGTCACCACGGTGGGGTTCGCGGACTTGCGCAGCAGGGGCAGCGCCGCTTCCGTGACCCGCACGAGGCCGACCGCGTTGGTGTCGAAGGCGCCCAGGGCGGTGGGGCCGTCGAGGGTTCCGTCCCCCAAGATGCCTGCGTTGTTCACCAGGACGTCGAGCCGGCCCTCGGCTGCGTCGATGGCCGCCAGCGCGCTGTGCACGGAGGTGTCATCGGTCACGTCGAGCTGTACGAATCTCGCGCCCAAGGCCGCGGCGGCCTGCTGTCCGCGCTCGACGTCCCGCGCGCCGAGGTAGACCACGTGGCCCACCGCCAGCAGCTGTCGGGCGGTCTCGAAGCCGATGCCCTTGTTGGCCCCGGTGATCAGTGTGATGGTCATGCGATCCTCGCAAGTGAAGTGCCCGAGCGGGCCATTGTCGGTATGCGGACATGTCTAGGCGGACATGTCTAGGTGGGGCAGGCGTGAGCTTGCAGGTCAGCCGGCCAGCTGCCGGCGCAGTTCACCGGCGTCGTGCAGGGCGGTCATGTGCACGAACCGCCCGTCGCGGACTTGGTAGATGGCGTACTCGGTGATCTCGAACGAAGCGCCGGTGGGAGCCACGCCGAGCCAGGGCTTCACGGGGGTGCCGGTGTTCACCAGGCGCGCAGCCAGACGGTCACCGTCGAAGAGCAGTTCCTGCAACTCCCAGTGCAAGTCCGGTACCGCGTCCACGTCCTGCCGTTGCACGGCCAGGAGGTCGTCGCGGGTGGCGGGCTCCCCGTTCAACGTGGTCTGGTCGTTGATGAATGCGTCCATGGCATCGAATTGGTGGGCGTTGAGCGCTTCGAGGTAGCGCTGGTAGAACGTGCGCAGATCACTGTCGGACATGTCAGAGGCCTTTCTGTGGGGTGGCTCCGGATCGGGGCCGCGGGTGGAGGGGCAGAGCGGGAATGCCCGCCGCGGCCGCGCCGGACGGCCGCGGCTGCGGAGGGGGCCCGCCGGTCAGCGTCACGTCGGAGCACGGCGCTGTGCTCGGCTCAGGTTGGCAATGAGCTCGTCGCGCGTTTGGTGCGCCAGCGCGGTCCAGGCGGGTTGACCGGGGGCCGTGCGCCACGAGGCGCTCAATGGACTGTTGTTGACGGTGTCGAAGCCGAACTGGTCGTAGAGCCGGGTCACGAGGTCGACGGCGTCGGGGAAGTTGCTGGAGGTCGGAAGCGCCAGCCGGTCGGGGGCGCCCGCGGGGCGGCCGGCGGTGGTGATGCGGGGAGCTTGGATATGGGTGAATGCCTGGACGACCCGGGAGGCGGGCAGGTGCTCCTGGCGCAGCTCGAGTACGGTCGTCTCGCCGGAGTCGATGCGGGCGAAGTGACCGTCGCGCCAGATCATGTAGTTGTTCGTATCCAATACGATCTTGTCGGCGAGGGCGTCGACCGGCAGGTTGTTGACCAATTTCAACGGGACGGCCACGACGGCGAAATCGCCGGCGGCTGCAGCGTCCGCGGCGCGGGCGGCCCGCGCGGACGGGCCGAGTTCCGCGACCAGATGCTGCAGGGTTTCCGGTCCGCGCGAGTTGGCGATCACGATGTTGTAGCCGTGGGTCAGGGCCGCTCGGGCGATCTGGCTGCCGACCTCGCCAGCGCCGATGATCCCGATGGTGGGCATGGGTCCGCCTCTCAGATCTGGTTCAGGACGCCGTCGACGTACAGGCTCGAACCGGCGATGAAGCTGCTCTGCTCGGATGCCAGGAAGGCCACGGCAGCGGCCACCTCCTCCGTGCGCCCGAGCCGGCCCAGCGGCACCAGGTGCTGCTTGAAACGTTCCGGGTCGGGGGTCAGCCCCGCCAGGGCGGGGTGTCGGTTGGGCCGGGAGTGAGGGTGTTGACCCCGGATGCTGCGGCCCTTGAGCTGTTTTTGCCCAAGCCCGGGCGAACGAGCGCGTGGCGGCCTTGGTCGCCGCGTACAGGCCGAGCTCCGCATGGCCGACGTCCCCATTCTTGTCTCCGACAGCGGTCGACCAGATGGAGGCTGTGGCAGCAGGCCTTCGGGCTGTTCAGGCGGCCGGCCGCACCAGGCCCGATTCGTAGGCGAAGACCACCGCCTGGACACGGGCGCGGGCTCCGATCTTGGCGAGGATGCTGCTGACATGGGCCTTGACGGTGGTCGTGGCGATGGACAGCCACGCAGCGATCTCGGCGTTGGACCAACCGGAGGCGACGGCGGTGAGCACGACACGCTCCCGCTCGGTGAGCGTGCCGATCCCGACTTCCCGCCCGGCAGGGAGGGCGGGTTGCAACTGTCGCACGGTGTCGATGAGAGCGCGGGTCAGGCCGGGGGTGATGACGGCGTCTCCGGCGGCCACGGCACGGATGGCCGCGGTCAGTTCGCCGGGGGTGGCGTCGTGGAGAAGGAATCCACCGGCACCGGCGCGCAGGGCGGCGTAGGCGCGCTGCTCGTGGCTGGCGGGGGTCAGGATCAGCACGCGTGGGCGGTTCCCATGCGTTCTGGAGAGTTCGGGGGTCCGGAGGAGGGTGGGAGGCTGTGTGATGCGGCGGATGGTCTCGGTGCCGTCCGAGTCGGAAATGTGGCTGTCCATCACCACGACGTCGGGACACAGTACGGCGCTCATGCGGACCGCCTCGGCCCCGCTCGAGGCATCGCCGACGACAGTCAGGCCGGGCTCCCCCGCCAGGAGCATGCGCAGTCCGCGGCGCTGCAAGGACTGCTCATTGACAATGAGTACGGAGGTCATGGTGGACGTTCTCCCAACGGGAAGCGCACTATCGGCGCGGGCTGTGATCGCTGCGAGCGGGTGTGTGCTCAGTCACCGCCCTTCTATCCTGAACGAAACCGTTTCGTTCAGCTTGGCCAGGTTAACGCTGCGGTTATCGAAGCTGCATCGTTTCTTGCGGTCTGGGCCACATCTTCGCCGGATGCCGCCGCGCGCTCAGTCAGCACCGAGGGCTCGGTGGATGGCGGTGAGTGTCGCGCTGCGAGGGGTGTGTGCGTGCCGCATCGTGATGGCCAGCCCACAGGCCCACCCCGTGGCGCGTCTCCGCGACAGGTGCGGTTCTACGAGGCAAAGAGCTTGATCACTTCGACCCACAGCCCAACAACTACCGTGACTACAGCGAAGCAGCCCTGGGCCGCGTCCAGTAGATCCGAGAAATGCTCAACGCGGTCCTGGCGACGCAGGCAATCCATCCTTCCCTGCCTGCAATCACCGCGCGATCCGACCGACTTCTAAGGCGTCACATCCGAGACGGTGGCGGCTCTCGAACGAGAGCGTGACAGTCTGACCGAGCGCATCGACATCCTGGCCCGCAACCGTCACGCGATCGCCGACTAAACTGGCCGAGCTCCAAAAACGCGGAGTGAGCCGCCGCGAGCTGCGGTTTCCCCTGTGTCTGAGACGGGGAGTGCGAAGCGGGCGATGGTGTGGTGCCGGTCCGCTCTGTCACCGTTTCCCGTTTGACGACAACGCCGCCGAACGGGAAGTCCGCATGGTCAAAGCCGGCAGAAGATCTCCGGTGGCATGCGGACCTGACCGGCGGAACACTTCTGCCATCTGCATTCTTACCTCGCCACCGCCACCAAATACGGCATCAATCTGCTCGACGCGCTCGCACAATTGGCATCCGGCCGACCGTGGGTATCCGCGATCAACTGACCTGATTGGTTACCTTAGGATGAGACGGGCGGGACCGGAACCACATAGAAACGAGCCCAATTTATCCGATCGTCGCGGACGGTCATTACTACAGGTCCGACCAAGAGAGCGGGTAGTCCCTCAGGAGAAGTTCCACTCATTTCCCATTCGGACCACACCTCGGCCCCCGAAACCGCTGTCCGCAGAACACTTGCTCGCAGATCGGGCACTCGGGTAAATATCAAGGACCAGTTCATCAGCACACGCTCCCGCCCAGTAAAACTCTCTGCAGGGCGGTGCGGCACCTCCGCCGCGTAGTCGGCAGTGAAGCAGTTGGCGACTCGTTGCACTGAATGCGAATTGATGGCGTCACAAAGGCGATCTACCGCGTCAATTAGTTGCACAGAAATGCTCCTTCTCAAGAATTGCGCGTAATTCGATATATGAGCGGCAGTAGTAAGCGAGCGGTGTGACCGCTATCCACCTGTAGCCGGGTGAGCAGCACCAGCGCGGTCGCCGCCAGCAGCATGCCGAGCGAAACCACGACCTTCGGGCCGAACCGTGCAACAAACACGTTGCTTCCCAGCTGCGCGGCCAATATCAGCGTTGCGATCATCTACAGGAAAGCAACGCCGGTCCTGACCGGTGAGAATCCGAGAGTTGATTGCACATAATACGTCAACCGCGACAAACGACGCGGATCGGTCGCGGTCGCGCAGTATCAGCAGCGGCGACAAGGGATACGCGGCATGGTGTCGCCAGAGTACAAAGACAGCGAGTAACACAGCGGCTCCGACGAGGAAGCCCCACGATGCCAGCGAGATCCAAACCCTACGATCGGCGTTTGAGAAGCTAAACACCAGGCCGAACAATGCCGTAAGACACTAGCAGCGTGCCAGCGTCTTGCTCGAGAAATTCACATCATCTCTCTCTGCTGGTGACGAAGTCGGATGACATATGCTCTACGATGATTGCGTCGAGCGCAGGTGCCGTGCGCCTTGCTGCGTATACTTGCCGGCCGTGACGTGCTGATTAGTCGTTCGCGCCGGCGCCGCGAAAGTCCGGGACATCCGAAAGCATGCCGGGAATCTCGGGGTTCAGGGCGCTGCGCCGGCGGTGCAGTTCTTCGATTTTCGCGTACAGGTCAGGATCGTCGTCGTCGCTGATGTCGAAGATGTCGAGGCGTTCGAGCAGCGCCAGGCCCAAATGGTCAGTCCCGATAGTCGCGGGGTGGGTCAGGTACTCGTAGAGGCCGTCGAGGTCCTCAACGACGAAGACACAGCTGTAGTCGAAGTCCCCGCCGAGATCGCGGCCAACGATGAAAGACTTCACGGCCGGGTTGGACCGTCCTTGGTTGCGCCAACTTTCCAAGGCAGTCTCGATTTGCTCGGGGGTGACTCCGGCCTTGGCCTTCGCGCGGTTGATGTGGTAGATCATGGCTACTCCTGTCGTTGTTTATTACTGCCGAAGAGGGATGCCTTACACGACACAGCCCAGATGGTGGGCCTCATCGCAGGATTCACTCGAATGCGATAAGGGCCGATTCACCGGACGTGTCATGACGAAGCGCGGTGCCGGAATCGCTGTTTGCTGTCGAACCCGGGAGGCGGGGTCAAGCCGCCGCCGCGCTCACCTGATCATTGATAACGATGTCCAGGTCGGTGGCGGTGAGGCCGAAGGTGTCAGCTGTTTTTGAGGCGTCCATGAGGAACGGCGAGTACCACTGATAGTCCATTTCGGCCATTTCACGGGCTGACGGCATGAAAAGCCCAGCTGTGCGCATTGCCGCGCGTGGCAACGGGATCAGCTTGACCGGGGGCCGGCCTGCAGCGGCGGCGTAGCGCCGCGCCAGTTCACGGATGCTGATGGCCGGTGGCGACGGCACATGCCACGCCTGACCCCACGCACGCTCATCGTTTCCCAGTGTGACCAAGGCCTGAGCCATGTCTCCGTTGAAGGTGAAGGTATGTGGCGCGTCCAGATCGGCAGGCACCCAGGCTGCTCGGGCCGCCTTCATCGCCGGCTCAATGATTATGGAATACAGACCATTCGAGTCCCTACCGATGTAGTCGGACCCGCGAACCTCCACAGTGTGGACTCCGGCGCTAAGGGCCTGCTCCCACAGCCGTTTACGGAGACGGCCTTTAGGCCCAGTGGCGGCCATGGGGGTGTATTCGTTCATCACACCGCCAGGCTGCGGGCCGTAAGCGTACATGCTGCCAGTAATTGCCAGCACGGCCCCGTTTGCTTTCGCGGCTGCGATGACCGCATTCTGTATGGGCGGCAACAGCCGCTCCCACATTGTGTAGGAAGGCGGGTTCGCACAGTGATAGATCACCTTTGCGCCGCGAGACAGTTCGGTCAAGCGGTCCGGGTCGGAAGCATCCGCGGCGACCCGTTCGACCAGCGGATACTCCGGGCCCGAGCCGCTGCGCGTGACAATCCGGACGCTTTGACCGCGGTCGGCGAGCAGGCGAGCGACATTCGTGCCGATGGAACCGGCACCGATAACGACATGTATGGCCATGCTGGGCTCTTTCACATAGGTAGGCGTCCCAGGTTCGATAAAGACTCAGAACAAAGTTCGCCGGTGGTCGTTGTGGAAACTAATCGGCCTGAGCTTGGGCCGCAGGGCAGACCTCGGATCGGCGGTCTTCACGTTGCCGTATGCTGCCGCCCGTCAGTGAGCTAAGGGCTCGTATCAATCTCGTCGTCCGTCTTCGTACTTCGTCACCGGTGGTGTCGCACGAGTCGTGACGCTAGCCGGGACTCGCTGCGCTTTGGCAGACATAGATTTTTCTAACACTGTCAGGTACTACCTCAGATCTTGTGACTGGTGATCGGTGCTGACCGTTGTCCGGTCATGCTGATGGATGTGAGGGTGGGGCACGTTGAGGGGGGGCAGAGGAACTGGCTGCCCTGACGGACGGGTTGGAGCATCGGTTCGCCCGGTCGGAGCCGCAGGAGGTGTTCGCCGATCTGATCGATGGGCTGCTGTCTGAGATGGGTCGGAAGAACGGCTGGACGATGGCAGGGCGAGCCGGGCATAGCGCCCCACACCGGATCCAGAAGTTTCTGGGCGAGGCGTCCTGGAGCTCGGACGGACTGCTGGCCGAGGTGCAGGCTCACGACGCTGGTGCTGGACGACACCCAGGTGATCAAGAAGGGTGACAAGACCGTCGGGGTCGGCCACCAGCGCTGCGGACGACCGGTGACGTCCGCAACTGCCAAGTCATGGTGATGCTCACCTATGCCGCCGCGAGTGGCCACACCTTCTACGACCGGCGTCTGTACCTGCCGCAGTCCTGGACCGGCGATCGTGAGCGATGCCACGCGGCCGGAGTTCCCGACGAGGTCGCCTTCGCCACCAAGCCGCAGCTGGGCATCGCCATGCTGCAGGGCGCGTGGCCGGTGGGCTGCCGTTCTCCTGGGTGGCCCAAGGGCGATGCGTTCTCACGCTGTGAGCGGGAGCATGGCGGTTGCGTGTTGGGGGCGTGACCTGTCGTGGTCGGCTGCGACGGCGATGTTGGTCCAGCCTGTTGGCGCATGAGTCCGATGGCCGGGTTGCGCAGGGTTGCCATTGCGCGAGGTGTGGTGCCGGTACGTATCCGCGAGGCGTCCTCTCTGTAGGTGACGTCTCGGATGTGGTGCAGGGCCTCAACTGACCAGTGGTCCTGCACGAGTCGGCGAGTTGTGCCGGGCTGGCATGCTCGTGCGGCAGGCTGGTGACCGCGTAGACGGTCTTCGTCTCGGCCTTGCCGGTCTTGCGGTGGGTGCGGCGGCGCTTGATCTCCATGGCCTGGCCGCGGCGAGCAGCAGACGGGCCAGGTCCTCCTCTTCGTCCTGATCCCGGTCTATGGGCAGGTCGCGGTTGTCGAGCTTGCCCACAGCGCGCATCCTCTGGCCGGCGCCGTCCATGCCGAGGTGCAACATGCCAAGGATCGCGACCGGGTCGACGGGCTTGACGGCGGTGAAGGCCAGGCGCAGCCGGTAGTCGATTGCGGTGCCGACGGTGCTGGCCTCCGTGCCGACGCCCGGGCCGGGCAGCAGGAGCTGGTCGTCGTGATACCGGGCGCGGTAGTTCTTGCGCAACGAGTGTGCGCCGGCCGACAGTTCGCGGTCAAGGAAGCGGCGCAGCAGGCTCCGGGCTGGTCCTTCGCTAGCGAGGTGAACCCGTCCGAGGCCGTCCACCGCACCAGCACCCCGGCCGGCACCTGCGTCACTGCAAGCCCCGGCCTGCCGTCCTCCGCATCCTCAGCGACCAGCTGAAACCCCGCCTGCCTCAAAGCATGCCGAACCTGCACGAGCAGGTCGGAAGGCATGGATGGCACAGATCGCCTCCTGCCCCGCATCCCAGCGATCAAGCATCACGGGTTGGATACAGAATTCACCGGTGACATACCGGTCATTTGCGTCATACCTTGCGGAAGGCTTGAGGCGGCGGCGGAGGCGTTATATGGACCGCGCTGCAATACATCCATCGGACCCGCGGCTGAATATCCAGCCCATACGTCCTCCCAGCGGGGACACCTTCACCCTCGCTCTCGCCCTCGCCGGTGAACTCGACGTGCACAGCGTCACCTCCCTCTGTGACGTCGTCGTCGCCTCCATCGAGTCCGGCGCTCGCCGCTTTTATCTCGACGTGACCGGGGTCACCACGCCGCCACCAGCGCCCCTGTCGAAACCGTTCTCACGGCCAACGGACTCAGCCGCCTGCTGGAGCACTGAAGCACCGGTGGCGAGGACCTGCCTGGGGTTCGGAAGACTGCTTCTGAACGGGGCCGTCTGCCGTAGAGGTCATGCCGCTGACGGAATGCCGAGTTCGGCGAGCAGGCCGCGTACGCGCTGCTCGATCTGATCCCGGATGGGCCGCACGGCGTCTACGCCCTGGCCCGCCGGGTCGTCCAGTTGCCAGTCCAGGTACCGCTTCCCGGGGAAGACCGGGCAGGTGTCTCCGCAGCCCATGGTGATCACCACGTCCGAGGCCTGCACGGCCCCGGTGGTGAGGATCTTCGGCTGCTGGGCGGAGATGTCGATGCCGACCTCTTTCATGGCTTCGACCACGGCCGGGTTGACGGTGTCGGCGGGGGCGGAGCCGGCCGAGCGGACCTCGACCTGCCCATCGGCGAGGTAGGTGAGGAAGGCGGCGCCCATCTGGGAGCGGCCGGCGTTGTGGACGCAGACGAACAGCACCGACACATGCGGGGCGGGAGCACTCATGGCAGGCAGTCTTTCTCGGGAGCGGGGCAGATCAGGAGGAGGCGAGTTCGGTTTCGCCGTGCGGGACGACGACCTTGTCTGAAGCGGGAGCGGGACGGCCGTAGACCGCCGCGACGGCGCCAAGTCCGAGCGCGGCTCCGAGCAGCTGGGCCGCGATGAAGGGGATGACGGAGGCGGGGGCGATGCCGGCGAAGGTGTCGGTGAAGGCGCGGCCGATGGTCACTGCCGGGTTCGCGAACGAGGTGGAGGAGGTGAACCAGTAGGCGGCCCCGATGTAGGCGGCCACCGCGAGCGGGGCGAGTGAGGCGCGGCCGATCCTGCCCAGGCCGAAGATCAGAAGGATCAGCCCGGCCGTGGCGAGGACCTCGCCCAGCCACAGATGGTTTGCGGAACGGTCGCGGGTGGAGAACTGCACCAGCGGCTTCGCGAACATCGCGTCGGCCAGGACCGCTCCGCCGATCGCCCCCGCGATCTGGGCGGGCACGTAGGCGGCGACGTCCCGCAGGGTGAGCCCGTCGGCGGTGTGGCGGCCGGTGAACCAGGCCGCGAGGGTCACGACGGGGTTGAAGTGCGCGCCGGAGACCGGCCCGAGGAGCAGGATGAGCACGCCCAGGCCGAAGACTGTGGCCAGGGAGTTGGCGAGCAGCTGCACGCCCACGTCCGGCGTGAGTTCGGTGGCCTGGATGCCGGAGCCGACGACGACCGTGACCAGGAGCCCGGTTCCCAGGGCTTCGGCAGCGACGCGGCGGCCGAGGGATGCGCTCACGCGCTGGCTCCTGCGGTCTGCGGCGTGGTCAGGAATGCGGCCAGCTGGTCCAGGACGCCGGGCAGTACCCAGTAGTAGACCCAGGTGCCGCGGCGTTCGCAGTCGATGAGGCTGGCCTGGCGCAGGAGCTTGAGGTGGTGGGAGATGGTCGGCTGGGACAGGTCGAAGGCGGGCGTCATCTCGCACACGCAGACCTCGCCGCCCTCCCGCGAGGCGATCATCGACAGCAGCCGCAGCCGGACCGGGTCGCCGAGGGCCTTGAACACCTTCGCCAGCTGAGCCGCGCGCTCATCGTCCAGCGGCGCGGACGCGAGACCGTCACAGCAGGCGTCGGCCTGGCCGATCACCTCAAGCTCTTGTTTCGACATGGCTCTATGTTGACGTTTTTCAATTCAAGGCGCAAGGTTGCATCAAAGAACATCAATACAAGCCGATCCCGGGGCACCGCCATGCCCCGTCACCCAGGAGTGAGTCATGAGCGAGCAGTCCACCGCCCTGCGTGAAACCGTCCGCCAGCGCTACGCAGCGGCGGCCGTGAAGGTCACCGAGGGCCACGCCGCCTGCTGCGGGCCGCAGCCCGTCGAGGTCGACGAGAACTTCGGTTCCACCCTCTACGCAGCCGACGAACGCGACGCCCTGCCCGCCGAAGCCGTCGCCGCCTCCCTCGGCTGCGGCAACCCCACTGCCGTCGCCGAACTCCGCGAAGGCGAACGCGTCCTGGACCTCGGCTCCGGCGGCGGCATCGACGTCCTGCTCTCCGCCCGCCGCGTCGGCCCGACGGGGAAGGCGTACGGGCTGGACATGACCGACGAGATGCTCGCCCTCGCCCTGGCCAACGCCGCCAGGGCAGGCGCGACGAACGTCGAGTTCCTCAAGGGCACCATCGAATCCATCCCGCTGCCCGCGAACACCATCGACGTCGTCATCTCCAACTGCGTGATCAACCTGTCCGTCGACAAGACGGCCGTGTTCGCCGAAACCTTCCGCGTCCTCAAGCCCGGCGGCCGCATCGGCGTCTCCGACGTCGTCGCCGACGACACCCTCACATCCGACCAGCGCGCCGAACGCGGTGACTACGTCGGCTGCATCGCAGGCGCCCTCTCCTTCGCCGAATACCAGGCAGGGCTACAAGCCGCCGGCTTCACGAGCATCGAGATCACCCCCACCCACCAGGTCGCCGACGGCATGCACTCCGCCATCGTCCGAGCCACCAAGCCGGTGGCCGCAGACGCCTCCCCCGAAGCGACGCGGTCGGCCGACGCATGCTGCGGCGTCAGCGCCTGCTGCACCCCCGGCGAGACCCCCGCCGACCCCGCCCTGACCATCACTGAGGCCAAGACGGCATCCGGCTGCGGCTGCCAGCACTGACGCCACCCGAGCAGAGGCCCTGCTCGCGTCCAGTCCCTCCCCTGCTCGTGTATCCGCCCTGACTCGGGCGCACCGCACACGAGAAGAGTGCAATCAGGCTCTGACGCGCGGTAAGGGTGCGTCCGGTGTCACGGCCGGGAGGACCGGCTGGCGCAGGTCCAGGTAGCAGCGCAGCCGCACGCCGGGCTCGCCGACGTCCCGCGTCGTGTGCTCCGCTGTCGCCGTAGCCCACCGGTCCGCGAGCAGCTGCTGGAAGGCCAGGGCAGTGGCGTCGTCGGCGGCCGCGACGTCGACGACGACCAGGCCCGGCTCACTCACGTGCACCTCGTTGATGGGTCCGTGTACAGCACTACGCCCAGGCAGCCTGGGCGGGTTCCACTCCTGCCCTGTCTTCACCCGACCGAGTGGTGGACCGTCAGAGGCTGTCGCCGCCCCAGTCCCAGCGGGCCGGATCGCCAGGGCGCGGTTCGTACAGTGCCCGGCCCCCGGGGCCGAACTGCCCGAGGCGTCCGCCTCCCCGTGGACGCGGCGCGACCACCCGGACGTTACGCAGCCCGTAACAGGAGGGCAGTCATGAGCCGTTGTCTTCGGTCACGGGGCAACGCGGTGCCCCTCACCTGCAACGCGTCCATTGATCAGAGCGGCAGAACCGGCTGCCCATTCAATTCCAAGGCCGCTGAACTCGATGTCACAAGCACACCGCCGCAGCCCGCAAGGCGTCGGTTCATCGCGGCTGGTGTCCACCCATCCGCATGTCTGAAAGGAAAATCGAGGATGACCGCACTCAGGCGTTCCGCGCTCGCTCTCGGCACCGCTGTATGCGCCGTAGCGATGGTCTCAGGGCCGGCCACCAACGCCTTCGCCACCACCGAACCGCAGGCTCCGGCCCCTACCCAGCAGCACGCAGTGGCCGACCAGGTCAGCAGCACCGGCCCGGGCGACATCCACACGCAGAGCTACTGGTGGGGCACCGACAGGGCAGCTGGCGACTGCAAGGTATGGCTCAACCGCAGCGGCAAGTTCTTCCAGATGGTGGCCGAGTCCTGGGGCCACGCCTGCACTGTCTCCTTCGCCCGTTATCACAACGGCACCTTGGACCTCAGGGACCCGAGGAACGTCCCTTCCCACCAAACGATCTCCAGCAACTGGTACTGGCTCGGCTCTGGCTACGAGGTCTACGACTTCGTCCACGACAACACCTCAGGTGCATCGAACGGTGGTGGACCGTTCACCTTGGGGTGAGCGTCCACGCCACAGTCGAAGCGCCATTGCACCCGGGGCGCGACTGACGATCTTGCCGCGGGCGCTGAGGACCTCCCGGCGATGTGTCGACTGACGACGAAAGTGTCAACCGACAGTCCGGGAACGTCAGACGGGGGCGCCTGACAGAAGCGGCGGGCCGGATGCCTGGCAGGAGCCCACGAGGTAGGGCTTCCTTGCCCCCGCCCCGGCAGACCTGCGGCGCGCCCTGCGGACGAGGGGCGCGCCGCAAGGTAGGGGCTGGCGTGTGCCGGGGGCTGTGGTCGCCGGCGCACGGGCAGGGTGGGTCAGTGGCGGGCGTCGTGGCGGTCGTGGTGGCCGCGGCCCCAGGAGTAGTCGTCGACGAGGCGGTCGCGGACGTTGCGCAGGGTGGCGGTGTAGTGGTCGTTGTTCCACACATACCGGCGGCGGTCCTGGTAGAGGTCGGTGTGCCTGTCACGGCCCTCGCCGGTGTGGATACGGACCGTAGAACGGTCCTCCAGCCGGTAGTGGTGGAAGGTGTAGGTGTGGCCGTCCTCGTCCGACAGCGTTCACCCCTCCAGATTCACCTCCTGACGGGCATTGCCGGTGACCTCCCCCCGCCCCCCTGTTCCAGGAGCGGGTGGAGCGGACGTCGCGTCCAGGGGAGTCGTACTGCACGGCACTGATCACCATATGCTGACGCTGCGCACGGCCCCGGTCGCGGTCGTGGTCGTGGCCGACGGCCGATGCCGGCAGCACCACCGCGCCCACAAGAGCCGCGGCAGCGGCAGCGGCGACACGACGGGCGGACACAGAAACGGAAACGGACACAGGATCCCCCTCAGGGCCGGTCCACATCCCCGGCAGGCCAAGGCCATTGGGCCTCGAGCACGAGGGGTGCGGTGTGTGGGTCGGCGGCCGGTCGGCCGACAGCCACACCCTGCGGTCCGTACGCAGGACGAAATGCCCGGCTGCCGCAGCCGGGCGCCCTGGATGCGGCCGTAGTGGTGCTACGTCACCACCTCCTCGCCGACCGGTAGCCGGGCATACGCGTGCCCCCCCAACGCGGGGATGCCGTTCCGCAGGTCATGGCCATGGCGGTGGTGCTGACCAAAGAAAATGCTTTCGGATTGCCCTCGCGCTGTCGGCGTGCGTACCTTGTCGGGCCTTGCGCCGCATCCACGGGGGAAGCGGATGGAAGAGGGGTGAGCTGCCGATGGTAGGACGTCCAGAGAGCCCGCTCGATGCCAGTGCAGGGCCGGTGGCCCGGTTCGCTGCCGAGTTACGCAAACTCCGGGCCGAGGCCGGCAGCCCGACCTACCGGGTGATGGCACAACGCACAGGGCAGGGGGCAAGCACCCTGTCGCAGGCAGCCGCGGGAGAACGGCTGCCGACCCTGCCAGTTGTTCTCGCATACGTGCTTGCCTGCGGCGGCAACACGGAGGAGTGGGAGGAGCGGTGGCGTGAGGCAGCCGCAGAGGAGGCTGCTGAACCTGCCGCCTCGGACGAAGATGCGGAGCCTCCATACCGGGGGCTGGCCCGTTTCGAGCCCGGCGACGCCGAGTTGTTCTTCGGCCGTGATGAGCTCACCGAGCGCCTGCTCCAACAGTCCCGTTCCCACCGGTTCACTGCTGTGTTCGGTCCGTCAGGCAGTGGCAAGTCCTCTCTGCTGCGCGCCGGCCTCATCCCGCGCCTGCGCAGCGCGGAGGCGACCGGTCCGCGGCCGGCTGCGGTGCGCGTCCTCACTCCCGGGGACCGTCCCCTGCGCGCCCACGAGCAGCGGCTGAGAGCGAAAGACGGCGACGCTGAGACGTGGCTGATCGTCGACCAGTTCGAGGAGCTCTTCACCCTCTGCACCGACCCGGCCGAACGCGACCGGTTCATCGACCGTCTCCTGGCGGCCACCGATCCTGCGAGTCGTCTGCGCGTCGTGATCGCCGTGCGGGCCGATTTCCTTGGCCGCTGCGCCGAACACCCCGCCCTGACCGCCGCCTTACAGGACGGGACCGTGCTGGTCGGCCCCATGAGCCGCGACGAGTTGCGCGAGGCCGTCGTCAAGCCTGCCCAGGCCGCGGGGATGATCGTGGAACGCGCTCTGACCACGCGCATCCTCGACGAGGTCGAAGGCGAACCCGGCGCCCTGCCGCTGCTGTCCCATGCCCTGCTGGAGACCTGGCGCCGCCGCAAGGGCCGCGCACTTACCACCCATGCCTACGAGGCGGCCGGCGGTCTCCACGGTGCCATCGCCCGCACAGCCGAAGACGTCCACACTCACCTGCTCCCCTCGCAGGCTGCCCTCGCCCGCCGGGTCCTGCTGCGCCTGATCACTCCGGGCGAGGGAACCCCCGACACCCGGCGGCCCGCTCCCCGCACGGAACTCGACTTCGGCGACCCAGACGACACGGCCCAGGTCCTCGAACACCTCGCCCGCGCCCGCCTCCTCACCCTCGAGCACGACACCGTCGACCTGGCCCACGAAGCGTTGATCACAGCGTGGCCCCGGCTGCAGGCATGGATCAACGAAGCGCGCGACCGCCTGCGCCTTCACCGTGAGCTCACCGAAGCCGCACGGACCTGGGACGACCTCAACCGTGACCCCGGCGCGCTGTATCGCGGCACCCGGCTCACCGCAGCCGAAGAGGCCTTTCTCCAAGCAGACGTCGAAAGCGACCTCACGCCTGCGGAACGAGACTTCCTCACCTGCAGCGCCATGACACGCCATCGTGAAGAAGAAGCAGCCAGCCGCGTAACTCGGCGCTTGCGCCAGTTCACGGTGACCTTGTCGATCCTGCTCGTGCTGTCCCTTACCGCTGGGCTGATCGCGTGGCAGCAATATCGGGTCAGCGAGCAACAGCGGCACCAGGCACTCACAGCACAGCGGATGGCGGTTTCCCGTCAACTCGCCGCAGAGTCGGACGGTCTCATCGGGGCCAACCCTGACTTGGCGTCCCTCCTGGCTGTCCGGGCGTACCGGACCAGTCCAACAAAGGAAGCCACCGCCAGCCTCTTCGCTGCCGCATCTCTCCCACTCCAGCACCGCCTGACCGGGCACACCGGGTACGTGGACTCGGTGGCGTTCAGCCCGGACGGCCACACCCTCGCCAGCGGCGGAGGCGATGAGGTCCGGCTGTGGGATACGGCGACGGGAAAACTGCACACCACCCTGAAGGCCCTCGGCACCATAGAGTCGGTGGCATTCAGCCCGGACGGCCACACCCTCGCCAGCGGCGAGTCCGAGGATAAGGATCAGCTGTTCGGTGGAGAGGTTCTGCTGTGGGATGCGGCGACGGGCAAGCGGCGCAGCACCCTGAAAACCCCGAGCGGCGTGGAGTCGGTGGCATTCAGCCCGGACGGCCACACCCTCGCCAGCGGCGGAGGGGATGAGGTCCGGCTGTGGGACACGGCGACGGACAAGCTGCGCACCACCCTGAAAGGACACACAGACACCGTCGAGTCGGTGGCGTTCAGCCCGGACGGCCACACCCTCGCCAGCAGCGAAGCCGGTGGGAAAGGTCCGCAGTCCGATGGGAAGGTCCTCCTGTGGGACACGGCGACGGACAAACTGCGCACCACCTTCAAAGCGCACATCGGCGGCACGGAATCGGTGGCGTTCAGCCCGGAGGGCCACACCCTCGCCAGCGGTGGTATCGATGGGAAGGTCCGCCTGTGGGACACGGCGACGGGCAAACTGCGCACCACCCTGAAAGGACACACCGACACCGTCATGTCGGTGGCGTTCAGCCCGGACGGCCACACCCTCGCCAGCGGCGGAGCCGACGAAACAGTGCGCCTGTGGGACACGGCGACGGGTAAAGTGCGCACCACCCTGAAAGGACACACCGACACCGTCGAGTCGGTGGCGTTCAGCCCGGACGGCCACACCCTCGCCAGCAGCGCGCAGGACGAAACAGTGCGCCTATGGGACACGGCCGTGGACAGCCCGCACGCCACCTTGAACGCCTCCAGCGGCGTGCAGTCGGTGGCCTTCAGCCCGGACGGCCGCAGCCTGGCCAGCGGCGGGGACGATGGGAAGATCCAGCTGTGGGACACGGCAACGGACAGGCTGCGTACCATTTTGAATCGACACACCGGTGGCGTGGAATCGATGGCGTTCAGCCCGGACGGCCACACCCTCGCCAGCGGCGGAGACGATTACGACAGCGACGACAGCGGACCCCGGCTGTGGGACGTATCGACCGGCGGGCTACGCGCCGCTCTGAAGGGGCACACCTACTCCGTCGGGTCGGTGGCGTTCAGCCCGGACGGCCACACCCTCGCCAGCGGAGGTGATGGGGTTCTGCTGTGGGATGCGGCGACGGGCAAAGTGCGCACCATCCTGAGCGGGCACAGCGACATCGTCGAGTGGTCCGCCGAGTCGGTGGCGTTCAGCCCAAACGGCCACACCCTGACCGGCGCCGGGGACGATGGGAAGATCCGGCTGTGGGATACGGCGACGGGCAGACTGCGCGCCACCTTGAAAGCGCACATCGGCGGCGTGGAATCGGTGGCATTCAGCCCGGACGGCCGCAGCCTGGCCAGCGGCGGGGACGATGGGAAGGTCCGCCTGTGGGATACGGCAACGGACAAGCTGCGCGCCACCCTGAACGGGCACACGGAAAATGTTGAATCGTTGGCGTTCAGCCCGGACGGCCACACTCTGGCCAGCGGCGGAGCCGACAGAACAGTCCGGCTGTGGGACGTAGCCACCAGCGGGCTGCGCACCACCCTGAACGGACACACCGACACCGTCATGTCGGTGGCATTCAGCCCGGACGGCCGCACCCTCGCCAGCGGCGGAGCCGACACAACAGTCCGGCTGTGGGATGTCTCTCTATCAGATCCTCTCTCCGCCATGAAGAAGATCTACAAAGCAGTCCACAGGCCCCTGACTCAGAGTGAGCGCTCAGCATACCTGGCTGACCAGCCTCCGATTGGCTGATGGCCGACTACGAAGCAGACCACCTCGTCCCCCTCGAACTCGGCGGCGCACCCCGCACCCCCGGCAACCTGTGGCCCGAGCCCTACACCGGCACCCAGACCGCCCACTCGAAAGACGGCATCGAAACGAAACTCACGAACGCCGTCTGCGCCGGCACCATCCCCCTCTCCGCCGCCCGCAACGCCATCAAGAACAACTGGACCACCGCCCTGCAGACCACCGGAATCAGCTGACCCCACCAACCGCCGGGACATCCACACCACACACGCCGGATGCCCCGGCACCACACACCGAGTTCCCGTGACCCGCCCCACCATGGACGCAGGCCGCGTGCGGCACTCCCCCCGGGCGCCGGGCCATCCTCGAGCGTCCCGCAGAGCAAGACGGCCAACAAGCGAGACAGCGCCCATCACCGTCCCGACACCCATCGAGGCCGCGCTGCACAGCTACCTGAGCGCCTTCAGCCTGGTCTTCGGCTGCTTCGACTTCGCCCTCACCGGCGACGCTGGCAGTCCGCAGGAATGGCTTTTCATCAGGCCGGAGCCGGCGACGACGCAGCCTGCCAGGACATCGGCGAACAGCTGGTACGGGGCCTTGGGGCCCCGCAGTGCGCAGGCCCTCAGCACCGGAAGGTCCGTCTGGGCGGCGCGCTGGACGCCCTCGCCGACCGTCGCGGGACGGCGGTGCACATCACCGGCGACCTCGGCATCGGCAAACTGCCTTGCTGAACCTGCTGGCGGCGCGGCCGGCGGGGGCTGGTTGAGGCCTGACAAGCATCCCCGAGCACGGGGCGGCGTCCCCCACGAGACGGGGTGATTGCCGCCGCCGGGCGAGTGACCCGTTCAGGAGCGCGTCAGTGGATCGAGCAGCCGGTGGAAGGATTCGTTGCTGATTCTGCTGTAGATGGCGCCCTCCGATGCCAGGATCGACCCGGGACATGTCATGTCGTCCCCGTCGATCTGGCGGGACGCTACCTTGCGGTGGGTGCGCAGTTCATAGACGTCCACTACATAATGCGCGGCCTCGATGTGGAGTGTTCGGTCCGGCATCCGACCGGCGTTCGAGACGGTTCCCAATCCATTGTTGTAGACGTAGTCGCACGAGGTGTCAGAGGTGCGACCGACGAATCCGTTGTCCCGTCGTACACAGGCGATCAGTTGCACCGTGTCGGCCGCTTGGGGGTTGATGGCCGACGACGAGGCCGTCTCGGCGAGCATGTGGTGGTAGTAGTCTCCGTCCGTTTCCTGGTAGATGACGAGCGGACGGGGCGAGCCGTTGTAGGCGGCTGCGCTGTCGTAGGCAACGCCCGGGGTCCCGCAGGCGGCGCCCAGATTGTCGATGCTGGGCAGCCTGTCCTCGTGCCGGGGAAGGAACTGCCACTTCGCCAGCCAGCCGAGCGTGCCCGCCAGTACTATCGCGGCCACAGCGACGCGAACGCCTCGCCGGTAGTTGCGAGGGGCCGGAGCACGGGTCACTAGGGCACGAACCAGATCGCTACGTCGGCCGACCGTGCCGATCGCAATCTCCGCATCCTCGCCCTCACCCTCGACGACCAGCACGCCGGACGTCTCGAAGCCGGGCCTGCGGGCTGCCTTCCGCCACTCCCGTACATCTGCCCAGGCAACGGCGCGTGCTGGGCGGTACTCGCCTGCAACGACAAGTCCGCCCTCGCACACCGCGACCCACTGCCGGCCCCCCGGCAGCCTCGACGGCACGACAGAGGCGTAGATGAACAACCCGGCAGGTATGAGCAAGGCGAGAAGGACCGCCGCGACGGGATTGCGGACCAGCACCAGTACAAGGCAGAGGCCACCCACGGCTGCCGTCAACAACGGCGAGAATGGTCGCGTCCACAGCGGCAGCCGTGAGCGGTGCACCCGCCGCACGGCGCCGAGCCCCTTGCCGGTCGCCACTTCCTGCAGACACCCGCGCCTGCGCATCACCGGACCGAAGCCCCGCCCCTTCGGTCTGCCGCTCCCCTTGTCGCTTTCCGCCTCGGTCTGAGATCCCGTGTTTGTCACGCTGTGTCCACCTCTGAGTGCCGGACCCGTGTGATGGTCCGGCCAAGTTGATCGAGAGTGGGCCCGTCGAAGGACCGTCAAGGCAGGGCACTTTCGCGCCGGGCAGAGCCGATGCGAGCACAACCTGCATGCAGCTGAACGGGCTTCGGCCCCTGCAGCCGCACTGTGCTTTCGAACTGTCAGGTTCCAGGACCCGATACCACCATCGCCGCCCTTGGACGCTGCCACGGCATAACGCGTGCCAGGCTGCACTGGACCAGTTCCGGTCGGCACCTTGTGGGCCGACCCGGTTCGGGGACGTCTCAAGCACTTGCCGCCGCTCGTCCATGGTCGTGCACTGCGCTCTGGATCCGGGGTGGGCGCAGCATCCCGATTCCCAGCACGATCAGCCACAGGCTCCACAGCACGTATCCGGCAAAATTCGCCTGGCCGGCGCCGGGTACGCCGAAGGGCACGAGAAGACCTGCGAGGATCAGTGGCACGCAGGCCAGGGCCAGGGCGGCGACCGGGCGCCCGATGAGAGAGCGGCGACGCAGTGCTGTCACGATCAATACGGTCCAGACCGCGGTGAGCAGATAGCCGAGGGTTTCGCCGACGATCTGCCCCAGCACGCTGTTCAGGTGTCCGAACAGCTTTGCCGCGTCGGCCCGTTGGGCGGCCGAGCTGCCGGGGTCGGTGACGCGGCCGGCCAGCGATGGGACGAGCAGCGGCCAACGCAGCAGTCCGGCCACCTGCACGGCTGCGGCAGCCACGCCGGTGATGGCCGCGGCAGTTGCCGTACGCCCGCCCCCGGCCATCCGTGCGGTGCGCAGGGCGATCGGTGCGAGCGTGGCCGCGCCCAGCGCGAGCAGGGTGAACAGGGCGCCGATCAGCAGGGTGCGGGTGTGAAAGCGCAGCAGTGCATCCTCGGCCGGCTGCTGGAGCACGTCGGGGTAGTCGAAGGCCACGCTCAGCAGCGCAAACGCGACATTGACGAGCAGGGCTCCGCCGATGAGCAGCGCACCGGTGACGGTATGGGCGGACCTCGCGGGCATGAGGGACCCCTCTCAATATCTCTGTACAGCGTACAGATTGGACGGTGTACAGAGATTCTGGACGGCGTACAGTGATCAGGTCAAGAGGAGGTAGCGATGACGACGGCCCAGCGCGGGCGGCCCGGTCCGCGGCGCACCCTGACTGACGACGCGATCGTGGAAGCGGCCCTTCAACTGCTCGACCGGCGTGGCGCCGACGCGGTGTCGATCCGGGGCATTGCCGCTGAACTCGGCGTCGCTCCCAACGCGCTCTACACGTACTTTCCTGACAAGGCAGCCGTCCTGCGGGCCGTGGCAGACCGCCTCATCGGGGAGTACGACCTGGGCGCACTGGCGGATCCCGCCCGGCCCTGGCGGCAGCGCCTGCACGACCTGGCCCTGAGTCTGCGGTCCCGGCTGCTGGACCACCCGGGCGCCACCGCCCTTCTCCTCGGTGCCCCCATGGACGGCCCCCGCGCACTGGCCCTCGGCGAGGCACTGCTCGCACTCCTCCTCGGGGCCGGACTCGACGAACGCGAAACCGCCCGCGCTTCCTACCTGCTGATCGTCTACGTCCTCGGCTCGATCGCGTTGGAGGCCGCGGAAGTCGAACCCACCCGCCCCGCCCCGCCCGAGGCCCAGCGCGTCGCGGCCCGCAAGGCAGCCTTCGACGCAGTCCCCGCTGAGGCATACCCGCTCACGGCGGCCAGCGTGGACGTGATGTCCCGCTACATCACCACGGAACAGTTCCGCTGGGGTCTGGACCGCGTCATCGACGGCTTTGCCGGGCCGGTGCGGGAGTAGCCCGTCGCACGAGGTAGCGCTCGGCAAGCAGGGCGTCGGGAGGCCGGCTTGAAGGCCGGGCGCTGGCGCATGGTTGCCCATCAAGCTGCCTCAAGGACAGGCCGAGGCGCTTTCACTTCCTCACCTCCTCCGTCGATGACACAGGCACCGGTGTCCACATCGGATTTCTGGCCGCCATCACCCGCTTCCGGGCGGCCGACGAACTGGTCGGCGAGGCCGCGCTCCTCGCCCCCCTCCCGCGCCACCCCTCTCTCACGCCTGTCATTCGCGGTGCTCTGCGTGTTTCATAGAGGTGTGGTCTGCGGTGCGCGACCATACGGACACGGCACAGCACATTTTCCAGCCGGTGGGCACCATGGCGCGCTGATTGTGTGGGTCGACGTGCTCGACACCAGCAAAGCCAACGAATTCAAGAGCGGAAGCCGGCAGAAGGAACACCGAGACAGGAAGAAGGACGGGCATGTCCGGCAGTGAAAGCGAGAATCCAGCAATCCCTTCACCGACGCCCACGCCAACTCGGCGGCCCAGGACGAACCGGGACTGGTGGCCGAATCAGCTGGACCTTCAGGTTCTCCACCAGCACTCGCCCCGATCCAACCCGATGGACGAGGACTTCGACTACGCGGAAGAGTTCGCGACCCTCGACGTCGACGCGCTGAAGCGTGACGTCTTCGAGGTGATGACGACATCCCAGGACTGGTGGCCTGCCGACTACGGTCACTACGGGCCGCTCTTCATCCGGATGAGCTGGCATGCCGCGGGAACGTACCGCATCGAGGACGGCCGCGGCGGTGGCGGCAGCGGCGCACAGCGCTTCGCCCCCCTCAACAGCTGGCCGGACAACGCGAGCCTGGACAAGGCGCGCCGTCTGCTTTGGCCGGTCAAACAGAAGTACGGCCGTAAAATTTCCTGGGCCGATCTTCTGGTCTTCGCCGGAAACTGCGCCATGGAATCCATGGGGTTCAAGACGTTCGGGTTCGGTTTCGGGCGAAAGGACATCTGGGAGCCCGAGGAGATCTTCTGGGGGCCCGAGGACACATGGCTCGGAGATGAGCGCTACAGCGGCGACAGGGAACTCACCGGTCCTTTCGCCGCCGTACAGATGGGACTGATCTACGTCAATCCGGAGGGGCCCAACGGAAACCCGGACCCGGTGGCTGCCGCCCAGGACATTCGCGAGACGTTCGGGCGCATGGCGATGAATGACGAGGAGACGGTCGCACTCATCGTCGGCGGCCACACATTCGGCAAGTGTCATGGCGCGGTCGAAGCCAGTTATATCGGCCCGGAACCCGAGGCCGCCCCCATCGAGCAGCAGGGCCTCGGCTGGCGGAACACTTACGGCAGCGGCACGGGCCCCCACGCGCTCACCAGTGGTCTGGAGGGCGCATGGACTACCGAGCCGACCAAGTGGGACCACGGGTACCTGGACAATCTCTACGGGTACGAGTGGGAGCTGACGAGCAGCCCCGCTGGCGCCCACCAGTGGACTCCCTCGGATCCCGCGGCCAGGAACGCCGTACGCGACGCCCATGATCCGTCGAAGCAGCACGCACCCATGATGCTGACGACGGACCTCGCGCTGAAGGTGGACCCGGTCTACGGCCCGATCACGAAGAGGTTCCACGAGAACCCGGACGAGCTCGCGATGGCATTCGCCAAGGCGTGGTACAAACTGCTGCACCGCGACATGGGACCCCTCTCGCGTTACCTCGGCCCGTGGATTCCCGAGCCGCAGCTGTGGCAGGACCCCGTTCCCGACGTCAAGCACGAACTGATCGGGGACGAGGACATCGCTGCCCTCAAGGGCAGGATCCTCGCCTCGAACCTTTCGGTCTCCCAGCTTGTCACCACGGCCTGGGCATCGGCGGCAAGCTTCCGCGGCACCGACAAGCGCGGCGGGGCGAACGGAGCACGAATCCGGCTCGCGCCGCAGAAGGACTGGGAGCTCAACGACCTTTCCGAGGTGACCGAGGTACTGCGCACGCTCGAGCGGATCCAGCAGGACTTCAACCTCTCCCAGACCGGCGGAACGCGGGTCTCCCTCGCCGACCTGATCGTCCTCGGCGGGTGCGCGGCCGTTGAGCAGGCCGCCAGGAACGCCGGATACGACGGCACGGTTCCGTTCGCACCGGGGCGTACGGACGCCTCGCAGGAGCAGACCGACGCCGCCTCGTTCGCCGTGCTGGAGCCCAAGGCGGACGCTTTCCGCAACTACCTTCCGGCGGGCGAGAAGCTGTCGCCGGAGACCCTCATGCTGGACCGCGCCAACCTGCTGACGCTGACCGCTCCCGAGATGACGGTGCTGATCGGCGGCATGCGGGCCCTGAACACCGGCTTCAAGGGATCCCCCCACGGTGTCTGCACCCGCCGGCCGGGAATCTTGACCAACGACTTCTTCGTCAACCTGCTCGACATGAGCACGGAGTGGAAGGCATCGGCTACGGAGGAGAACGTGTACGAAGGCAGGGATCGCGCCACAGGCGAGGTCAAGTGGACGGCCACCGCCGTCGACCTGATCTTCGGTGCGCACTCCCAGCTCCGAGCCATCTCGGAGGTCTACGCGTCCCAGGATGCGGGAGAGAAGTTCGTACGTGACTTCGTGGCAGCGTGGAACAAGGTGATGAATCTCGACCGGTTCGACCTCGCCTGAGGCAGCTCAAGGAACACGATGTCTCCAAGCTGCTTCTGGGCGTAGTCGGTGATGCCGATCGTACGTGTCCCGTCGGCTTCAGCGTGTACCCACTCGTGCCCGTCCGTGTACTTGAGACCGGCAGGAACATCCGACTTGACAAGGCTGCTCTGTGGCGTGATCGACAGGTAACACAGTGTCATCGATATGCTTCCGTGACGATTCGACGCTCGGGTCACGGCCTCTTCTGGTGAGCTCGCGCATTCAAGTGTCGCCAGTTCCTCAGGGAGTCCAGCCCGTCGGTGACCGTGTCGCCGGGTCCTATCGGCTCCAGACCTTCCCCGGTTCGGCGGAGAAGCCGCGTCGTGGTGACGGGTAGCCGAGGGTGTCGGTCGAGCGGAAAAGCGGCTCGCAGGAAGCGAAGCCCTGCGGCCCTTCTCGTTTCCGCGGCGAGAGACAGGAGTCATCCGCGGGTCAGAGCCATGAACACGTGCTCAACCTGTCCATGGAGCGCGGCTACCGAGACGTCGCCCTCGTCGGAGGTGCACTCCATTACCAGGAAGCGGTGATTGAGGCGTCCCTCCCCCGGCACCGGCGGCCGCATGCGTACGGGGTTGCACATCCGAAGGCAGCATCAACGGATGGTCCTGCCGTGCGCTCGGTTCCCGTGTCCACGTCCCGGACTCGATGACGAAGTGTCCACGTGTCCATCGAGGTGCGTGGGGAGCTTTCAAGAGGCACAAGACCTTGATCCTCCGCCCGTCGATGAGGTTGGCCGTGATGTTGCGCTGCTGGCCGTTGAGGTGCAAAGCCGCCGGCGGCCTGGAAGGATGTCGCAGTGCCCAAGCCGTATCCGAAGGAGTTCCGCGAGGACGTCGTACGGGTCGCGCGCAACCGCGAGCCCGGCGTCACGCTGGAACAGATCGCCGCCGACTTCGGGGTCCAACCGATCACGTTGTCGAAGTGGCTGCGCCGCGCCGAGACCGATGAGGGCGCCAGGCCCGCGACGACGTCGGGTGAGTCGGCCGAGCTGCGCAAGGCCCGCAAGCGGATCCGGTTGCTGGAGCAGGAGAACGAGGTGCTCAGGAGGGCTGCGGCGTATCTGTCGCAGGCGAACCTGCCGGCAAAATGATGTACCCCTCGTCCGCGAGCTGGCCGCCGCCGATGCCCCTTGCAGGGTGCCGGTGGCGGTGACGTGCCGGGTGCTCGGGCTGGCTCGCCAGCCCTACTACCGGTGGCTGGCCCGGCCGGTCACCGATGCCGAGGAGATGGCCGAGGCATACCGGGCCAACGCCCTGTTCGACGCGCACCGCGACGATCCCGAGTTCGGGCACCGCTTCCTTCTCGATGAGGCCCGCGTCGCCGGTGAGGCGATGGCCGAGCGGACGGCCTGGCGGATCTGCCGGGACAACGGCTGGTGGAGTGCCTTCGGCAAGCGCAGGGGCCGCGGCAAGAACGCCAAAACCGGGCCGCCGGTCCACGATGACCTGGTGCGGCGGGACTCCACCGCGGACGGGCCGAACCGGTTGTTGCTCACGGACATCACCGAGCACGCGACCGACGAAGGCAAGCTGTATCTGTGCGCGGTCAAGGACGTGTACTCCGGCCGCATCGTGGGCTATTCCATCGATGCCCGGATGAGGTCCCGCCTTGCGGTGGCCGCACTGGAGTCCGCCGTCGCCCGCCGCGGCCCCGATGCGGGATGCATCGTGCACTCCGACCGCGGATCGCAATTCCGGTCCCGCAAGGTCACCGCCGTCCTCACCCGGCACGGCCTGGTCGGCTCAATGGGCCGGGTCACGTCTTGGTCAGGGCGTCGAGGGCGGCAACCGTCGGTGCTCTTCCCGGCGTGCAGGTGGGGCCCGAGCGGGGTCGCCCGGTCGCAGGTGCGCTGCCTCGACTCGTCGTTCCCGCGCGTCGCCGTCACGCCCGCACCCAAGGGCCGCTACGCCACGCTGAGGGTCCGCGGCATCGCCGAGACCAGTGCGCAGGTCGACCAAAGGTCGCGGCCCCGGCCTCCGCTGGACCGGGCCGCGTTTCCCTGCTTGCCATGGGCGATCACGCTGCCGTACATTCCCTGCACCCGGCTTGTCCGGCCGCTTCGTCTATCCCCTTTGAGCACATGAGGAGCGCCCGGTATGACGGGTGTACTGGCGGTCGCAGGCGGCACCGCATCCGGCAAGTCCACCCTTGCCGAAACCCTGTCGCTGCAGTGTCCCGAAAGCATCGCGCTGGTCCATCTGGACGACTACTACGTGCCCGCGCACGACCCCCTGAGGGGCGTGTGGACGGTCAGTGCCGACGGGCACGCCGTCCTCGACTGGAACCATCCGGGGTCGATCGACGAGACAGCGGTGACACACGCCATTGACGCGGCGCTGCTGCGCCCCGGCGTGCTGCTGGTGGTGGTCGAGGGCCTGTTCGCGCTGTCACTGCCGTCCGTGCTCCGGCGGGCGGCGTGGCGGGTGTATGTCGACACCCCCGACGACATACGCCTGGCCCGTAAGATCCTCCGGAAGATCGAGGTACAGCGGCAGGACCCCCGACTGTCCCTGCGCAACTATCTGCAGACCGGCAGGGACCGCCACGCAGCCCACGTCGCGCCCTCCCGGACGGCGGCCGATCTGGTCGTGGACGGGACCGCGAGCGAGGCGGAGATGCTGGCGGCCGTCATGCCGCTGATCGGGCCGGCCCTCGCGCCGCCGCCCGCGGCGCCCTCGCGGGCACGGGAGGTGTGCGGTGTGACCCGTACCCCCGGGGTCCCGGCGTTCGCGCTGTGACGTGCCCGGGGCACCGGCCCCAGTGAGGGACGCCGCGTGATCACGCTTCTCAGCACATGCTGTCGGCTCGTTCGCGTTCGCCTGGCCACGGTATGCGCACTGCACGGCGCGCCGACGAACTGGCCCCGTCCTCAGAGGCTTCGACCGGGGCTTCGAAGACTGAGCCGTGGGCCTCAGCCAGCGCCCCGCCACTCGATCAACCGGTTGGTCAGCTCCACCGTGGCGAGGTACCACCAGAAGATCCAGTCCAGGAACGCTTCGTCGTAGTCACCGCGCTGGTCCGCCTTGCGGTGGCGCAGGCTGTAGCGGTTGGCGATCTCGTACAAGGCGCCTTCATCAGGCTTGCCGACTTGGTCTTTGATCAAGGCACGGCGTTCCTCGAGGATGCCCGCGAGGGCGACGATCGCCGATCGCTTGCTCTCGGCCGTCGTGTCGCGGCCCCGGAAGAGCGCGATGGCATGGCGGACCCGGGTGGTGATGTCCGGGGCGCCGTCGTTGAGTGCGCGGTGCACCAGTGCGCTGCGCGCATCGTCGGTGACGGCGACCAGGCGCCCGAGGTCCTCGCCTTCGGCGGCGAGCTCGTACTCGATGTCGGCCAATTGCCCAGGGGTCGTCCGTGGGCGCGGTGTTGGGCAGGTCCTTGGAGTCGGCGACTGCCGTGGTGCCGGCCAGGGCCTCCGTCATGAGCCATATCGCCTGGTCCTCCCATGAGGTGTTCGAGGACCGAAGGATGCGCTCGCCCTCGGACACGAACAGCGATGTGGGGCAGAGGAGTTCGTAGTTACTCAGGTCCAGACTCACCGCAACATCATCACCCATCGAGTGTGTCCCGGCCCGAAGTGATGGATTCCCGTATCAGTCCTGGACGAGCTGCTGGAACTGCGGGCAATCCGACGGAGCAATTGTCAAATCCTGTGGATCTGGTCCGCCCGGCCGGACGTCAGTTGGTTCAGAACCGAGTCCGGTCTCACAGGGTGGTGTTCGCCTGCCGTATGGCGGATGAGCTGCTATCTTCCGCGTCATGGCGAACCAGAGCGACGGCACAGATCTCCGAAGCCGGGTGGCCGATGCCGACAGCGGTGTCCTGTTGTTCGGCATCACGCCGCCCCGCCTGAGCAACACTCCCGAGCGGATCCGGGAGATCACCGCAGCCACCCTGGCACGGTTGGAGTCCCTCGATGTCGACGGTCTGGCGCTGTACGACATCGACGATGAGAGCGACCGTAATCCGGCGCAGCGGCCGTTTCCGTACCTGCCGACCATCGACCCTGCCGTGTACCACGCGGACTATCTCGGCAAGTGGAACCGCCCGGTGGTCGTCTACCGGTGCGTCGGCAAGTACTCCCAGACGGAGCTGCGGACCTGGCTGCGGACGGCTGACTCCGACCGGCTGCTCGGCGTCTTCGTCGGCGCGTCCTCGAAGGGGAAGGCGGTGCGGACCGGCCTGTCCGAGGCGCAGGACCTGCGCCGCGATGTCCGCCCAGACCTGCTGCTCGGTGGCGTGGCCATCACCGAACGCCCCGAGGAGCATCTGCGGCTCGTCGCCAAGCAGGTGGCCGGATGCGCGTACTTCATCTCGCAAGTCATCTACAGCGCCGACGCGGCGAAAAGCATGGTCTCCGACTACTACTACGCCTGCCGCGAGCGAAACCTCGAACCGAGGCCCGTCCTGTTCACGCTCTCGGTGTGCGGCTCGGTGAAGACGCTGGCGTTCCTCCAATGGCTCGGCGTCGACGTCCCGCGCTGGCTGGAGAACTCCCTGCGCCATGCGGACGACACCCTGGCCGAGTCATACCAGCACTGCTTGGCGAACGCCCGGGACCTGATCGCCTTCTGCGGCAAGCTCGGCACACCGTTCGGCTTCCTCGTGGAGAGCGTGTCCATCCGCAAGGTCGAGATCGACGCCTCGGTCGCCCTGGCCCACGAGCTCAGCAGGCTGCTCGGACGAGGTACACCCTCGGTGTGAAGCCGGGCACGAACGTGCGGCTGTCGAATCCCGCCATCGGGACGCGGCTCAGGCCGCGCTGGCGTCCTCCCGTTCGACGAGGACGCCGCGCTTGGGGCGGGCTCCGGCTCGCACGAGGGTGACCAGGTGCGGCGCATTGACCGCGCGCCAGCGTTCCTGGGCGGACTCGATCAGCTTGAACGTCATCGCCAGAGCTGGTCGCCCCAGCGGGACCAGTCGCTGAGTTCCTGCTGCATGTCGAGGACGAACGGGCCTCGTTCCGGTGGATCGACGATCCGCTCGACTGACGGGTGTTCCGGCGCTGAGGCGATGGCGTAGTCCTCCCCGCCGATGCGCGGGTGATCCGTCCGGCTCGCCCTTCCCGCGCGATCACGCTTTCCGCCGTCGGCGGGCGGCTGCACACCCGCCACCCCGAGCGGTACCCACGCGCCGTCCGGGCCGACGGCTGACTTCCGCAAAGAATCCCGCCTCAGGCCCTCAGGTAGCGCCGACCGGCTATGGCTTGCGTGGCCTCACGTCCGATCGAGGGTCTGCGGGGAGACCGGCCGCTCGAAGAAGGTCTCCAATACCACCGTCGCCTGGGTCCCGTTGACTCCGTCGATGGCGTAGATCCGGCGCAGCACGTCTTGCAGTTGCTCGGTGGTCGCGGTTCTGACTTTCACCAGCACAGAAGCGCTGCCGGCGATGATGTGCGCCTCGAGGATCTCGGGGAGCGCGGCGAAGTCATCCGCCGAGTCGCCCATCCAGGCGGTCGAGTCGACCATGACGTAGGCCAGAACACCGCCGCCCACCGCTGCAGGGTCCACCTCGGCCGTAGTGCGCCGGATGACGCCGCGCTCCCGCAGCTTGCGCACCCGCTCATGAGCTGCACCAGCGGACAGGCCCACGGCCTTGCCCAGCGCGGCATAGGACTGGGTGGCGTCCTGCTGAAGCTGCGCCAGCAGAGCACGATCGATGTGATCCACAGCTCTCCATTCGGAATAACCTTGCGCTAACCATACTTCATCTTCCAATCTTCACGTGAAGCCGAAGGAAGTTCGGCTTCTCTACGGGAGGGGACCCATGCCCAGCGAGCGCCCTGCGTTGTACGAGATGTTCGACGACCGGTTCCGTACCGGGCGGTGCATGAACGGCGATGACGGCTTGGAGGTGCTGTACACCGGTTGCCGCTGGGCCGAGGGGCCGATCTACCTTCCTGCCTGGAGGCAGCTGATATGGAGTGACATCCCCAATGACCAGATGCTGCGCTGGGACGAGGAGACCGGTGCCGTCAGCGTCTTCCGCCGCCGTGCCGGGCACACCAACGGCAACACCCTCGACCGTCAAGGCCGGCTGATCACCTGCGAGCAGGGCAACCGCAGGGTGACACGAACCGAGCATGACGGCACTGTCACAGTGCTGGCCGATCGCTGGCAGGGCAAGCGACTGAACAGCCCGAACGACGCAGCGGTGAAGTCGGACGGCTCCATCTGGTTCTCCGACCCTGACTTCGGCATCACCAGCGACTACGAGGGATACCGCGCCGAGAGCGAGATCGGCGCCAACAACGTCTACCGCATTGACCCGGACAACGGTGAAGTACGCCTGGTCGCCGACCGCTTCGCGGCGCCGAACGGCCTGGTCTTCTCGGCCGACGAGCGAGCGCTCTTCGTCTCCGACACCCGCGCCGGCTGCATCCGGGTCTTCGACGTACGGGACGACGGCACACTCTCCGACGGCAAGGTCTTCGCCGACGCCGCAGGTCGCCAGAACGCCCGTTTCGACAATCTCCGCTTCGATGACGGCGGTCGGCTGTGGGCGGCCGCGATGGACGATGGGGTGCACTGCTACGACCCCGACGGCACGCTGATCGGGCGGCTCAACATTCCCGAGACGGTGGCCAACATCTCCTGGGGCGGAGCCAAGCGCAACCGTCTCTTCATCACCGCGGAGACCAGCCTCTACTCGGTGGTCATGGGCGTTACGGGCTCGCATCCCACCGGCCCGGGGCGCCGTCCCTGGGCAGCCCCGCAGACCCAGTGACCTTCCGGCTCGCCGCAGACCGCGCCGGCGGCGGACTGCGAAGCGCCACGCCGACAAGGGGTACGACTACGATTACCTGCCACGCCGGCGTGGCTGAAGACCGCACCGGCCCGCGCCGCGAAGAAGGCTGCCGACGCCGCACTCACCCGACGGATACGCAAGGTCCACACAGAGTCCGGGAATGCCTATGGGGCCAAGCGGATCACCGCCGAGCTCCGCGCGGGCGGTGTGATGGTCAACCGCAAGCGCATCGAGCGCCTCATGCGCCAGCACGGCATCCAGGGGCGGAGGCTGAGGCGGCGACACCGCACCACGATCCCGGATCCCGCCGCCCAGGCGGTGCCCGATCTGCTGCGGCGCAACTTCACCGCGTCCGTCCCCAACCGGACCTGGGTCGGTGACATCACCTATCTGCCCGTCGCCGGCGGGAAGTTCCTTTATCTGGCCACCGTCATCGACGTGTTCTCCCGTCGCCTGCTGGGCTGGTCGGTGGCCGATCACATGCGGGCCGAGCTCGTCACCGACGCGCTCAACGCGGCCGTCCGCACTCGCGGTGCTCAGGTGGACGGCGTCATTTTCCACAGCGATCACGGGGCTCAGTACGGGTCCAAGGCGTTCGTCGACGCCTGCCACCAGGCCGGGATCCGGCGGTCCATGGGAGCGGTCGGCACCTCCGCGGACAACGCCGCCGCGGAGTCGTTCTTCGCCTCGCTCAAACGGGAGATCCTTCCCGACCGGCGTGGCTGGCCGAACGAACGAGCCGCGCGGCTCGCAGTCTTCCACTGGCCCGGCTTCTACAACCACCGGCGCAGGCACTCCTCGATCGGCTACCTTCCGCCGGTCGCCTTCGAACAGAGATCAACTACGCTGGCTATCGCCGCATGACAACCGGTGTCCACGATTAAGGTGGAAGCCCCCTATGGACCCTCCCCGGGAACGACGTCCCGATGGCCCTGGTGCTCCTTGAGACACCGTGGGACGAACCCGGCCTGGCCACCGGCCAGGCGCTGCTGGCCGAGGCCGTCGCCCTGGCCGACTCGCTCGGCGCCACGGAGCTGGAGCACGTCACCGACTCGCCGACGCAGCCGCCGCAGTACCAGGCGGAGCCGGAACGGCGCGCCGAGCTTCTCCGTCTGGCGGGCTTCGAGCGGGCCCGTGACGGTCGCCGCTTCCGCCGCCGCTCCGGGGTAGAACTCACTTCGCATGATGACCGATTGACCTGGCATTCCCTGCCCAGTCTGGGCCGTGAGCCGTTCATCGCTCTCCTCGCCGAGGCGCTGCCGACCAGCGCCGACGCCCAACTCGCCGCCAGGGTCGCCCGGCATGGCGCCCGGCGTGCCGCGGAGAGCCTCTTCGCGGACATGGAGGAGTTCTCGTACGAGCCCTCGTGGTGGGAACTCGGCTACGCTCCGGACGGCACGCCGGCTGCCCTCAGCCTCCCCGCCCGAAACCCCTCGACCGCGGTGATCGGCCTGGTGGCTGTGTCTCCCGCCTGCCGCGCTGTCTCCCGCCTGCCGCGGCAACGGCTACGCGACGGCGGTGGTGGCTCGCGGCACGCGGCTGCTGGTCGAAGCGGGCGCCGAGGAGATCCGCGGCGACTGCGACGCGGCCAACACCGCCATGATCATGGCTTTCGAACGGGAAGGCTACGAGAACTTCGCCGACCGCCAGGAGTTCACCCGCCGGTTGTGAGCGGGGGCCGCTCCCGCCCCGTAGCGAATGCTGAGCGGCCCCTCCGCACCCCGCTTGATAGGGCTAGACGCAATACCGGTGATTTAGGTGGTTTTCCGGCGGGTCGGTCTGGGCTTCGTCGGTCCAACCAGCGTCGCGCTGGGTGCGTCGGGCCGGGGTGGGGTG
>NZ_JBIAVX010000037.1:0-43068 GCF_042894725.1 Streptomyces sp. NPDC001480 | reverse complement strand
GCTCTTCAAGATGCTCGAACACCCCAGTCGCGGCATCGGAGCGAATCCTGACGATCTTCCTCAAGCAGCTTGACGCGATATAGCAGCCTCGGGGAACCACCGATCTGACGAACCGGACGATCACGCCCTCGGCCGATCCCGAGGCGGACTGACCACCAAAATCCACCTCGCCTGCGACGGCAAAGGACGCCCACTCGCCATACTCCTGACACCGGGCCAGCGCCACGACAGCATCTGCGCACGCCCTCTGCTGGAACGGATCCGTGTCCCCCGCATCGGCCCCGGCCGACCGCGAGGGAGCTGCAGCGCCGGATGAACGGCGGTACCTCCTGATCACCGCTCCAGGCCCGTGCCGAACCCATGCCCGCCCCACCGACAAGGATGGCACCGCCAAGTGACCACTCCCGTCTCACGTTCGAATGACGTCGCACCACGTGCCGCCCTGTCCGCAGGGCACCACGCCGTCCCCCGGCACACGGTGTGGGTCGGCTCCGCCGCGCTCGTCACTGACCAAGTCGGCCGCGTCCTGCTCGTTCACCCCACCTACCGCGAGGACGACCGGTGGCTGCTGCCCGGAGGAGTCGTCGAACCGGCGAACACCCGCACGTCGCCTGCCGGCGCGTGATCACCGAGGAACTGGGCCTGACGAGCCTGCCCCTGTCGGGCGTGCTCGCCGTCCACTCCCTCTCTCCGCACCACCCGGACAGCCAGCACAGCACGCGTTTCCCCGGAGAGATCCGGTTCGTTTTCGATGGCGGAACGCTCACTGCTGACCAGGCGGAGGCCATCCGCCTCCCGCGCGAGGAGCTGTCCGAGTATGCCTTCCTGGAGACCCGGGACGCGGTGCAGCAGCTGCGTCCCATGGACGGGCAGATCATGCTCGCCGCCTACCGTGCACGGCTCGGGAACACAGCCACCGCTCACCTCGCGGATGGCCGGCACATCCTCGACGTCCCGGTGCTGGACCGCCATGACGTGCACGTTCGCTACCGGCCTCTGTGGGAGAGCCCCTTCAACCGCGACCCCCTCGCCGAACGGCTCCCCGTTCAGCAAGCCTGGGCGTGGTGCTTCGTCCCCGACCGTCGGGTCATCCTCTTGGCCGACCCCGGCCCGCGAGGCGCGCTGCCGATGCTGCCCGGCGGCACGGTGGAGAAGACCGACGCGACTCCCGAAAAGGTGGAGGAGCGCTGGAGTGCCCGCGCCGCGCAGAGCGGCTGACGGCACAGTGGCCGTCGCCGCGACCCCCGCCTGATCAGTTGTGCTCAAAGTGGCTGGGCCTGCCGTCGCGTTGGATCAGTCGGCCCAGTCGAGCCGCCGTCGCTCGGGGCACAAGCGTCCAGGTGCCGTCGGCGCGGTGGAGTGCGGCGGAGTGCCAGGGGGTGGTCCAGGCGTCGGGGGCGTCGAGGAGGCGGATGCCGAATTTCGGCGCGCCGACGGGTTGCGGGTGGATCGAGAGGCGTACGGCGTTGGGGTGGTACTCAGCGATCAGGTCGCCCCAGGCGCGGCTGCGCTGGATGACGCCGTAGGCGCGTTGCCGGCATTCGCGTTGGAGGGCGGAGCGGGTGCCGGTCCAGTCGGCGGTGTCCTCGACGAGGAAACGCGTGATGCCCCGGTAGAGGGCGAGAGTCTGGTCGTCGGTACGGGCCTCGGCACGCAGTGCGTCCAGGGTGGGGGCGTGGCGGTCGTGGACGTGGGCTCGTTTCGTGTCGTGCGGGAGGTCGCCGAGGATGTCGCGGAGGTCGAAGACGGACAGTCTGTCCAGGCCCAGTCGGGCTATCTGTATGCGCAGGTCGTCGGCGTACAAGTCGATGTGGTGGTCGGGGACGTGGATGAGGTCGCCGAAGACGTGGCCGTCGGAGCAGATGATCACCCGGGCGCCGGGCGGGTAGATCCGCTCGATCTCGGTGCACAGGGTGTTCAGGAAGGTGAGGGAGAGGCGTTCACCTTGGTCGGGGAGGTGGCCGAGGACCTTGGCGGGGTTGGGGGACTTGCAGGGGAAGGCAGGCAGGGTGAAGACGACCGGGGCGCCCTCGTGTACGAAGTCGGCGATGCGGCGCAGCTGATGGGGGAACGCTTCGGCGGGGGCGGGAACGGGAGCGCGATCGGTCGTGCGGTGATACGGCAGGAGCAGGTTGAGGAGCTCGGTGCCGATGCGGGTGGGGAGGGCGTCTGACGCGGTCGTCAGGGGCATGTCGTTCCTCCTGGAGTACGAGGGCGTGTCGACATGGCGCCGTGGCGGGAATGCACGCCAGGCGCCAGTGGTCAGCGGGTTTGGGTCAGCCGGGACCGGTCCGGCCGGTGTGGCCGGACACGGTCAGCGGTACGTCGGTGTCAGCGGCGTCGGTCGTAGCCGACGGGCAGGCTGTTGGTGCCGCGACCGAGGACGGCGGGGATCCACTCGATGTCCTCGACTTTGATGGCGAGTTGCAGGCCGGGCAGCCGGGCGAGCAGGGTGCCCAGGGCGATTTGGAGTTCGGCGCGGGCGAGGGCGGCGCCGGGGCAGAAGTGGATGCCGTGGCCGAAGGCGAGGTGGGGGTTGGGGTTGCGGTCGAGGTCGAGGGTGTCGCGGTCGGGGAAGCGGCGCGGGTCGCGGTTGGCGGCGCACAGTGACACGATCACGGAGTCGCCGGCCGGGACCTCGGTGCCGTGCAGGTCGCTGTCCTTGTCGAAGAAGCGCCAAGTGGTCAGTTCGAAGGCACTGTCGTAACGGAGGAGTTCCTCGACCGCGCGCGGCAGCAGGTCCGGTTCGTCGCGGAGCCGGGCCAGCTGGTCCGGGTTGCGGAAGAGGGCGATCAGGGCCGTGGTGATCTGGTTGGTGACCGGTTCCTGGCCGGCGACGAGGAGCTGGAAGATCATCGAGTCCGACTCTTCCTGGGACAGTTCGCGGCGGTCGCGGGCCACGACGAGGCGGCTGAGCAGGTCGTCGTCCCAGTGTTCGCGCTTGTGGGCGACGACGTCGGCAATGTAGCTCTGCAGGCCGTGCAGCCGCGCCTCATACAGCGGGCGTCCGGGGTCGGTGGGGCCTACCGGCTGGACGACCTTGCCCCAGTCGCGGTCGAAGCGGGCCGCGAGTTCCTGCGGGAGGCCGATGACTTCGGTGAGGACCTGGAAGGGGAAGTGGGCGGCGAAGCCGGTGACGAGGTCGGCGGGGCCGGTTTCGGGCATGGCGTCGATCAGCGCATCCGCCAGTTCTTGGAAGCGGGGGCGCAGGCTCTCGATCCGGCGTGGGGTGAAGGCGTCGGTGACGAAGCGGCGCATGCGCGTGTGCTTGGGCGGGTCCTGGTGGAGGAGGTGGACCTGGAGCTGGGAGTGCTGGGGCTCGGGCATGATCGAGGCGCGGGCGCGCCAGCGGTCGTTGCCGCGGTCGTGGTTCTTGCCCAGGCGCTCGTCGTTCAGCGCGGCGTGGGCGGCGTCATAGCCGGTGACGAGCCAGGCTTGCACTCCGCTGGGGAAGAGGACGCGGTGTACCGGGCCGGCCTCGCGCATCTGCTCGTACAGGGGGTAGGGGTTGGCCTTGTAGGGGCAGCCCATCAGCGGGACCGGATCGGGCAGGACGTCCGGATCGGTGCCGGGCATCGGCTCCTGGATGGTCATGCGAAGGCTCCTCAGAGGGCGAGTTCGGGGCGGTGGTGGTCCAGCCACAGTGCAAGGTCGATGACACGTTCCAGACGCAGGCGGTGGCCCCACTCCAGCCGGTCGGGCAGGGTGTCCAGGCAGGGCTTGATCCGGGTCTCGTCGGCCAGGGCCCGGACCTGTTCGATGGCGAGCGCGTCGCGGGCCATGTCCTGCAGGCCGCGGTTGTAGTCGGGGTGGTGGGTCGCCGGGTAGTGGTTCTTGGGCCGGTACAGCACCGAGTCCGGGGCGAGGCCCGTGCCGGTGGCGCGGAGCAGGCTCTTCTCACGGCCGTCGAAGCTCTTCAGCGCCCAGGGCGTGGAGAATGCGTACTCGACGAGCCGGTGGTCGCAGTACGGTACCCGCACCTCCAGCCCCTGAGCCATGCTCAGCCGGTCCTTGCGGTGCAGGAGCTGGCGCAGCCAGCGGGTGAGGGACAGGTGCTGCATCTCGCGCTGCCGGTGCTCGGCGGGACTCTCGCCGTCGAGGTGCGGTACGGCGGCCAGTGCGCTGCGGTACGTGTCGTCGCGGAACTCGCCGATGCGGAGGTCGAGTTCGGGGTTGAGAGGCATGGCGGCCTCGTCGCCGGTGACCAACAGCCACGGGAAGGTCTGCGCGGCGAGGGCCTTCGGGTTGTGGAACCAGGGGTAGCCGCCGAAGACCTCGTCTGCAGCCTCGCCGGACAGAGCGACAGTGGAGTGCTGCCGTATCTCGCCGAACAGCAGGTACAGCGAGGTGTCCATGTCGCCGACGCCGATCGGCGAGTCGCGGGCGGCGACGACGGCCTTGCGGTGTTCGGGGTCGAGCAGAGCACGCGGGTCGAGGACGACGGTGCTGTGCTCCGTGCCGATGAAGGCGCCGGCCTCGGTGGCGTACGGGGTGTCGTGGCCGGTGCGCAGGACGTCGCCGGTGAACTGTTCGGCCTGGTCGCTGTAGTCGACGGCGTACGAGCGGATCCTCGCTTCCGTCCCCTCTCGCAGCCGTAGTTCGTCGGCGAGCAGGGCGGTGAGGACAGTGGAGTCGATGCCGCCGGAGAGCAGGCTGCAGAGCGGGACGTCGGCCTCCAGCTGGCTGCGGGCCGCCGCGCCGACCAGCGCACGGATCCGCTCCACCGTCACGTCCTGATCGTCGGTGTGGTCCCTGGCCTCAAGCTGCCAGTAGCGGCGTTCGCGGATGCCGTCCCGGTCGAGGACCAGCAGCCCGCCGGGCTCGACCTCCCGTACCCCGGACCACATCGTCGGCCCCGTGTTGAACAGCAGGCTGTACGCCTCCCGCAGCCCGACCGCGTCCACGCGGGGCCGTATCTCGGGGTGGGCGAACAGGGCCTTGGGTTCGGAGGCGAAGGCCGCGCCGCCGTCGACGGCCGCCCAGAACAGCGGCTTCACGCCGAGCCGGTCACGCACCAGCAGCAGCCGCTGTGCCCGCTCGTCCCAGACCGCGAACGCGAACATGCCCTCCAGGTGGTCGGCGACGTCCTCGCCCCACTCCGCGTAGGCGCGCAGCACCACCTCGGTGTCACTGCGGGTGCGGAAGACATGGCCCCTGCCACGCAGCTCGGTCCGCAGTTCGTGGTGGTTGTACACCTCGCCGCTGTAGGTGAGCACGATGTCCGGCTGCTCGGGACGGTCGGCCATCGGCTGCACGCCGCCCTCGAGGTCGATGACGGCCAGGCGGCGATGGCCGATCGCGGCACGCTCGCCCAGCCAGACGCCTCCGGCATCGGGGCCCCGCGGGGTGAGGGTGGCGGTCATGGCCTCGATGACCGGGGCCTCGGTGCGGGCGTCCTGGTGGAAGCTCGCCCAGCCGGTGATTCCGCACATACGGGTGACTCCTTGCTCAACGATGGGCGGCGGACGCCGCGTCGGTGGTCTTGTCCGGCACGGCGGCCGGACGTCGGGCGGGCAGCGCCAGCAGAGGTACGGGGAGACAGGCGGCGGTAGCGGCCACGGCGAGGGCGGCGTGCACGCCGTCGGCAGGTCCGGCAAGGCCCCAGGCGGCGGCGGCCAGGGCCGGGCCCAGGGTGAAACCGAGACTGCGGGCGAACTGGACGGTCGAGCCGACGGTCGCGGTCCACTCCGGCGGGGCGGCACCCATCACCAGGGCCTGGGTCGGACCGCCGTTCAAGCCCATGCCGATGCCAGCCAGCGCCAGCCGCCAGGCGACGTCCACCGGTGACCAGTCGCCGCCCAGAGGAACGAGGAGAACCAGGCCGGCGGCGGTGAAGGCAGCGCCGATAACCGCTATCGGCCGGGCGCCGTACCGATCAGCGAGGCGTCCGCCGAGCGGTCCGGCCAGGCCCATACCGAGCGGGAAGGCGAGCACGGTGAGCCCGGTGGTCGTGGCGCTGACGCCGTCGTCGCGCTGGAGGTGCAGGGCGACGACGTAGTGCATGGCCGCGAAGCCGGCCGCCAGCGCCAGTACCGCCCCGTGTGCCCGGAAGAGTCCCGAGACGCGCAGCACGCCGGTCACCGGACGCCCGCCCGGACGGCGCAGCCACCACCACAGCGGCGGGACTGCCGCGAGCGCAAGTACCAGCCCCGCCGGACGGTCCGAGGCCAGGGTCAGCGCCAGCAGCAGGGCCGCCACACCGGTGGCCACCAGGAGGGCGTCTGCTGCCGAACGCCGCTCGGGCCGGCGTAGGGCGCCGTCCGGCGGCATCGCACGCCAGGCCACGACCAGGGCGAGCACGCAGAAGGGGATCTTGACGAGGAAGACGGCGTGCCAGCCCAGATGGTCCAGGAGCAGCCCGCCCACGGCCGGCCCGGTCACCGCCCCCAGCGGGCCCAAAGTCGCGGGCACGCTCATCGCCCGCCCTCGCTTCTGGGGCCGTACGGAGCGGATCGCGAGGACCGGCATCAGCACGAACAGCACCGCCCCGAACGCGCCCTGCGCGATGCGGGCGACGATCAGCCAGGCAGCCCAGGGAGCGGCGGCTGCCAACGCGCTGCACAGTGCGAAGCCGGCGGTCGCGACGAGTACGACGGAGCGCATTCCCACGCCGTCCAGCCAGCGGCCGACGGGCAACAGCAGTGCAACGACGGCAAGCTGGTAGCCGAGCACGGCCCACTGGGCGGTCGCGGCGGAGACGTGCAGGCCGTCGGCGATGTCCGCGAGAGCCACGTTGACGATGTTCATGTCGAGCATCGCCACGAACGAGAGCATGCCCGCCACGGCCACCAGCAGCCAGCGGTCCTCGCCGGCAGAGCCGTCGGGTATGCGCCCGGGCTGTTCCGAACCGGGTCTGTGGTCTGTCACCTTTCCGCCCCTCACCTTCGTGGGCGGGCTGCCGGAAGGCAGCCTCGTCCCACAAGTCGGGAGGGATCGCACGTGAGTTCCCGGACCTGTCCCAAAAAATGTGGCGGGAAGGCTGGAAGTAGCCCCGCCGGCCAGTTGAGCCCCACGAGGAGCATCGGAATCAGCTTGCTCGCGGCGGAACTTCAGGCTCGGCTCATCCGACTACTGAGGTGACGGCGACAGCCTGAGCATCCGTGTTCACGCGAACGTACGTCATGCCGAACCCCCCATCAGCTTCCAGGAGTTGCGTCATGGCTCAGAAGCAGTACAACGTCACCGGAATGAGCTGCGAGCACTGCGCGGCGAGTATCAGGGAAGAGGTCTCCGAGGTGCCCGGGGTGAGCGAGGTCGTGGTCGACCTCTCCGCCAACGCCGTCACCGTGCACGGCACGGAACTCGAAGACGAACGGCTGCGCGCCGCGATCGTCGAGGCCGGGTACGGCATCGCGGACCCGGCCGCCGCCTGACCGGGACCCGCAAGGCCAGGAAGGACGGCACCACCCCCGCCGTCCTTCCCCACCGTGTTCACGCGCCGGTGTGCGTCTCCACTGCCACAGCCGGCTCCCCGTCGGCGGGTGCCCGGTGGTCGAAGGCGATCAAGGGATCCCCGGTGAGGGGGTGGTGGACCACGGCCGCCCGCACCCCGAAAACCTCCGCCATCAGGGCGGGCGTGAGCACCTCGCGCGGCGGGCCGGAGGCGACGACAGATCCGGCGTGCAGGACGTGGAGGCGGTCGCAGACGGAGGCGGCGGCGTTGAGGTCGTGCAGCGACACCAGCGTCGTACGGCGCTGGGCGCGGAGCAGGGCGAGCAGTTCGACCTGGTGGCGGATGTCGAGGTGGTTGGTCGGCTCGTCGAGGACCAGGACGTCGGGACTCTGGGCGAAGGCACGGGCCAGCAGGACACGTTGGCGTTCCCCGCCGGACAGGGCCGTGAACCGGCGACCCGCCTGTTCGTCCATGCCGACGTCGGTCAACGCGCGGGCGACGCTGTCCCGGTCGGCGGCGTCCTCACCAGCGAAGGCTCGCTTGTAGGGGGTGCGGCCCATGGCGACGACCTCGCGCACACTCAGCTCGAAGTCGCTCCCCCGCTCCTGCGGGAGAGCGGCCACGTGCCGCGCCGACTCGACCGGGCTCAGCTCGCGCAGGTCGGTGCCGGCCAGAAGTACTCGCCCTGCGGTGGGCTTCAGGTGCCGGTAGACGGTGCGGAGGAGCGTGGACTTGCCGCTGCCGTTCGGCCCGACCAGGCCGGTGATCTCACCCTCGGCCGCGACCAGGTGGGCGCCCGCGACGACTGTACGGCCGGCGTAGGCGACGTGCAGGTCATCGATGTCGATCCTCAACTACCGCTCCCCAGGCGCCGGTCCAGCAGATACAGCAGGGCCGGAGCCCCCAGCAGCGAAGTGACCACGCCCACCGGCAGCTCCTGCGTGTCCATGGCCGTACGGCAGACGATGTCGACCACCACCAGCAGCACCGCCCCGAACAGGGCCGAGACCGGCAGCAAGCGCCGGTGGTCGCCGCCGACGACCAGGCGGCAGACGTGCGGCACCATCAGGGCGACGAAGGCGATCGCGCCGGAGACGGCGACCAGGACGCCGGTCAGCACGCTGGTGACGGTGAAGAGTTCGCGGCGCAGGCGGGTGACGTCGATGCCGAGGCCGGCCGCGGTCTCGTCGCCCATCAGCAGGGCGTTCAGTGCGCGGGCGCGCGCCTGCAGCCAGAGCAGAGCGATGGGGACGGCGACGGCGGGGACCGCGAGCATCTGCCAGTTCGCTCCGCTGAGGCTGCCCATGAGCCAGAACAGCACGCTGTGGGTCTGCTGCTCGTCCCCGGCCTGCAACACCAGGTAGCTGGTGAAGCCGGACAGGAACTGGCCGATCGCCACTCCGGCGAGCACCAGCCGCAGCGGTGCGAAGCCCCCGCCGCGCCGGGCCACCGCCCACACCAGTGCAAAGGTGGCCAGCGCACCGGCGAAGGCCGCTCCGGACAGGCCCAGTCCCAGCGCCCCGCCCGCCCCGACCCCGAGCACGATCGCGGCGACCGCACCGAGGGAGGCCCCGTTGGAGATGCCCAGCAGGTAGGGGTCGGCCAGCGGGTTGCGCACCAGCGCCTGTACGGCCGTACCGACGAGACCGAGCCCGGCGCCGACGAGCGCGGCGAGCAGGGCGCGCGGAACGCGAAGTTGCCACACGATCAGGTCGTTCGTGCCGGGCCGTGGTGCCTCGCCGGACAGTCTTCGCCACACCACGCCCCACACCTCGCGGGGCGGGATGGACGTCGAGCCCCAGGCCACCGCGGCCGTCAGCGCGGCCAGCAGCACCACTGCGAGGACTACCGCCAGCGGTGTCGCGGGCAGACTGCGCTCTTCCGAGGCTGAGGCTTTTTGGCGCACCAGCGTGGAGGGCATGGTCAGCCGACCTTGCCCGGGTAGAGGGCCTTGGCGATCTCCTCGACCGTGTCGGCGTTCTCGACTCCCGCGATGGTCGTCTGTTCGGAGCCGACGCGCAGGAGGTGGCCTTCCTTCACTGCCTTGAGGCCCTTGGTCGCCGGATTGGACTTCAGCCACTGTTCGGCCTCGTCGAACGCCTTCTTGTTCGCCGCCTCGCTGCCCCGGTTGCGGATCCCGAGCTGAATCCAGTCGGGGTTCTTGGCGATCACGTCCTCCCAGCCGACCTGCTTGTAGTCGCCGTCGCAGTCGGCGAAGACGTTGCGGGCCCCGGCCAGGGTGATCACCGCGTTGGCGACCTGGCGGTTGCAGGTGACGGAGGGCTGCTTGGTGCCGGCGTCGTAGTCGAAGAAGAAGTACGTCGGCCGCTTGTTCTCCGCTGTGCCGCCGACCGCCTTCTGGACGGCGTCCACCTTCTCCTTCATCCCAGCGACGAGTTCCTTCGCCCGTGCGCTCGTGCCGGTGACCGCGCCGAGGGAGGTGATGTCGGCCTCCACCGCGGACAGGTCGGTCACCGGGCTCTTGCTCTGTGCCGCGCAGGCGGTGGACTTCAGGTAGATGTGCTTGATTCCGGCGGCCTGGAACTCCTCCGCCGTCGGCGCGTCCCCCATTCCTCCGCCGCCCATGCTGCCCATGGAGGCGAAGGTGTCGATGTAGAGGTCGGCACCGGAGCCGAGCAGCTTTTCCTTGGGGATGACGCTCTGGCTGAGCACCTTCACCTTCTGCGCCTGCGTGTCGAGCGTGCCGGGCAGGGTGCCTTTGCCGGGCGGGAAGCCGGTGCCGATCACCTTGTCGCCGGCGCCGAGGCGCAGCAGCAGTTCCAGGCTGGAGGCGTTGCTGGTGACGATCTTCTTCGGGGCGGCGGAGAAGGTGGTTCTGGCGCCCATGCAGTCGGTGACGGACAACGGGTAGGCGCCCGAGACGGAGTCCTTGGCGTTCCCCGCGCTCTCGCTCCCCGAGTTCTTCTCCCCGCCGCCGCAGCCCGCCGTCAGCAAGCCGCCGAGCACGACGGCCGCCGTACCGCCCCACACACGAGAACGCATCGAAAAACTCCCGGATCCACTCGGTACGTGGGCGAACCTCCGTCACCCGCTCCAGAAGTCGGAGCGAACGTCACGCGAGTTCCCGTGAGTTCCCGGAAAGTTGGCGGCACGGCTCAGGAGAGCCGTTCCCCGGTGCTGACGAGGGTGTCGGTGCCGGGGTCTTTCCGGTCGGCACCGACACCCTCCTGGAGCGTCAGGCCGCCAGTGCGGCGGGCCTCTCCGTCTCGTCGAGCAGGTCCATCAGGGCCGCCCGGGCGCGGGCCACGCGGGAGCGGACCGTGCCGACCGGGCAGTCGCTGACCTCGGCGGCCTCGGCGTAGGGCGGGCCGAGCAGCTGCGTGAGGATGAACGCCTCCCGCCGGTCGTCGGGCAGCGAAGCCAGCAGATCGAGCAGTGCGATGCCGTCGTCGAAGCCGGGCAGATCGCACGGCTGAGCCAGCTCGATGGCTGCACGCCAGTCCGGTACGTCCGACTGACGCGGCCGGGCGGCGGCGTACCGGTAGCTGTCGATCACCACGCGGCGGGCGATGGACAGCAGCCAGGCCCGGGGCCGAGGAACGCCCCTCGAACCGGTGCAGGCTGCCGAGTGCCCGCAGGAACGTGTCCTGGGCCAGATCGTCCGCACCCTGGGGATCGCCGCAAAGGTGGGCGGCGTAGCGCTGGACGTCGCGGTGCAGGGCGCCCACGAACAGCTCGACCGCGTCCGCGTCACCGCCTCGGGCGGCCAACGCCCATGCGGTGATCGATTCTTCGGGCGCTGCCGGCTGGTAGCTCTTGGCGCGCGACGTGGGCAGGGCAGAGGTAATCACCTGGTGTCCTTCTCGGGTCAACCGTGATCCGGACCAGGGCGCGTCACAGCGCGCGGTCCGGTGAAAGTGAGAGAGACGGCCCTACGACGTCGCTGTGGCGCGACAGCACCTGTGCGGTCGTACGGCCGTGGCCCGAAGCACACACGGGCAGCTCGGCAGCCTCGGGAAACCAGCTGTCTTCAGACGACAGCCGTTCCCACCGGCGGACCCCGAGAAGTGATCGCGTGGACGAGAAGGAGGAGACACGGCGCCCGGTCCGAGCGTCGGCGCCGCAGGCGGCCGCGCGGGCGGTCCGGGGTGAGGGGCGAGGCGAACAGGAGCCGAAGCGGTGCCGCCAGCCATCCGGCCACCGCCCGCAGGAGCCAGTAGGGCACGGCCTGCCGCGCTGGGCCTGGCCCATACTCACGCTCTGCGCGCTGGCTCTCGTCGTGCCTGGGACCTGCGCACGGACGCGGGTCAGGGCTGGCTCCGCCTACTGAACTTCGCCCAGGCCCTGGACGGTCTGCTCGCTCCGCTGGCCGTCCTGTCCGGAATCATCGCTCTACGCAGCCTGGGCGGCGCTCCGGTGACAAGCACAGGGGGCGTTGCGCCGTCACCTCGTCATGGGCCGGGTGACGGCCTTCCTCGTACCAACGAGCTCGTACACGTTCTTCCACACCGCGTCCGTGTGGGCGCTGGGCGCGGCCGCTGCGAGCGTCTGGATGCTGCTGCCTGCCAACAGTGTTCCCCTCGCCGTTCACGCGCTGGGGCAGGGTACGAATGACCGGCAACGGGCCATGTCCATCACCGTGGCTGCCGGCGCCGCCCGCCGCCAGCTACCGGGGGCCCGCAAGATTCAGCGCGATGCCGCTGCCGGTTCCTCCGTAGCTCCGGGGCCGTGGCGCTCGAGGTGCCGACCGCCGCGCCGAGCAGGCCGGCGGTCAGTGCTGCCGCCGTTACGGCCGATGTGATGGTTCGGAATCCGCGCATGGGCGAGCTCCTCGCGTGGGGGTGTCGGGAATCCCGTGGTCAGTACACAAATCTGATGGTGCATCAACTTGAACCCCCAGAAGGTAGGAGGTATGCAATGGAGGGTCAAGGAGAGATAAAGCCTCAGGTTCATACCTTCGTAGTCAACTTCTGTGAATTCCAGCCTCTCAGCAGGGGCTATGGCCACGGATCCAAACATGATTGACCTTGAGATGTTCGTTTCCAGCCAACGAGAGATCGGATCACTTTCCTGCTGACCCATTGACCGGAAGGCTGCGGCTGGCGATTCTGCAACAGAGCACAACACTCGGCCGTCAGGCACACCAGTCCCCCACGTCGGAAGGCAGGTACGGCGCATGACCGAATCCGCACAGCAGGCGGTGGAATCCCAGGCGCAGCCGCGCGAGGAAGAGGCAGGGGCCTGGCAGACCCCCGGTTACGTGGTCGTCGATACCGCGCTGGAGGTCACCGCGTACTCCTTGAGCGATCGTTAGCCCGCCGCCGTGCTGCTGAAGGTGCTCGGCACCGCGGCGGGCGGTGGCGTACCCCAGTGGAACTGCGCGTGCCCCGGCTGCTCCCGGGCACGCGCACACCCGCACTGGCGCCGCCGCCACGCCTCACTCGCCGTACAGGCGTCCGAGGACCGCTGGTATCTCATCAACGCCACCCCCGACGTCGGCGACCAGATCGAGGACTGCCCGGCCCTGCGTCCCGGTCCCGGTTCGCGGCGGACCCCGATCGCCGGGCTGGTCCTGACCGACGCGGAACTCGACCACACCCTCGGCATCGCCCGGCTCCGCGAAGCCGGTGCCGACGGCCTGGAGTTGCTCACCACCGGTCCCGTGCGCGACGCCCTCACCTCCGGGCTGCGCCTGGAGGCCGTCATCGGCCCGTACACCCCACTCACCTGGCGGGACTTACCCCTCGATCGCGCCGAACCCCTCATCTCGGGCTCGAGGAAGCCCACGGGCTCCCCGGACTCCGCCATCACCATCACCGCGATCCCGATCTCCGCCAAGCGCCCCCGCTACGCGGTCGACTCGGCCGGCCCCGGAGCGGATCCCGTGGGAGGGTCCACGGGATCCGTGGATCCATGGGTCGTGGCGCTACTGCTCACCGACCGCGCCACCGGGGCGACCACCGTCTACGCCCCCGCGCTGGCGGCCTGGCCGGACGCCCTGCAGTCCGCGGTCGCCGAAGCCGACTGTGTGATCGTCGACGGCACGTTCTGGGACGACGAGGAACCCCGGCGTACGGGCATCTCCACACGTACCGCGACCGGCATGGGGCATCTCCCGATCGACGGGCCGGACGGCACGGCGGAGCGACTGGCGCCGCTCGGCGCCCGCTGTCTCTACACCCACCTGAACAACACCAATCCCCTCGTCGATCCGGGCGCGCCGCAGTACAAGCAGCTGGCGGAACGGGGCATCGAGGTGGCCGTCGACGGAATGGTGATCCAACTGTGAGCACAGGCATCGGCACCAGTACCGCAACGGCGTTCGAGGACCGGCTGAGGGCCGTGGCCCGGGACCGCTACCACGACCGCCATCCTTTCAACGTACGTATGCACCAAGGGGAGTTGACGCCCGACGAGGTGCGCCGCTGGATCCTCAACCGGTTCCACTACCAGCGGCACATCCCCGTCAAGGACGCCCTCGTCCTGGCCAAACTGGACAGCTCGCGGCTCCGCCGCATGTGGCTGCGGCGGATCGAGGACCACGACGGCCGGACCGAGGGAGAAGGCGGTATCGAGCGGTGGCTGAGGCTGGGCGAGGCCGCGGGGCTCGACCGGTCCGAGCTGCTGTCCGGCGACGGGGTACTGCCCGGCGTACGGCTGGCGGTGGACGGATATGTCAACTTCTGCCGGCTCCGCTCTCCGCTGGAGGCCGTCGCGGCGTCGCTCACCGAACTGTCCGCCCCGGGCATCATGCGCACGCGGATCGCCGCGTTCGAACGCCACTACCGGTGGATCGACGCCGACGGGCTCGCGTACTTCCGGGTCCGCGAGACCCAGGGCCGCCAGGACAGCGGGGAGGCCCTCGGCCTCGTACTGGACTGGGCACGCACCGAGGCCGACCAGGAACGAGCGGTGGCCGCCCTCGCCTACAAGTGCGACGTGCTGTGGTCGCTGCTCGACGCAATCGACCACGCCGACGGCAAGGAGCGGCCGTGACCGGGTGGCGGCCGGCGCTGACGCGCTCGGTCGTTCTTCGCCACGACTTGGTCCGCCGGACGGACCTACTGGTCCTGCCGGAGCGGGTGGTGGTCCTCAGTGGCCGGGCGGCGGACGTCCTGCGGCTGTGTGACGGCCACCGGCAGGTCGGCGAGATCGTCGACGAGCTGACGGAGCGCTTTCCCGGCGCCCCCGTGGCGGACGAGGTGCCCCGGTTCCTCAACCGGGTACGCGAGGAGGGCTGGCTGCGATGACCAACCCTCCCCCTCCCTGGGCCCTGCTCGCCGAACTCACCCACGCCTGCCCGCTGCACTGTCCCTACTGCTCCAACCCCCTGGAACTGACCCGCCGTTCCCGCGAACTGTCCACCGAGGAATGGTCGGAGGTGCTGCGGCAGGCAGCGGAACTCGGCGTCGTCCACACCCATCTGTCCGGCGGCGAGCCCCTGCTGCGTCCCGACCTGACGTCCATCGTCGCCGCGGCCGAGTCGGTCGGGATATACACCCAACTGGTCACCAGCGGCGTCGGGTTGAGCACGGCGAGGATGTCGGCGCTCACGTCGGCAGGGCTGCGCAGCGTCCAGTTGTCGGTGCAGCACGCGGATCCGGAGGCCTCGGACCGGATCGCCGGGCGGCGGTCCTTCGCGGCCAAGGAGCGGGCCGCCGCCGCGGTACGCGGCGCGGGGCTGCCGTTGGGCCTCAACGTCGTCCTGCACCGCGACAACCTCCACGCGGTCGACCAGCTCGTGGACCTCGGTGTGGCCTGGGGTGCGGAGCGGATCGAACTGGCCAACGTCCAGTTCTACGGATGGGCGCTGCGCAACCGCACCACACTGCTGCCGACCCGCGACCAGCTCTCCCGCGCCCGAGAGACGGTCGAGCGCAGGCGGAAACAACTGGCGGGCACCACCGAGCTGGTGTGGGTGGTGCCGGACTACTTCGACGGCGTGCCGAAGCCGTGCATGGGAGGCTGGGGAGCGGTATCCCTGACCGTCGCCCCGGACGGCAGCGTCCTGCCGTGCCCCGCGTCCGGGGACCTGCTGGGCCCGGACGTGCCGAACGTGCGGGACCGGTCCCTGGAGTGGATCTGGACCACCTCCCCGGCCTTCAACCGTTACCGCGGCACCGAGTGGATGAGCGGACCCTGCGGCGGCTGCCCGCGCCTGGAGACGGACTTCGGCGGCTGCCGCTGTCAGGCCCACGCGCTCACCGGTGACGCCGCCCGCACCGACCCCGCCTGCGCGCTCTCCCCCGACCACGCCCTCGTACGCGCCCTCGCGGAGGCGCCGCGCGCGGAATCCCCGTCCATCGGCCCCTCACGCTACGTCTACCGCAGCCCCGGCCCGGCGGGCACGGGCCAGGAGCTGAAACCCCCGGCTGTGTAGGGCCCTGAAGACAGGTTTGATCGCCACCGCACGGATGTCAGGAGGGGTGTCAAGCGATGAGTAGAACGCATCGTACGCAAGGAGGGATCGCCGCCGGCACGCTCGCGCTGGTGCTCGTCACCAGCGGCTGCGTATCGGGCTCCGACTCTCAGAGGGCGTTTATGCAGGTCAAGCCCTATATGCGGCTCTCGCTCCTGCCTTGCTTTGAGGGTCTTCATCCCGTAGGTAGCGAATGACGCTCTCCAGAGCGGATGTTCGGCTATCCGTCTCGTTCGCTTCTGTACTTGGAAGTCCGTCGCAATTCGGCAGTTGCAACGCGTCGCCGAGCATCCCGTGCGTCTGGGGGCTTGGCGCCGGGAGGCTGCCGCGCGGCTGAAGCCCCAGGCCCGCATGGTGCTGGACCTGATTCCGCCGGTGGGCTGGACGGCCGACTTTCTCACGCCTTCCGGCTCGGGCCCACCAGAGGAGCTCATCGAGCGAGTACGCGCGACGCCGCGCTCCGAACTGCGGATCGGTCTGGAACGTATCGCCGAGCACCGTACGCTGCCGCCCTGGACCCGTCACTTGGCCGACGACCCCCGCATGCTGCGTCTCCTTGGCGACAGCGTCCAACACGTGTACGAGTGTCTGCTGCGACCGCACTGGCGGCAAAACGCCGCCATGGCCACCGCGGACGGCGCGTCACGGTCACGGCACCTCCTGACCGGAGGACTGGAAAGCCTCCTGGCCCAGGTAAACCCCCGCTGGGTGCGATGGAAGCCTCCCATCCTGGAAGTCACGATGGCCTCCGGAATCGATGAGGACCTGTATCTGGAAGGCCGCGGCCTGCTTCTCATGCCGACAGTGTTCGGCAGCGGCCCTTCGGGGGTCGTCCCGAATGCCGAACCTCAGCCTCTCCTCATCTACCCAGTGCATGCCGGCCACGACGCATCCCCGGCAGCGTTCCCGAGCGCTCTTCTCGGATCGCAGCCGGCAGCCTCCCGCTCCCTGGCCTCCCTCCTCGGGCCCACCCGGGCAGCAGTGCTTATGGTCGTGGCCAATCGCCCGGGATGCTCCACCAAAGAGCTTGCGGCAGCCGTGGGCGTCGCACCGGCCAGCGCCAGCGAGCATGCCACCACCCTCCGCACCGCCGGACTCCTCCACACCATCCGCCGCGGCAACACTGCCGCGCACAGCGCCACCGCTGCAGGGCACGTCCTGCTCGAAGCCTCCAGTACCTAGACAAACCGCAGCGCCGGACCCCTCACCCGGCAGCGCCCGAGCACCTCGGGTGCCTGTCGCCGGTCAGGGGATGACCCGAGCACGCTCCACTGCACTCCGCAAGCCAACTGCCAGCCTCAGTGCACCCAGACATCACGCCACCGTGCACGTCGTCCGAATTGGTCAGCACGCAGACGCGTGCCATGTTCGCTCCGAGTATGAGGCCGACGACGCCGACGCGGCCCTCGGCGAACCAGAGCAGCCATTGCGGCGGGAGCCGACGGTGACCTTCCTGACCGCACGCCGGCTGGTACATCTCCGGGGCCAAGAAGGGGATGGTGACCGAGGGCTCGGAGCCGTTTCCTGTGCTGTAACCGCCCGTCGAGCCACCCCGCGCCCAGAGCCAGCCCAAGACCCGCTTGCTCGAGGACGCTGCCGGTGGTGAGCGGACCTTCCGGAGTCCTGTATTGCATCGCCTCGGGTGATCCACCCTGTATGCCGTTGTTCGGTCCAGACCGAATCAGCTCGCTCCGGCACCGTCGAATCCGGACTCTGGAACGCAGAGTAGAGCACGGCGATGGGGAATGGCCGCAACGCATGCTCCATCGTCAACAGATCGTTGACCAATAGAGGTATGGGCATGGCCTCCTCATTCAGCACGCCAGGACAGATCGAGGAGGCCCTGAGACACGGAGCGAACCATGCCGCGTATCAAGTTCCTGCACACCCTTGGTGTGCTCGCCGCCACGGCGGGTCTTCTGGGCGGAGCAGTCACCGCAACCGCGAGCGCCAGCCCAGCGAGCCCCACAACCACCCGTCACGCGGACTTCACCGCCCAGACAAGGGCCGCACACCTGACCAGCGATCAGGCCAGCGCGCTGCAAGGCAAGGTCGACCGCTACCTGAAGACCATGGGCGGCAGCCAGGTCTCGGCCAATGAAATCGACTTCAAGGGCGGGAAGCTGACCGTCGCACTCCCCGGAGAAGCGCACCCACGTGACTTCACCTCCGGAGCAGGGAGTCTGGCGGCCACCGACCACTGCGCGCACTACTACAACGCCAACGGCTACTTCTGCGCCTACGAAGGCTCGAACTTCACAGGCGACGAACTGCAGTGGAGGGCTTGCGGCGTGGTCAAGGACATCAACTTCCACCACGGGGGATCATGGCGCAACAACCAGACCAGGGACCAGGTGGCGACCATGTACGACAAGGACTGGAACGTACTGAAATCCTCGCTCGCCCCTGAGAAGGACGCCAACGGCGACTGGTACCACGTGTGGCACATGCAGTTGTGCTGACCTGCCCGCGACAAGGCCGCAGACGGCGCTGACACCCAACCCGGCCGCCAGCCACCCCTGCCGTTCGCGCACCGGGGCCACGCATTCGTGCGTGGCCCTCAGCGTGCCCATGCGCTACAACCTACAACTCATAGGCGAGGCCTGGACAGGCAGCGCGCCACCCGGTCGCGGATGGCGACGGGAACGGCAAGGACCAGAAGCAGCAACGGATCAAGCTGGGGCCTTCAATCGGCAATCAACGTTCGCGCGCCGCCACGCTCTCCCCCGAGCAGATCGAGCAACTCTCCACCATCGGCGCGATGGACGTAGCGGTTAGGGATCTGGGTACGGCAGCGGCCGCTACGGCTGGAGATACGAAACGGGAGTTTACTGCCCATAGGGCAGCATTCGCCTTCAAGAGAGCGCATTCCCCTTATGGGAAAGACCCACGACTGACATGAATGAAATACATTCGCTCGGATCGAACTGAGCGGCTCCAATCGGAGCCACCAGGCCCGGAGGGGGAGCGTGAGCAGCGAGCGCGAGGACGAGATAGCCCGGGGCGTGGCCCGCGGGATGGCCGAGCATTACCAGCGCCAGGCCGACCAGCAGGGCCGACAGATTCTCAGCTGCGCACTGCTCTTCATCATTGTGGGCGGGGGACTGATCGCGTACATGTGCTGGAAGACCTGACAACGCTCAGGGACTCCGGCACCGCGAGCGCACGTACCGGCTGCGGCACGAGCGGCCCGACCGGGAAGTGGCGGACCGAATGGCGGCCCGGCGCCCGCCCTCATGCTGACCTTCGGGTGGTCGTGTGGCTGGCGCTGTACGCCTTTCTCCAACTCGGACCTGGACTGTTACCGGCGCGGTATCGCAGTAGCCCGTCTGGACTCCGGACATGGCAGGCTCCACCGGTGTCATCTATCGCGACCAATCACACCGGCGCGTAATGGTCCAGCAGGCGACGGCGGCCCTCGCTCAGATCGACGGATGGATCGCGGTGGAAGAGCGGCGCGAGGCGGAACGACGCCCGGGTGAGGAGATGCGGCCGCCTCCGCCTGAGTGGCTGATCCAGCACGGGCTCAACCGCACGAACGTCGACGCCGTGCACCCCGGTGAGTGCCGGGCAGCGGCCAAGAGCGGACGGTGCCGTCCGCTCTCACGGCAGCAGGCGCTGGAGGCGCTATGCCAACAGGTGCCCGCCTACGTCCACTGCCGACCGGACACGGCCCTCGGCATCCTCGACTAAACGACGTCCCGTAAGCGCATGTTGGGCCATGGCTGGGATGGCCTTCGGTCGAGGTGGGTGCTTACCCAGCGAGGGCCAGGTTGTGCAGTCAGGCCACGCCGAGGACGGCGTGGTGGACGCCGTCGCCGCGTAGCCGGCAGTCGCGGAGGATCTTGCAGGTCTTCAGCCGGGAGAAGGCGTGTTCGACACGGGCTCTGGCCCGGCAGTGGACGGTGTTGTCGGCCTGCTGCTCAGGTGTAAGTGGTCTGTCTTTGCGTGGCCAGTGCGGGATGAGGGCAGGGGTGCCGCGATAGCCGCCGTCACCGAGAACGGGCGCGTTCTTCACCGCACGGTCCACGCCGGATTCCCGGTAGGCGCGGGCGTCGTGACGGTTGCCGGTCAGGGGCCGTCCGGCCGCTACGACCAGCCGGGTGTCGGCGTCGATGACGGCCTGGTGGTTGGTGGAGTAGCGGTAGTTCTTGCTGGAGGCGGCCACGCTCCGGTCGCGGGCCGGGACCAGCGTGCCGTCCACGATCAGCACCGTGCCCGCCGGATGCCGGCCCCGGACGGGGGACAGCGCGAGAAGCGGGGCGATGTCGTCGATGACCCGGTCAGCGGCGGATTTCGAGATCCCGAACAAGGGGCCGAGCTGCCGCATCGTGAGGTTCGTCCGCCAGTAAGCCGCCACCAGCAGTATGCGGTCTTCCCATGACAAGGCCCACGGCCGTCCGCCGGTGGGCTTGCCGCCGCCCCGGCGCCGTACGAGTCCCACGAGCCTGCGGAACTGACGTCCGTTCAGTCCGCCGAACAGACCCACCCACTGCGGCTCCGCCGCCGTCACCACCACACCCACGCCAAGATCATCACATGCCTGATCAGGGCTTACGGGACGTCGTTTAGGGCCTCCCGGCGCTGCTCGGTTAGATTCGCATACCCGAGCTACCGAGAAGCCCTGTCTTCATGCGCGCACAACAGGAAGATCACCCCGGCGGAAACAGTGTTCATGGTGGGCGGCGTGGTGGTCATCGCCCTCATCAACTCCTGGTGGTCCAGCGAGTGCGCCTCGTCGATCACGACCGCGGTGCGTCCGCGTTCGTCGACCTCCGCGGCCAGCGGCGGACGCCTGAACTGACGGGCATTCACCTCGCGCGGTTCCTACTGGACCCGTGCGAGGTACCGGTGGAGGTCACGGAGTACCTGGCGGGTCGGCTGGAGATCGCCGACGCCGGAGCATCACCTGCTGAAACTGGAGCTGGCGGCCGCCGCCGAAGTCCGGCAGACGGCGGCGCAGCCGCTGACTGGGGAACGGCTCACTGGATCAGCTCGATGTGCGGATGGTCCGGGGATACCGGGCAGACGTGCAGCTGCAGATCGTAGCCTCGGGCGAGGCCGAGCATGGTCGGGTTGTGCGGTTCGGGATAGGTGGTGGATGACAGAGAGCGGGCTCGGTCCTCGTCGGGAATCCAGTCGGGATAGTTGGAGTTCCATTCGCCCGAGGCGATGGTCAGCAGCGGATCCATCTCGGTGCCGCATGAGGGGCAGAGCCGGGGTAGGGGATCGGTGAGGCCCCAACGGGTCCATCCACCGACCTTCCAGCCGGGAGCGATGGACATCCTGCCCGTGTAGAGCTCGTTGTAGAAATCCTTCGAGTAGGGCGTGTCAGAGCTGTCCAGCGGGTACGGCGTGTTGTCAAAGCTGTCCAGAGCGGCGCCGGCCGTCTGCCACCTGCGCCAGTCCTCCAGCTGCCGCTGGAGCTCCTTGCCCAGTTCCATGATGTTGGGGTATTCGGTGATCTGCTCCGGCGCGAGCAGGCACGGCTCCGGCAGGTAGCCGGGAAACTGGATCGCGGGCGGCTCGGGGGGTGTGTCGAGGATGTCGGTGACTGCGGCGGCGGACCGCCAGAACAGCGCGGTCGCGGGCTGCGCGGGGTGGTCGAAGGGGCACCACAGCACTTGAAGCAGATCTGCCTCGGCCTGCCCGGGCGGGCGCAGCAAGGGGACGTCGCGTACGTACAACTGGGCCACGGGCAGCATGGCGATCGGGCTCTCGGGCCATGGGCGGCCGGCCTTGATCCGCTCCTCGATCGCCAGCTCCTCGGGCGTGTACCGGGTCCCCGGGGGATCGCCGCCCGGCCGGTTCGCCACCGCTGCCCGGATGCGCCGGAGCTGCCGCACGTCCTCGGGCGAGAGGATCTCGTTCCACCCGTCCCACTCGTGCGGTCCCTCGCAGTGCGGCCACGGCTCGTCGGCGGGCCACAGCAGCGGCCCGCCGACGGAGCTGTCGTACGGCGTGGGCGACCCGGGGCGGGGATGCAGCCGGGTCGCCGTGCGTGCCAGCGGGGCCAGTTGCGGAGCGACCGCTGTGACGTCGACCAGCCGCGGCGGGGTGGTGCGGATACGGAGTGCGGCGTCAACGCTCATTGCCCGCTCGGCGCACACCGACCGGATCTCGTCCAGCAGCTCGGGGTAATGCTCGCCGTACGTGTTCAGCGCATGCCACACCGCGTCCAGTGCTGCTATGAGCGGGGCGGGCTTGGCGGCGGCGAGCACAGCCGGAAGAGCGAAGTGCGGCTGTGAGATCCGTCCCGGGGTGCGCGGCGTAACGGCAAGGGGCACCACGACGACCTTGCGCCCTGTGTCCGCGACCGGCGGCGGGACGTACGGCGGCCACTCCGGAGGTATCGCTTCGAGCACCGTCCTGTCCGGTACACGAGGGTCGGAGCGCAGGGCCTTCCACATCCGGGCCGGGTCGTCGAACGGCGGCGGCAGAGGGCGTCCCTCTGCCGATTCCGAGAGCGCTTGGGCGACCCATGGCACATCGGTCAGGCCCGCAGCCTCGCAGGCCCGCCGCGCGGCCAGCAATGCCACTGAACGCTGGACCTCGGGACCCACGACATCGAGGGCGTGCACCAGGTCGCTGTCGAAGCGGAGCAGACCGAGGACGTTGCTCTCGCGGGCACCGCGCAGCCTCTCGCTCGGCAGCCGCCCGCCCCACTCCCACTCCTCGTGGTGCAGGCGGCGCCCCTCGGCGGCTTGTTCGGCCCGCTCCTCGGCCGCCCGTTGGAACACCTGGCGAGTCAGGCGTTCGGCCTCGGCGAGCTGCTCGGGCGTACGCGCCGTCTGGCGCACGTTCCAGTGCAGGTCCCCGGCCATCCGCGAGGTGTGGCGGATCACCTCGTCCGGGCGGGGTGGGGCAGGCCAGAACTGCAGGAGGTAGCTGTCCGCCTGGGGCTCCCCGGCCACTCTGGTGGAGAGTTCCTGTCCCTCGTCCATCCCCCGGGCGCAGTACCGGACCCGGTAGTCGGTTCGGGCGAGACCCAGGTCCCACGCGGCCTCGCCGTCCCCCTGCACCAGCCGTGTGCGTTCCGACTCGGGGCGGAAGGACACCTCCATCACGTCATCCCAGACCGGGTCCAGCACAGGGGCTGCGTCGTGGACTTCCACGACAAAGCCGACGTCACCCGCGTACAGCCCGGTGGACAGGAGGATCACACCTGGGACCGCAGCGCCGCACAACCCCCCGGTCTGGTAGGCGAGCGCCTTGGCGAGGTCAGGTCTGGCGCTGTCCGGATCGCTCTCGACGTAGATCTGACGATCGTGAACACGCACCTCGCCTGCGACCGGCCTACGCACAGCACTCCCCTCGTCGAGGACGGCCGCAAAGCCCCTGTCGGGCAGGCCGTCACGTGCCCCGCATCATGCCGCAGGCCACTGACAACACGGCCGACGACGCCGCGAGGCCGACGGTGACATCGGTGATGCGGCCACTGACGCAAGAGGGTGTCGGTCACGATGTGCCGTTTGCAGCCCGGCACCTTCTTGGTGGGCCGCGATTCCGGCTCCACGCCCAAGGCGTGCGGGAGGGCGCCGGTGCCGCGGCCGGAGCCGCCGAACGGTCCGGGCATGGGATTGCGGGACCGTGCGGCGGCTGCTTGATGACCCGGCTCGAGAGAGAGGGGCAGCGGAGTACAGGTCAGTCGGTGTCGGGGCGGCGGAACACTTCCGTCGGCCGCCAAGATTCCGGCGCCTTGGGGAGCTTGCTGAACGAGGGGAGAGGGACCCGGTACGCCCGAGCCGCTGCACCCTCGCCGGTCTCCTGGGCGGCAGTCGGGAAGTCCTCGGCGACACCCACCGGAACCCACTGGTGCCCGTCTCACTCCTGGATGCCGCGCGGCGCGTCAGGACCGACGTGGGCTCCCTGCTGCGCCTGGCCGCCAAGCGGGGCGACCCTACGCTCCCCGCGGACCGGGCGGCGTTGCTCGCGACGTTTTGCCCACTGCTCCAAAGGCTCGTCGTCCATGCGGTACCCCCTCCTTGTCGACCCGTCCAGTCTGCCGCGTCGGCACGGTGGCGGGGAACCAGCAGCAGGCCTCACAGAGTTGCCGTCCATCCTCCTCTCGTCAGAGTGGTCGTGCCGTCAGTGTTGATGGTGACGTGGGCGCTGTAGACGGGGAGTTCTCCGTGCTGTAGCCACCGCCATCGGATGTCGTCGAGCTCGTCGTACAGGCGGCGCGGGCCGGACTGGTGCACGGTCGTGGTCCGCTCGCCCGGACTGGTGCTCGCCCGCGCCCAGGACCCATCCGCGTGCAGCATCCACGTCATGCGGCTGCCGTCGTCTTCGGTGCCGGTGCGGTGCTCGATGCCGGGGACCTTGAGGGACAGCATCGACCACACCTCCCAGGCCTGCATGACGTCGAGCACGGGGAAGGGCGACGTGGTGACCTCTTCACCTTCCTGTTCGGCGGCCTGGGCGAAGACCTCGTTCAACGCGGGCGGGTAGTCGTCGCCGGATCGGGTGGCCATGAACGAGTCCCACTCGACGCGTCCCTTGGCGCCGCCGTCTTCGGTCTTGTCCGCGGTGACGATCAGGCCGGTCCCCTCGATCGTGGTGACCAGCCGTCCGCCGGGGGTGAGCGCGGCCAGCCAGGACGCGGGGATGCGAGGCATCGAGACCATCGACACGATCCGGTCGAAGGTGCCGGGCAGTTCGTCCGCTGCGGCGTCCACGGTGACGACTGTTGGATGCCAGCCGATCCAGTCGAGCCGTTCGGCTGCGGCTTGGGTCAGGTACGGGTCGACGTCCAGCGTGGTGACCAGGTCGTCGCCGAGGCGCTGGCAGGCGAGGGCGGCGCTGTACCCGGAGCCGGTGGCCAGGTCCAGCAGGCGCACGCCCGGGGTGAGGCGCCCATGTCGGAGCATCGTGACGACCCACAGGCGCGGCGTACGGACGCGGCCGCCGCCAGTACACCGACCGCACCCCACCGAGCGCCGCCACCCGCGTCACCGTCCGTAACTCCCCCGGCGTCCCACCTTGCCTGCCCAGGCTTCCGAAGGTGCTCACCATGACCGGCGTATCTCTGTGCACTGCCCGATGTCGTCAAACCAATTTCGCCTCGGAGGTTCACACAATCGCCGCCAGCACCATGCCTCGCTTGGCATACTCCACGAACCCAGCCCGAGTGGCACATTGGACGGTCATGCTTCCGCCACAGCAGAAGGCTCAGGATGCGACATGCCAACAGGGTAGTAACAAACACTCAGGATTTCCGGCGCATCACACTAAACGACGTCCCGTAAGCCCTGATCAGGCATGTGATGATCTTGGCGTGGGTGTGGTGGTGACGGCGGCGGAGCCGCAGTGGGTGGGTCTGTTCGGCGGACTGAACGGACGTCAGTTCCGCAGGCTCGTGGGACTCGTACGGCGCCGGGGCGGCGGCAAGCCCACCGGCGGACGGCCGTGGGCCTTGTCATGGGAAGACCGCATACTGCTGGTGGCGGCTTACTGGCGGACGAACCTCACGATGCGGCAGCTCGGCCCCTTGTTCGGGATCTCAGAATCCGCCGCTGACCGGGTCATCGACGACATCGCCCCGCTTCTCGCGCTGTCCCCCGTCCGGGGCCGGCACCCGGCGGGCACGGTGCTGATCGTGGACGGCACGCTGGTCCCGGCCCGCGACCGGAGCGTGGCCGCCTCCAGCAAGAACTACCGCTACTCCACCAACCACCAGGTCGTCATCGACGCCGACACCCGGCTGGTCGTAGCGGCCGGACGGCCCCTGACCGGCAACCGTCACGACGCCCGCGCCTACCGGGAATCCGGCGTGGACCGTGCGGTGAAGAACGCGCCCGTTCTCGGTGACGGCGGCTATCGCGGCACCCCTGCCCTCATCCCGCACTGGCCACGCAAAGACAGACCACTTACACCTGAGCAGCAGGCCGACAACACCGTCCACTGCCGGGCCAGAGCCCGTGTCGAACACGCCTTCTCCCGGCTGAAGACCTGCAAGATCCTCCGCGACTGCCGGCTACGCGGCGACGGCGTCCACCACGCCGTCCTCGGCGTGGCCTGACTGCACAACCTGGCCCTCGCTGGGTAAGCACCCACCTCGACCGAAGGCCATCCCAGCCATGGCCCAACATGCGCTTACGGGATGTCGTTTAGTGCTCTGACCGGGAAGGTTCGCCGGCGTTGGCCTTGTTCTAGGATCCTCTGGCTATGGGGGGATTTTTTCGTGACCGGCGGCGCATAACTCGTGCCGTTGCTGTGGCGCTGGCCGCGCTGGCCGTGATCGTGTTACTGGGCGTCGTGCTCCTGGTTCTTCCGGGGCTGATAGTCGACCACGACCTCGCAGGTGGCCACCTAGCTGCAGCGGACCGGTTGAACGCGGTGAACAACGTGCGCACTACGCTTCTGCAGACGGTCGGCGGTGCGGTCGTCCTGTTCGGCGCGTATGCCACATGGCGGCAGTTGCGCGTCAGCCAAGACGGGCTGAGCGCAACCCGAGAGGGGAACATCACCGATCGCTTCAGCCGGGCCGTGGATCAGCTCGGCAGTGACAAGCTGGACGTGCGGATCGGGGGCATCTACGCACTGTGGCGGATTGCGGATCACTCCGACCGCGACCGCGAGGCGGTCGTCTCCATCATGGCGGCGTATCTGCGGACACACCTTCCCTGGCCGCCGCAGGAACCCGCGGTTCCGGCGGCGGAGGTGTCCATTAACGCGGTGCCCCCGTTGGAGACCCGCGCCGCTGACGCTCAGACGGCGTTGACCTGCCTCGGGGTCCTGTACCAGGAACGCCGTCCGGAGTGGCTCAACGTCAGTTTGACCGACCTGCGCCGAGCCGACTGTGATGGACTGTGGCTGCACGGAGTCAACTTCGACGGCGCATGCCTGGAAGCGGCGAGCGTCTATCAGGTCAACCTGAGCAAGGCGTCGCTGATCGCCGCCAACCTGCGGCATGCCGAACTCGGCACTTCCATTCTCCACCAGGTCCGCTGTCTGCAGGCCGATCTGCGCGGCGCACGCCTGGTCAAAGCCGACTTGAGGTCGGCGGATTTCTCCGGTGCGGACCTGCGGGAGGCGAACCTGCGCAAGGCTCGTGCCCAGGGTGCCGTGTTCGCCGGCGCGGACCTGCGGTTGACCGATCTCCGGGGCTGCGACCTCACCGAGACCGACCTTATAGAGGCGAGGCTGGAAGGCGCGCTGGCGAGTGACCTTACGATCTGGCCGACCGGCTTCGACGCTCAAGCAGCTGGCGTCGTTGTCACGGCGGACCCTGGCATCGAACCGGACAATCTGCTTCCGGCTGCAGCGCTCACGAGGCGAGTCCCGCTGCTGCAATCGGAGCCGATGCATGGTCCGTCAGCGTCGGCGAATTGAGCAATCAGGCAGCGCAGTCGATGGGCCGTCCGCCCCAGCGGACGCCCTTCTCGCTGCGGATGCGGGCGCGTTCCCTGCGCTGGGCGGCGAGTACGTCGGGGTGACGGGCGTTGGCGTTGCGCCAGCGCAGGTAGCGGTGCAGGGCCTGAGTCTGCGCGGGGTGGCTTCAGTGGTGTGAGTTGGCCAGGGTGAACTGCCGCAGCGGGCCGAAGAGCGCCTCGATCGGGTTGGCCCAGGAGGCGTAGGTCGGGGTGAAGCACAGTTCGACCTTGTTCTTCTTCGCCCAGCGGCGGATGTCCGCGCCGGTGTGGGCGGAGAGGTTGTCCAGAATGAGGTAGATCGGGGCGCCGTCGGCTCGGGCGGCACGGATGGACTTCAAGGCGGCGAGGCTGTTGGCGGTGCCTTTGCGGCGACGATTGACTCCCCACAGCCGGTCGTCGCCGACGGAGTAGCAGCCGTGGAAGTAGGTGACGCCGTGGGTGCGGTGGTAGGTGGCCGGCAGGCGGTTGGGCTTGCCCTGTTCGGCCCAGCAGGAACCGCCGGTGGGTCGGATCCCGAGCGGGCCGAACTCGTCGAAGGCGAAGACCCGATCCGGGAAGCGTTCCAGCACCTGCTCGATACGGTCGAGCTTGGCGTCGCGGTTTGGGTCGGGTGACCCCTTCCATGTCTTGGTGCGCTGGAAGGTGATGCCACGGCGCCGGAGCAGGCACCGTAAGGCTTCACGGCTGATGCGGATGACGCGTCCATGCACGCGGCGCAGGTAGGCGGCGAGTTTGCGGATCGACCAGCGGGTGAAGGGCTGGCCGAGTTTGGTGGGGCGGGTGATGGCCGTCTGGACGACGAAGCCCTCGTCGTCAGGCTTGAGCAGGCGGGGACGGCCTCCCGCCCAGCGAGGGTCCAGGCAGGCCAGGCCGATCTCGTTGAACCGGTGGATCACCTCCCGCACCGTGTCCTCGTCGGCCTGGACCAGCTGGGCGATCACCGGGACGCGGTTTCCGCCGGCGGACGCCAGCAGCATCATCGCCCGGCGATAGCGCACTGAGCTGGTACTGCCCCGGCGCACGATCTGCTGCAGTTTCTGCCCTTCCTGGTCGGTCAACCTGCGCACGCGGACAGGCTCGGCCACTACACCCCCAACGGTCGGACGGACGTCATCGACATCCGACCGCCACAACAGCCAACCCGGCGAACCTTCCCGGTCAGCGCACTAGCCACAGATGGCCGGCGGACCGGTCGTGGGTGGAGAGCTTCACCAGCGGCTTCGCGAACATCGCGTCGGCGAGGATCGCTCCGCCGATAGCCCCCGCGATCTGGGCGGGCACGTAGGCGGCGACGTCTCGCAGGGTGAGGCCGTTCCCGAGGCGGCGGCCGGTGAACCAGGCCGCGAGGGTCACGGCGGGGTTGAAGTGCGTGCCGGAGACCGGCCCGAGGAGCAGGACAGTCTCGAACCACTGGTACTGGCCTTCCACCTGCGCGTCGGCGTACCAGAGGGAGTGGCTGCCCGGATCTCGTCCGGGCTGGTCAGGGTGGCAGTAGCGGGGTCTTACGCCACCCATGGTCGATCAGATGTCTCTCGGGCAGACGACACTCCAGTTGCTTGCACACCAGACGCATCACACGGATGTAATAGCCCTTCGACCACGGCGACACGACGATGCCCCTTGATGATCTCTGCCTTGTAGCCGTCCGGCACGTTCAGTTCATCGAGGAGATCCAGCATCGCCTCGAAGCTGTCGGAGCCGGTGCCGCTTACCGTCGGTCGCTCTGTCGTCAACGTCATGATGCGGCCTCCGCCCTCGCAGACCAGCCACCACTCAGAGTAGCCGCTCGCCTACTGCTTCTTGATCGCTTTCGTCCTTCAGTCCCACCCCGGTGATCCCCAGCTCCCGCCCCCTCCCCATCAACCCCGCCAACTTCCCCGCTGCCAGCTCATACGTCAGGCCCAGGGGCGGCCGGATGTTGCTCAGGCAGTTGCGGTCCGCGTCCGTCGTCTCCCCCGGCTTCGGCCGGTACGTCAGGTACGCGCCCAGCGAGTCCGCCGCAGACATCCCCGGTCGTTCGCCCACCAACACGACCACCATCGCCGCTCCCATCGCGGACGCGATGTCGTCGCCGAGGGCCACCCGGGCCTGTTCGGCCAGTACCACCGGCGCCACCCGCCATCCCACGAGCCGCGCTACCGTGCCCCGTACCATCGCCGCCGCGTGCTCGTGCACGGCCCGGCTGGACAACCCGTCCGCGACCACGAACACCACGTCCCAGTCGCCGACGGGCAGATGCGCGCGGTCCATCGGGTTCAACCGGCGGCCCAGATCGGGGCGTTGGAGGTACGTGAGGCGGTCACCCGCCGCGCTGCGGACCCGTACCGTCTCCCTCCCCGCGAGCCCCGCCGCCACCACCTCCGGCTCGAACGGCGAGTGCACCGCGTCCCGTGCCGCCGCGTGCGCGGACTGGAGTTCCAGCCGGTGCCGCGTCGGCAGCGAGGTGCCCGCGCGGCCGAGGCCGATGCGGGCCTGGGTGTGCCGGCGCAGCGCGGACCAGAGGGACAGGTCCCCGACGGTGAGATCGACTTGGCCGTTCGTCATGCCGCCAGTTCCCTTCCGATCGCCGTCAGGGGATGCGCCGAGTCCGACGGCACCTCCCTGATCGAACCCGCCTCGTCCAGCAGACCGATCGACCCCAGCCATGCCTCGAACTCCGGTGCCGGGCGCAGACCGAGGACCTCACGGAGGTACAACGCGTCGTGGTAGGAGGCCGATTGGTAGTTGAGCATGATGTCGTCGCCGCCCGGCGTGCAGATCACGAACGACGCGCCCGCGACGCCGAGCATGGTCAGCATGGTCGCCACGTCGTCGTCATCGGCGTCGGCGTGGTTCGTGTAGCAGATGTCCAGGCCCATGGGGAGGCCGAGGAGTTTGCCGCAGAAGTGGTCCTCCAGGGCGGCGCGGAGGATCTGGCGGCCGTCGTAGAGGTACTCCGGGCCGATGAAGCCGACGACCGTGTTCACCAGCAGGGGCTCGTAGCGCCGGGCCACCGCGTACGCCCTCGCCTCCACCGTCTGCTGGTCCACACCGTGGTGCGCGTCGGCGGACAGGGCGCTGCCCTGGCCGGTCTCGAAGTACATGACGTTGTCGCCGACCGTCCCCCGGCCGAGCCCGCGCGCCGCCTCGTGCGCCTCGTCGAGGAGGCCGAGCGTGACACCGAAGGAGGCGTTCGCCGTCTGGGTGCCAGCGATGGACTGGAAGACCAGGTCGACGGGGGCGCCCTGCTCCATCAGCTGCACGCTCGTCGACACATGGCACAGCACTGAGGACTGGGTCGGGATCGAGTACCGGCCGATCACACCGTCCAGCAGCTCCAGCAGTGCCCTCGTCGCCTTCGGGCTGTCCGTCGCCGGGTTGATACCGATCACCGCGTCGCCGGAGCCGAGCAGCAGGCCGTCCAGCAGGGCCGCCGCCACTCCCGCCGGGTCGTCCGTCGGGTGGTTGGGCTGGAGGCGGGTGGCCAGCCGCCCCGGCAGTCCGATCGTCGAGCGGAACGCCGTCACGACCCGGACCTTGCGGGCCGCGGCGACGAGATCGGCGTTGCCCATCAGCTTCGAGACCGCCGCGACCATCTCCGGGGTCAGCCCGGGCGCCACCGCCGACAGCGCCTCGCTCCCTGCCGCCAGCAGCCATTCCCTCAGCTCGCCGACCGTCATCCCGCCCACGGGCGCGAAGGCCGCCGCGTCATGCGTGTCGAGGATCAACCGGGTCACGTCGTCGGTCTCGTACGGGATCACCGGCTCGGTCAGGAAGGTCGCGAGCGGCACCTCGGCGAGGGCCCAGCGCGCGGCGACCCGTTCCCGGGCGCTCGCGGCGGCGAGGCCGGCGAGCCGGTCGCCGGAGCGCTCGGGGCTCGCGGCGGCGAGGAGGTGCGCAAGGGAGCCGAAGCGGAAGCGCTCGACGCCGAGAGTGGACGTGTAGACGGTCATGGCGGTGACCGTACGAGCCGTGTGTTGCCTACAGGTTGCGCCAAGTTTCTAAAGGTCTGGTTGACAAACATTTAACGCCCCGAGACCCTTGCCCGACTCATTCGGTCTACAGAGTTCCGGTCCAGTGCAAGCAGCGAGCAGCAGGAGAGGGGCCACCGGCGATGGCAGTGGACGAGGGAGTCGCTCCGGCGACGGAATCGGGCGACGAAAGCACGGTTCACCGGCTTAAGCCCAACGCGATCGGCCTGCTGGGCGTGGTCTTCATGGCCGTCGCGACCGCCGCCCCGATCACCGCGATGACCGGCAACGTGCCCTTCATGGTGTCATCGGGCAACGGCATAGGCGCCCCGGCGAGCTATCTCGTCGCAATGGTCGTCCTGGCAATCTTTTCGGTCGGCTTCACGTCGATGGCGAAGCACATCACGTCCACCGGCGCCTTCTACGGCTTCATCTCCTACGGCCTCGGCCGCACCGCGGGCCTCGCCTCCGGCCTCCTCGCGACCTTCGCGTACGTCGTCTTCGAGCCGGCGCTGATCGGCATCTTCTCGGTCTTCGCCAACACAACGCTCAAGGACCAGACGGGCGTTGACGTCCCGTGGTGGGCGTTCGCGATCCTGATGCTCGCCGTCAACGCGACCGGCACCTGGTTCGGCGTCAGCGTCGCCGAGAAGCTGCTCGTCGTGCTCCTCGGCACCGAGGTCACCGTCCTCGCGGCCATGGCCATCTCGGTCGCCCTGCACGGAGGCGGCCCGCACGGCTTCACCTTCGGCCCGGTCAACCCGGTCAACGCCTTCAAGGGCACCTCCGCCGGCCTCGGCCTCTTCTTCGCCTTCTGGTCCTGGGTGGGCTTCGAGTCGACGGCGATGTACGGCGAGGAGTCCCGCGACCCGAAGAAGATCATCCCCAAAGCGACGATGATCAGCGTCCTCGGCGTCGGCGTCTTCTACGTCTTCGTCTCCTGGATGGCCATCACCGGCAACGGCGAGGCGGAGGCCGTGAAGGCGGCCTCCTCCGCGAACCCCCTCGCCCTCTTCTTCAACCCCACGGAGCGGTACGTCGGCCACTGGGCCGTCGACGTCATGCAGTGGCTGATGATCACCGGCTCGCTGGCCTGCGGCATGGCCTTCCACAACTGCGCCGCCCGCTACATGTACGCGCTGGGCCGCGAGGGCGTCCTGCCGTCCCTCAAGCGCACGGTCGGCCGCACCCACGCCAGGCACGGCTCCCCGCACATCGCGGGCCTGGTCCAGACGGCCGTGTCCGCCGTCCTCATCGGCGCGTTCTGGGCGGCCGGCAAGGACCCGTACAACGCGCTGTACGTCCTCCTCGCGATCCTCGGCACGATGGCGATCCTGGTCGTCCAGGCCGTCTGCTCCTTCGCGGTGCTGGTCTACTTCCGCAGGAACCACCCCGAGAGCCGCCACTGGTTCAGGACCTTCGCCGCCCCGCTCATCGGCGGCATCGCGATGCTCGGCGTGGTCGTCCTGCTGGTGTCCAACATGGGCGTCGCGGCGGGCACGGAGTCCGGCTCGCTGCTGCTGAAGGCGACCCCGTGGCTGGTGGCCCTGGTCGCGGCGACGGGCATCGGCTACGCCCAGTACCTCAAGCACCGCTCCCCCGAGCGGTACGCCCTGCTGGGCAGGACGGTGCTGGAGGAGACCAAGGAGCGGTAGGGGCATGAACGGTGTCAGGGGTACGGGGTGTGGGGTCACCCCGTACCCACCGTCCAGACCGAGGTTGACCGTGGCGCGAGGCGACGGCCCGCAGCAGCCCCCAGTGGCTGCGCCGAGACCTGCGTGGGCGTCGGCGTCGCCGCGAAACTGCCGCTCGCGCCCGCCAGGGCCCAGGGGACGGCACGGAGCAGCACTTCGAGGTCTGGCCCGCGGGCGTCTCCCAGACATGTCGTGAGCCGGGTGGTCCCGCGACGGCGACCAGGTCCGTGTAGACGAAGCCCGTGGCGTCGCTCGGGCGGGCGACCGTAACGCTCTGTTTCGGCCGCCCGGGGGCCCGTGAAGCCGAGGGTGTTCCTGACGGCCGTGTGTCCCCCGCATCGGCCCCGGCCGACCACGCTGCAAGCCCGACCAGGTCGTTGCCGACAAGACACCCCATGCGGCTATCGGGTCAAGCGGCCGCCGTGAGTAGGGAACGCGCCGGCTGGTTGAAGGCGAGGGCTTCGTCGTACTTCTGGTGGTTGGTCAGGCAGTGGTGAAGCTGGCCAAGCAGGCGGTTGAACAGGTTGCGGAGGGCTGCGTGGTAGCGATCGCCGGTGCTGCGTCGGCGGTTGTAGTGAGCGTGGGCTCCCGGAGAGGCGGTCAGCACGGCGAATGCCCAGTGTCGGCCGGTCGCGGCCAGGCGGCTGTTCTTGATCCGGCGGTGGCTGACGCGGCGGCTCTTGCCGGATTCCCTCGTCACCGGGGCGCTTCCGGCGTAAGCCTTCAGGTCGCAGGCCCGTTCAAACCGGGTGCGGTCGTCGCCGATCTCGGCGAGGATCCGTGCGCCGGTGAGGGTGGCCAGGCCGGGGAAGCTCGTGATGATCTCGGCGTCGGGATGGTGAAGGAACAGCTCCTCGGTGTCGCGTGCCAGGTCGTCGCATGCCTGGCAGGCTGCATCGAGCTGGGCGAGGAGAGCGAGCGTCTGTCGTCCCATTGCTTTCTCGACCACGGAGGGCTGGCGGAGCCAGGTCCGGCGGAAGACCTCAAGAAGCCGGTCGGTCTCGGCTTCGATGCGGCGTTGACGTCCGGCCTGTGTGACGGCATTCCTCAGCCGGGTTCGGGTCAGCCGGGCGGCCTGAGGCGGAGTGGGCGCGATCGCGAGGATCGCGCGGGCCTCCCGGGCCAGCAGCCGCTCGCGCTTGTCGGCGAACGCTTCGAGGATCGCGGGATAGTACTCCCGTAGGTGTGAGCGCAGCCGATTGTGGGCGCGGGTGCGGTCCCAGACTGCGTCCTGCTGGGCCCTGGCGAGGACGGCGATCGCCTTGACCAGGTCGGAGTCGCTCGGCAGCGGGCGGTGTAATGCGGCGTCAGTCCGTAGGATGTTGGCCAGTACGACGGCGTCTTGGTGGTCGGACTTCTTCCGGGAGACCGCGTGCCGGTCGCGGTAGCGGGCGACGGCCATCGGATTGATCGCGTAGACCCGGCGTCCGGAGGTCCTCAGGCAGGCCACCAGCAGTCCCCGAGAGGTCTCGATCGCGACCGGGATCGGATCGTCCGGGCTGTCGCCGTGCTCGGTGAGCAGGTGCAGCAGGTCCTGGAAGCCCGCCGCGTCATCGCTGATCCTGAGCTTACCGAGCAGGCGGGCGTCGGAGTCAACCACCGCCACATCGTGGTGGTCCTCGGCCCAATCGATTCCACAGGTTGCGTGCACCACACGCTCCTTTCGAGGCTTCGCTGTCCGTAGGCATCAAGCCGCGGCAGGGGCCACCCGGCGACCTAATAGAAGCGCTCTCGGGCGCACCACCCCATCAGCCGTCCGTGGCCCCAGCCCTGCTCAGGGGCCTCACTCTCGTGAAGAACTCGATGGCTCCGGCTGATCGGGAGGTAGCCCTGGGCATGGCTCGAACCACGGAACGGTACGGCGGCTGGGTGCGACACGGCACGGGCTGGAACAGCATCCCTCTTGTCGAAGCACTCTGTGCGCTGCTTACAGCCCAGACGTCTTGTCCAGTCCCTGCCAGGAACGGCCCAACGGCCAACCCACGTGCCTATTAGGCCTACAGCTCTCGCGGCTTCCGCGCCTACCTGCGTAAACGCGGCATCGCGGTTGGCACCCGGGACGGCAGTGATCGCTGGCGTGCACTCGCCCTGTCCGGGTCGGCGGAGGCCGGCTCGGTGACGGGATTTTCGGCCGCCTCCGGGTGGTAGCCCGGACAGGACGGCGCCGTCCGGGGCGGTCAGGGCTTTGCCAGGGCAGTTCGCAGAGCGTCGAGGGCGGCAGTGCGGAAAGCGGTCATTGAAGGTGCTTTGCCGTCGAGCAAGGCATCAGCACCGTGGTACATGCCTGATTCGAGCCGCAGCTCGCAGGCGACGCCTGCCTCGCTCAGGCGTCGGGCGTAGTCAACATCTTCGTCGTGGAACAGGTCGATGTCGCCCACACCGATCCACGCGGGCGGCAGCCCGTCGAGGTTCCTGCGCCTTGCCGCCGCAATATAGGGGCGATCGTCGCGGTCCTGTGGCGGGCGGCCGAGGTAGGAGGTCCACGCGAAGCGGTTGGAGTCCGGGGTCCACGTATAGATGGCGCTGTTGGGAGGGTCGACGCGTAGAGCCGTGCGGTCGTCGAGCATGGGGTAGAGGAGGAGTTGGAACCGGACCGGCACTCCTGAATCGTGGGCGCGCTGGACTACGGCGGCGGCGAGTCCGCCTCCGGCGCTTTCGCCGCCGACGGCGATGCGGGCGGGATCGATGCCGAGGGCGGCGGCGTTGGCCTGAAGCCAGCGGAGCGCCCCGAAGCAATCGTCCAAAGCTGCGGGGTACGGATTTTCGGGTGCGAGGCGGTAGTCGACGCTGACGACCAGAGCGCCGAGTTCGTCGGCAACGCGGCTGCACCAGGTGTTCTCCTGCCGAGCGGCACCCATGACGGTTCCTCCGCCGTGGATCCAAAGCAGCGCTGCGCGCGGCGCTTGGCCTGATGCCTGGTAGGTGAGCACCTCGACGGGGAGGTCGTCGGTCATGGCCGACAGCGTGCGCCGCTCGACGCGGACGCCGGGCCTGGAGGCGGCTCCCACCAAGGGCACGAGGCGGCGAGCGATGGCCAGAGTGACCGGGTTGCCGAAGTTCAGCGGGAGGAAGAGCACTGGGTGCCGCAGCTCGTGGGGGACTGCCGCCAGAGCGCGGCGACGTGTGCTGATCGCCGCAGCAGCGCCGAGGGTTGCTGCGGCGCTCAGCCCGCTGAGGACACCTCGGAGTGTCATGTACTGCGCACCTTTCGTTCGGATGGTCGCGGTTCTCGGCTGCAAGGGGTGGTGCCTTGCCGGTCGCGGCCGCGGTTTCCAGGTCGGGCAGTGGCTGCCGGCAGATCTCGTGGGCCTCGTCGACGGGAAGGCCAGACATACGCAGCAGCTCCTCGGTTGCCTGGTCGGCCGCTTCGGCGTCGTCGCGTTCAGGGTTGTCGTGCAGGAGGTGGCCGAGGCAGGGCGCCGCGCCCACGAAAGGGGCTTCCTCTTGACACGACCACCTTATCGGCAACAGTGTATCCATTATGAGTACCTGGTCTGAGCCCCAGCCCGATTCCCGGTTTGTCGAGGTGGACGGTCTGCGGATCCACTACAAGCGCGCCGGGCACGGCCCGGCGCTCTTGCTGCTGCACGGCAGTGCCTCGTCCCTGCAGCACTTCGACCGCGTGACGGATCTGCTGTCGGATTCGTTCGATGTCATCCGTCCCGACCTGCCGGCGTTCGGACTGACGGGCCCGCGCAAGGACCGCGACTACCGCATCCCGGCGTACGCCGCGACGGTGGCGGGCTTCGCGGAGGCGCTGGGCGTGCCGCGCTACGCATTGGCCGGCAATTCCCTGGGCGGCAACATCGCCTGGAACGTCGCGCTGGATCATCCGGAGCGGCTGACCGGCCTGGTGCTGGTCAATGCCACCGGCTACCCGGAGAAGACGGTGCCTGCGGGGATGCGCCTGGCCCGCAACCCGCTGGTGCGGCCCCTGCTGAGGCGGGTGATGCCGCGCGGGGCAGTCGAACGCAACCTGCGCGAGGCCGTCGGGCCGCATTCGCAGATCGTGGACGAGGTCATGGCGGACCGCGCCTATCAGCTCATGAGCCGCCCCGGTAACCGCTCGGCCTTCGTCGACTTCTGCAACACCGACCAGCCGGATCGCAGCGCGCAGATCCCCCGCATCACGGTGTCCACGCTGGTGCTGCGCAGCGCGAGCATCGACGGCCAGCACTTCACCCGCGACATCCCCGGCGCCCAGGAGCTCGTCCACCCCCACGGCGGACATCTGCTGCCGGAGGAGGAACCGCAGTGGGTCGCGGACGCGATCGCGAAGTTCCTCGGCTCCTGCGCCGACACCCCCGCGAACTGAGGGCAAGGAGGCCCGTTCCATGAAGTACTTCGTCGCCCCGGGCGAGGACCGCAAGCTCACCGCCGACTCACGCAAGGCGCTGCGCGGCAGTTTCGTCGAGCTGTCCGACGGCGTCACCCACTACGAGTTGACGGGGCCCGAGGACGGGGATGTGGTCCTGATGGCGGGCGGTCTGACCATCCCGCTGTTCTACTGGGACGGCCTGGTCAGCGAGCTGCACGCCCGCGGACTGCGCACTCTGGCCTGCAGCGCCTATGGCCGCGGCTACTCCGACCGGGTGCAGGCGCGGTACGACGAGATGCTGTTCACGCGGCAGCTGGCCGAGCTGACGGACCGGCTCGGCCTGGCGGCGCGGCCCCTGCACCTGGTCGGCACCTCCATGGGCGCGCTGGTCAGCATGACGTACGCCGCCCAGTACCGCTCGTCGGTGTCCACGCTCACCATCGTGGGCCCTGCCGGTCTTGCGAAACCTCAGCTGACCTCCCCCCACCGACTGCTGTGCAACGACTGGCTGGCCGGCCTCATCGCCCGGCGGCGCGGCCGACAGATACTTCAAGGACACCTGGGGCACAACGTCCGCGACCCCGAACTCGGCGCGAAACTGACCGAGATGGTCCTCGACGCCTTCCGCTTCGAGGGCTCGCTGTACGCGGTCTTCGACACGCTGCAGCACCTGCCTTTGACCGGCCGGGACGACCTCTTCCGGCGGACGGGGGCACTGGGCATTCCGACGCTGCTGCTGTGGGGCGACGAGGACACCGTTACGCGGCTGGTGCACTTCGACACGGCTCGCGCCCTGCTGAAGCCCCAGAAACATCACGTAATTAACAAATGCGGGCATATGGCCCCATTCGAACGGCCTCGCGACGTCGCCGATCAGCTCGTCCCGTTCGTGTCCGCACGCACCGAAAGGCTCGACTCATGAACAACCCGCAGGCCATCGACGTACTGATCATTGGCGCCGGCCCATCTGGCTCCGCCTTGGCGATCGACCTCGTACGCCGCGGACTCGACGTCCGGATCGTCGACAGGTCCCCCCACGCTTTCGACGGCTCGCGCGCCAAGGGCATCCAGCCCCGCAGCCTCGAAGTCCTCGAAGACCTCGGCGCTCTCGACGACGTGCTGGCCGGCGGCGACATCTATCCCAAGCTCGGGCTCCATGCAGGACCCATCGGTGTGCCGTGGAAGATGTTCCCCCACAAGGAGGCGACCCCGGACGTCCCGTACCCGAACACCTGGCTGATCCCGCAGTTCCGCACGGACCGCGCCCTGCACGCCCGGCTCAGTGAGCTCGGCCGCGAGATCGAGTTCGGCAAGGAACTGACCGAGCTGATGCAGGACGAGGACGCGGTGGCCGCCAAGGTGGTGGGCGCGGACGGGGTCGAGGAGATCGTCGCCCGCTATGCCGTGGGGGCCGACGGCGGCTCCAGTGCGGTGCGCAAGCAGCTCGACATCGGTTTCGTGGGGACGACGGACGAGTCCGACCGCGTGCTGATCGTGGATGCCTCCGTAAGTGGCCTGACCCGCAACCGGTGGCACATGTGGCCCGGCCTCGGCGGCAAGCTCATCGGCGCCTGCCCGATCCCCGACAGCGACATGTTCCAGTGGATGATCCGGCTCACGCCCGACGAGAAGCCGCCCCAGGAGATCGGCGCCATCATCGACCGGATCCACTCCCACACCCGCAACCGGCACATCCAGCTGCACGAGATCCACTGGAAGTCCGTGTTCCGGCCCAACATCCGTCTTGCGAAGCACTACGGCCGCGGACGTGTCTTCATCGTCGGCGACGCCGCGCACGTCCACACCCCGGCCGGTGCCCAGGGCCTGAACACCGGTATGCAGGACGGCTACAACCTCGGCTGGAAGCTCGGCCAGGTCCTAGCCGGAGCCCACCCGGCCCTGCTGAGCACCTACGAGGCCGAGCGGCAACCGATCGCCGCCGGGGTCCTGGGCCTGTCCACGGAGAAATGGGGCGGCATCGCCAAGCTCGACCCCTCCAGCATGAAGCGCGGCAAGGACGAGCAGCAGCTCTCCCTGACCTACTACGGCGGCCCGCTCGCCCCCGCCGACGGCGACAGCAGCGACACCAGCACGCTGCACGTGGGCGACCGCGCCCCGGACGCCCAACTGCTCGGCGCCGACGGCGCCGAGACCCGCCTTTTCAACCTCTTCCAGGGACCGCACTTCACCGCCATCGCCTACGGCCCCGGCGCCGCCCGGGACCTCGAACTCCTCGACTGGCCAACGACAGGCGCCCAACTCAAGCGGATCACCGTTGGATCAGCCGCGGGCGACGGCCGCGCCTTCTCCGACCACAAGACCACGTTGCAGAGTGCCTACGGCCTGACCGGCGACACTCTGCTGCTGATCCGTCCCGACGGCTACATCGGGCACATCGCCACTCGGGATTTCCTCACCACCACACAAACCGCCGTGCAGGCAATGACGCCCCAGGCAAGGACCCGCACCATGTCCCAGCAGAGCCACACCTCCCCCGGTTCGGGGGCCACTGAATGAGCCGCATACTGCTGTGCGGGGCGCAAGTCATCACGATGACGCCGGACCGACCGGACGCCGAGCATGTCGACATCCTCGTCAACGGCGAGACCATCGCGGCCGTCGGCGAACCCATCGAGGCGCCCGACGCCGAGATCGTCGACTTCTCCGGCCGCCTCATCATCCCCGGCCTGGTCAACGCCCACCCGGACACCCGCGAGTCCGGAGAACGGCTGCTGCGCAGCATCCGGCCCGCGGGCTCTCCCGGCTGACACACCGCAACGGCCCCCACGCATGAACCGCGCGCCGACGCGCACGACACCCCGTCCTCGTCGGCGCGATGGCCACGCGCCCTCAGAGCCGCACACCGCGGCCTCGTTCCCACAGCAAGAAAGTGCCGTGAGCAGCCCCATCCCGACTACCGCGAGGATGCCCCGCGACGCTCTGCACCAGGAGCAGATCATCCAGGCGGCCATCGCCCTTCTGGACGAGGGCGGCATCGAGAGTCTGACCATGCGAAGACTCGGCAGCCGTCTCGGCATCACCGCGGCGGCACTCTACTGGCACATCAAAAGCCGACACGATCTGCTCCTGCTGGCCGCCGACACCGTCTGGGGGCAGACACCTCTCCCCGCTCTCGAAGGCCTCGAATGGCGTCCGGCCCTCCTGGCCATGGCCGACAACCTGCGTTCGATGCTTCTCAGGCACCCCTGGCTGCTGGCCGCCATGACCATCCAGCCTCTCGACGGCCCGGCCAGGGACCGCCATGACGAGCACCTGCTCGCGGTCTGCGAGGCGTCCGGCCTCACCAGGCGGGATGCCGAGCAAGCGGCCCAGAGCGTCGTCACGTTCGCGATCGGCGCCGTCCTCGCAGCCACCCTCGCCCGTATGTGTCCTTCGGACTGCAGTCGCTTCTCGACGGCGTCGAAGCCCGGCTTGTCGCCCGTACCTGACCCGACACAGCAGAAGACTCGTCATCGACGATCAGCAGGGTGGTCATGGTGCTGGTTCAGCCTGCAGGCCAATACCAAGACCCTTGAGGGAACCCAACACCCCGACCACGACGCGCATTTCTGACCGGCGAACCCGTGCGGGCGACGTCCATGACTTCCTCGGCAGCTCGCTGGGCAAGAGCCTGCCCTCAGGACCATCTACTACCTGGCGACGGGCACCAGCTGCGTGACGTCGTTACGCCCACGACACCGCGAACTCACCCCGAGGCCGACCATCATAACGGTTACAGCGTTTCCGTTATTGCGCTAGATTGAGCTGCTGATCGATCGACCAAATCGCCCGTCTGGGCGCCGAGCGATGCACCCGGCCGGCAACTCGACCGCGCCCGACACATCCCATAACCGTCTCGTGACGCCCCCCGCCATCAGGCCTTCGCCCTTGACGCCCACGCCGCCACGACGCCGGCACCCTGGAGATACCTCATGATCCTCACCATCACCCTCGCCTGCGCCATCGCCTTGATCTTCGGGGCGATCGGAGTGCTCAATGCACTCGCATTGCCGAAGGCACGCGAGCTAGCCGCCGAGACCGGCTTCTCCGTCGCCGCCTACCGCCGCATTGGCGTGCTGCAACTGGCAGGAGTCGCCGGCGTGGCGCTCGGCCCCGCCATGCCGCCGCTCGGCGGCCTCGCGGGAGCCGGGCTTCTCCTACTGCTCGCCGGAGCTGCGGTCGTACACCTGCGCAAGGGCGACCCGGTTGCCAAATTCGCGCCCGCCGCCGTGTGCGCAGTGCTTGTCGCCTCATATCTCGCGGCCTTGTTCGCCTGAAGCGCCGCGGATCGAGTCCACGCCTCCACGGATGGGCAGCTCCGGCAGTTTCGCCCTGAAAGCAATGCTGCCCCGAGCCGTGACTTCACCTCGAAGAGCCGGCCGACGGGGATGGCTCGGACCGCCACGCTGACCGCGGGACCCTGACCGAGACCGAGCCAGGCTTGTTCACCCAGCCCTAGGCCGTAGACGACCGACGTCGCCACGACTTGCCCACTTGTCCCGCACGAAACGAAGAATCGGGCATAAGGTCTTATACCGCCCTCTGAGGTGGTCCGGGCCCCAGACCATCGACAGGCTTTCGCCACCGCAACGACTGCTCTGCTGGCCGAGTTCACCGCCTATCTCGACCGCGAGGGAGCTGGCCCCGTGGCCGACTACGTGGACTCGCCAGCCAGCCGAGCCCCGTGCGAGCGCAATACCGGCTCAGTCCCACCCGCTTCCCGACGGAAACCCCTCAGGTGGAACCCGAGCGGCTGACGACGAGAACCGAGCAGGAGCCAGAGGACCTGATCGGCCGGACAGTTCCCGGACCACACTGCCCTCGGTGACTGGATGAGCCTCCCGCCGGGACACCGTGACAGCTGAGTACGCGTACTCATGCGACCTCTCGCGCCGCCGTGCACAGTGGTCATGGACACGGAAAGGGGCGACCGTGGTGGGGTATCGACGTCATACCAGAACAATTCTGGGCATGGTGTGCAGCGTGGCGTTGCTGTCCGTATCCGCCTGTTCGCAGGACGGCGCCACCGGCGCGAAGACTGTTCGCCAACTCGCCGGCAGTGCCGAGGCGGTCAGGGTCCGCAAGCAGGTGGAACAACGGCTCCGGGAGACCATCGCCCATTGGGATGCCCACACCGCGCTCACGCTTGGTCTGGTCACCATGGACGACATGTGCATGGGCGGGAAAGCGAAAGAGTACTTTTTCCAAGACGGGGACGACCGGTACAAGATCCGCTGCATGATGCGGGTCAACGCCTTTTTCGGCGCCAGCCCCCACCATGCGGCCGACACGATCGACAGTATCCTCACCGCAGGCGACCCCGATGGCTCCCCGATTCCCTTCAACCACGACTTCTTCTACGCGACCAAGGTCGTTGACTACTACCGGGGCAAGACAGGCGACCCACAGGGCCCCGGCACAGGTGAGCCGCACGATCTATCTGCTGGTACGGTCACGCTCGCCTGGGATCAGGTCCACCAAAGAGGAAAGCGTCAGATGATCGAAGAGCTAGCGATATGCTCCCCCAGCGATCCACCCGTCCACCGGTGCCTGCGCGAGCCAGCCTCCACCAGCGTCACGAGCCTGCGCCGCAAGTACGGCATGGTGTTCAATCTCAGCTTCTCCACCGAGGACTACTTCACCGTGTACAAGAGCGGCCAGACAGTCACGTAGTGATGCGGAATCCGATCGGGTGGATCTCAAGCGGGCAGCTCCTCACGGCTGAGTTGCTCTCCAACTCTTCACCGTCGACTTGCGCGGTGCTGGTCGGGCTCATGGTCGGGGCGGGCGCGCCGGGTGCCTGACCGAGGGACCCTCTTGACGTCTTAGAAGTCATCTCATTTGGTGAGCCGGCGGTAGCAGATGAGGGTGCAGGCGAGGCTCGTGAAGGCGAGGAAGTGCTCGGCTTTGCGCTCGTAGCGACGGTGGAGGCGACGGCATCCAGCGAGCCATGCCATG
>NZ_JBIAVX010000036.1:0-43979 GCF_042894725.1 Streptomyces sp. NPDC001480 | reverse complement strand
TGCCGACGCTCGATCAGACCCAGCTTCTCCAGGTGATGCCACTGACGTGAGACGGCCATGCTCGCCTTCTGGTCGGGGAGCATGTAGATGCCGGCTGCTCGTCCCCATAGCTGCGAGCGCTCGGTGACGCCGTAGTCGCCGCTGGTGGTGACCGCGTAGACCAGCAGCAGCAACTCCAGGGCGTATGGGGCCCGCAACAGCTTGGACAGGGGCCCCGGCCCGGTGGTCGGCTCCCCGTACTGACCCTGGACGCGGGTCCGGATGAACTCCTGGCGGATCGGGAAGAGGTCGTCGCGCCGCTGGGAGCGCCGCAGCAGGTACTCGATCGACTCATCCCGGGTCATCACTCGCTCGGCCATGGCCCCCGCTCCCCTCCGCTGGCACCCCGGCGGCGCCCCCGCGAAGAGCATGCCCCCATCCGTGCGGTCCGGCCGAACACCGTCCGCCCGTCCCGCACACCCTCTTCACCGGTGCCGGAGGAAGTGATAGATCCAGATCACCAAGGACCCCCGTATAGGACCGGATGCGCTGAAGACGCAGGTCATTCAGCAGCAGCATCGAATCCACGCTCATCTTTCGCCCACAAAGTTGCAGCCTCAGAACCCGTTGACTGCGTAGATTCACGGCGAAGAGTGAACCGGAACGCATTGGTGAGCCGAACAGCCCCCGGAACGCAGGTGACCTGCCCCACCGCTCTACAGCACGCCGAGCAGGGCGTTGCCCTCCCACTGATCGACGACTTCGAGGTAGCCGGCGAGGACCTTGAAGTGGGGAACGAGGGCCGGGAGCCGTAGGGGACCGGGACGACGCGGAGGCTGATCTTGGATACTCGCAGGTCGGCCTGGATGCTGCCGGGGGTCTCGGCGTAGTCGCGGACCCGGTTGAAGGCGAGGTCGTGTCGGCGGCCAGCGACGGCGAAGTGCATGAGGACCAGGGCGCGGTCGCGCAGGCCCGTGAGGTTGTCCGGGCAGGCGGTGCTGATCTTCACCAGGTGCTCAACGAGCAGCGGCGGGGCCTGGCCCCGGCCGCGGGTCTCGCCCTGCTCCTCCATCTCCTTCACCAGCTGCTTGAGCCGGTTGCGGCCGAGCCGCGCGACGCCGTCCTCCAGCCGCACGCCGTGCTCGGAGCGGGCGGACACCGCGGTGCCGGAGATCCGGCGGTCGATGGTCGACGGCGCGGTGCACGTTCCCTTCCTCCCGCCGGACTGGGTCCACAGCCACTCGACGAACATCACCAGCGTGCCGAGGGTGAGCGCGAGTACCGGCACCCCGGAGGCGGCGCAGAACCTCGTCCAGCTCACCCAGTCCTGGGCGTAGCTTCTGCGGGTGCGGCGGCCGCAGCCACGGGCGCGGCGGCCGCCGTCGCGGAAGTACACCTCGCCCAGGCCCTCGACAAGGATCGCCTGCAGCTGCTGTTCGTAGCGCCGGCGTCCTGGGCCTAGACGGCGTAAACGCACCAGACCCCGGACCAGCAGCAACCACCCGACGCCGAGCGCCGACGCGGTGCGGCGCGGGTCCAATCGGCGGAACACCCCCGCGTTCGGCAGGGAGAACTCCTCGCCCGACAACCAGTTCGTCCACGCCGTCGGAACACCCCCGCGTCGGCGGGGAGGACCAGGTCTACGGTCTCGTCTGCCTGATCGAGGTCGGAACGCCCCCGCGTCGGCGGGGAGGACGCCGCCTCGGCCTGCTCCACCCGCTCGAAGTGCGTAACACCCCCGCGTCGGCGGGGAGGACCGGGCAGCCGGTGACCTTTCCGGATCCCGGGACGGAATACCCCCACGTCGGCAGGGAGGACGAGATCGCCCCCTTCGTCGACCACTTCCTCCGCGGAACACCCCTGCGTCGGCGGGGAGAACATCGTGCACCAGCGCCTGCATCAGACCGTCCGCGGAAGACCCCCGCGTTGGCGGGGAGGACTCCACCAGGCGCTCGTCGAAGATTTCCTGCATCGGAACACCCCCGCGTTCGCGGGGGTGTTCCGCCGTTCGGCACTCGCGGGGGCAGGGTGAACTTGTCCTCCCCGCCGACGCGGGGGTGTTCCGTTCGTCCGCTGTCACGACGCCGGCGACTTCTTGTCCTCCCCGCCGACGCGGGGGTGTTCCGTAATCGGCCTGGGGTGCGCGAATGACAGAGCGGTCCTCCCCGCCGACGCGGGGGTGTTCCGGTCCGAGGGGGGTAAGACCCCCGGTCACTCCGTCCTCCCCGCCGACGCGGGGGTGTTCCGGCCCCCTGTCAGGTCTGGCCACCACCGTCTCCGTCCTCCCCGCCGACGCGGGGGTGTTCCGACGATGTCACCGCGCTTGATTCCGGACTTGAGGTCCTCCCCGCCGACGCGGGGGTGCTCCGCGCGATGAGATGTGGCTGGCCACCCGCGCACTGTCCTCCCCGCCGACGCGGGGGTGTTCCGCCGTCCAGGCGCCGGGCGATCTCGGTGTACGGCTCCTCCCCGCCAAACGCGGGGGTGTTCCGATCCCCATGGTCCAGCCGGTGTTGGCCAGCTGGTCCTCCCCGCCGACGCGGGGGTGCTCCGCTCTACCTCGTCATCATCTGCTGCCCGTACTGGTCCTCCCCGGCGACGCGGGGGTGTTCCGTTCCTGAACGAGCCCAGTCACCACGGCCTGGCATCCTCCCCGCCGACGCGGGAGTGTTCCGGAGTTCGTCGTCCTCGGTGAGACCTGGACCGGGCCCTCCCGCCGACGCGGGGGTGTTCGGGCGCGGCGACGCAGGCCTGGGCAGCGGCGCGGCACCGGATCCGGGTCAGCGTGGGCTGGCCGTGGCGACGGATCCGGTGCCGCTGAGGGGATGGTCTGGGGCGGGCAGCGGTGTGCCGCCCGCGGTGGCCTGCTGTGGTGGTCAGCCGCGGCGCAGGAGGGTGATCTTCTGCCGGGCGGTGGAGATGGCCTGTTCGAGGTCGGCGCGGGCGGCTTCCTGTTTCATGGCCTGGACGAGCTGCATCTGGTGGTCCTGGGAGGACACCTTGAGGGCGGGGGTGGGTGCGGGCAGGGCGGTGTCGAGGTAGTCGTCGACGCACTCGACGACCGCGGTGAGTTCGGAGCGGATGGCCTCGATGTGGCCGACGATGCCCCGGATCATGTCGCCGATCTGGGAGATCTCCTCCATGTCAGGAGTGCGGCTGGGCTTTTTCGCCCGGCGGCACTGGGCCTTGTAGAGGTCGGCGAGCCACTGGTCGGGCTCGTCGGAGGCGGTGTTCTCGGCGTCGGTGGTGCGGATCTGCTTCATCCAGGCGAAGACCTCCCGGTGGTGCAGGAGCCCGTACAGGGCGAGGGCTCCCATGAGGAAGGAGGAGACGATGCCTGCGGCGAGGGAGCCGGCGCTGGTGCCGATCGCCAGCGTGGTGCTGTTGATGGTCATGGTGGTCCGTTCGCGGGCGCGTCGTCCCCGACGGTTGGGGGCGGCGCGAGGAAAAGGGTGGTGGGTCCGAAGGGGGGTGCCGGGGGGTGGTGTCAGGCCCCGGTGAAGCGGCTGAGGCCGTCGACGTCGTGGATGACGAACTGGCGGTAGCGGGCCTCGATGACGCCGTGGTAGCGCAGGGTGCGCAGCGCGTTCTCGGTGGTGGAGACGGCGAGCTGGAGGGCTGCGGCGATGTCTTTTTGTCCCAGGCCGGTGATGACGGTGTGCCGACAGGTGCGGGGGTCGGGGACTCCGGCGGTCCTGGCGAGGTGGGCCAGGAGTCGGCTGACGCGTTCCAGGGGCGGGCGGATGGCCATCCCGTAGACGACTTCGTCGGTGCGGTGGCGTTCTTCGAGGCTGTGCAGCAGGGCCAGGCGGGCCTCGTAGAGGCGGCGTTCGGTGAGGGCGTTGAAGTAGCGGGCGGCGCAGGGGATGGCGACGGTGGGGGTCAGGCAGCGGGTGTCGACGCGGGAGGTGGGGTCGAGGAGCGCGGCTTCGCCGACGAGTTCGCCGGCCGCCCGGAAGCGGGTGATGGTGGGGATGCCGGGGCCGGTGCCCAGCGGGTAGCGGTCCTGGCGTACGACGCCCTCGAGGAGGATGTAGACGTCAGGGTTGTCCGCGCCCATGGGCAGCAGTTCGTCGCGGGTGAAGGTGCGGCTGCGCAGGCCGGCCTGCAGCAGCGCGTGCCAGGTCTCGGCCGGCAGGCGGTGCAGGAAGCTTCCCTCGGGCTTGCCTTCGTGGGCGTGCAGGAGGTCGGTGGGCCGGGAGACGTCGAGGGCGGGAGGCATGGTCACTCCCCCGTCGCGGCCCGGCGGGCGGGGCGCGCATCCGCGTAGGCGCCCTGGAGGGCGCGGTGGTGACGGCTCTTCAGGGTGGGCGCGGTGGGGTGGCCGGGAGGGTAGGGCGGCACAGCGCCGTGGGAGCGGGTGATGCTCATCGTCTTCGTCCTTATGCGGTTGATCGGCCTGGGACCCCGCTGTGTCAGCGGGGTCCCAGGTGGTGGGTCCGTCGCCTCTCCGGGAGGTGGTACGTGCCCGGGTGGTGTGGGCCGGGCGGGGTGGAGATGACGTTGGATCGGCATCACGCTACCGCTCGCCATGAGCCGAGAGCTAGTCGCGTTTCCGAAGGCGCTGCGGGAACGATTCGCGCCACGTTGATCCCCTACCTGTGGGGGATTTCGACGACCCGGCCGGGAGCGGAATCTATAAAACCGCTCTATCGATTTTCAGGAATCCCCGCATTCGGCATGCAGATATTCATGCGCAGACCTCAAAGCGCCTCCGGGCGAGGTCCGTGGGGCTTGCATGTAAACCGGCAGCAAAAACGGGAGGCCCCGGGGCACCACCCCCGGAACCTCCCGGAAAGGGTCCGGACCCACCAGGATCAGACCGGTGTCCAGTAAACACTATGGACCGCGTTAAGGTCACTCCCGAACGGGCGCCCTGTGGTCTCTACCGCTCCAACTAGCAACGGAAACCCCCTACCTGCGGGGCTTTGACAGGGACAGCACACCCTCGCGAGCCCGTCAAGGCGGCACTCCGTGACTCCGGAACCTTCGTCCCTTTTGTGCACCCGAGAGCGAGACGCGCCCGCCCCCTGAAGGCCGCGAGAGCGCTATCAAATGATAATCAACGTTCAAGAGTCAACAGATCCGGTCAAGGGGCGCCCGACCCGGTGCCGCCCGGTCGGCCACAGGTGCGATCATCGCATGGATGCCCTGGCCCGCCGCGATTGGCTTCTCAACAATCCACGGGCAGGCATCAGGGGAAATGCGAGGCGCATAGAAAATGAATCTCCCTCTCACCCGCGACGGGATATCGAACACCAATCGGTGACCCAAGCAGCCACACTTCCGAATGTCGACTGATCCACATTGTTGCCCGTCTCCTTCCGTTCACCGGCAGCCATGCAGAACAGCCCATGCACCCACAGCTGAAGCTCAGCTTTTGCCACGTCAGTTCCGTTACGCGGGGGACCAGTTGACGTCGGAAGCTGCACGGACATGGTTGATCGGGCACAGAGAATGATCATGTGGGCACAGCGGGTAACTTGCGTCACACTGCACGCCATCTGACCGCCAGCGTGCGCTCCCCATGCATCCGAAGCGCCCCATACCCCACCCCGTGCGCGGCACCCTGCAACACGCTCCCCCGGCACGCCGCCCCCGCACCCAGGCCATCCGCGCGGAGGACTTCGCGATGCCCGCACCGGTGAGATACCGCTCGACCGCCGCGGTGTACGTGACCGGAGGAGCGGACAGGGGCACCACCCTGGCGCTCGGCAGCCGGAGCGCGCGCCCGCTCCCGAGTTGGGTCTCACCGGTTCGATCGTCACGCCGTCCCGTCCTTCCGGTCCTGCCGCAGTAAATGCGTACACCTCGCCCCGGCGGCCCGAATGGCCCTCGCAGGTCGCGGCGATCGCGGTAGGGGCTCTGCCGCAGTAAATCCGGCGTTTACTGCGGTAGTTGCTCCGGTCCTCGCTGGGCGGCTGCGGTGAGCTGGGCGGCCAGGTCCTTGAGCGCCTGCCGTAGTTCGTCGGGATGGTGGATGCTGAAGGGCCACTCCAGGGAGGCGAGCATGTGGGCCATACCGTCCAGCCGTTCTGCCCGTGCGTGCATGAGAACGCCGGTGGGCTGAGCGGTGAGGGTCACCGCTGAGCGAGGCAGTCGGCGAGCGATCTCATCGAGGGGGCCATGAATCGTCACCTCGACCTGCCAGCGGTAGGACCCCTGAGCGAGGGTCGAGGTCAAGTGGGCGACGGGATCGAAGCCGTCGGGTGCGGTGAAGCTGTCGGCTCGGGGGGCGACGGAGGCGATGCGGTCGATGCGGAATGTCCGCAGGCTGTCGCGGAGGTGGTCGTGGCCGACGACGTACCAGCGGCCGGTGTGGAAGACCACGCCGTAGGGGTCGATGTCGCGTTCGGTGTGTTCGTGGCGCCAGGACTGGTGGTGGATGCCGACGGTCGTGCGGGCACGGGAGGCCTGGGCCAGGGCCAGCAGGACGCCGGTTCCGGGTGCCTGCCCAATCACGGCATTGGCAGTGAAGGACAGGGTCTCCCGCATGTCGGCGAGCGGTTCGCGCAGGGCGTGCGGAAGCACCCGCTCGATCTTGGCCAGGGCACCGGCACTGGCCGGCGCGGCAGTGCCCATGCCCAGACGTTCTGCCGCGAGCAGGCCAAGGACGACGGCGAGGGCCTCGTCATTGGTGAGGACCAGGGGTGGCATGCGGTAGCCGCGGGCCAGTCGGTAGCCGCCGTAGCGGCCGCGTTCGGCCTCCACGGGGATGCCCAAGTCGCGTAGGTGGGCCATGTAGCGGCGCACGGTGCGGATGTCGGTATCCAGGCGGTCGGCCAGCTCCGCCCCGGTGAGCCGGGCGTTGGACTGGAGTAGTTCCAGCAGGGTCAGCACACGGGTCAGGGGATGCGACATGGATCACTCGGCATTTCAGGGCGGATTCTGTCCTGTATGGACTTTACGCTCCCCGCAGCACCTCTTTCTTGGGAGATCACATGGCCACCTTCGCACTCGTTCCCGGCGCCTGGCTCGGGGCATGGGCCTGGGAAGACACCGCCCGCGCTCTGCGGGAGCGCGGCCACACGGCACTGCCGCTGACACTGACGGGCCTGGCCGAGCACGCAGACCAGGGCGGACCCGAGACGGACCTGGACACGCACATCGCGGACATCACGGGATTCGTCGAAGAGCACGATCTGCGCGACGTCACGCTGGTCGCCCACAGCTATGCGGCTGCTCCGGTGACCGGGGCAGCCGGACGTCTCGGCGACCGGCTGAAGCGCGTGATCTACGTGGACAGCGCCCCCTTCGCCGCGGGCATGTGCATGCTCGACCTCATGCCACCGCAGGCAGCGGACCAGCTGCGTCACCAGGTCTCCGCTTCCGGTGACGGGTGGCGGCTACCGATGCCGCCGTTTGAGGTCCTGGGATTGTCCAGCAGCCTCGACGGGCTCGATGAAGGCCAGCGGGACGCTCTGCGCTCGCGTGCCACCCCACAGCCGTTCGGCACCTACGCCCAGCGTCTCGACGAGCCGGCCGAGCCCGGTCCTGGTGTGGACCGTGCCCTGGTCGCGTGCCATGACTTCACGGGGCTGCTGGATGCCGGGGTGCCGATGCTGGCCTCCCTGAACCAGCCGCCGTGGCGGCGCTTCGACCTGTCCACCGGGCACTGGCCGATGCTGTCCGCGCCCGCCGAACTCGCCGACATCCTCGACAAGGCCGTCTCCTGACCGCGCTGGATGAGAGGCACAGCCCGAGAGAGCCGTGGGCGGAGTCACACAGGCGGCCTTGGACGCCGCTCCGCCGGAGGGTAGGCGTGCGCCGGCCCGGTGTGGAGGCAGCCGTTCCTGGGCCCGCCGACGCGCTTCGCGCATGGCGCGGTCGGCGGGAGCAGCTTCACCAGCGGTCTGGATGACCGTCTGCGTTGGGGCCATCCCCCGCAGGCGCAGGGAGCACGCCTTCCTCCCGCACGCCGGACCGCTCCCGCAGACACCCGAACGGCGGCCAGCCGCAGCGGAAGGCACCGAGTTCCCCGCAGCTCCGGGTAGTCCGGCCTGCCAGCGCGGTGCCCCACACCCTGGCCAGCGCCGGCCCTGCCGCTGTACCTCGGCCTGTCCGTCGCCCGGGGCGTGCGGGCACGTCCCGGCCGCGGGAGATGAGCGGGCGGGGACGTGGGAACGCCTAGAGACGCCACGCAGTGGAGCGCGTGGGCGCGTTGGCCGTCGGGGCCGGGGGATGCGCGCGGGAGTCGGGCCCAAGCGCCGCCCGTGACGGCGGAGGTCTCTGCCGCAGGCGGTTCGAGGCACGTGGTGCCGTGGGCGGACTCTGCGGCGTTGGTGTCGGCGGCGGCCCGCGGCCGGTCCGCCGCGTGATCGATGTGCCCGCGGCCGCCTGCCAGCGGGCCCCGATCGTGCCGGGCACCCGGCACGCGCCCCCCGACGCAAACTGTGGGGCTGAGCTGTTTGCGTCACGAGGTGAGCAGTGGGATGTGGCGTTGCTGACGTCTGTCCCCAATCCGGTGCCGTTGTCGGTTCGGCCGCGATAAGAAAGGGAGCCGACAGCGCAGGGGGGCGAGCATGAACGCGGCACAGCTGGTTGTGGTCGTTGTCGTGGGTTTGGGTCTGTGGGTGCTGTGGAGGCGGCACCGGTATCCCGGCGGATGGGCCTTCGCGTTCAGCTTGAAGTACGAGAGCGACCGCGACGCCTTGGCAAATGCACGTCATAAGGCACGTGTAGTGTCCCGCAGAGCGGCTGAGGCCGAGTCTGCTGCGCAGGCCGAACTCACCTCCACGCAGGCCGCTTACGAGCGAAGGCTGCGTCAGCTGGAGCAGCAGATAGCACGGCTGCGCAATCCCGGCACCGGTGAGCGACTGGACAGCCTTGGCGAGCTCGCCTTGTTCCAGCACGTCCTCGTGGTGACGTCCGGACCGGCAACGCGCTCGATCGAGCTGGCCGGCCTCGACGCCCGCTTCGACACGGGCAAGACAAACCACTCGATCTACCTCACCGACGTCACCGGGCGGGTACATCGCGCAAAATACCCTCACCTCCTTCCCGCGATGGATGACCACCAGCGGTTCGACGAGGAAGCGGTACGCGACTTCACCGTAGCCATTCAGAACGCCATCGCGGACGAGAACAGCTTCCGCGTGCGGATCCCGCACCAGCTCTCTGAAGCTGAGGACGAGTTGGAGAAGGCCCGGGCCGACACTCACGCGCAGGAGGCGGCACGCAAAGAGCTCGCCCGTGTACGACAGCGCAACCGCCAGGACCCGCAGCGTAAGGTCGCAGACTCCGAACTGGAAGAAGCTCTCCAGAACTGGAAAACCCTCACAGGGCACCTACCACCCAAGTAGTCAACGGATAGGAAGTTGCTGGCAGCCGTTCTCAAGGCGTCCGGCAGTCAAGGACCGCTGGCCCCCGTGAAGCATCGACCCCTGACCGGCGGCGCCGACTTTCGTAAAGTGCGGAAACAGCCTGTCGATCTTTAGAGCCGCAGGCGGATAGGAGGTTTCCCCGCGCCGGCTGGGTCTATCGGTTTCGCGGCTGCCAGCGCCTCCGTCGTAGTACTGGCCGTCCCGGCACCATCCGCTGGTGGACTCACCCTCCCAGTTGAACTCCAGCGCGTGGCTGCTGGCAGGGAGGAATGGCGATGCGCCGGATGAGAAAGGCCCTGTACTGCTGGTTTAGGAGCTTGCGCGAGGTGAAGCCACCGTGCGAATGGGCTCACCGCGTCGCCGTGTCCGACAACTGTCCGCCTCCGCCACTGGTTTGTCCTGATGGCACGACACTGGACGTCGGCGCTGACAACGGGACGGGCGCCGGACCAGTGTCGCAGCTGGCCCCTGGGATGCTCTGTCCCCCCGGCTGCAACCCGCTGCTCAGGAAGCGGTTGCATCCGTCGTGGAGCTGATGGTTGGGCCCGTATGACGTGGCCTGCCCGCACCTGGGGCCGGTTCGCCGACTGGCGGGTGGGCGGGTTGAGCGCTGCCCGTCGGGGGTGTGGCGGACGGGGCGGGCTCTTCGTGTGCGGGCGTCTGGGGCGGCGTGGTGCCGTTGTGCAGTTCGCCCGGCTCGGCCTTGTCGTGGGTGGTTTCCGGTTCCTGGCCGGGTGCGGGTTCCTCCGCAGTGGTCTGCGGCTGCGGGTAGAGGAAGTCGAACAGTTGCCTCAGGTGGTCGGGAACATGGACGGGCTGTCCTTCCTCGATGGCATCTGCGATGCGTACGGCGAGAGCGTCGGCGGAGGCCGCCTTGTCGCTGGCGTGCGGTCCTGCCGGGGTGGCCGGTAGCTCCCCTTTGGCTTTGCGGGCGCTCTTGAACAGTTCGTGCATGGCTTCAGGGGTGACAGGGTCGGGCAGCGGATCGGCGTCGATGTCGGCCAGGGCGGCCGCGATGAGGTGCTCGTTGCCTTCCGTGATGGGGTCTGTCAAACGAGCGGTGTAACTGGGGTTGTTGGTTACTGACGGGCTGCTGAGAGCCGGCCGTCGAAGGTGATGTCGAAGGCGTTCAGCGCGGTCTTCCATCGCATGGTCGTGAGTGATGGGAGTCACCTTCTGAAGGAGCAGTGGCGGCGGGAGTCTCGGCTAGACCCTTACAAGCCGCTGATAGACGACGTCCTGCCGGCCTTGGTGTCGGCGTGGGCGGTCGGGGAGGGGGCTGGGCTGGGGACGGTGAGCTTGGTGAGCCCGATCAGGCAGGTGAGCATAGCCGCGGCGGCGAAGGCGGCGGCGAAGGCGTATCCCCAGCGGGCGCCGTCAGCGTCGATGACCTGGCCGGCGGCGGCCGAGCCTACGGCGGTGCCGACCGAGATCGCCGAGGTGAACCAGGCCATGGCCTCGGTCTGCCGATTCGGCGGCGCCTGCCGTTCGATGAGGCTAAACCCGCTGATCAGCATCGGTGAAACAGCCAGCCCGGAGCAGAGCATTACCGCGGCGAGGACGGTCAGCCCAGGCATCGCCCAGAACGTGGCCGTTCCGGCCGCGGCCGCGGCCAAGGTCAGCGTGAACCGGCGCCGCAGCGAGGCGTTCCACGTCCGCGATCCGTACCACAGCCCACTGGCCGCGCTGCCCAGGGCGTAGCCGCCGAGGATCAGCCCGGCCAGCGGCTTGTGCCCGTGCTCCTGGGCGAAGTCCACGGTGGCCAGGTCGATCGCGGCCAGCATTGCGCCGAAGAACAAGCCCACCGGCGCCAACGTGACCAGGCCCCGCGCTGGCAGCAGGTGCGTGGGCGCACCGCGCACCGCGGCCTTCCGGTCCGCGGGCGGCTCGGAGGCGCGCTGCACGGCCAGCAGCAGTGACCCGAGCACGCACGTGGCCGCCGCCACCTCCAGACCCGCCGCCGGATACACCCCGGTCGCCAGCAAGGTGACCAGCACCGGCCCGGCCACGAAGATCACTTCGTCCGCCACCGACTCCAGCGAGAACGCGGCCTGCAGCAACGGCGAGCCGCCCAGCAACGCGCTCCACCGAGCCCGCACCATCGAGCCGAGCTGCGGGGTGGCGGCACCTGCCAGTCCGCTCCAGCCCATCAGTACCCAGCCCGGCTCACGTAGTTGCGTGCTGCAGATGAGGCCGGCCGTCGACGCCCCGTAGAGCAGCGTCAGCGGTGGTAGGACCCGGCCCTGGCCGAGCCGGTCGGCGAGCCGGGCGACCGAGGGCGACACCAGCGCATACCCCGCCGATCCGGCCGCGGCCACCTCCCCCGCCAGCCCGTACTGGCCCGTGACCGAGGAGACCAGCAGCACAGTCCCCAGGCCGGCCATGGCGATCTGCAACCGTCCGACCAACCCCGCCGCACAGAACCGCAGCGCACCCGGACTGGCCAGGGCCCTCCGATAGGAGCCATCGCTTCCCATGATCTCCGCCCGCACTCGCCCAGAACCTCAGGTGTGCGATCAAGATGATGCAAGCGCCCAACCCGCATCAACTCATTTCAAGGCATCGCTGGCACCCTGTCGACGACGATGGCGATATTCCCCAGGGGGCCTGCCGGGGAATTCCCCACCCCCTGGGGCGTGGGGTCGGTGTCTGCCGGGGGTGGCCGCGTAGTGGAGCATGGACGGGTCCGTCACGGGGTTCTCCGCAGCGGGACAATGTCGGTGCGGTGGTGGGGCATCGTCGGCCGGGCGGCCTCGGGGGTGGCCAGCAGGGCGACGATCGTGACCGGCTGCTGGCAGTGCGGGCAGTTGCGGGTCGCGGTCGGCTCCAGCGGGTCACGGACCCCGGCGGACTGGTGAGAGGCCGGGCGAGGCGCCGGTGGAGGGGGAAAGTCGGGCCGGGCCGGCAACGCGGCTGGCGGTGCTTGGCCGAGGAATCCGAGCCTGCGCACACCCGTCTCCCCTCATCGATCACCTCGCCGGTGACCATGAGATGTACAGGCACGCCCCGGTGACGTTCCCGGCCCGGGCGCGGTCTTCACCCGGACGGCAGGCACAGCTTCACCGGAAAAACGATCCGCGACTCCCAGCACGACGACCGGATCCCGGTGGGCCGCAGCCGGCTCGGCAACCGGCCACGGCACCACCCACAGCCGAGGCGCCAAGTCGAAGAAACTCACCCCAGCACACAGTGTGATTGCAGGATCGGCATACCAGCACACGGAGCCAAGCCGGTGATCATCCAAGCAGCCGGTCCAGCACCCCTCGGTCGGGTGATGGCATGTCATGCGACGCTTGCCCGGTTCTGGTCGGGCTCATGGTCGGGGCGGGCGCGCCGGGCGCCTGCCGGTGGTCGGTGCGTGGTCATCGCGGTGGCTCCTTCGCTCGGGCCGCCCTTCGGTGGGCGGTGATCGAGCGAGCAGCGTGCACAAGCCCCCCTTTGTCCGCGGTCTGAAGACGGCCGATAGCGAGCGTGGTCAAGACATCTCAATGGGTTAAGAAGTCAAGTGCGACGTTGCTGTCTGCTTCGGAGGCCAGTCGGCAGGAGCGGCCAAGACCGCTTTCCCGCCGCGCTGTCGTGGGAATCATCGAGGATGGGAGCATGACAGGGGAAGCGGGCGAGATCGTTCTGAGCAGGCAGGATCTTCGTGAGGTCACCGCGTTCGCCGCGGCATGCGCGGAGGTCGTCCTGGAAATATTCGAGGCTGATCAGCCGGACGACTCGCGGCCTCGAGACGCCATCAGTGCCGCGTGGGCGTTCGCCCGGGGCGGCGAGCGCGGGAAATCTTTGCGCGACACAGCTTCGGCAGCCCTCAAGGCAGCCAAGAGCGCGCACACGGCGGCTGCGCGCGAGGCAGCGTGGGCAGCGATGTCTGCGGCAGGCGCCGCCTATCTGCATCCGTTGGCCAAGGCCACCCAGGTCAAGCACATTCTCGGAGCCAGCGCTTACGCAGCCAGAACGGCCGAAATCGTCGCCGACGACGATCGGAGCGTCGGTGCCGAACACCTCAAGCGGATGATGGACCGCGCAACACCGGCCGTCGTTGACGTACTCAAGCGCTACCCGGCAGCGCCGGATGGCGGCGGACGGGTTGGCGAGCTCATCCGCATACTGGACACTGACCTCCGCACCCTCACTGAATCTCAGGGTTCCGATGGCGCAGCCTCCTAATGAGGGGTGTCAGGCACTCACTGGCGCAGCCTGCGGCCATCTCCCGACGCAGATGCTTGAAGCAGCGGTGCGAAGGCGCGTTGTTCATTGAACGGCGGCCGGGTCTGGAGGCAGTGGTGGAGCTGGCCGAGGAAGCGGTTGAGCAGGTGGCGCTGGGCGGGGTCGTGCCAGTCGCTGGGCTCACGTCGGCGGCGGTAGTGGGCGTTCGCTCCCGGTGAGGCCTGGAGGGCCGAGAAGGCCCAGAGGAAGCTGGCGTGCATGAGCCGGTTGTTCTTGGCGAAGCGGCGGACGACGAAGCATTTCCTGCCGGAGGCGCGGGTGATCGAGGCGGAGCCGGCGTAGGACTTGAGTGCTCTGGTGTCGGCGAAGCGGGTCAGGTCGTCGCCGATCTCGGCGAGGACGCGGGCTGCGAGCAGGGCGCCGAGTCCAGGGAAGCTGAGCAGGATCTTGCTGTCGGCGTGCTGGCTGAAGGCGGGTTCGGCGGCCGCGGCGAGGTAGTCCGCGGCCTGGCAGGTGGCGTCCAGCCGCTTGAGTAAGGCCAGCAGTTGCTGGCCGAAGGCGTCCTCGACGGCCGGAAGCTGCCGGCGTATTCGGAGCGGAAGATGTCCCGCAGGCGCGCGGTCTCGGTGCCAAAGCGCGGGTGCGACCGCTGCGCTTGGAAGCGGCGCGCAGCCGGCGAGGGTGAGTTTCGCCGCCCTGGCCGGGGTCGGAGCGAGTGTGAGGATCGTCCGGGCGTCTGCCCTGGTCAGGCCGCTGTCCTTGCCCTGGAAGGCGTGCAGGACAGCAGGGTAGTACTCGCGCAGCAGCGAGCGGGCCTGGTTGGCGACCTGCTGGCGGCTCCCACGGCGTCCTGCTGGGCTGGGGCCGGCACGGTGATGGCCTGGGCGAGTTCGCTGTCGGCGGGCAGCGGTCGGTGGGCGTGCATTGTCGGTGCGCAGGATGTTCACCAGGACCAGTGCGTCACCGGGGTCAGGGGCGCGGCGGCTGCGTCGGGGTGCTGCTGGGTTCGGTGAGCCAGGCGCTGCTGCACCACGCCCGCTGCCCGGTCGCCGTCGTCCGGGGCACTGCGTGACCAGTGCCGTGTACGCGGCCGACGAGCGCTCAGGCGAAGACCACACTGGAGGTCGCCGGGACCGAAGCGAACCCGCGCGGTGCGGGATGCCTGTCGCGGGATCCACGTCCAGCCATGTGACGTCGCCTGAGCGCTCGTTGGCCACGCACAGGCGCGTGCCGCACGGGTGCAGGGCCAGGTCGCGCGGCCACCGACCCCCACACGACACCGACGCGCATACCTGGTCGGGACGGAAGGGCTCGTCTTACTGGGGCAGCACGCAGAGCCGGTCTTCCACCAGCTGTGCTGCACCGGCCGGTCACCCGAAGCGAGCACCAGGTGATAGCGGCCGGGACTGCTCATGCGAGGCGGGTCCCTCTGGGCCGTCCCGGCTCGCGCACGATCGCGGCCTTCGCCTCCAGCTCGATGAGATGGCAGTGCACCGATGCCCTGCTGCGCATGCCGCCGGCCGCCCCGATCTGCTGCATCGTCGGCGCTTGGCCGTGGTCAGCGATGTGCCGGCGGATGCAGCGCAGGTTGCGCTCCTGGGTGTCGGTGAGGTAGTCGACGCGGCGCATAATTGAATTAGAGCATGTGGTCGAATTTGTGGGTAAGCGGAGACACGACAGCTGTGACTCGCAGCGATGGTTGGCCACTCGCAGAGCTACTTGGCCACTGTTCCGTACACCGAGTGCTTCAGTTGAGCGTTGAAGACAGCCGAGGGGCAGCCGGTGTTGGCTGCCCCTCGGCAAATTCGAGTCCTGCTTTGGGCCGCCCGACCGTCTTCTGGTCAGGTCAGTCGGCGGCGGATCCACCAGGTGCAGAAGACGGCCAGGCCCGCGGTGAGGCCGAGGTAGATCCCGGTTTCGGCCCATTGCAGGGCCCAGAAGTTACCGGCGGGCTGATAGGTGATCTGCTGCTGATACCCGGCCTTGGTGAGGGTGTTGACGCAGTCAGAGAAGGAGCCACAGTCGGTGAATGACGCGGGTAGTGCGGCGGTGTGGCCGGAGGCGTTGACGGTGTGTTCGGACAGTACCCAGGCGCCGGGCTGGCCGAAGTCCACCTCTCGTACGGCGTCGGCACCGAGGTTTACCGGCTTGGCTTCGGTGAACGGCAGAGTGACGTGGACCGCCGGGGCCAGGTGGGGGCGGATCCACAGGGGCATGGCGAGTTGGATTGCGGCGAAGGTCGCGAGGGTGGCGGCCATGGCGGTCACGGTGCGGCGGATGAGGACGCCGAGGGTGACGCCGAGGAGGAAGGCGAAGGCGGCGTAGCCGATCGGGACGATGCCTCGGGCGCCGAACACCATCGGGTCCAGCCTGGAGAAGAAGGGGGTCGTGGAGTCGGAGTTACCGCTGCTCACGGCCTGGTCGATAGGGCTGCTCCACCAGATCACCGCGAGACTGGCCAGGCCCGCGGCGGTCACCGTGGCCAGGCCGATCAATCCGAGTTTGGCCGCCAGCCAGCGGGTGCGGGTGAAGGTCTGATTCCACGCGAGCCGGTGAGTGCCAGCTTCCAGTTCGCGCGTGATCAGCGGTGCGCCCCAGAACATGCCGATGACCGCCGGTACGGCGAGGACGACCGTCCAGCCGAAGTAGTACAGGCTCTGGTCGGAGCTAGAGATCTGGCTGAGCAGGTCGCGCCCGGCGGCGGCCGAGGTGTCGGCGAGGTCGGCGAGTCGAGGGCCGGTAGCCGCGAGGAGTACGGCGAGGGCGGCCACGGCGGCGAACAGCACCGCAGCCTGGGTGCGGAACTGACGCCAGGTCAGCCAGATCATCGCAGGACCTCCAGCGCGGGACGGGTGTCGCGGACCGCGTCGGCGGGCCGGGTCATATAGGCCAGGACGATGTCTTCCAGGCTCAGAGGGGTGATGGTCCAGGCGGGGTCGTGAATCGGAGTGTCGGTACGCATGTCCTCGCCGCGAAGATCGACAAGTACATGCGGTTTGGGCAGCGGAAGGTGAAGGACGTCGACGGCCGTGAGCGGCCGATGTGGCGCACCCGCTGGTGGGTGCCCGACGGTCGCCGCGGTGATCAGCCGCACCCGCCGCTGCTGCTCGTCTTCAACCGGATCGGTCCGCGCAACCCGGGCACCGTGACGCCGGTGGGGACTTCGGGAATGGTGCACCCGGCCCGGCTGGCCCGGCTGCTGCCGTAGTAGTTGTCGCACCGGTAGACGGCTGAGTCGTAGGAGACGGTGCCGGGGGTGTAGCCGGCCCTGGAGCTGGGTGAGCATCTTCCCGAACGCGCGGACGTGCCCGGTGAGGGCATCCAGTTCGGGACAGCCGGCGAGGACGGAGGGCTCGGCGCCGACAGCACCGACGACATCGCCCTGCTCGCCCTGCGCCCCGCCCCACCAGCCGGCACCTGATCCGGCCGACGTCCGCGGCCAGGTGTCCCAAGCCGACGTCAGGACTTTGCCCGTCCGGCGTACACCTCCCTGCCCGCCATGGCTCGTGGATATCGCGGACCTGGTCGAAGCCAACGGCAGGTGTCTGGTGTCCGCTCGGTGTGGGTCAGGTGAGAGGGCCGAGGGTGAAGCCGCCGTCGGCGACGATTTCGGAGCCGGTCGCGAAGCGTGCCTGGTCGGAGGCGGCGAACAGGATGAAGTCGGCGATCTCCTCCGGGGCGGCCCGGCGGGGTACGGCCAGGTCGTCGACGGGGACGAGTTCGGTGCCGTCGGGGCCGTAGGCGAGGGGGGTCTCGATGATGCCGGGGTGGACGGCGTTGACGCGGATGTTGTCGCGGGCCAGTTCCTTGGCGGCCGCGCGCAGGAGGCCGCGCAGCGCCCACTTGCTGCTGCTGTATGCGACGAGGCCGGGGGCGGCTGCGAGTCCGGCGATGGAGTTGACGTTGACGATCGCGCCGCCGCCGGCTTTGCGCATGGAGGGGGCGGCTGCGCGGATGCCGAGCAGGGCGCCGGTGAGGTTGGTGTCGAGCACACGCCGGAACTCATCGAGCGGGATGCTTTCAGTGGTGCCGACGCTCAGGTAGGCGGCGTTGTTGATCAGGATGTCCAGTGATCCGAAGCGGGCCTCGGTCCGGTCGATCGCTTCGGACCAGTCGGATTCGTTCGTGACGTCGAGCCGGACGCCGAGGGAGGGGCCGCCGAGTCCCGCGGCCAGGTGGTCGGCGCCGGCCAGGGCGGTGACGACGGTGTTGGCGCCGGCCTGGGCAAGGCGGGCGGACAGTGCGGTGCCGAGTGCGCCGGTGGCTCCGGTGACCAGGACGGTCTTGCCGGTGAAGTCGAACATGTGAGGGTCTCCTTTCAGTTGCCGGCGAGGCCGGTGGTGGGGGTGGTGTCGTCGGCGTCGGTGGAGTGGGCGAGGTCCCACCCGGCTTCCAGGGCCTGGAGGCGGTCGCGCAGGGCGGCGGTGGCCAGCGTGTAGGCGTCGGAACCCAGCGTCAGGCGGAACGGGGCCTGGGGCTGGTCGGCGGAGGCGATGATGGCTGCCGCGATCTTCACGGGGTCGCCGGGTGCGGGCAGCGGGGGCAGGTCGCCGGACAGGGTGGCGCGCAGCTGTCCCGAGGGCCCGTCGGCGTATATGGGCAGTGGTGCGCCCAGGACCGCGCTGGTGCCGCCGAAGTTGGTGCGGGAGACGCCGGGTTCGACGACCGTGACGCCGATGCCGAAGGGCGCGAGCTCGGCGGCGGCCGACTCCCAGAAGCCCTCGATGCCCCACTTGGTGGCGTGGTACAGGCTCATGGCGGGGAAAGCGACCTGGCCGCCGATGCTCGCGATCTGGATGTAACGTCCGCCGCCCTGGCCGCGCAGATGCGGGACGACGGCGCGGGCGAGCTGGATCGAGGCCGTGAGGTTGGTGGCGATCTGCTGGTCGATCTGCTCGTCGGAGAGTTCCTCGGCCGCTCCGAAGAGCCCGTAACCGGCGTTGGAGACGACGACGTCGATCCGGCCGAGCTCGGTGAACGCGCGGTCCACGACCTTGCGCACGGCGGTCGTGTCGGTGACGTCCAGGCCGGCGCGCCAGAGCCGGTCGCCGTGGCGGGCCGCCAGGTCGTCGAGGGTCTTTGGCCGCCGCGCAGTGGCGGCGACCCTGTCCCCGCGTGCGAGCAGCTGCTCGGTGAGGTGGCGGCCGAAGCCGGAGGACGTGCCGGTGATGAACCAGGTGCGGGTCATGGGTGCTCCTCGATCAGTGACTGACTGGATGCAAGCCGTCCCACCGCCTTCCATGGCCTCCGTGCCCGGCCCGCTCACCCGCCGCGCGGACGTCCCGTGGTGCGGCAGGAGGGCCATCTCCGCGCGCTGACGCTAGTAGGCGCGGTTGAGGTCGGTGGGGACGCCGTCCGGCCGTGAGCGGTCACGGGTCATCGGCGCCATGGCCAGGCGGTGCGGCAGCTGGAGGACTCCGACCAGAGGGTCATTGCAGTCTTTCCGTGCGGTGGATGGATGGGTGGTCGCGGTTTAGATCGACTTCAGGACCCGGACACGGTCGGCGATGGCGCGCCGGGCGACGTCGGAGGTGAAGGCGATGGCGTCGAACTCGTGCGGGGCGCCGGGGTGCAGGTGGAATTCGACCGGCACGCCGGCGCGGCTGAGTGTGGTGGCGTAGGCGGTGTCCTCGTCGCGGAACAGGTCGAGCTGGCCGACCTCGATGTAGGCCGGTGGCAGGCCGGTCGCGTCCTCGAGCCGGGCCGGGGCAGCCGTGGCCGGGACGTCGGGCCCGCCGGCGGCCTCGCCGAGCAGGGCCGGCCAGGCGGTGCGGCTGTCGTCGTAGGACCACAGCAGATAGGGGGCGATGTGCGGGTCGGGGGTGGGGACGCGGTCGTCGAGCATCGGCATGATGAGGATCTGGCGGGCGATGTGCGGCCCGCCGCGCTGTCGCGCCAGGATCGACACGGCCGCGGCCAGGCCGCCGCCGGCGCTGTCGCCCATCACCCCGATCCGGTCGGAGTCGACGCCGAGTTCGGTTGCGTGCTCGTGCAGCCAGCGCAGTGCCGCGTAGGCGTCTTCGAGCGGTGTCGGGAAGGGGTGCTCGGGTGCGCGGCGGTAGTCGACCGACAGCATCGGCACGCCGCTGGCGGAGACGTAGCGGGCGACGGGTCCGTCGAACAGGTCGATGTGGCCGAAGATGTATCCGCCGCCGTGGAAGAACACCACCGCCGGACCCGGTGCGGCGCCGTCCTTGACGTACCAGCGCATGGCGATCTGTGCGCCGTCGTCGGCGGTGGCGTGGTGCTCGCTGGTCTTGACGTCGGCCGGGATCGGCTGGGCGGTTCCCGCGGCGCCGATGATCGGCTCCCAGAGCGCGCGCTGCGCCGCGACGTCGCCCACAGCCGGTGGCGTGGCGTCGGCCATTGCACCGGCCATCGGGGCCAGGGCTTCGGCGATTTCCGGGTCCAGGCTGAGGGCCATGACTGTTGCCCTTTCTCAAGTCGGGGGTCAGGCGGTGGGCGGGACGACGATGGCCTTGCCGTGTACTGCGCCTTCGGCGGCGCGGGCGTGCAGGGCCGGCAGTTCGGCCAGCGGCACCCGCTCGGCGACGGCGACGTGCAGTTCCCCGCGGTCGACCAGCGCCACCAGCTGCGCCAGCTGGTCGGCGTCGCTGCGCACGAACAGGTCGACGCCGCGCACGCCGCGCTCCTCGTCGGAAGGGGCGGGCATCCACACCGTGGTGTTCACCAGCACTCCACCGGAACGGATCAGGCCAGGGAGCGCGGCCAGCTGCGCCGGATCGATCGGCGCGAGGTTGAGTACGACGTCGACCGGCTCGGTCACCGCCGCGGTCACCTCCGTGGCGGTGTGGTCGACAACCTCGTCGGCCCCCGCCGTCCTGACCTGCTCGCCGCTGCGCGGGCTGGCCGTGGCGATCACGTAGGCGCCGGCGTTCTTGGCCAGCTGCACGGCATAGCCTCCGACCGCTCCGCCCGCGCCGTTGATCAGCACGCGCTGTCCGGCGGCCAGCTTGCCGTGGTCGAACAGCGCCTGGTACGCGGTCAGTCCCACCAGCGGCAGCGCGGCGGCGTCGGCCAGCGGGACGCTCTTCGGTGCTGGGGCGAGGTTTTCGGCCGGGGCGAGGACGTACTGCGCGGCGGCGCCGGGCTTGTCCATCGGCAGGAAGCCGACGACCTGGTCGCCGACCGCGAGGCTGTTCACGCCCTCGCCCAGCGCGTCGACGGCGCCGGCGACGTCGATACCGGGGGTGTGCGGCAGCTCCACCGGGATGGGGCCTTGCATGAAGCCGCCGCGGATGTTGCCGTCGACGGGGTTGAACGTCGTCGCGGCGACGCGGATGCGGACCTGACCGGCCCCGGGGACGGGAAGTTCCACGTCCTCGTAGCGCAGGACGCCGGGGTCGCCGTACTCGTGGAAACGCACTGCCTTCATCTCGGTTCTCACCTTCACTTAGATCCCATGTGCTTCGAATTCGAAGCACTGATCTGACGGTACATCTGCTTCGAATTCGAAGCAAGTGGTGTCGGTCATTGCCGGTGCGAGCGCATCGCCGTGGCGAGTTCGGCGGCGGCCCGGTCGATGCAGGCGTGCAGCCGTCCCGCGTCGCTTTGGGTCGTGGCCTGCCAGTCGTCGGGTCCGGCGACGACGACCGTGGGCACGGGGTCGGCGTGCACGTCGGTCAGGCGCCTGCGTATGACCTGCGGGAGGTCGGGCGGCTGCCAGCGGGAGTGGCTGTTGAGCGCCAGCAGTACCGGCATGCCGGAGAGGACTCCGTCCCCGAGGGCGGCGAAGAACGAGTCGAACACTTCGCTCGGGGACGAGGCGAGCACCGGAGTCGCCACCACCAGCCCGTCGGCCGCCACGACCGCCGCGATCGCCTCCCGCAGATCGAGACTGGCGCGGCCCTGGGCGGAGTGCCGGGCGAGATCGGCCGCCAGCCGGTGCAGCTCCAGCACCTCCACCTCTGCGCGCGCACCACCGGCCGCGAGCGACCGGCACACAGCCTCCGCGACCCAGTCCGCGAGCCGGCGAGTCGAACACGGATGGCCGATGCCGGAGCTCACGACGGCCAGGGACACCGGACTCCACACGCCGGTGCTCATCCCGGCATCGTGTTCACGGCTTCATCCCTGTGGCCGAGCCGTGGTGCGGTCACCGGGGAGGACCAAGCACGATGTTGCCGGAGAGTTCCGCGGCTTCGGCGAGCAGCTGCGCGGAGATCTCGAAACCCTCCGGGCGCGGCTGACGAAGGTCACGGCCCGCGTGGCGGAACATCTTCTCCAGCCCGCCGGGTGTCGAGATGAGCAGCAGATCCGCCTTCTCGGAGGTGATGCGGTAGCCGTGCGGGATGCGCCGGGGCAGGAAGACGATGCCGCCCTCGCGCAACTCGTGCTCCTCCTCGTCGGCCCACACCAGCGCCGAACCGGACAGGAGCAGGAAGACCTCGTCCTCGTTGTTGTGCACGTGGAACGGCGGCGCCTCATCTTTGCTGACGTCGAAGCGGCCGACGGTCAGCTGCCCGCCGGTCGCCTCGGCGTCGAGCAGGACGTTGAAGACACTTCCGCCGATCCACTCGAGCTGCTGCTGGTCCTCACGTTGCGCGAGATAGGGGATGCTCATGGCCGATCCTCGGGGTCCGTGGGCGGCGGCGCCGTCCTCCTGTCCGCAACCCTGCGCCGCCCTACTGCCCGGCCTCCATGTTCTGCGGTGCTCAGTCGGGCCCAACACTGCCCACAGCGTGGGCTCACGAGGTCACGGCACCGGGCCAGCGCTCGTGGACAGTTCCGTTCCAGCTCCGCCTGTGGTGACTGGAGGGAGGGCCAGCCACACTCTTCGAATTCGAAGCAGTAGACTCCGGTCATGCCTGCTTCACCGCCGTCCCTCGACCCCGTACAGCTCGGCGCCTACTTCAACCTCATCGAGGTGACCAGCCTGCTCCGGCATGCGGTTGAGCAGCAGCTGCGCGAGACCGGTGATCTCAGCTACGTGCAGTTCCAGCTGCTGGCCCGCCTCGGAGACTCGCCAACCGGCAGCCACCGCATGACCGACCTGGCCGACGGCGTCGTCTACAGCCGCAGCGGCCTGACCTATCAGGTAGATCTGCTCGAGAAGAGGGGCCTGGTCATCCGTGCTCCCTCGCCGGACGACGAGCGGAGCATCACCGTCACCATCACCGACGCCGGACGTGAGCTGCTTGTGAGGGTGCTGCCAGGTCATGTCGAGGTGGTCAGCGGCCTGCTGTTCGAGCCGCTTTCCCACGACGACGTCAAGGCCCTCGCCGCCCTGCTGGCGCCGGTACGCGACCACATGCGCTCGACGCCACCTCGCTCGGCCGCGTCCCGCCGCCGTAAAGGCGGAACGTAGGGACTCGACAGGCGTGGAAGCCCCGCCCACGGCAGCGGAACAGGACGCGGCGAGATGCCGGGCCGGCCGCGGCAGTCGCCGGTGAACCGGCACGCGGCAGAAGAGGACCGAGGCGTCAGACCGGTCGGCGGGCGAATTGCGCCGGTGTCGCCTGGTAGTGCTTCTTGAAGGCACGAATGAAGTGGCTGCTGTCGGTGAAGTGCCACCGCGCGGCGGCCTCGGAGACGCTGAGCGGTGAGCGAGGTGCGGTCAGCGCCGCGGCCGCTTCCTCCAGCCGTCGGCGACGGATGTAGGCGCTGAACGACTCCTCCAGACTCGCGAAGGCCCGTTGCAGGGTGCGGACCGAGACGTGCAGGTCCGCGGCGACCGCGGCCGGTGACAGGTCGGCGTCGGTGAGGCGGGCATCGGCCAGATCCTTGGCCGCCTGGGCCAGCGCCGGCGTGAAGGTGGGCTCACGATCGTCGAAGTGATCCAGGACCAGCCCCTTGGCCAGTTCGAGCAGGGCGTTGCGGGACGCGTGCGCGCCCGCCGGGCTGAGGCCGCTCATCACCCGCTGCACCATGCTGGTGTGTGCCATGAGGATCTGCGCCGCGGGCGAGTCGGCCCGGCCGATGCGTGGTTTCCCGGCGACCAGGTGCCGCAAAACATCCCCGGGCAGGATGAAGATACGGGTGCCGATCTCGGGCGTGGTGTGGAAGTGATTCTCCGTCACGACGTGGTGCATGAAGTAGGTGCCGGCCGAGACGTACGCGTCACCGCCCTGATCGTGCGGGTCCTGCAGGGCGACCGCGCCGCGCAGCCCGACGTACAGCCTGATCTCGTCGTGCTCGTGTCGCCCGACCGCGCGGGTGCTCAAGGGGGAAGAGCCCCAGAGCTCATTGACGGCGGTGTCCTGCAGGGTCACCGAGCCCATCGTTCCCTGGAAACCCTCGATCGTGGAAGCGCTGAACTCCGGCAGCGGGTACAGGTCTCCCATGCGCTCGTTCCACGCGTCGATGAACGGCTCCCACGTTCCCCGACCCGTGCCGGTGGACTCGGCGTCGACGGTGAACGTGCCCGTCCTGTCGCCTGGACCAAAGAAACGCGGCCTGCTGCTCATGCGTCCTCCGCCGCCGATGAAGATGTCGCCGGAATCCCATCTGGTGTCGCAAACGTACACGCTTTCTACGCACGGCCGTTCCTACTCTTGACTGCACTACAACAGTTAACGATCTACCGCCTACGGTGCGCTGGAACGAGCTGCCGGCCTGCACGCCGACGCCGCCTCCACCTGACCGACCACTGAGGAGACGACCGCGATGATCCCCGATGACGATCCGTCCCGGTCGCTGACCGTGGCGAACCCCGATGCCCCCGGCACGACGTACGTCTCGCTGGTGGGCAACACGTACGCCCTGCTGGTCACCAGCGCGCAGACCAACGGCCGATACTGCCTGATCGACATGCGCGTGCCCGACGGCGGCGGTCCGCCGCCGCACCGGCACGACTTCGAGGAGATGTTCACGGTCCTCGAGGGCGAGATCGAGTTCACCTTCCGCGGCGAGAAGCACACCGTGGGGGCCGGGTCCACGATCAACATCCCGGCCAACGCGCCGCACAACTTCCGCAACATCTCGGGCGCGCCGGCCCGCATGCTGTGCATGTGCACCCCTGCCGGCCAGGACGAGTACTTCCTGCGCGTCGGAGACGTCGTCGCGGGCAAGGACGCGCCCCAGCCGCGGCTGTCGCAGGACGAGCTCGCCGAACGCCGCCGCCGCGCGGTCGAGCTGGCCCCGGTCTACCGCAGCGAGTTCCTGTAACCACGCACGCTGACCGTTCCAGGAGAGGCAATTGCCTCTGGAACCGAACTTGTTGTTTCCACGACCATGGTTGTACCTGGTCGTCCACTTCCTGCCGAGCATGGAGGCAGGACAGCACCGGAAAAGAGCGCGCATTGGAAGCGGCGGGACTGGCGGGCCGACTGGCCGCGGCACGAGCCGAGGCACTGGTGGGCAGGGAGCCGGAGCGGGCGCTGCTCGACCGGATGCTGTCGGGCGCGGCGGACGCTCCGCTCGTGGCCTACCTCCACGGCCCCGGCGGCATCGGCAAGTCCTCACTGCTGCGCTACGCCGCCCGGCATGCCGACCTCGCCGGCCGTCGCGTGGTGCACGTGGACGGGCGGTTCCTCGACGCCGATCCGCGCCGGCTGGAGGAGGCCGCGGCCCCGGCGTGCGCCGAATCCGGCGCGGTGCTGCTCATCGACACCTTCGAGCAGTGTCAGCCCCTCGAGGCGTGGCTGCGCGAGACCTTCCTGCTGCGGCTCGCCGACCATGCGGTCGTGATCGTGGCCGGCAGGGTCGCCCCCGACCCCGAATGGTCGCTGGACCCAGGGTGGGCGCAGCTGTTCACCGCGCTGGCCGTGCGGCCGCTGGACGCCGCCCAGTCCCACGCCCTGCTCGCCGCCCGGGGTGTCCCCGCCGAACAGCGCGGCGCCTACGTCGCCTTCGCCGGAGGCAGTCCGCTCGCCCTCTCACTGGCCGCCTCCGTGTCCGCCGCGACCCCCGGCGCACCGTGGGAACCGACCGGCGACGTCCTGACGACGCTGGTCGAACGGCTCGTGGGCGACCTGCCCAGCGCCGTCCACCGGCGCGCCCTCGAGGTGGTGGCACAGGCCTACGTCACCCGCGAGCCCCTGCTGCGCGCGGTGCTGGGTGCCGAGGACACCGACACGGTGTTCTCCTGGCTGCGCCAACTGCCCTACATCAAGGCCACCCCCGAAGGACTGCACCCGCACGACGCGGTGCGCTCCACCCTCGCGGCCGATCTGCGCTGGCGTGACCCCGAGCGCTACGACGACGTCCGCGTCCGCATCTCCCTCGCCGGCCTGCAAGCCGTGCGCTCCGCCGCCGAAGACGACGCACTGACGCGGGTCGCGGAGTGGATGTTCCTCTTCCGTAATCAGGGCGGCCCCGACGATCTGTACAACTACCGGACACACCCGCACATCGAAGACACTCCGCTGCGGCCCGGCGACGTGCCCGGCGTGCTGCGCATGGCGGAGGAGGAGGGCCCGGCATCGGCGGCAGCGGTCGCGCACTGGGTGCGCCGCCAGCCGGAGGCCTTCCGCGTCCACCGCTACGCGGGTTCCCACGCACCCGCATCGTTCATGGCCATCCTGCGGCTGGACGCACCGCTGCCGGAGGACCGCTCCGCGGATTTGGTGATCGCAGCAGTCTGGGACCTCGTGGAGGCGGCCGCTCCTCTGGGGCCCGGCGAGCACCTGGGTATCCGCCGATTCGCGGTGCAACCCGGCGGGAACCAGCGGCCCTCGCCCCTGATGGAGCTCATCAGCCGGCGTGCCATCGGCGAGGAGATGCGCACCCGCGGACGCGCGGTGACCTTCACCGTCTTCGAAGATGCCGACCGGTGGGGGCGCTACCTCGCCGAGGCCGGGATGCCGCAGCTCGTGGCCGTGGACGTCGGCGGGCGGCCACAGCACATCTTCGGCCGGGACTGGCGACGGCAGACGATGGAACAGTGGGTGCAACACCGGGCTCGCACCGCGGTCACGCCCGTGACGACATGGCCCGCTGCTGCCGCCGCGAGTGGTCCGGGTGACCGGCCGCCGCACGCGGCGTTTGCGGAAGGCGTGCTCGAGGCGCTGCGCACCTGGCACACCCCCCGGGAATTCGCCACCAGCGTCCTGCTGCACTCCCACCTCGTGCCGCCGGGCTCACCGGACCCGGCCGCGGACCTGCGCGGCGCCATCATCACCGCCCTCGACGCGATCCAGACCGACCCCGCGGGCGTCAAAGCCCACGAGGCACTCACCGCCACCTATATCACCGCCTCCCGCACCCACAGGGCCGCCGCCCGACGGCTTGGGGTGCCCTACGGCACCTACCGGCGCCACCTCGCCCTGGCCAAGGAACGCCTCATCGAACAACTGCTACGGCAACCTGCCACAACCACACCGACCCCGTCACACATGTCGCCGGAGGAGTGAGCTTGTCATTTAACATCCGGCGTCGAACGCGGCTCGAACTTGATCAGCTTTTTCGCAGTTCGGCGGACGTGTAGGCGGCCTTCGTCTGATCCTGTGCTCCGTCACAGAGTGGATCAGCGCGAAGGCCGTGGTCGTGAGTTTGATGCATCAAGGCGTCCTGCCGGATGCGTTCGCGGAAGTGTCACACTTCCGGTCGGAGCTGTACGCGTGTCTGACCGTGCGGGGCGATGCGTTGTTCGAGTTATGTGACGCGCTGCTGTGCACGGAGGGGCCGGTGCGGACGCTGGTTGATCTCGCGCTCGCGCCCGAACACCGCCGTGGGCACGGGGCTCTGTACGGCGGACTCAACCAGGGCCGGATCGATGTCGCCCGATTGCGTCGTGCTCTGGTCGGGGTGCGGTTGCCGAGGGCGGCGGATGGTCGGCTCGTGCTGGCGGTGGATGTCTCGCCGTGGCTGCGACCGGACGCTAACACGTGTGCTGACCGGGCCTTTTGCCATACCTTCGGCCGGGGCGAGGGCAAGCATCAGATGGTGCCTGGCTGGCCGTACTCGGTGGTGGCCGCACTCGAGACCGGCCGTACGTCTTGGACGGCGGTACTGGACGCGGTCCGTCTGGAGCCCGCCGCCGACGTTGCCGCGGTGACCGCGGTGCAGATCCGCGAGGTCGTCGAGCGCCTGCTCGCTGCTGGCCAGTGGCAGCCGGGTGACCCGGAGGTCCTGGTTGTGCTGGACGCCGGATACGACGCCCCGCGCATCGCTCACCTGCTGGGTGACCTGCCCGTCGAAATCCTCGGCCGACTCCGTTCGGACCGGGTGATGCGGCGTCCGACACCCTCCCGCAAAGAGATCCACCTGGCCAACCCCAAGGGCGGCCGGCCGCCCAAGCACGGCGGCGAGTTCGTCTTCGGCGACCCCACAACCTGGGGCAACGAGCAGGCCATCACGATTACGGACACTCGGCTCTATGGGAAGGCGACCGCGCAGGGGTGGGACCGGCTGCACCCGCGGCTGACCTGCCGGGCCGCATGGCTCGACCACGACGGGCCACTGCCCGTCATCGAGGGCACCGTCATCCGCCTTGTGGTGGAGAAACTGCCCAGCGGCGGGGTGAACAAGCCGGTCTGGCTGTGGTGGTCAGGCACCGGCGCCACCGCAGCGGATGTCGACCGCTGCTGGCAGTCCTTCCTCCGCCGCTTCGACCTGGAACACACCTTCCGCCTGTTCAAGCAGACACTCGGGTGGACAAAGCCCCGGCTTCGCAGCTCGGAGGCGGCCGACCGGTGGACCTGGCTGGTGATCGCTGCTTATGCCCAGCTCCGACTCGCCCGGCCACTGGCCACAGATCTCCGGCGCCCCTGGGAGAAGCCGGCCCCGCCGAACAAGCTGACCCACTCCCGCGTCCGCAGGGGGTTCAGGAACCTGCGCACGAAGACCGGCTCCCCAGCCAGTGCACCGAAACCGTCCAAGCCCGGCCCTGGCCGACCACCTGGTTCCAAGAACCGTCACTTGGCCGCCCGGCACGAGGTGGGACGCGTCCTCGCCACCGGTGAGGCCTACAGTCGCCCCAACCACCACAAGGTCGGTACCAAACCCCGCAGGACAGGCTGACAAGTGGCATAGGCGTCAGCACACTGAACGCATGCGATATGAGGAGAAAGCGAAGCTCACCATCGCGAGAGCACTGGTCCCGGTGGCCATCCTCATCTCCTCACCGGTCCTGCTGATCGCCGGAACGCCGATCCGCCACCGATACCACCGCTACGTCTACCGGGACCAGGCCCCACCGATCCTGGACAAGAAGCAGGGCTGGATCAGCATCCACTGGTTCGTGGTCACCAATCCTCTTCTCGAATGGCTCTGCTGGCCCACAGAGTCACTTGCCCGTCTCGTCTCACGCCAGGGTTAAAAGCCAAGGTTACGGTGTGAGCCGCGGTTCTTTGGCAACTTCCATGCCCCGCAGTCGCTGTGGTTGCCTTTTCGTTACCGAACTTGGCGGGCGCACTGCTGTTCGGGGTGTGCCCGTCTCAGACACAATCGCACACATGTCGACATCGGACCCGCAGTCACCACTCCGCGCCCCACAGCCGGCTTCCACCGACTTTGTCTTCCGGTCCCCCGCCGGCATCGCCACAGGAGCAGTACTCCTTACCGTCGTCCTGGGGCTTGGGCTCAGCGCGGTCGTCAGCGCCAAGGGTGGCGTGCCCTGGAAAGCACTGTCGTGGCTGCTGCTGCTGATTCCGCTGCTGATCGCCTTCACCTTGCGGCCTGCGGTCTTCGCCAACGACCACCGGCTGCGCATCCGCAACCCAATCCGCACCATCACACTGCCCTGGGGCGCCGTCTCCCGTCTGCGGGCTGGTCACTCCAATGAGGTCTTCGACCAGACCGGCACTAAATACCAGTTGTGGGCCATCCCGGTCTCCGCGCGTGGCGTGAAGCGAGCCAGCCGCGAGCGGGTCAGGATGGTTGAGTCTTCGCTGAATCCGGGTGGCCCCGTCCTGGACCGCCGCGGACTCTTCGATGCGGGACGGCCCGACCGGCCGAATGCGGAGGCAGAACGTCTGCGGCCGAGGGCCGACAGGGCCATGGAGAGCCTGCGTGCGCTCCAGGAAGCAGGTGCCATGACCAAGGAGGGCCAGGGCCAGCCGCAGGTACGCTGGGCGTACGAGATCCTCGGCCCGGCGGCGGCTGGCCTGGTGCTGCTGGTGGTCCTGCTCGCCGTGGTCTGATCTGAGATCCTTCGGTGGCTGTCGTGAGTGCCAGCGATTGCACCGTCCCCAACCCACCACTCACCGTTCAGCCACGAGAGCGCATCGCGACAAAGACCACGGCGTACTACCGAGCACTCGACGAGGGCGCCACCCTGCGACACCACTTCCGCCATGCTGACGAGGAAGGCGGCCTCTGGTACATCGAGGCCGTACCGACTGTCGGCGACGGCTGAAAAGTGGTTCTGGAGCACTTTCAGTGCCGGAGCCACGGAGGGTCACCACAAGCGCGATCACGAACGACCTCACGCCGCGAAGAGGATTCGCTTGCGGAGCAGGTCGAAGTTGGCGCGCCCGAACATCTGCCGCTTGATCATCTTGATCTTGTTGTTGTGGCCCTCGACGGCGCCGGAGCTGTAGCTGAGGCTGAGCCCGGCGACGACGGCGTCGAGGTCCTGGCCGAGGCCGGTGACAAAGCCGTGCAGGGTGGGCAGGTTGTCAGCCTGCACGCGTTCTATCCATTGACCGAGGTCGCGGCCCCGGCGATCATTCATCAACTCGACGAAGGTGCGGACATGTTCGGCGGTTCGGTCGAGGGCGGGGCAGCGGGTGAGAATCTGCTTGAGCTGCTGGGCCTGGTCGTCGTCGAGCCGGTCGGGGCGGCGGGTGATCCAGCTGGTCACGTCGCGCACGGACGGCGCATTGCGGGGCGGATCGTCGTGCGGGAAGGCTTCGCGTAGCCGTTGGACGTACCTTTTCACCACGCTCTCGCCGCCGGGATAGCCGCGCTCGCGGACTTCCTCGAACAGTCGGCGGGCCACGGTGCAGCCCTCCGCCCACCGCTGATGGAGGTGGGGTTTGTAGGGGTCGAGGATGCTGGTCCGGCCGGTCCACCGTCCGACCAGGAGCTCGTCCGCGGTGGCCGCATTGGCGAGGCGGCGGACGGTGTTGTGGGCCGGGCCCAGTCGGCGGGCGATCGGCCGCAGGCCGAGCCCCTCATCCCGCAGGGCGTGGACGGCCGCGTGCTGCTCCCGCACCCGATCGGACAGACGGCCCGACTGTCGTGGTTCATGCGGGGAAGGCTGCGCAGACTCTAGGCTGTCCAAGGGCTCGGCGGCGCGGACCGGCGCAGTGTTCTCCGGCTCGCGCAGTAGGGCGCGGTGCTGGATGACCGTCTTCTCGACGGCCTCCGCCAGGTTTTTCCAGATGTCCCACCGGTCGGCGACGTGAATCGCCTCCGGGGCGCCGAGTCGTCCGGCTTCGGCGTATGCGGTGGACCGGTCACGGCAGATCACCTCGATGCCGGGGTGGTCGGAGAGCCAGGCGGCCACCGTCGCCGTGGCCCGGTCGGGAAGCAGATCGATGGGACGGCGCGTGTCGATGTCCACCAGGATCGTGCCGTAATTGTGTCCCTTGCGCAGAGCGAACTCGTCCACCCCGAGCACCCGTGGCGTGTGCACTTGGGGCTCCGGCAGACGGCGTATCAACCGCAGGAGCGTCGACCGGCTAGCCCGGACCGCGAGCGTGTTCGCCAAGCGGGCGCCGGCCCGGCCAGCCAGCATCACCCCTACCTGTTGCAGCACCGTCTGCAGCCCGAAGCTTCGCCTACCATGCCGGAACGTGAGTCCGTCGACCTGCTCGACGAACGTGGCCTGCCGGCAGGCGCGGTCACGGCAGCGGAACCGCCGTACCTGTAACTTGATCACCACGGGATGCCCGGCGACCGCAGTATCGGCAAGGCGGCGCACGTATCGGCTGTGCACCCGGCCCGACGCCGTCCCGCAGGCGGGACATGCAGCCCGCTCCGCCGATGCGCGGGCCCGCACGACCACCAACTCGCCGTCGACCACTGCAGTTACGAGTTGGTGCGTGATAGCGGGTGAGGCGTCTTTCCTGGCTGGTGGCATGATCCGGGTGTGGCGATCATGGTCAATCGGGCGGTGTTGGCGCATCCGCAGTTCACGGGGATCTCTCGACGGCATCTCGCGCTCCTGGCCGAGGAGTTGGCGGTGCCGTGGCAAGCCGGGGTCGAGGGCCGTCGCCATGCTGCACGAGGTGGGGCCAGGAAGCGGGCCGCAGGAGCTGGCGCCCGTCACCAGCTGGTCTTCGTCGACCGGCTGGTGGCCACGCTGATCCACCTGCGGCACGACCTGCCGCACTCGGTGCTGGGGCTGCTGTTCGGTGTCGACCGCTCCACCGTCACCCGTGCGATCGCCGAGATACGTACGCTCCTGGCCGAGCGGGGATGCGCGGTCCCCGACCGCCCCGGCCTGCGATTACTGACTCTGGCCGACGTGTTCGCCTACGCCCAGGCCGAAGGCGTCGAGCTGCGGCTGGACGCCACCGAGATCCAGGTCCGCCGACCTCCGGCCGGCCGCGGCGGACGGCGCGCATTCGTTTCCGGCAAGAAGAAACAGAACACCATGAAGGCCACCGTCATCGCCGACTGGCGCGGCCGCACCTTATGGACCGACTCCCTGCGGCCTGGGCGTATGCATGATGCCACGGCCGCCCGCAACGAAGGCATCGACGTCTGCTTCCAACACTTCCCCGACATCGAGGTCCTCCTGGACGACGGCTACCTCGGCCTGAGCCGCGACCACCGCGGGCAAGCGATCACACCGCCAAGAAAACCACGGCCCGGAGCACTGCCCAGCAGAGTCCAACAGTGGGAACGCGACCGCCACGGGCACTCATCCGACCGCATCACCGTCGAGCACGCCCTTGCCGATCACAAGCGGTGGAAGCAACTGACGCGCTGGACCCACCGTCGCGACCGCCTTCCCGACACCTACCGCGCCATCGCCAGCCTCGTATCCGACCGCACCGCCACGACCTGAGAACGGCCGCGAGCAGGACAGACAAGGACCGCGAGAACATCCGGCGGGGCATCCGAAAACACGACTGGAACCTGGAACTGGCCAAGCAGGCACAGGACTTCGGCTTCTTCTACGACCGGATGCACGTCCCCACCATGGCCGCCCGGCACGGCGGCTGGGTGCGCAGCGAGCGGCGTGACGTGGCGGAACACGCGCTGTTTCGCCGCGGGATGCTGTTCTTCCTCCGCAGGGCGGACGAGCGAATCGCCGGTGTGCTGTGCCGTCTCGAAGGGGACGTGCTCGTGATACGGCTCGCCGGCGTCCTCGAAGGCGATCCGGTGCATTACCGGGACGGGGCACAGCTCGTCCTCTACCACCTGGTCATGCGGTGGGCGATCGAGGAGGGCATCGCCCACGCAGAACTGTCGGGGTCACGGCCGTTCATCAGCGAGGGCCTGTACGCCTTCAAGCGCAAGTTCCGCCCGCGGATAGTCGTACCGCGCACCCACTTCGCCCGCAAGCGCCTCGTGCTGATCCCTCGTCGGGACACCCCGGAGGTACGCGACTTCCTGTGCGAACATCCCGCTATCACCATCGATCCGGCGGGGAAGCTGCACGTCACCTACCTCTACGACCGTGATAGGCCGCCCCGTGTGGACCTCCCGTGGGACTGCTCCGGCATCACCGGGGCACACGAGTTGCATTTGGACGACCTGCTCGCGGGTCTGCCCAGGCCGGACGCACATGACGGGAGGTGAACAGGAGACATCCCGGATGCGCACACGACCGACGGCGACGACGAACCGCCGTGGAGGCCCGACGTCGCCGCTGCGCGTCCTGGCGGCCGGTCAGGCGATCACCGCAGCCGGTGACGGCGCCTGGCTCACGGTGTGGACGATCTACCTCACCCGGTTCGGTGGGCTGAGCGCCTCCGAGTTCGCCGTCGGTGCGACCGCTGGGGGCGCCCTGGCACTTCTCATCGGCGTCCCCCTGGGACGTCTGGCGGACCGGCTCGGGCCCCGGCGCATCCTGGTCGCTCTCACCCTCGTCAGCGGTATCGCCCTGGCCGCCTTCCTCGGCGTCAGGAACTTCTGGACGTTCCTGCCCGTGGCCCTGGTGGCCAACGCCTGCGACAAGGCACGTGTGGGTGTCTTCCAGGTCTACGTCATGGGACTGGCCCGCCGCCGTGAACGTGTCGCGGAACTCGGCAAGCAGCAGGCGGCACGCTCCGTCGGCTTCACCCTCGGCGGTGCCCTGGGCGGTGTCGTCCTCGCCTTGGGCTCGCTGCCCGCCTTCGTCGTCCTCATCCTGGCGAACTTCACCACCAACATCCTCTACGCCGTCATACTGCTGCGCCTGCCCCCGACCGTGCCCCCGGCCCGTGACAGCGCGCACCGGAACACACGCGTCCTGAGGGACGTGCCCTTCGTCAGCATCGCCGTGGCCGGCGGTGTGCTGACCCTGGGCTGGTCGCTGCTGTCCACCGGAGTGCCCCTGTGGATGACGCATCACACCGACGTGCCGCCGTGGACGGCCGGCGCCCTCGTCGTACTGAACGGTGTCCTGGTCGCCCTCCTGCAGGCCAGGGCGGCACGCGCGGACAACTCCCGCCGGACCGCCACGCGCAAGGTCCTGTCGTCCGCCGTCGTTCTCGGCGTCGCCTGCCTCCTGTTCGCGCTCACCGGCGTCGTCCACGGCCGCGTGGCCATGCTGGTCGCACTGGCCGCCGGCTGCGTCCACGCGGCGGCGGAGGTGATCTTCGTGGCGGCCTTCTGGGGTCTGTCGGTCGCCCTGATGCCCGAGGACGCCGCGGGCGAATACCAGTCGGTGGCAAGCATCGGCACGGCCGCCGCCAGTGTCCTCGCACCCCTGGTCGTCGTGCCGCTCGTGGTCGGCATCGGAGCGACCGGGTGGGTGCTGCTGGCCGGGGTGTTCGTGCTGGCCGGAGCCGCGACCGTACCCCTGTCCGCATGGGCCGCCGGTAGACCGTCCCACCAGGAGACCGCCCGCCACACCGCGGTGGAGAACCCCGACGGCCCGCCACGCCCATCGGCGGGGGCCTGCTGACAGGCCGGGCGACCGGCCGCGGGAAACGCCTCGCCTCCGCCATGGGGCTCGCCCGCCGCAGCGGTGCCAGCGAGGATCGCGCCTGGCCACGCCACTCGCTCAGCACTGAATGGTCGAACCCTGGGTCCTCGAGCTCCGGGCCGAGGGCGTACTTCCAGTCGATACGTGCCCTGGCAGCCAGGGCGGCCTGGCGGTCGGACAGGCCCTCGGCGAACTGCAGGATTGACACCAGGGAGAGAACCGCCGGAGACAGGGCCGGTCGACCCCGCTGCGGGAACAGGTCAGCGAAGTCCTCGTCACGGAACAGCTCGCCAAGCGCATCACGCACCCTGATCGGCAGGCTGCCCTGAGGCAAGGCGGCCTCGGCGATCCTCCGTGTCCTCTCTGGAACCCGGCCCGGCCCGCTCGTACGCAGCGACACTCACGCCTCCCCGACGCTGTCCGCCCCCGGCAACATCGCCGGACGATCGGATCAACGACACCGGGCCGCGTACGACCACAGTGGAATTGGCCAACAGAGTCGTGAGCCGTGGTCAAGGAGGAACGCGGTGAGTGTGCACCGGGTGGATGCGCGGCATCGTCCCCGTCGATGTCGTCCACTCCCGGCGGGTGGGCTCCACTCGGTGGAATAGATGCCGGGCATCGTCGGTGCGCGCCGCGGCCTCGGGTGCGCGGCATCGGTTCACTCAGTGGCCGGCTTACCGGCCGCGGGGCGGTCCGGCTGTCAGCGGGTGGTGAGCATGCCTTCGCGCAGCCGGGTCAGGCAGCGGGAGAGGAGTCGGGAGACGTGCATCTGGGAGACGCCGAGGCGTTCGCCGATCTGGGCCTGGGTGAGTTCTTCCACGAAGCGCATGTGGATGATCTGCCGCTCGCGTTCGTCGAGTGCGGCGATCATCGGAGCGAGGGCGTGGAAGTCTTCCACGAGTTCCAGGGACCGGTCGTCGGTGCCGATGAAGTCCGCCAGGGCCGTCTCGCCGTCCTCGCTGCTGCTGATGGCGGCGTCCAGGGAGGAGGAGTTGTAGCCGTTGGAGGCCAGGCGGGCCTCACGGACTTCGTCCTCGGACAGGCTCATCAGCTCCGACAGTTCCTTCACCGTCGGGTCGCGGTCCAGGCGGCTGCGGAGCTCTTCGGTGGCGCGGGCGAGCTGGACGCGGGCCTCCTGCAGGCGGCGCGGCACGTGGACGGCCCAGGTGGTGTCGCGGAAGAACCGCTTGATCTCGCCGACGATGTAGGGGATGGCGAAGGAGGTGAACTCCACCTCCCGCGTGAGCTCGAACCGGTCGATGGCCTTGATCAGTCCGATCATGCCGACCTGGACGATGTCCTCCATCTCCTCCGGCCCGCGGCTGCGGAACCGGCCGGCCGCGAAGCGCACCAGGGACATGTTCATCTCGATCAGCGTGTTGCGCGCGTACTGGTACTCGGGCGTGCCCTCCTCGAGGACCGCGAGCTGGTCGAAGAACAGGCGCGTCAGCTGCCGAGCGTCCTTGGGCGCTACCTGGGAGGGGTCGGCGACCTCCGGCAGACCACTTACCTTCGTGTCCGTCTTCGCCGCAGTCACTGTCGCCATGATGCTTCCCTCCCCTATCGCCGCACGCTGCCGGCCTGCCACGGGCCGACGACGGCGCGGCTACCCCGGCCTCCGCAGGTCATGCACACAACGGAAAACAGGCACGCCGTCTCGCCTACGGGACAGTTGTCGCCTCGCCCTCGAAGCCACCGCCCCGCACCGGAGGAGATCCGAGAAAGAGACTCGCAGCAGACGGTCGGGGCCGATCGCCTCATACGGGTGGTGTGAACCTCATCGGGACCAGAGGTGCCGCGCCGGCTCTTCCTTGAGTCTGTTCGTGAGTTGCTCTCTCGCTACGGGTCCTCCATGGGCAGGCGAAGGACGGGCGCTCAAGGGCTTGGGTGCTGCGCTAGGCCACCTTCGTTTTCAGGCCGAAGAGGTCGCCGAGTCGTTTGGCGTCGCCGTCGGTGGCAAGTCCGTCGAACCCTCGACACCACCACTACTGACGAGCTGCTCGGGGTCAGGGAACACCTGTGCGCTCTCATGCTTGAACCCACTAGTCATACGGGCCAGCGCGGAAAGCTGGATCTTGCTGCCCGCCTCCCAAACCAAGCACTCGGTGTCGCCGCCCTGCGGCAGCGGGACGTGCGGAGACTGCCGCGGGTACTGCTGCAGCACCAGTCGTTCCACCACCCGGGCCTGCCAACGTGGCACCTTGACCTTCTGCAGGACGATGCCACCTCGGTTCTGGTGGGTGCGCACCCGCTGATTGAGGCCAATGCCGATTTTGACGAATCGTTCCCCGTGCCAGTCCGGGAAGGCGATCAGGTACACCCAGGTCGGAGTCTCGTCGCCAAGGGGGAAGCTGCCCAGGCTGTGGTATTTCCATCGGTCGCTTCCGGGCGCACGTCCGACTGTCCCGTAGTTGTCGCCCAGCTGCGCGCCGGACGACCCCATGGGCAGGTGCCACAGGACGACCTCTTCCAGCGGGACTGCGGGGAGCAGGGGCTCCAGGCGGTCGATGAAGAGCATTTGCTGCTTCTGCGGGGTGCTCCGCTTGTGCCCGCATGGACACTTGGTGCGATTGCGTACCTCAGCGCACTGATGCCAGCTGTTGGCACGGACTCGTCCGCATTCATCACAAGTGCGGATTTCGATGGGTGTCGGCCTTCCCTGATACATGCCTTCGACAGGCTCACGGAACCACACTTTCACCTGTCTGACCTGCATGCTCATATACCCACCCCGGCACACATCGTACAGCCGTTCACTCACCGTCGACGCTGACCCGATCAAGCGGGCGATGGCGAGAGTGCGCCGTGTGATGGTGTATCCGCTCGTCGTCGTCCACACGCCACCGTGGCACCCGCCCGCAAATCCCGCCCGCTCGCGGGGTGAGGCAGATCGTGGGCGCTACCTCGGAGCCGAGCGTCTGGTGGGTGTGGAGGGCCAGTCGTTCCCAGCGGTCGGCATCCGGATGGGGCGCAACCGCCTCCACGATCGCGCAGAGGTAGGCGGCTGGTGAGCCCGGGCCGAGAGTGAAGGCGAAGTCGGTGAAGCGGTCGGGTTCCTGTTGCGCGCGGCTGCACAGTGTCCGGGCGAGCTCGTGGAGGCCTCCTCGGAGAGGCCAGAACCGTTCGGGTTGGGGCTGGGCGTACTTGTCCAGGGCACGGCGCCACTGGTCGTCAGTCATGTGCCGGGTCGCATGGTCACTGATCGGCGAGCCGACGACCCCAGTCTGAATTGGTGTCGGTGGCGACGGGACGTGGCCAGGAAACTTGCAGTCCCATTCGGCGCGCCGACGGCGTACCACCACGGTCTCGACGTGCTGGCGCGGGACCCGCAGGTGGCCTTCGCGTGCGTGGTACTGCCGGGCCGCAGCGATGTTCCGTTCCCAGGCAGCGTGCTGGGACAGTCCATACAAGACGGCCAGCGAGAACTGCCTCGGCGTGCCGCTCTGCGACGGTGTCACCGTGTAGGGCATCACCGACAAGTACTCGTGCGTGCAGGGCACTTTCAGCGGATAAGGGGCTCGCGTAAGAACCGCGCTTACCTGCGTCGCCGGGGGATCCGCTGCACCATCCCGGAACAAGGCCGACCAGGCGCGTCACCGCAAGCAGCGCGGCTCTCGCGGCGGCCGGCCGCCGAAGTTCGACCCAGTCGACTACCGTGAGCGCCACGCGGTCGAGTGTGGGATCAACCGCCTGAAGAGGTACCGCGCCGTCGCCACGCGATACGACAGGCTAGCGGTCCGCTATGAGGCGACTGTCCTCATAGCGGCCATCGGCGAATGGCTGTGACCAGCACACAAGCGCGCCCAAAACCAGCCCGGCAGGCATGGAGGTGCTCTCACTCCACGGCAGCATTGAGGAGAATCTGCGCCAGCTCGCGCGGCTGGGAGAACATCGGCCAATGCCCGGTGTCCATCTTGACCAGCCGCCAGCACTTGCTGTTCAGCAGCTCAGCCACATCTTCGTCGGGCTCGGCGTCGTCGGGCTCGGCCCCCGGCATCACGCACAGGATGTACGTCGCCGGCAGTTCACCGAGCGGCCCCGCCAGCACAGCGGGCTCGGTCAGCGTGGCACCTGGGTGAGGCGTCGAGCCACGCACGAGGCGTGCGATCTGCTCATCGGTGAGACCTTCGCCGTCAAAGTGAGCGGCTGGCGCGAGCGGCCAAAACCCTCCGTTCTCGGCGATCGATGCCTCCACTGCCGCCCCGCCGTCCGGCCAGGCGGAGACAAACGACTCGCCGTCAGTTGGAACACTTGAGTCGACGAATACCACGCGGGCCAGTCGGTCACCGATCCGCTCCGCGGCCTGACCTACCGGGATGCCCGAATAGCTGTGACCCACCAGGACTACGTCACGCAGGCCCTGGCGTTCTACCTCGGCAACGATGTCCTGGACGTGAGTCGCTTGCCCCGCCGGTACACCCCGCTTGTCAGCAAGACCGGACAGCGTCAACGGATAGACGCCGTGGCCAGCAGCACGCAGATACGGCACAACCTCGCCCCACGCCCACGCCCCGAGCCGTGCACCTGCAACCAGCACGAAATTCACCATGCCCGCACCGTAGCCGGGCAGCCTGACGATCTCCTAGAAAATACTTTCGATAACAGCCGTAGCGGAGGGCCGGGCGGCGCGGACGCTGTAGCTGTCGACGGGCGTGACGGAGTGCGGGCAGGCCCGGGGTGAACGGCTGCTACTTCGTCACCTCCACAGACTCAAAATCCGTACCTTTCGGCGCTGCGCACACGAACCAGTTGGCACCGGGGTATGCAGCGGCAGGTCGGAGCGCCGCATTCGGGGCGTCGATCGAGTAGGTCTCTTCGCCTCTGCGTGCCACCGAGCTGTTGCCGTCCTTCCAATGGCAGGTGATCTCCTTGGCGGACTTGGCCGCTTCGCCGATCACCAGTGTGAAGGGGGTCCGCACCTGAGCCAAGGGGGTGAGGCCGGCCTGCATGCCCGTGGCTGGAGGGAGCTTGTTGAACAGCACCTGTTTCCCTCGGCCTTCCTTGTCGGCAAGGATCGCCGAGACTGAGGTCTTGCCGATGAGATCGGTGTAGCGGGTGACGCTTTCAGGCTGGTACCCGAAGTTGCCCATCGCGTCCCACTGAGCAGCAGCCTCACTCTCGTTGTGCGGGGCGGGCCACACCTGAACGCCGACTTGCCACGCCTTTCCCTCGTACTTGCCGCCGCTCAGATCCGCCCACTCCGGCACACCCACCTCCCGCGTCTGCGGCGCAGGCCGCGTGGCCGCGGGCGCCCCGCGCTCCCCATGCCCACCAGTCAGCCCGGCATATGCCAACGTCGTCACCGTCGCCCCCGCCAGCATCACCGCCGTGGCCGCCGCCACTGCCCAGCGGCGTGCTTTGCGACGCCGGCCTCCTCGCATCACCGCCTCCACCGGGGCTGTACCGATCGCGACGCTGTCGGCGGTGTCCGCGAGGAGGAAAGCGATGTCCGTCTGTGTCATGTCGTACCTCTCCCGGTCCTCGTCCATCACTTACGCCCTCCGTGTGTCACCGTCTCGGCCAGTCCCGGTGCGGCACGGAGTTTGGCGATCCCCTTTGCCGCACTGCTCTTGACGGTGCCGACCGAGCAGCCCATCGCCGCCGCCGCCTGCGTCTCCGTCAGGTCCTCCCAGTACCTGAGGACCACCGCCTGCCGCTGCCGCACCGGCAGTTGAGCCAGCGCCGCCAGCAACATGTCGCGGTCGTCGGCCTGCGTGATCCGGTCACCCGTGCCAGGCACCTCGCGCACCAGCCCCGAAACGTCCCTGGGCGCCAGGAACTCCTTCAGCCGCCTTCTGTGTCTGCGTGCATGCGCGTTGATCATCACACGCCGTACATACGCCTCCGGATCGTCGGCCGAGCCAACCCTGCGCCAGGCCACGAAGACCTGCTCCAGCGTCGACTGGACCAGGTCCTCCGCGGCATGCTGCTCCCCCGTGAGGAGAAATGCCGTGCGCATCAGCCGCGGCCAGCGACCGACGACGAAGTCCTGGAAGTCCTCGCTTCGGACCGGTCTGTGATCCCCCATGGGCACCTCCCTAGATGTCAAAAGGAGTCCATGAGTCGTCCAGACCGTTGCCTCACACCACGAAAAATTTTTTCGAAGCCCTCCACCCCCACCCGCACCCGCACCCGCACACCACCGAACCGCCCAGCCCGATACTGTGCGCGAGTCCCACTCATACACGACGAGGCCCACAACACCCGGCCAAGCAGTCACCGAAAGCGCAGACCGAGCAAGACGAGCTCACCCTCGCCGAACGGGCCTGGAGCGGATGAGAGCCGTCACTCGGAAAGTGAGTAACAGACGCAGACAGTCCCGGCCAAAGCCTGGACAGCGCAGCACCCCGCTGCCGAGGACACCAGGAGCAGAGCCGATCGACCGCTGAGCATCTTGGGGCGAGCGCTCACCATGTCCCAGCTGGCGACGCGCACCCAGGTCGACCCAGCCGAATGCTGCGACAACGAGCGCAGCTGGCAGCGCGCCGTGACCAAGACCCGCACCCTCTACGAGCACGGCCAGGACAAGGACGGCTGACGTCTGCTCCCGACGCTGCGCCCGGCCGGCGCTCAGGTCCTCCTGGCGCGCCGACTCGTCAGGCGCTGAGCGCGGAGCCCCGCCGACGCGCAACACTCCTTGAGGGCCGCACGATCCCTCGGCCGCTCCACCACACGACACCACGTCCGCCCTCCCCTTTTCCTCTTTCTTCTTGGGTGGGGCCGTTGTGGGGGTGCAGAGGGGGATGTCGGCCTACCCGACCACGGCTGAAAGGCGTGGTGAACTGCGGATACGTCGTCAGGTTCCGGAGGAGTGCGGACAGTTGTCGGCGGGGTTGTCGACGGGGTCCCCGGTGGGGTTGCGGGCGTGGTCGGGGGCGGGGTTATCGCATCGTGACGCTGGTCGGGCCATCACGGTCGGTGGTCCGGTCGGGGCCGACTGCTGGCCTGGGAGGTACGCGCAGCGGCCGGACAAGACCGGCGCTGCACCGTACGCGAAGGAGCGACGGTGGCGATGCTGAACGTGGATGCCGGCGGCGGGGACCGGCTGGCGCTGGCCGTACTGGCGCGATACCGGATGGCGACGACCGAGCAGATGCATCTGGTGATCGCACCGGAGGTGCGGATCGAGCAGACCCGGCGCCGCCTGTCCAAGCTGCGCGACGAGGGGCTTATCGACCGCGTCACCCTGCCGCAGGCCGGCCGCACCCGGGTGTGGTTCGCCACCCCGTACGGCGTGGACGTCGCCTCCGAGTGGCCCGAACTGCGCGGGCGGCGGCCGCCGCGGCTGATCGCGGACCGCACCGCGGCCCGGCTCCGGGCAGGGCATGCCCTGACGGTGACGGAGACCGGCCTTGCCTTCCTGCAGGATGCCCGCCGCCGCGGTGACACCTGCCGGCCGCTGGACTGGATCCCCGAGGTCCACCACCCCCTCGGCAGCGGCGAGGCCGTCATCCCCGACGCCCTGCTGTACTACCGCACCTGCGAGGACGGCGGATCGATGCTGCGGGCCTTCGTCGAAGTCGACCGGGCCACCATGGGACCCGAACGCCTGGCCGCGAAACTCACCGCCTACGCCCGCCTCCACGACTACGTCCCCGCACCCCCGCCCGGACGCCCGAGGCCGGCCGCCGGGCAACAGCTCCCGGAAGAGGACTGGAGGCGCCGCTATCCCCTCTTCCCGCGGCTGCTGTTCGTCCTGGACGGCACCGGCCCCACCGGCATCGAGACACGCATCCGCGCCCTGCGCGCGGCCGCCTCGGAACTGGCGCTCTCCGGCTTCCTGCGCAACGTCCCCGTCCTGGCCACGCCCCTGGTCGACCTGCTCCGTGGTGGCCCCTCCGCACCCGTGTGGCGGCCTGTCCAGGACCCCGACCGGCGCGTCCCTTGGAGTCAGTCCCGGTAGCCCTAGGCGCCCTGCGCAATCGCTGCGCACCAATCACCGCGCAGCGGTTGCGCACTGCCACACCGCCCGTACAGCGATGCGCACCACCCGACCACCAGTCCCACCACGAGCCTCGGGACCCCGACCACAGCCCCGACCACCGCAGGTCACAGCGTTGCGCAGCCGCTGGGCAATCGCGTCGACGACTGCGCAGCCGGAACCCGGTGGCGGTGGGTGGTGCGCAATCGCTGTCCGACGGGTGATGCGCAGCCATCGCTGCCATGGCCACGGGGGCGCAGCCCGGCTGTCCTCGAATGTGCACGGCCCGCCGGCCGACTGCCGTGTGCTGACGCGGCCGTGCCGTTGCCCCGGCTGTGCTCGTTGGGCGGGTCACACTAGTGCAGCGTGGCGGTCTTGAGCCTGCCTCCCCGTGCAGGTCACGACCGCGCCTCTCACCCGGTTGCACCGGCCGGTGAGGCGCGGCCCCGGGACGTCATGGCCCGAGAACACCCGGGGCCGCCTCTGCGCCCGGCACTCACGACGGGCACGAGCCCCGGGCTGCCGCGCGCGTGCCCGTGGACCTGGCACGCGCATGGGCAGGGCTTCCTACGGAGCGGACGGTCCCGACTGCCCGGGGGGCGGCGGCGTCGTCATGGGTGTCGACGGGGCCACCGTCTGCGGTGTGGCCGCGGATGGGTCCTTCTCCATGAGGAGCAAGAAGACAGTCACCACGGTGAGGCCGACCACTATGGCTGCCCCCAGCTTCTGGTCTCGGTAGGCCACGTAGACCGCAGCTCCGCCGAACGCGAGGCCGACGAGGAGCGTGAGCATCACCGGTCACCGCCGAAGGGGACGACGGCAGAGAGCATCCTGTGGGGGAAGAGACGCAATGGAGTCCCCCTGTGTGACTTCAGGGCGTGCAGCCCCTTAGTCTCGATTCCAGCGCTGATGGCTTCGATCCAATCTTGATGTCGGCTTCTGGCAGGAGCACGAGTCGAGTGGCGGGCTGTCGGACTACGTAGGTGGCCCCCCGTTGGCGCGGGGGGTCACTGCTTTTTGGCCTCCTGGTGTCGAGAACGGGCATCGGACTACGTGGTGACCGACAACGTCCCGTTGGCGCGGGTGGTGATTCTTGGCAACCAGTCCGGCGTCGATCTCGGCCCGGATGTCCTTGTTTCACCGCGCTGTTGGTCAGAGCAGAAGCGTACGCAGTCCTGGTAGAGCCGACACGAGCACCCGTCTGCCTTCAGGGGGCCCGACAGCCCGTCAGGCTCGCGCGGGGGGAACACTTTTCCGGCGGTTGTGTAGCGTGGTTGTTGTGCTCCGTCCCGAGCATCGACAGTCAGTATTCGCGCAGCTCAGAGCAGTTCCGGTCGGCCGCCGAGATGACAACTGAGCGACCACCGCATCCTCCAGGATGTGACCGAAGTCACCTACACACGTTGTGTGTTGCCCATGCCGACCTTGGGGCGCGAACCCTCTTTCGCGTCAACGTTCCGCAGGGTCGAACCGGATAACGGCGTCGGTCCGCGGCGCGTCGATCATGTAGCCGCCAGACGTAGCCGACGGCAGGGTTCCACTGGTCGGCGGCCGCATCTGGCGGTCCTCGGCCCTGCGATCGCGGGTGGTCGGCGCCGGTCATCCCGGCTGTCCGGCCTGCCTGTCGGCGTCACTCCCCGGCGGCAACAGTCCG